>NZ_JAKGBD010000016.1:0-99015 GCF_021532535.1 Pseudoalteromonas sp. DL2-H2.2 | reverse complement strand
AGTCGGTAGTGATAATATGGGCTTTATTAGATTAGAGAGGGGGCCGGTTTTAATGCCTTTTTACAAAGTGCGATCTCGCCGTTTGAATTTCTCATAGCAGGCGACTGCTTAATGCCTGCGAAAATGACGTATATTACCAGTCGGAGTCAGAAACAGAGTTACAATACGAAACGGTTGTTGAGCGGTCTTCATGCGAATTGCTATGTCGGCTAGACATACCTATCAAGGCGCCATGAGAGCTCAAGTCCCAAGGCTGGTCAAAGTTAGTTGGCCCTACAGTAGAGCAAACATCAGCAGGTAATGGAGCGCCGCTAGCTGATTCAGCCATTGCTGCACATGCAAATTTAAATATACGATCTTCATTGCTATTGCTGTGCACGCTGGCAATACCGACTATAAATTTTTCGCTTGGACACGTGAAGTTGAAAGTTTGGTCGTATGAATTCACATAGCTTGTCCAGCTACTGTTCAGGCGGTACATACGCGCAGAATCAGTTGTATATTTACCACATTCGATTTTAAAGCGGCGATCTTCTTGGTCATTTTGATGATAGCTAGAAATGCCTTTAATAAACATATTGCGAGGACAAGTGTAGCTGAAAGCTGCATCGAATTCATTGACATAAGCCGTTCTGAATGAGCTGTGCAGGCGAAGAACCCCCCCGGATAGCGGTGTTATGTCTGACGCTGCAACCTGAACGCGCTCTGATTTCAACATGATAACACCATAATCAGAAACGTCGTTTTGGCTATCGATAAGTTCGATAATCTCATCTACATTTTTAGCCTGTGATGCCGGAATTCTGTAGGTGGTGTCTCCCAGGTTATATTCCATATAGTTTGCAGCGTCTTGGGCAGCGAACGTGCACAGCGTAGTAAAAGATAAAAACAGGGTCGTAATTTTTCCAATAGAACTAACTTTCATCTTTAGTATCCTTTCAAATTTTAATTTAAGTAAGTTGATTTGAATCGAGCTATATTTGATATTTACATTGGTAAATAGTCAATTGTATTTTTATTAATGTTGAGTTTCTGTTTTGTTTCATTGGATTTTTGTTTCGAAAGTTGGGATGGTTTTTTGTTGAAGGTAGTGGGATTTATATTTCTGCGACAGTTGTTTTTTAAGTGAATAATAACCGATGAAGAATAGTTTGTTTTATTATCTTGATTAACTGCTTAATGGTTTGTGCATAAATAAAGGATAAATTTATGTGCTTATTCTAATTTATTATATATCCAGTTCAATGAATGCTGTAGCATAAAGATAAATAAGCAAGGGCAGGTTTTACGCTGAGCAACGGTGCAATGCGAGTAAAGGGTGAGGGTGCTGTGACCATGCACAACACCCTGAGGGAGATTAGAAACTAAAACTCACTTTTGCGTAGTACGTCATGCCATCAAAGCCATAGGGTAAAGCGCGCAGCGGGTAGCGCATAGCACCATTGGTAATGAAGTTGAGTACTTCATCATCGCCCAACTCATCCGGCGTTTCATCAAACAGGTTATCAATACCGGCAGACAGGTTAATGTTGTCGGTCAGCTGGTAACCCATATTTACATCAACCAGAACGGCAGATTCAACCACACTGGTTTGTTGCCAGCTGTTGGTGGGAGACAGGAAGTCTGGCAGTACAATGTGCCCGCCTGCAAAGTAACTGACCTCGGTTTTACCGAAGTAGTTAAAGCGTAGCAGCGCATTCCAGTCGTCTTGCTGATAATCAAAGGTCAGCGTTGCCCGCTCTCTTGGTTGGCCATGGGTCAGGAATGAGCGTCTTTGTTGATCCAGAACTATACCCTCAGGGATCCCCTCAGGTGCGTTAACTTTATCGATTTCTGTCTTATTTTTATTGGCGGCAAAGGTAATGTCCAGTTCACCACTGGCAACGGCCGTCGAATAAGACGCGATGAAATCCACCCCACGGGTAGTTGAATCCAGCGAGTTGGAGAAAAAGTTACCCTGTACCGCGCCGGTGGCAGTCAGCGCAGTGTTAGCCGCCGGGAAAGCGTCTAGTTCATCACTGTTGACGCCAATGAAGCTGCCCAGGTTGATCCGGTCGTAAATCTTGATTTGATAGAAGTCCAGCGTAACAGAGAGGTCGCTGCTAACATCCCAGGCCAGACCCAGGTTGTAGTTGTCAGAGGATTCCAGCTTCAGGCCATCTACCCCCAGTGCTGCCGGGAATGGTGAGCCTGCGGTTGCGGTATAAGAGGTTGCCAGCGAGCCATCGCCACCCAGTGTGGTGGTAAAGGCAGTGTAACCAGACTGCTGTAAGGACGGCGCCCGAAAACCCGTCGAAGCCGCGGCACGCACTGCCAAATCTTCGCTCAGTTCATAGCGGGTTGCCAGCTTCCAGATAGTGTCATCGTTTGAGTCAGACACATCTTCGTAGCGCAGCGCCGCGCTGACCAGCCAGTCTTCACTAAGCAAGGTTTCAGCTTCTACATATAAAGCATGGCTGGAGCGCTCTGCTTTGTTGGCTGCATCCGGTCTGAGCCCCTGATAAGCCTGAAAACCACAGTCGGCAAACACTTCCGCGTCAATCACAGACGGGAAAGAGCGGTCGGAGTTAGATAAACCACATGCATAAGAGGCCACTTCACCTGGGACTATCTGATAATTTTCCTTACGGTACTCGGCCCCCACAGACAGATAAATCGGCTCACCACCGTCTATGTCAATAATGCCGCTGATATCCAGGTTGGTCGTCCACTGATCGAATCTGAACCCCCCTGAGTAGCCGCCTCTGGGTCCGGCATTGTTGGCAATGTCCTGGGCCGATGCGTTGGGGTTATTCGCCAGGTATTCAGCAGCATAAGAGGCATTAATGGTATTGGATGACGAATAGTCGTACTGGTTTTCGCCGTACACACTGGATACATCGAACGCCCAGTCTGGGTTGATATCACCTTTGAGGCCGATTGCGAAGGACAGATCTTCAGCTTCGTTGTCGATCCTAGGTAAAAAGCCATCGGGGTATACCTGAGGAATGTTTCGCTCTGCACGGTTAAAATCCCGGTAAAAGCCATTGCCCAGTGCCGTTCGGTTCGAAAAACCCGCGAATGAATAGAGCTCTTTGTCACCGACCGGCAATGCGGCGTTATAAAACACCGACATAAATTCGCTTTCTGAGTTACCCTGACGCCAGCGTACTTCATCAGATAGGCTACCCGGGGCAATGGTCGATGAGCCACCGGTATCACGCTCGGCCCGGTTGGTGCCGTCAGCGTCGCGATATTCCACAGAGACATTAATAAAGCCGCCCTGAGTGCCCAAATCAAAACCTCGGTTCAGGCCCAGAGAATAGGTATCACCGTCGCCCTCGCCAGTCGACCCTGCCTGCACAAAGCCGGTGGTGACGCCGGTGCTGTCGTTCAAAGAGAGGTTAATAACGCCCGCTATGGCGTCTGAGCCATAACGGGCCGCGGCACCGTCTCTGAGGATCTCAACATTTTTCAGCGCCATCA
The DNA here is from genome assembly GCF_021532535.1 of Pseudoalteromonas sp. DL2-H2.2. Lineage (NCBI taxonomy): Bacteria > Pseudomonadati > Pseudomonadota > Gammaproteobacteria > Alteromonadales > Pseudoalteromonadaceae > Pseudoalteromonas > Pseudoalteromonas sp. DL2-H2.2. The sequence goes on along the minus strand of NZ_JAKGBD010000016.1, from coordinate 95,550 downwards.
TGGGAATGGAGTTCATATCTGTGCCGGCAGCGCCAGCTCCTACTGTGCCTGACAGGCCAAATATGGCCTGAGTATGACGGCGTTTACCGTTGATCAGGACCAGCGTTTGGTCTGGCTGCAGCCCTCGTAATGTTGCCGGGCGGAACAGATCAGAACCATCTGAAACCTGAGTTCGGCTAAAGTTAAACGAAGGGGCGATGGATTGCAGGCTCTGGCCTAATTCAGTAAAGCCACCTTTGTTGAGCTGATCTGTATCTAGTATGTCTATCGGAGAAGTCGACTCGGTTGCAGTCCGGTTGGATACCTTAGAGCCCAGTACCGAGATCGTTTCTATGTTTTGTTCGTTAGATTGTTCTGCCATCGCGGCGGAGCACGCAAAGAGTGCCAGTGCAACTGGCGAAAGTTTAATAGTTGTTGTCATCACTTCTACTACTCTGTTGATGTTATGTCATTATTTTTTGTTTATTGAGCAGACGTTGACATAAATCAAATTTGAGTGCAATCGGATTGGACCAAAGTAGAATATGAATTTTATTCAATTAGAGGTGGAAAACTCACCAAAATAGCATAAAACAACCAGCCATTTCGGTGAGAAAAATACATGCCTATTTACGACCCACATTGACTTGACCAGGGAGACGTCAGGCAGGTTTGGCGCAGCGTTTCGGCATCACTGAGGGCAATCTGAGCGGCTTCATATTGAGCCTCCAGTGCCGGTTTTTCAGCTTCACTTGCCACCGCTAAGAACGCTTTGGCACGCTCTAAGTGCCTGACCGCTTCACCGTACTGATGCTCAGCCCAGCGCCAGGTTGGTTCATACATGGTATTACTCATCACAGACGCCCAGTCAGCGGCACCATAGTGGCCTGAATCCTGAAAGCTCTTGACCACAAAGCTACGAGGCACCTTGTCTAAGTCGGCCAAATCCAGCATCAGGCCATTGGGGTCGAAACTATACGCCACGAGCTTTTCCAGTGTTTGCAGGCAGGGGGTAATGTTACCTCCACGGCAATAGGTGGGTTGCTCGCTGAGCTGTTGCTGCAGTTTTGCTGGTAATGGCCCATTTGAGTTAACATCGACGCTGAATACCGCATTTTCGGCATACTTTTCGATTTCTTTGACCTTAGTGATGGTCTTTTTGAAAAACAGTAAACGTATCTTTATTTTGATCACAAAGCGTTTGTAATCTTCTTCGGTTTTGAAGTGCAGCCGGGTGTTGACGAACAGATCGCGACCATAGTTGACCTGATAGACAAAGTGGCTGCCGCAGTCTTTGAGATCCACGCCCGCTTTTACCTGACGGTCTTCCAAAGTGCTATAGCCTTCATCAAACTTAAGATGAAGCTGCGATGTGAGTGTACGCTGATCGGTGGCATTACGATGTGTCATAGAAGTCGACACACTGCCGGCGATAATAAACAGATTAACACCGCCATGTACCTCACCGAATGTACGGCGTTTGATCAAGGTCTCGTCAACGCGCTGGAAATAATCCAGACTGCCGCTGAGTTCATTATGTAATACCGATGTGCCTTGCAGGCATGCATTATTGAGCTGATGCATGTTTGGGTCAAAAGCCCGGCCCAGGTCATTAGCACCGACTTTTTCACTGTAATAGATTTGGCTATGTGCTGCGAAAGTGCACCCCAGAGCCAGTAAAGGTAAAAACTTTTTCATATCCGCTCCCTGAAAAGAAATCGCAATGTGCTCAGGCACATTGCGATTAATTATGGCAGGTTATTGCGCAAACGCTGTACCGTAAGTGGTCAGAGCGCCTTCACATAAACGCCAGTTCAGGATCCCACGGGCCGGGGCTGTGACGTCGATGAAAGTCGGGGCCCAGCGCATGTTTCTGAAGCGGGCGCTTTGCTCCTCAGTAACGATACCGGCACGCACGGCTTCTTGCCTTGCCAGTTCGCACTGTTTCCAGTCCTGCTGATCATTACTTGGCAGTTGCAAGTCAGTCACATTGTAGGTGGCCGGGCAGTTTTTACCGCGTTGCACACAGGCACTCTTCATTTCCTGGACCTTATTTTCACATGCGTAACCAAACGGGTTATCGCGGCAAAACTGGGCAGCATTAAAGAAGAACCAGGCATTGTCATAGGCCAGGTCTTTGATCTGCTCTACAGCCAGGCGTTGTGACACGGGCAAGTAGGCATAGTAGCTATTGAGCAGCTTGTCGGCACGTTGCTCATCCAAAATAGCCTGCTTGAAATCATCTTCAAGTTCACTGATCAGCCATTTTGTTGCATTTCTGACTATCTGATACTCAGGTACTAACGCGCGCAGCGCCAGTGAGGAGTTCTCGTAACGCGTAGTGTAGTAACGCACCACATTGTAGTCGCTCAGTGAGTTGAGCTGCGAGTTGAAACCAGACTTGGCATACTTCACGGCTTCATAGAACATATCAAAGCATGGCTCTGGGTTGTCCAGTGAACAGGTGATGATGTTGTTTGGGATAATGGTTAGCAGCTGCTTAGGATCGCCCCCTTGCTGGATGGCACGTACCGTGATCTTCACTGACGATTTGGTTTCGTCCTTGAGGTATCTCAGCTGACCGCCCACGTTGAATACACCCCCATATAAATCAACATCCAGATAACCGCCGATGTCTGATTTGTCTTGGTTGCTTCCGTAATCGATCTTAAGGTTGACCAGTACGTTTGCGCCGTATTCAACACCGGTTACAAACTCATCGCCAACCAAGGTTTGCAGCTTGGTCTGATGGTTGTTGGCGACATCACTGCCGACCTGTGACAGGGTGTAGCCCTGGTTTTGGTCTTTAGGTAAGAACAGGCGCTTTTTCGGCGTGCTCGAGGCGCTAAAGGTGTATGAACTAGAGTAAGTGCTGGAAGCCATTTCTTTGGCCAAAGAAGCACCGGCCGATACTCTTACTACCGGGAAGTTGACGTCAACATCCACACTACCATTTAAGGTATTAAGCATGTCGTCATAGCTCATATCAATGCCGGTTTTGAACTTGAGTTCGGTATTACCAAAGGTCTCATCAATGACACCCGCAACAGGCTGTACATTGAGAAAGCGTTTCTTTTGGCTGTCATACGCTGTACCCATGGCCACATGATCGTTGATCAGGCCCGAGATCACAGAGCCTGACAAGTTGGCGCTTGAAATGTTCGCCTCTTTTTCTTGCGCAGCAAGGCTTTGTCCTGTCATTGCCAGTGCAAAAACAGATAAATAAATAGGTTTCATATCATCTTTCCTTAACGAACCGTTACAAGGTAGTCTTCGACTTCACCATATTGAATACGGGAGCAAGCGTTGTCTGAGCCACCACCTGCATCGGTTGCAATACGCATCAATGTTGTGCCCTCGGGAACATCTGCCGGAATGTCCATGGTAAACTTGAAGACCCCATCGGATGCAGATTTGTAGACCATTTCACTGTTGTCCAGCTGACCATTGTGATCCCAGTCAACCCAGACTCGCGCAACGACGTACGAAGGAAAATCAGGTTCCAGATTGCCCGGCGTGATAGAGACCTTGACGCTTCGGTTTGCAGGTAAGGTAACCACTTTACCTGATACCATAGTGTGTGCTTTGGTGCCTGATTGATGTTCGAAGTCTTCAATGGTGACTTTGGAGATCCATTCCCATTCATTATCAAGGCTGGCATTGTCACAATAGCTATGTGACAGCACCGTCGTTTTCAGTGCCACAGGCTGATACTCTGGCGGCATAAGTGTACATGCCTGATTATCACTGGTGCCTGCAATCCAATCATATGGATTGCTGAAATCTTCATTCGCAAAGGTCACATACTGTGCTTTGCCCGCAGCGATTTTATCTGCCGACAGCCACAGTTCTTTGAGCTGGCGTAGTTTTTCTTCTTTGCTGACAATGTCGCGGGTATCAAACATTTGCTCCCACAGTTCAACGAGTAACCCGTCGTAGCATTTTTGCATCCAGGCGAATCTGCCCTGAGCTTCTGTCACCGTGAGCATGTCGCCAAGCTCGCTATAACGGGCGGCCTGCAATTGGGCATCGCTGAGATCCTGTGCCTGTGCTGTGGCACCCAGCAAGGGTAAAGCCAGGGCGGCAGACACAATCGATGTGCTTATAGAAAACTTTTTCATAATGGTATCCTTACTTTAATACGTCGCTGATAGCACTGTAGTCGCGATAGTAAGCTAAGTTACCCGACTCATAGTCGAGGCAGTAATTGCCTTCAGGATTGCGCTCACAGTAGTCGACCATATCTGCAAATAAGTTGGCATTGGCGCGACTGGATGTTTCTATTTCTTGCAGTTGATTCAGCTGCTCTGCGTTAAACTGTGCAGCATAGTAGCGCTGTAGATTTTTCGCTCTGCGGTAAGTGAGTCGCTCTTCAATCCAGCGGGAGGTCAGCTCTTTAATAACGAGCTTGGTCAGGTAGTTGACCTGGGTATAGCCCGCGTCCGGGATTAACTGTTGCAAACCCGCGCCAGAATCCAGATATTTTGTGACATAGCTGTCAGTGATGTTGTAATCATCCAGAGAGTTAAACTGGTTGATGTAATCTGATTTCAAGTAGTTCACAGCGGCTTCGAACAGGTTGAAGCAAGGCTCCGGGTTCAGCAGCGTGCAACGCATAATGCCATTTGGGATGATGTTCAACAGCCGGTTTGGATCGCCACCGCTCTGATAGCCGCTGATGGAAATCTTAACGGACTGTCTTTTCTCTTCATCAATCTTTTGTAGCTGGCCATCAACCTTGACCTTACCTATCCAGTCAACACTGAGGTAGCCACCGATCTGCCGTTTGTCTTGCTCATTGCGATAATCAATTTTCATGTTGATCACGACGTTGGAGCCATAGGCAAAACCCTGCACAAAGCCATCACCCAGGTTTGCTGCTTTGTTACCTGGATAAGCTTGCGCCAGCTCAATGGCTGCCTGCGTTGGCTGGTAGCCTTGGTCTGAACTTGGCATTAAGATGCGAGACTTAGGTTTGACTGACGAATACACGGTATAAGTACCTGTGTAACGGTCTGCGCTGATATCTTTGGCATAGTTTGCGCCCGCGTCAACGCGCACAGCCGGGAATTTAAAGCCGGCATCGACCTTACCGTCGATAAGTTTGAGCGCCTGTTCATATCTGAGATCAACGCCGACGCGAAAGTCGATATTGGTATTGCCCAGATGCTCAACGGCCATGCCTTGTACAGACTGAATGCCCAGCAAGACATCGCCTTTACTTTGATGTGCGGTACCAAGCGGCACCAAATCTATGCTTTTTGCCTCTGCTGAAAGCGAGGCTAATTCGCTGAGTTTCTCTGGCGTTTTGGTTGCCTGCGCGAAGGCCTGGGATGTCGATAATGCCAGCGCAAGGCAAATGAATTGATTTTTATTCATTGTGTTCACTCCGTGAAGAGGCCCCCTTTAGAGGCCTCACTGGTTTGTTTCCTGCTTACTGAATGCTGTTTAGGTAATCTTTGTGCCAAGCTTCAGGAATTCGATTCAGGACGTCTTGTGTTGTTTCCACTTCATCCTCAAATTCATTGTCACTTTGCATTGCCAGATCGCCCACCTGCAGGCCATTTGCAAACATTGAGAAAGTCTCACCGGTAATGTGCTTTGGATCGTCCGAGGTACGGGCCAGTTTGAGGTTGTAAACATTGTCCTCATATTTCACTTGCTCTATTTTGGTGACCAGCTCCAGGCCATTGGTGGTGTGAATACGGTCACCTTGTTGAACTTTATTGGCCCAAGCCGAGACGCCAGATTGAGTGACCACAGGGTGTGATTCAGTGAGCAGCAGCTCTTTGCCTGAATCTGTGGTGATCTTGATCATAGGTAAGGCTTCAACACCAATTGATACGTCTTTGATTTCAAGCGGCATGTGTGAGTTAGGTGCAAATTGACTTGCGCCAAGTACTAAGTCGCCAACCTGTAACTGCTCGATTGGCAGTTGCTTGCCATTAGCCAGCATGATCATTGAGCCTTTTGCCAGGCAGCTGTAAACCATCTGCATAGGCGGGTGATCAATATCAGTCCAGGTTTGTTCTTCAGGCATGTCTGTGCTGCCCACAACGTAGGTAAAATTACGCAGACGTTTTCTGCCACGCATTTCTTGCTCAACTTCAACCGACAGGTTCATGATCCAGTGCGCATCGGCATAACGGCCGTAGAGAGTTGCATCGCCAAATACCCCTTTTGAGCGTGGGATATTCCATGAGATTCGGGTGTAGTCGTAGACGTTATCACCGACTTGCTTTTGCATATATTTCAGTGAAATGTGATCAGAGAAAAGGTGCTCTGAGCCCTGGTATCCGCCTAACTTAGACGCACCACCGCCTTCTTTCGTCTGAATGAAAATTTCGGTGCCATGGTACAGGCCCATCGGTTGGGTGCCAGCAGGCTTGATGGCATAGCTTGGGTTACCATTGGCGTCATAAGTGACGTCTTTGGTGCTCCAGTCAGGGCGATAGATTTTGGTCACTTTACCCATGACATCACGGAAACCAGAAAACGGCACAAGTACCTTTAACTGATCATTCGGCGTGCCGTGAGGGTAGACGGCGTCGTAGTCACAGTCAGCATATTTGCGGTTCAGGCAGATTTTGATCCGATCCAGTGTTGAGTCTGCGTTGATCTCTTTTAAATCAACCGGGTTGGTGACGGCACTTTCCAGGATCGCACCTTGCTGGATCGTTGGCATAGATGACGAAGGAAGTGCTTCAGTCCATGCTTGCGTTGATGCGGTGGCGTGTTTTAGGTTTTGGCTGGCTGAAAGCGCGCTCTGATAGCCCAATTCAGCCAACAGCGTTTCTTTAGAATATTCAACAACCGTGTTTTTGTCTTCTGCAACTTCATTGCCATTTTCATCGATATATACCACAGTCACCCAGGCATCAGCGAAAATTTGCTCTGCGGCGAGCAGTCTTGGCATGATATCGCTGAGCTTTCCAAGCGACGCTATGTCCATACGCTTTTTGGAAATCCCTTCGCCATAGTACTCAGCAAATCGAGGAATGGTGATGTCCTGTCCATTTTCGTCAATCAGCGCAATGTCGATAAAGGTATAAGTGGTTGATGCCACTTCACTGTTGATGGCTGAGATCATCACATACTCAGTGCCAGACGCGTCCTTCACGGCTCTCAAACCCATGTGCTTGAAAAACGAACATACTTTATCAGCGTTACAATTTGCGCTGATACTATTGTTCAGGCTGCTAAGTTGCTCTGTCTGAGCAGCTTTGAGCCCAAATTTCTTTGCCTGCTCACGTTTTTCCAGCAGGTTGAACAAATGCGGGCGATTGCTTTTATTAAGGCCATGCTTGCTCAGTCGTTGTTGTACTTTTTCTGCACTACTCAATGTCTGAAATTCTAAAGCAGACTTAGGTAGAGCGGTGCTATTTTCGGACAAAGGGCTCGCGACACTGGCAAGAGAAGCCCCTCCCAGAGCAGCGATGACTGCTAGGCTAACAAGTTTCATAAAGTTTCCTTTTTGAGTGGTTTTATGAGGTAGCTCGTAGGCAAAGTGACCTTTGCCTACATGACTGCGAGCGGTTTTAGTTAATATCGGGTGACTTTGATTTTGAGATCTTCAATTTCACCGTAATTAAATCTGTTACAAGCGTCTGACTTATAGTCATTGGCTGGACCTTCTTCTAATTTGGCACGCAATACAAACCACTTAGACCAGTCCCAGGTACTGACATTTGGCAGGGTAAGTGATTTGGTGGCGCTGATCCGGCAATATTCTGAACCGGAAACCGTTGTGCACTGGCTGTTGTCTATCCAGTAGTTATAGTTCGGATCGTTGTCTAATCCGGACTCAGACGGGGCAAACTCATTGTTGCCGTCTGCATCCAGCCAAATGGTAAAGCGCACATCGCGGTGACCACTTTGCAGCAAGTTTTCGGCAGTTGCGCGTGGCATCAGGTTGGTCATGATTTCAGCACTCAGATAGGTTCTTCTTTTGATATCTGTATTGCTGAGCTTTGTCAGGCTGTAACCGTCACGGTTGAACCCTGTTGCTGAAGGTACGTTGGCAATCAGTGTTGAGTAGTTGAACAGTTTCATGTCGTCAATATAGATAGCATTGGCATTAGCGCCATCACTGATTTTGGCTGGACAAGCGTCTACGGGATCCAGTGAGATGCGAGTTTGCTTGGTATCACTCTCACTCTGATCGGCATACTGTATTTGCAGTGATACATCAAACTGACCGCCGTTGGTGGGGTAGTCAATTATCCCGGGATCTTTTGCGGTACTGGTACGATTATCAAAACCGAATTGCCAATAGAATTGCGGACTTTTAGCGTCATTGACCTGAGAGGTGTTAGTGAATTTGACCCGGTTGCCATCAAGATACTGGATCTCAAAATCAGAGAGCAGTGGCAGATTTTTAGAGTCGACGTCCAGCATGACGTCAACGACCTGACCATGGTCTACTACACCACATGCATTCAGGAAAGAGTAGTCGGTGTCGTTGCTGACAATGGCAATGCGCAGCAGGCCAAGCCCGGTGCTGGTGGCTTGATCAAGTGTGAAGTTAACACTGTTACCTGCGATGTTCTGATTAGAAATCAACGCTTCATTGCTTTCCATTAGCCCGTTTTTATTGGCGTCAAAGAACACAGAAATCAGCTTGCCACTGAGATCTTGTGCAAAGCTCAGCGTGTGCGTACGCGATTTGGCAATAGGAAGCGGAGTGTCAAGCTGAGCTTTATATCCGGCATTGAGCCCTGAGAAGGTGGTATTGCTGATGGAGATAGCGCTGGTGTGCAATACCGCATTATTCATGTAAGGCTCACAACGCAATGCCGCCGGGCGACTATAGAAGTGATTGTAGGCCGACTGAGTTGCGATGTCCCCGTTTGGCTCTGTGGTGGCTATTTTGATGGCGAATCGGATCAAGGTATCTTCAGCAACCTGGTTGCTGCGCTCTAGGTAGGGGTAGATAGGTTTATTGCTACCTCGGTACCAACTGTCAGTCTGACCATCTCCCCAGTTTACGTATATGCTGCTGATGGTGTTATGGTCAATATGGCTAATATCATAACTGGCCTGGTTGTAGTTAAGCCATACATCGGCGTCCAGGGTGGACAGTCCAATGCCGGTTGAAATGCCGACTCCAGCCAGGCTGTTTGAGATGTCCGACTCTATTTCGTTCTGAGATTTGTTGCCAACCTGAAGGTGGGCGGACTGATCGACCAGACAAAAGCCGAATTCATTTAAAGACATGCCCGAGAATACGCAGCCAGATGTGTTGGCGCGTAAAAATAATCGATAAGCTTGTTGAATCGTCCAGCCCTGCGCTTTAACCAGTTCATAAAACGCTTTTCTCAGCACGCCTCCGTTGTCATGTCCGGTTTTGGCGGTGGTAAAATCTTTGACGTGATCTATGCTTCTGCCATCCCAGGAAGGTAATTCAAAGAAACGTGCCGCTCTATCTTGTGGGAATACATCCCAGCCATACCACCACTTGCGGTTTTTAGTGTACAACCCAGGTTGCTCGGTAAATTGATCGGCGAATGCCTGAGACTGGGTGTAAGCGCCAGATGCGGTATGCTGATAATAGTCGAGTATTGCAATCGCAGAGATATCGGATAGCCCTTCGTTAATTGCACTGTCGACGCCTTCTCTTCCCAGCCCTGAGTTCCACTCGGTAATAGCATGGGCGATTTCATGAGCCGCTATACTCATACCGGTCAGAGCAAAATACTCATATCCGCCATTGCCCGAGCCATAGTTAACAAATTCACCATCCCAGGAAGCGGAATTAGTACCAAAAATGGTGTTTCTGTTTACTTTCTGGGAAAGTGATTTCATGCAGTAACCGTTGTTGTCACAGTCAAGGCTTTGTTGTGGGTATAAATCCTTTAGCTGTGTGTGGAAGTACTGCATAACCAGACCGGCATTAAAGTGGGCCTCGTTTGCCGGGCTATAGCTGTAGTAGGCGTCAAATGTCTGGTCAATCTCGCGTTTAACAAAGTTTTCGTTATTCGTCTGACAGACATAAGAAACTGGGGTTGTTTCAGAAACCGCTGCATCGTACGTCACCACATAAGGGTTATCTAAAATACAGTTGTTGTTTTCTTTTTTAACAATGAATGGGTAGCCATTAAATTCAGAAAAAATAGCGTGTTGGCTTAGCTCTTCAAATCTGAGCTCGGCACCTTTAGGCGCAATTTCATCAAACTGGTAATTGGTACAGTTTTGCATACTGTCAGGACTGGGGGAGTAACATATTGCGCCCAGCTTATCGTTCCCACCTATGCCTCCACCTGCTACGTAACCTGCGTTTTTCAGCGACTGCTGGGAAAAAGCAAATGACATGTTGTGGGATTGAGAGATGAGTGACAGGTCGTTTGCGTGTAGCTGTATTTTCTCTTTTTTATCTTTGAATGTTGCCAGTACTTCAATGACCGGAATCAACGTATCGCTTTTTAAAATAAATGCTTTTTCAAAATGATATTTGGCAACACCACTTAACGTTGGCAGCGCTTCAATACGCTGGCTTAGCTGACTCGGTGTCATAGTATGATATTGGGCCTGCTCCTGAAGTGCCGCTCCTGTGATCAGGTTACCCATCGCCTGGCGGATTTCTCCCTGGTTGTCGCGCACAATCACCAGGTTACTTGATAGTACGGGGTAATCTCCGACATAAGCTCGATAGTGTTCATAGACAGTGGGCGCATTTGTTCTTTTTGTTAATTTATAGTGAACTTTGTGTGCCTTGTTTTCTGTAGTTAGCCTGTCTGTTTCAAGTGTTGACGCTGTAAGTGGTTCAGCGTGATTTTCTGAAATAACCTGCTTCAGGTCACCCCACAAGAATTGCTTGTTATGCAGTGATTGAGATTTGATGTCAGCGAGTGCACTGGAAATGGGCAGCGCAGCAACACCTAAACCAAATAAGTACCCCAAATGTTTCATGCAGTTTGTCCTTAATGAGTGTCAATAGATGGCCTTATATGGCCTTAATTAGTAGGAAAACTCTAATACTAGTATCGATAATATATGAATTAAATCAATTGTTGCAAATGTTTATTTTATGTTCTATTTGTGTTTATTTTGGGTTTGTTTTGAAGTGTGCAATAGTTCAGGGGGGAGCGTCTTCCCATGTCATTGTTTTTGTTTCTACAGCGTAAGAAGTGGTTAATTGTGAATTGCGAACCCTGAAATAAAAAATTCCTGATTTTGCAATCTTTATAGTGCGATAATTCTGTTAAAGACAGTGGCGCAGGGGAGAGCCTGATCTACTGTTGCAGCAACGCGCAGATCAAGCTCTTCATTTCGAAGTCAGAGAAGGAGGTTATCGCAGCGTTGGATTTTCTGCATTACCAGGTTGATTGTTAAAGCTAAAGTGCCCGCTGATGTGTGGCTGCCAGGCTTGAGGATCGGGGCTGTTATTGGTGAATTTCACGCGATTTTCGTCCAGTACTTGGTAGCTGAAATCGGCAACGATGGGTAGGTCAGGCGAGTCTGCGTCGATTATTACATCAATGACCTGGCCATCATCAACAACCCCACAGCTGTCGAGAAAAGAATAGTCAACATCTGCAATCGCAATCCGCATCAGCGCGATGCTGGAGGGAATGCTGTTGTTGAGCTCAAAAGATGCAGTATTGCCAGAGATAGTCACGTCGTTGAGTAAATGTTCAGTGTAAGCAAACTCGCCATTTTTATTTATATCATATAGCACCGTTAACTTTTTTCCGCTTAAATCTTTATCGAACGTCAGGCTGTAAAGGCGGTTTTTGGCCAATGGAATACGGGTGTCGACGGCTGGGGTGTAATCGTTCGATATAGAAGGTATCTCATGGTTAGCTATCTTCAGACTACTTGTGTGTACTTTAGGTGTATTCAAATAGGGTGGACAGTTAACATTGGCTGGGCGGCTGAAAAAGTGGCGGTAAGCCGAGCGCGTTTCTCCCCCTGTTAGCGTGACATTGATAGCGGCTCTGGCCATTGTATCGGCGGGAAGCTTATGTATCTTTTGCAAAAAAGGGTAAACAGGTTGGTTGTCGCTGTTGCGCCAAACACTCGTTGTACCATCGCCCCACTGTGCACTGATCTGTTCAATCGTATCGGCAGTTAAGTGGCTGATGTCATAGCTTAGCTCATCATAGCTGACCTGAGTATTGGCTTCGAGGGTGGATAGATTAGTGTCTGCGACTATCCCGACACCCAGCAGGACATCAACGACATCTTCTTTGCGTTGTGAGGCGCTCTTGTCTGCGATCTCAATGTGTTCGCTCTGCTGGGCTACGCAATAGCCAAATTCATCCATACTCATGTTGGGAAACATGCAGCCTGCGGTATTTGCGCGTAAAAAGACTTTAAACGCGTCTTGAATTGACCATTGTTTCGTTTTTACCAGCTCATAAAATGCTTTGCGTAACACACCGCCATTGGCATGTTCTGTTTTGGCCAGTGAATAGTCAGCAATATGGTCAATACTGGTGCCATCCCAGGAAGGCAGCTCATAGAAACGCGCGCCGTTATCCTGATAAATGGCGTCCCAGCCAAACCACCATTTGCGGTTTTGACTGTATTGCCCGGCTTGGTCCTGAAATTGCCTAATAAAGGCCTCTGTTTGAGTATATGCACCGCTTGCGTTGCGTTCAAAATAATCCATGACTGCGATAGTCACCAGATCTGAAAAACCTTCATTGATCGCGCCATCAATGCCATCAGAACCAATCCCGGCATTCCAGCTGTTAATGGCATGGCCGATTTCATGTGCCGCAATGCTCAGGGTTGCGAGCGAATAAAAGTTGTAGCCATCACCGGAGCCATAGTTGACGTATTCGCCATCCCAGAATGCTCTGTTGGTACCATAAATCGTATTGCTATGGACCTTTTGCTTGAGCGGTTTTATGCAGTACCCACTGCTGTCACACGCTGAGGATTGTGATGGATACAGCTCGGCAAACTGTTGATGAAAAAATTGCATGACCAGTCCGGCATTAAAGTGCGCCTCGCTGGCATGACTGTAGGTAAACCAGGTGCTAAAGTTTTGAGTAACCGCCGCAGAGTCGAAGTTTTCATTGTTCGCACCGCAAGCGTAAGAAACTGTTTGGGTTTGGTCCCTGGCATCAAAAGTGCTCAGGTAGGGGTTTTCCAGCCGACAGGTATTCCCATCTTTGTTTACGATAAGCGGAAAACCGCTAAATTGAGCAAAAATAGCATTCGGATCTGTGTCTGAGAAATGTAACCGAGCACCCATCGGGGCGTATTCATCATAACGATATTCAGTACATGCCTGCATGCTGTCTGGCTGTGGCGAGTAGCAGATGGCACCCAGTTTTTCGTTACCGCCTATTGCGCCGCCTGCCACGTAATTGTTCGTGAGCGTTGGTGAGAAAAACGAAACAGAAGACTGGCGTTGCATTAGGTCACCAGTGGCATTATCCAGCACCAATTGTTCCCGGTGACCTTCATGGTTTAACTGTAACACAGTGACACTCAACAGCTTACCTTGATTAAGGACATAAGCCTGGGCTGAATTTTCAATTTGTGGTTGCTTCCCTTCATACAGCGCTGAGATATGTACAACAAGGTCCTGCTGAAGTGTCGCCGCGTTGTTCGCCAGCTCTATATGACCTCTCAGTAATTTCCCCATGCTCTGTACGATGTCGCCTTTGGCGTTGCGTGCAATCACCAGAGTGCTGTCCAGTACCGGTTTACCCTGAAAATAGGCGCTATAGTGTTCGTATTGTGGCTGTTCACCGACCACTTTTTCCAGTCGATAAATAAGCCCAGTGTTTGAATGTCGCGCTGAGTTTGTCGTTTCCTGAATGCTTACTGAGTTTGTTGCTGGCAATTGCTCCCACAGGTGCTGTTGATTCAGAAGCGGATGTGATTCGATGGTGGCTGAGGCCTGCGTACAGCTCAGCAGCAGTGAACCCGCGCCAAGTAAAGTGCCAAGGCATTTCATACAATGATCCTTATCTATTACAGTACTATTTAGATTAAAGAGTTTTAGCTCTTAATCGATGGCTCATGATAGTCATTTTTATTGAGTGTTTTAAAGTCTTGTTTTTAAATGGTTTTGTTCTTGTTGTACAGTTTGTTTTAAGTATGCAATAAGCGCGTGGAAGGTGTCTTCCCAAGTTAATGTTTTTGCTATTTCAGTGGCAAAGTCACGCCGTGAGCATTAAGCAAAATGAAAGAAATATTTGCTAAGCTGGATTGTCTTTAAAGTGTCGTAATTTGGATAAAGTCATTGATGGCACAAAGGCTTGACCTACTTTTTTGCTATAACGCAGATCAAGCTCATCAATTTCAAGGCAGAAAAAGCGATTATTGTGCGGTGTGTGCAAGCCACCTGGCGATGCGCTCATACATAAAGTCGCGGATTACGGGCTGCGCTTTGGCATTGGGGTGCAGGTTGTCGTTTTGCATCAGGCTGCGATCTGCCGCGACTGGCAGCATAAAGTAATCCATCAGGTAAGCCTCAGTCTGCTCTGCGACCAGCGGATAGCTGTCGGCAAACAAAGTGCTGTAACGTTTTCCATAGTTGGGTGGGATCTGGATCTGCATTAGCGCGACCTTGGCACCACTGGCCTGGCTTTTTTCGACCAGCTCGCGTAAATGTTTGCGGATCAGCTTAGGCGGAAACCCGCGCAGGCCATCGTTGGCGCCCAGCTCTATGAGTACATGGCTGGGCTGGTGGCTTTCAAGTTGCTTGTCGATAGTCAGCAGCGCGTTATCTGTGGTTTGTCCCGAGACACTGGTATTGACCAGAGTGATCGCTTTTTGCTCTGTCTCGTATTTATTTTGTAACAAATTAACCCAGGACGGTGCTTGTTTGAGACCATAACCGGCGCTTAAGCTATCACCAATGATCATAATTTTGGTATCGTTGGCGCTTGCTTTTAATACGAAAAGTGTGCCGAAGATCAATACCACCAGTTGTAGGAAAAATCGCATCATGTCAGTGCTTTCTCAGTTAAATATTATTCAGGTTAAGGAGTTGGGTAAAACCGTCAGTACCTTTGAGGGTGACCTCACTATCCTTAGCGATATCAATTTTTCTGTCAAGTCAGGGGAGTCGGTGGCTGTGGTTGGCACTTCTGGCTCGGGCAAATCAACCTTACTCAGCTTGCTGGCAGGCCTCGACATTGCCAGCAAGGGGGAAGTCTATCTCGATGGAGAAGCGCTTCATCAGCTCAATGAAGAACAACGCGCACGCCTCAGAGCTGAGAAAGTCGGCTTTGTATTTCAGTCATTTATGTTGGTTCAGAGCCTGACTGCATTGGAAAATGTGATGCTACCTGCGGAACTCGCTGGTGAAAAAAATGCCAAAGAGCAGGCCCAGGCTCTGCTAGAAAAAGTAGGTTTGGCACATCGGGTTGGGCATTACCCCTCACAACTTTCTGGTGGCGAGCAGCAACGTGTGGCCATTGCGCGTGCATTTATTGGTACGCCAAAAATTCTCTTTGCCGATGAGCCGTCGGCCAATCTGGACTCTAAAAATGGTCATTTAATTGAAAGTTTGTTGTTTGATCTAAACAAGCAACATGGCACCACGCTCATTTTGGTCACCCATGATGAGGACCTGGCGAAACAGTGTGACCGCATTATTCACATTGAGGGCGGTCAGCTGGCAAAGATCCGTGACGGAGAAGGAGTAGCGGTACATGTGGGCTAAACTGGCGCTGAGGTTATTTTTTCGCGAGCTGCGTCGAGGTGAGCTGACCATCATTTTTGCAGCCATCTCACTGGCGGTACTGACGGTATTTAGTTTAAGTTCAGTGACCGAGCGGATCCGACTCAATATCGAACAAAAGTCTGCGGACTTCATCGCGGCAGATCGCCGCCTGTCCAGTAACCATGAACTGGATGAAAACTACCTGAAAGTGGCGCAGGACTTTGGTCTCAGAACGGCGCAAAACATCTACTTCGATTCTATGTTGTTCGCAGGCGATGAGCTGGTTTTAGGGTCAATTAAAGCGGTCAGCAACAGCCATCCGTTGCGCGGTAAAATCACCCTTAAAGACGCACTTGAGGGTGAGCAATACGAGGTTGCAGCGGCGCCCGCTCAGGGGGAAGCCTGGCTTAGTGAGGGACTGTTTTATACTTTGGGCCTCAAAGTTGGTGATCAGGTTGAAATTGGTGCGGGCATGTTCAGCGTGACTAAAGTGCTGGTGCAAGAGCCCGATGCCGCGTTTTTCTCTTTGGCTGGTAACAAACGTGTGTTGTTAAACATTGCCGATATTCCTGTGACTCAAGCCGTACAACCCGGCAGTGACGTGTTTTATCGGCTGTTGTTTGCAGGAGATGAGCAGCTGCTCAAAGACTATTATGTGTGGCTAAAGCCTCAGCTGAGAGAAAACCAAAGCTGGCAGGGGATCAAAGACCGCCAGTCTCCTTTGGGAGAAAACCTGGAGCGCTCAGAGCGGTTCTTACTATTGGCCGGTTTGTTTGGCATTATGCTGGCTGCTGTGGCTATGGCTGTGTCTGCAAAACGCTATTGTGAACGTCAGTACGACCCGGTCGCCATGATGAAAACGCTGGGCGGCAGTCGTCGCACCATCAAACGCATTTTCCTGATGCACTTGTCGCTTGTGACGGTCAGCTCGTTGTTGATTGGCCTGGCGATTGGTTATGGGCTTCAGGAAGTCGCCGTTGATTATCTCACCCAATTTGTCGCCAATGAGTTGCCCGCGGCTGGGCCAAGACCCTGGTTGCTGTCGATTGCCATTGGTGTTGTATGCGCTCTGATGTTCTCACTCAAGCCTTTGCTGGACTTGTTTGATATCCCACCTTTGCGGGTACTCAGAAGAAGCCTGGGTGACAAGCTGGCCGTAAGCCGGGTGCATATGGCGCTGTCGGTGGGTACCATTTTTATGCTGATGTGGCTATTCAGTGGCGACATTAAGACCACGTTACTGCTATTTGCAGGTACCGCGACATTAATGGGCGTACTGTTTGGGTTATCCCGGCTGTTTTTCAGCGCTGGGCGTAAGCTGGGTCTGAGCCCGGGCAACAGCTGGTCGCTGGCGATTGCAACTTTGCAAAAGCGGGCCAACGCTAATGCCGTTCAGCTGATCAGCTTTGCGCTTGCCATCAAGCTGATGTTGTTTTTGTTTGTACTTAAAAACGACATGATCTCTGACTGGCAAATGCAGGTACCTGAGGATGCGCCCAATGCGTTTTTGATCAACATTGGCGAGCGTGATGTTGACCAGTTCAAACAATTTTTTGCTGAGCAGAACATCCATCACGAGGCGTTTTATCCGGTCTTCCGGGGGCGAGTTAATGCTTTAAACGGAGAAGCGTTTGCACGTCGGGTATCCAGGCAGGAAGGTGAAGAGCAACAAGAGGATGCCCGCAGTGGCGTTGGCCGTGAGCTCAATCTGACCTGGACAGACACTTTGCCAGATGGCAACGAAATTCTTGAAGGGCAATGGTTTGAACAAACGGATGAATTACAGGTGTCGGTGTTTGAGGGCACGGCCGAGCGGGTTGGCATTGAGCTGGGCGACACCCTGACCTTTTTGGTCAATACCCAGACTTTTGAAGCGAAAGTAACCAGTATTCGCAGTGTGGACTGGGGCACGCTCAAGCCTAACTTTGTGATGATCTTTAACTCTGCGATGGCACAGCGTCTGCCAGTGACCTATTTTACGGCAGCCAAACTGGAAGACAGTCATGTTCGCCCTATCAGCCGTAAGTTATTACAGTACCCGACTGTCAGTATGATAGACATAAAGAACAACATTGCTCAGGTGCAATCAATGATAGCTCAGGTGTCTTTGGCAATTGGCTTTGTGCTGTCCATTGTACTTATCAGTGGAGCGCTGGTGCTCATATCTCAGGTCCAGGCGAGTCTGGCAGAGCGCATGCAGGAAGTGGTTATCCTGCGTACTCTCGGAGCAAGGGGAAGGTTGATTAAACTGGCAACCCTGTATGAGTTTTTGTTGCTGGGGGCGCTGGCCGGATTTGTGGCGGCTTTGGTCAGCGATGTCACCCTGTTTATTATCCAGCAGCAGTTGTTTGGTGTTGACGGGCGGTTACATCCGTATGTCTGGCTGCTGGGTCCGGCTTCGGGTGCTGCGTTTGTGGCCTTTATCGGCTACTTTATGGTGGCCCATACCATGCGACAAAATACTCAGGGATTATTGCGCAAGGTAGCCTGATAACCACGATTGATGCATCGCGGCTTGTGCTGTTACCGGCACAAGCCGCTTATATTTTTAATCTTTAGATAATGCCCATCTTGTTTAACGTTGCTTTGGCGATTTCTACCCGGGTTGTAACGACTTCTTTAAAGTTTTTGGCATCCATGTTGAAAGCAAAATAATGACGACCTTGTTGGTTCTCGACCATGCCAACATACCAGCCTACGTACTTTCCTTTGGCTACCGGGCCCGTGCCCGTTTTAGCATACAGCTTGCTGTTGGCCGTTTGTTCTTGTAAGAAAATCTTGCTGAATGCCTGATAAGTGGCAGGTTTTAACTTGAAAGCTTGTGCCTGCAAACGGCGTAAAAACTCTACCTGTTCAACGGCACTGATTTTAATGCTGCTGTTTAGCCAGAATTTGTCGTGTGGTCCGCTGATATCGCGATTACCATAGTTAAAGTCATCCAGGTACTTTTGCATGGTGGGTTTATCCAGCAGATTGGTCCAGGTTTGATACAGCGGCAAAGCAGAATATTTAAATGCGGCATGTGGTGTGATTGAGTCGGCGCGCCAGGCGTCAAACCACCAACTTTTTGCCGGGTAGGTCTGCAAGTCTATCTGATAACCCTGCCCGGGTTTGATGGTGTCGGTATCCAGCAGGATCAGGGTATTGGGAATTTTGTAGGTAGAGAATGGGGTGTACGCTTGCTGTGCTCTGGGCTGATTAATAAATTGCCATTGTTGCGTGTGCTCGCTGTAAAGGGCCATGGTACAGGCTTGTCCATCCTGACAGGCAGGTTGTGTTGCGGGCGTGGAAAGAACACTGGCAGCAAGCAAAGGGGTTAACGAAAGAGAGGTCATCAGTGGCATGGGTTTGTCCTTAGTTATTATCGTTAGGTCGTGCCTATCATATGAACGCCCCCTTACTCTAACCTGAATTGAGATTTTAGATCAGGGCTTTTTGTTGCACCCGGGCGCGAAACTGGCTGGGCGTACACTGTTTGATAGCCAGGAACCGACGATTAAAGTTGGACAGGTTATTAAAGCCACACTGATCGCTTATCACTGTGATGGGGGCCTTGGTTTTGAGTAGCAATTTACAGGCTTTGGCTATTCTGAGCTGGTTGATAAACTCAGTGACTGTGCATTCTGTACGCTTTTTAAAGAAGCGGTGAAAGTGGTTGGTACTCATGTGAGCTTGCCTGGCGAGCAGCTCTGCGCTGAGTGATTCAGTGTAGTTGTCGTAGATATAATTGATCACGTGATCAAACTTATCCTTCGCGGGGTCCAACTGTTTCGCGTAGCTAAACTCCATGGAAGAAAGAGTCTGGTAAGGACTGTTCGCCATCAGGTTGAGCAGCTGGAACAATAAAATATAGCGCTCCAGCGGTGTGGCTCGTTCCATCTTCTTGAATAGTTTTTCGCTTTTTTTGGCTGTTTTGTGATTAAAGCTGAGTCCACAGCGGGCATGCTCCAACAAGGTATGAAGGCCCTGTAACTCGGGGTTTTGTTGTAGCTGTTGTTGCAGCCACTGCGCGGGGATCTGTGCCACATGCACTAAGTGCTTACTGCCATCTGAGTTATCGTGAGACTGCCAGGTATGGGGGAGCTCCGGACCAAGTAGTACCAGGTCGTAATCACCATAAGAAGCAATGTAGTCGCCAATATGACACATACCCTGACTATTGAGTGTCAGGCAAATTTCATACTCAGGGTGATAGTGCCAGTTAAAGGGAATTTCTTCGAGCTGGTAAAGCCAGTATCGCCATGAACAATTTTGCGATGGAATGATTTTTTCACACATTGCTTTCATTGATCGCTCCTTAACGTTAGTCAGCTGATGGCTTGTTGCACGTTTTTTGTGCCAAATTGGTTCTGTTTTGCTATCTTCGCGCCTTCATTTATTAACAGTGATGTATTTCGCGTATCTTGTAATACTATCCTATCCAATATAAACAAAAAGGTACAAGTCATTAACATCAATGGCGGGAAAGCATGCATAATGCTTGCACATAGTTGGTCATTAAAGTTTGAATCTGAAAATGACAGCGCTGTTATCTGATAGGTTTGTACCGATATGAGTTTGAAAATGCAAACTTATAAGTTACAAGCCTGTTCAAATAGGGAAAGTGCCTGATGATTATTTCGCCAGGTGACCATCTTAAATAATGCAGAATAAGAGGAAGAAGATGAAACACAGCAATGCAGCATTCAGATTGTCTCGCATTTCATTTGCGGTGACTGCCGCCGTGATCTCGAGCACCGCCTTTGTTGTGCCGGCTCAGGCCGAGCAAGCAGAGTCAGTCGAAGTCATCGAAGTGCGAGGGATCCGCGCTTCGACTGAAAAAAGTCTTAACACCAAGCGTTTTGCGGATGGTGTTGTTGACTCTATTACCGCAGAAGACATAGGTAAGCTGCCGGACGTGACGATTGCGGATTCACTACAGCGGGTTCCGGGAATCCAAATTCGCCGTAGTGCCGGTGAAGGTTCAACCATTAACGTACGGGGCATGCCTCAGGTAACCACGTTACTTAATGGCGAGCAATTTCTCAGTGCAGGCTCCTTGACCACGGTTCAGCCAGACTTTACCGATATTCCATCAAGCCTGGTGGGTGCCATGGACGTGATGAAATCGCCGACGGCGGATACGTTGGCCGGTGGTATCTCGGGTACCGTTGATTTGAAGACCCGCAAACCTTTTGATCTTGAAGAAGGGTTTAGCGGGGCGGCATTGGTAGAAGCATCTCGTGGCTCTTATTCAAAAGAAACTGACCCAAAAGCGATGATTGCCGCAGGCTATAACGCCGAGCGCTTTGCGGTACTGGCAACGCTGACCAAAGATGAAGTGAACCTGGCAAACTACCGCTTTGGTTCAACCAATCATGGCTGGGGTTATGCACCACAAGAGGACGGCGAATGCTGGTACTGTCCTGCGGGTGATATCAATGGTGATGGCGACACTGATGATGCCGAATTCACTTATGTAAGCTACGGTATGGTGAATCGATTTACCGAGCGTGAGCGTACCGGCGGAAGTCTGAGCTTTCAGGCACAGCTGAACGATAATTTCGAACTGAGTGCTGATGTTTTTTACACTAAAATGGATGACGCCGATCGCCAGCGTGGTTTGATGGCAGACAATGCCTGGGGTGGTCACTGGGACTGGCAGGAACAGCATGATGCAACCGATCGGGGTAAAACCGCTGGCGGATATAACCTGTATACCGCTCAGGATATCACCCTGCACGCTCCCCGGGTGGTAGCGCACTCAGAAAGCCATACCAATGAGCGTGAATCGACCAACTATAACTTTGAGCTGACCTACAAAGGCGATGGCAATTTTTCTGGCAAGATGCGCCTGATCACGGCTGATGCGGAACGTATGCACACAGAAAACGTTGCTCAGGGCTATATGACCAGTGGTCTGGCACACAACCTTCGCCGTAATGAAGGCAATGGTCCGATTGCCGTAAACCCCGGCGGCTACGGTCCGGGCACGGTACCCGTCAGGCTGAATTACCAGGGTGACCACCCGGTGTTACTGCCGCCCAGCGAAATGCAGGGAGAAGTATTTGGTTCTAACATGAACCGTTATTCTGTGGTGTCGACTTATTCAGAGAACAACTTTAATGAAGATGCCAGTCTGGATATTTTGCGCCTTGACGGAGAGTACCTGTTTGAAGATATGGGCTCACTGACTAAGATGAGCTTTGGGGCGCGTTTGGGTAATCGCGATGTGTCGCGTGAGCAGTATGTTTTACTGGCACCGTTCAGTAACCCGGTGGGTGAGGGCAGTGTAGATGTAATGTGGAAAGATCAGGGTCTGGCCGCATTTGATACCGATGGCAGTGGTGGTGTACCCAGTGCTTCTGACGGTGACCTGACCATGGGCTATGACACCCCTTATACGTTCGATAAACTGCCACAAGGCTGGATCCAGCTG
Source organism: Pseudoalteromonas sp. DL2-H2.2 (assembly GCF_021532535.1). NCBI lineage: Bacteria > Pseudomonadati > Pseudomonadota > Gammaproteobacteria > Alteromonadales > Pseudoalteromonadaceae > Pseudoalteromonas > Pseudoalteromonas sp. DL2-H2.2. The sequence goes on along the minus strand of NZ_JAKGBD010000016.1, from coordinate 73,522 downwards.
GTTTCTGACTTTGGCCCGGTCAATGGTGGGAGCTATTACTTTATCGACCCGCGCCAGCTTGACGACCCATTCGCCTTCCAGGATCAGCTTTATCCTGGCAACAAAAAAGGCGGCGTTCCGGGCAGTACTTATGAGGTTGAAGAAGAAACACAAACGCTTTACTGGCGTGGCGACTTCTCCAGCGATTTGTACACTGCAAATGTCGGTTTCCAGTACATCAAGACTGATCTTGAGATACTACAAAATGTCGTTGGTGACTCTATTTGTGTGAACTGTCCGGGCTCAGTGGCATCGGATGGTGGTGACATCAATACCAGCAAGTCGTTCAGTGACTTCCTGCCTTCACTGAATCTCGCAGTTAATCTGAGCGATGACCTGATCTTCCGCTCAGCCTGGGGTAAGACCATGACGCGTCTGGATCTTGGCGCGATTGCCGGTGGTTTGCAGGTGAGCCGTTCACGTGCGGGTGACGACCTGGCTGCCCGGGAAGGTATTTCTCCGGATCTGTTGATTGCCACCAATGCTAACATGCAGGGTAACCCTGAACTGGAGCCATGGCGTGCTACCAACACCGACCTGGCGCTGGAATGGTACTTCTCACCCAGTGCCTTGGTCAGTGTTGGCGTATTCAACATTCAGCTGAAATCCTTCATTGAAACCAGCACCTGGACAATGCCACTGGCAGATGCCGATGGCGTTGTGCGCCGTGAGGTGAGTGTAACCGGTCAGGTTAATGGTCAGGGCGGCACAATGAATGGTGCTGAGTTTACCTATCAACAGGCATTCGACTTCCTGCCAGGCTTCTGGAGCGGATTTGGTGCAGCATTTAACTACACCTATTCAGACAGTGAAAGTGGTCGGGTGGATTTCTATGGCGATGCCTTGCCATTGGTTGACAACTCCAAGGAATCATCCAACGCCGTGCTTTGGTATGAAAAAGATGGCTTCCAGTTCCGTTTGGCTGCAAACCACCGTTCTAAGCGCCTGGCTCAGGTTACGACCACAGGCGGCATGGGTGATACGGCTATCTGGACCGAACCGACCACTTATCTTGATGTTTCAGCCAGCTATGATGTCACGGATTACTTCACCGTTTATATGTCGGGCAGTAACCTGACAGAAGAGTACGAAACGAACTACGCACAGTGGAAAGATAATCGTATTTCACAGAACGTTTATGAGCGCCGTCTGACACTGGGTGTCCGCGGCCGCTGGTAATTCTCCCTCAGGCCTGAGTATGTGGTTCAGGCCTTTTTCTCTTCTTTGCAACCAATGACAGCAATCGTTTGCGCGAATGAGCATAACCATTGTTATTCTATACTCTTGCGCCTGTTTATCTATCAAAGGTACGATGTGACTTCAATATTATAACCACATGCTTTTGGAGTTCTTATGAAGGGAGTTTTCACGTCACTTACGGCTTTGGCTTTGAGCACAATAAGCTATGCACAGCCTGTTCAGATATCCGGTTTACATATTATTGAATATGATAATGTTCTGGACGGACAGTTAGTGTCGACGTTAACCAAGGAGTTTAGTTTTCATGGTGAAAACCAAAATTTCGTAGCGCAAAATCAGTCTGAGGCACTTTCAGGTTTTATGAGTCGTGACGAGCAGTTGATCCGCTTTACATTGTCTGACTCAAATAATGGAACGCTAACTTACTTTACAGGTCAGTTTAATGGTCAATCATATAGTGGAACCTGGCATGCTAACAAGGGAGCGCGTGGAGACTGGCGGATATTAATCAGTCAGCCTGCTCAATTACAATCTTGTCGAGAGATTTTGCTTGCAGGTAAAAGTACTGGTGACGGACTGTATGAGGTCATCGACGAGGCAGGTTTGCCGATGCAAGTATATTGTGACATGACGTCCGATGGTGGTGGATGGACTTTGGTTGGAAGTTACCCCAAGGATAAGCCTGGCGGAGTTCAGTATATTTCCCAATATGGCACTGAGCCGGCTTTAACACCTTATAATCCAACTCGACTTTGGTTATATCAGGGTGGGTTATCAATGTTCTCAGATGCCAGAGAACAGATATCTTGCTCCAAGGAAAACTGTTCGGATGGTAAGGTTGTCTATGGCCTGGGCTTGTCAACATCTGCGCTTGAACTAGTCCGTTATTCATGGGGTTACCAAGATCGGGTTGATCATATGCCTTCTTGGTCAAACGTACCTAGTTGTCAAACTAGCCTGAATGACCCGCAAACTAGGGTAGAGGGATGTGTTGTTGATGGTCATATTGGTCTCGCAAATGACACATCCCGAATAGGATGGCAGGCAGATGTAAATGGACATTATTGCTGGGCTGCACGAGGTACTTATAAACCTGGATCGCCAGGCTCTGCTGTTTGTCAATCGGGCAGAGAGCCTAATGGAACCAAGTGGGCGCTACTTTGGATGCGTTGATCTGTTTAGACAAGCCAAATAAAGAACCATAGCTGGTTAGAATTGTGGCCTGAGGGTATTTCCATGCAGGCCACTCTTGTTAACCTGCAATCTATCCGCAACGATGACTTTTTCTCATTAAGAAACAAAGCCAATTAGGGCTTTTTAAAGAAGATAAGCACTAACGACATTAGAAATTAGCATTGCTCCTGGAAGTAAACATTCACTCCAACCCACATCTAACGCTATATAAATAATAAGCAAATAAAGATAATACAAGCGTGATTGCTCGCTTATCGGGTTTATATAAACCGTGTATCAGCCCAAGCTACGCGTATCAAAAATCACGAATTTATTAACTTTTTCATATGGCAAGTTGAATAATATTTTAGTCTTATCTGCAATGATACAAAGCGAACACCGATTGTCGGGTGAGAGGACTAAGCTTACTGATAGTTATCCGGTTTTTGCTGCGATAAACGCTTCTTCAGCTAACTAGAAAAGTATTAGCAATTGTTAGAAATGTGCCGCTAAAGCGCTGACAATGGCGGCAAACTAGTCTTACCAACGAGTTAAGGCGGTGGCTATCCCTAACAGGATCCCCTTGGATCATTGAGTTTGTCTGCCCACAAACTGGCTCCAATTACGCCACCGCCTTTTTATCTCTCAGTCGATAACAAGGTAAGACACATGAAACCTAACTACCTCCTGGTTGCCCTGGTGCTGGTAACCTTCTTTATGGTGTCCTTTTTCACCAATATCCTCGGTCCATTGTTTCCTGAGCTGATCACTAGTTTTGATATTGGTCTGACTCTGGCGGGCTTGTTTCCTTTTGCTTTTTTCATCGCCTATGGGGTGATGTCGATCCCCGCCGGGCTGCTAGTGCAGCGCTTTGGTGAAAAACGGGTGATGCTTGGGGCGTTTACGCTTGCGGGGCTGGGGGCGTTACTTTTTGCTCTGGCGCCGGTATTTATAGTGGCCATGCTGGCGCTGTTTTTGATTGGAACGGCCATGGCCATGTTACAGGTTGCCATTAACCCGTTACTGCGGCGCAGCGGTGGCAGCGCTCACTTTGCTGTGTTCTCCGTGCTTGCTCAGTTATTGTTTGGTGCGGCAGCCAGTTTGTCGCCCTGGGTCTATGTAAAGCTGGCTGGCCTGGTACAGGCGCAGCCCGCTGAATTTAGCTGGATCCCTGCCAATATGCCCTGGTTGAGTATGTACTGGCTGTTTGCACTTTTGAGTGTACTCATGCTTTTCTGGATCGGCCTGAGCAAGTTCGCCACTGTACAGCGACAGGAGGAAGAAACACTAAGCTGGCAAGCCTGTGTGGGCTACTTTCGCCATCCCACGGTGATCCGCTTCTTTTTTGCCATCGTCGCCTATGTGGCACTGGAGCAGGGCATTGCCAATTCTATCGCGGTGTTTTTGCAAAATTATCATCAAATTGAACCACAGCATAGTGCCCAGGTTATTAGCCAATTCTGGATGATGCTCACGCTGGGATGTTTGCTGGGCCTGCTATTACTTAAATTGTTCGACGCCAAACAGGTGCTGATGGTGTTTTGCCTGGGGGCCGCGCTGAGCCTGATTGCGGCGCTGATTGGCAGTACTGACATTGCCTTGCTGGCTTTCCCCTTAGCAGGGTTTTTCTTATCTGTAATGTGGTCAGTGTTATTTTCGTTGGCACTTAACTCTGTGCCCAGCGGCCATGGTGCAATATCCGGGGTGCTATGTACCGGTATTGTTGGTGGCGCATTGGCCTCTCCTGCAATAGGCCTTCTCACGCAGTTGACCGGCTCATTGCAGCTGGCCTGTCTGGCGCTGCTTTTACCACTTGGCTACATCGCCTGGATAGCCTGGTGGGCGCAACCGCTGGTGCGCAATCATACCATACGTCCGTTTTGGCAAAAGCAAGTTCAACGCGAAGAAACACAGGAAGCAGCAGGACGATGAGTACAATAGTGTGTGTTGATCTGGGTGGTACCAAAGCACAGGTTGCCCGTGTTGATGAACAAGGGGTCTACGACGCGCGTCGTTACAGCGTACCAGCTTCGGCGACCAAGACCCAGGTTGATGAGTTTATCCGGGGCATCATTGCGCAGCAGCTGAGTGCAAGCTGTCGTGGTATTGCCATCGGCGTGCCCGGTATGGTGGATCTGCGCAGCGGCACTGTGCTGGAGACGGTCAATATTCCGGCCTGGCAGGATGTCCCTCTGGCTGCACAATTAAATGGCTATTTTTCTTTGCCTGTAGTTGTTAACAACGATGTTAACTGTTTTACTATGGGTGAATATTGTTATGGTCAGCATTACCTGCCAGGCGCACCGCATTACGAACCTGTGTCTAACCTGCTGGGGGTCTGCCTGGGGACCGGATTAGGCGCCGGGCTGATTTTTGAGGGGCGCCTGTACAGCGGCAGGCACTGTGCAGCGGGTGAGTTCGGCAGCTTTCCTTATCGTGATGGTATTTTGGAGCGCTACACCAGTGGGCAGTTTTTTTTGGATCGAGGCACCAACGGGGCCGAGCAGGCAGCGCTGGCATTACGCGGAGACAGTTATGCGCAATCCCTGTTTGATGAGTTTGGCTGTCATCTGGGGTATGCCCTGGCACAAACTCTGTTGGCCTTTGACCCCGATAAAATTGTGCTAGGGGGATCGGTCAGTAAGTCCTACGACTTGTTCAAGCGGACGATGTGGAAAACTCTTGCAGGGCAAACTCATCCGGCATTGTTTAAGCGGCTTGAAATAGAAGTAGGTAAGCTGGAATATGCTGCGCTGCGAGGCGCTTATCAGTTGTTCCGGCAACAGTTTTCGGAGGGAATATGAAGAAGTTTATTTGCGGGTTTTTGGCACTAGTGGGTGCTCAGACGGCGCACGCGTTAACACAGGGCGAGTTAAATGAGGTGGCCGATAACCTGGAGATACGCTATCACCTGATTGACTCCATGCCAAAGTCGTGTCCGCCACCTGCTAAGCAGTGCTATTTGTCTGAACTGCGTTTGCGCTCCCCGGTGCCTTATGACGGTGCTGACTGGGCCATTTATTTCAGCCAGCTGATGCCAATTTATCAGGTCGATGGTGAGCTTTTCAAAATAGAGCACCTTAATGGCGATTTGCACCGACTGACCCCAACAGAGCAGTTTGGTGGCTTTTCTGCCGATGATGAATATATCATTCGTTTTTATACCAAAAACTCACAGATCACGCGTTCAGAGTTTATGCCTAACTATATACTGGCCGATCAGGCGCAGCGCCTGCTCCCCAGAGTCATTGCCAGTACACGCACGGTGCGCGATGAGCAAACACAACTTGAGCAACAGCCTTATCTGGCCCCATTCGAGTCATACCATCAGTTACGCGTCAGCGATAAAGACCACACTCCCTGGATGGGAACGGCTTATCTGGCCCAGCATCAGTCAGAGCCGGTATTCAGCCATGCCCCTGAAGGCGTGATCCCAACACCTAGATCATTCAAAGTGGTGTCTCAGGGGCGGATCAACCTGGATAAAGGCGTGCATTTTGAGCTAACGGGCCTCAATCTGGCCGACATTGAAATGGCTGCCAAGCGCCTTGCACAACTGGGAGTACAACAAACCCAAAAGGGATTGCCAGTTAGCGTTACGGTGGACCCTTCATTGCCGATTGAAGCGCAGGGATATCAGTTTAACAGTTCCACCAATCGTATTGCTATTCAGGCGTCGGATGCTGCCGGTGCCTTCTACGGCGTACAAACACTGGCGGGTTTGATGGACCTTAAAACCCGCAGTATTCCTAGTGTCGCCATGGCGGATGCGCCCCGTTATACCTTCCGAGGGCTGCATATCGACAGTGCCCGTAACTTCCGCTCCAAGCAGTTTATACTGGATACCATTGCGCAAATGGGCGCATATAAATTGAATAAACTGCATCTGCACCTGGCCGATGATGAAGGCTGGCGTCTTGCCATCGCAGGTCTGCCAGAGCTGACTAAAATTGGTGGGCTGCGTTGTCTGGACCTCAGTGAAACGAGCTGTGTGTTGCCGCAACTGGGTGCTGGGACGGGCACTGGGGCACCACGCAACGGGCACTATTCACAGCAGGATTACAGTGACATTTTGCGTTTTGCCAAAGCGCACCATATCGAAGTGATCCCGTCACTGGATATGCCGGGACACTCCCGTGCGGCCATCGTTGCTATGGAGGCGCGTTACCGGGCATTAATGGCGAAAGGTAAAAAAGAGGCGGCCAATGAATATCGCTTGGTAGAAGAAGCGGACAAAACCCGCTATTCCTCTATCCAGCACTACCATGACAACACCTTAAATGTCTGTCTGCCCGCTACCTATCGTTTTGTTGGTAAGGTGCTGAATGAGCTACAACGTATGCATGAACGTGCAGGTGTACCATTAAAAACGTATCACATAGGGGCTGACGAAACCGCTGGTGCCTGGCTGGATTCTCCTGCCTGTCAGGCGCTGAATAAGAAGCAAACCATTGCGTCGATGAACGGTTATTTTATCGAGCAAATAGCGGCCATGGTGGCAGAAAAAGGCATCACGGTGGCCGGCTGGAGTGATGGCCTGAACGATGTAGACCCGAAGAAAATGCCCAAACAGGTGCAAACCAATGTCTGGAGTACGCTCAGTGAACAAGGGCACAAAGTGGCGCACCAGCAGGCTAACCTGGGCTGGGAAGTGGTATTGTCATTGCCGGATGTGACTTACTTTGATTTTCCGTATCAGTCTCATCCACAGGAGCGCGGTAATCACTGGGCCAGCCGGGCGTTAGACACTCGCAAAGTGTTTGAGTTTATGCCCGATAATTTGCCAGTCCATGCGGAGTTCTGGCGCGACGTGCTGCATCACAACTACAGTGCCGATGATAAAGACTCCGGCCTTAAGCCGGGCGTTGGTTATACCGGTATGCAGGGGCACCTGTGGAGCGAAATGATCCCCGATGACGTGCAGGCCGAATACATGTTGTATCCGCGTTTGCTGGCACTGGCAGAACGCGCCTGGCATAAGCCAGACTGGGCCGTACCGTATCAGGCTGGCAGGATTTACAATGATAAAAGCGGCTACTTCAGTGCTCAAAGTCAGCAGCTGCGTGAGCAGGACTGGCAACGATTTGTCGCCTTGCTGGGCTACCGTGAGCTACCCAAATTAACCCGTCAGGGGCGCTTTTTTCGTATCCCGACTGTGGCCGCAAGCCGTCGCGAGGATGGCACACTGAAGTTGTTTAGTGAGATCCCCGGATTTGAATTAGAAGCACACATCAACGGGCGTTGGGTTAGTTATCATCCCAAGCTGGATTTTGACTCGGTGGATGCGGTGCGCGCTGTGTTACCGGATAACACACGTGCCGGGCGGGCTTTGCCTATACCGGCCCCTGTTGAGCAGGATAGCCAGTAATTTACCCGATAACTCAGGGGGCCAAGTCGGCCCTCTGCCTGATTTAACGCTGGTAAACAATCTCGCCATCAAGCAGTGTCATCACCACCTGGGCGCCGCGGATCTCACTGGCGCTGGCTTCAAATAAGTCGCGGTCAATCACTACCAGATCCGCCAGTTTACCTACTTCAATACTGCCAACACGCTGTTCCTGGCGCATCGCATAGGCGCTGTTGAGGGTATAGGCCTCAATGGCTTGTGCCAGCGAAATGGCCTGTGGTTGGCGCGACACCGCGTTACTTAATCCGATAAACGGATTAAACGGGCTGACATTCCAGTCACTTGAGAGCGTGAGCGTGGCCTTGTTATCCGTCAGGCTACGAATAGGGACCAGATCTTGGGCACGTTCACTACCAATCAGGGGGATGGTTTCCGGCCAGTGGCTCGGAGCGGTGAAGTCTCCGGCGACCTGAGCGTCGGCAATAACCCCCAGTTTGGCAAAGCGTGGCAGATCGAACGGGTCAACAACCTCCAGGTGAGTGATACGGTGACGGGCCTGGCCATTGGAGGCATTTTCAATGGCATTCAGGGCTTCGTGAATACCACGGTCGCCAATGCCATGGATATTAAAGTCAAAGCCCGTTGGTTCAAGCGCCTTAAGGTACTTCTCGAGCCGTGCCTGGGTAAAGTAATTTAGCCCGCGGTTGCCATCCAGCTCCAACCAGTTTTCCAGGTAGGGTTCATGCATCGCAGCGGTGGTATTGACCAAAATACCATCCATATAAAACTTGACCTGGTTCACCTGTAATAGCTCGGCAGGGTTGTTTTGATACAAAGACTTGAGCTTAGCCAGCTGGGTATTGTCGTTCATGTGGGGATAAGCCCACAGGCCCAGACTAACTCGCAATGTCAGTTTGTCTTCATTTGCAACCCGTTGCCAGGTTTCCAGGTGGCCTCGTTGCCAGTAAGTACGGGCGTCACTGATGGAGGTGATCCCGGCTTTGTTCAACTCGGGCATAGTATATTCAATCAGGCCAAGGTAATCGCTCTGAGCGGCGTCGGGCAGAGACTGCATCGCCAGTTCCATCACCTGATTTCCGACATTGTCGTACAAAATGCCATTGAGCTTACCTTGCTCATCGCGACCCAGCACACCGCCGATCGAATCGATACTGTTGGCCGACAAACCCGCTAATGCGAGTGCTTTGCTATTGACCCACATCGAATGAGAGGTTTGCTCCATGATGATCACTGGCCTGTCTGGTACTGCCTCATCCAGCACCGCCAGTGGTGAGTCTGCCATCTCCAGCAGTGTAGATATTTCATGGCCGTAGCCAATGAGCCAGGTGGCTGTGGGGTGTTGGCTGGCAGCATAAGCCACTTCGTCTATGTATTCTCCCGCAGTAGCCAAGGCTGGCACACTAAACTGGGTGGCCTCGGAGGCAGATTCAAGCGGGTGCATGTGTACATCGTGAAACCCGGGCAGCATCATCTTACCTTGCAGGTTAATGTGCTGGGTTGTTTCGCCAATATAGTCCTGGGCTTCTTCATTGCTACCGACCAGAATAATCTTATTGTCTTTAACTACCACGGCTTGAGCCCAGGGTTGCTCAGCGTTTACCGTATAAATGCGGCCGTGAGTAAATACCATAGTGGCACTTTGCGCTGCACTGGGCTGCTGCATACTGGATGCCGGAGTGGTTGGATTGGTACTTTGGCTGCTGGTTTGATTGTCAGAGTTACAGCCACTGAGGGCTAAACCGGCTATCAGAAAACTGCTGGTGATCATCTTTGTTGCTCGCATTGTTGACTCCTCGTTGATGCCGATACACTATCAGTAGCATGGTAACCACAAGGTAACAGTATAGAGGTTAAATGCTGATCTTATTGGTTGAAGACGACGCGGTGTTGGCCGCCCAGACGATAGACTTTCTCAATGCAGAGGGCATTGAAGTCGATTATGCCGCAACTTTGGGTCGTGCTAGAGAGATTGCGGCACAAACCGCCAGCTTTGACAAGTATGATGCGATCATTTTGGATATGAGCTTGCCCGATGGCAACGCGCTTAGCTTGTTGCAGCAATCGCTGGCCGGGTTTGATGCCCCTGTGCTGTTTTGTACTGCAACAACGGATCTTGACGATAAACTTGCCGCCTTTGCGGCCGGTGCCCTGGATTATATCACTAAGCCCTTTGCGCTGCCTGAGCTGGCCGTACGGGTCAAGCTGTTGGCGGGTAAAGTGTCTAAGTGCAACCAGGTGTTTGAACTGGGTAGTCTGCATGTGGATTTTTCGGCAAAAATTGTCAGACGGGGTAACCGCACTATCGTGTTATCCCCTCAGCAATGGCAGCTGCTTACCCTGTTGGCTGAGCAGGCACCGGCGCCGGTTAGTAAGGCTCAGATCCTGCGTCACATCTGGCCCGACAGTGAGGTGAACAACAACATGTATAAGTCTTTGTTAACCAGGCTTCGGCATAATCTGAGCCGCGATAATGAGCCCTCTGTGATACAAACACTTAAGGGGCAGGGCGTGGCATTGCGAGAATCCAGTTGATGAGACAAAAAACGCTCAGAGGGTATTTAGCCAGGCGGCTATTTTTGTTGTTTGGGGTGTTTTCTCTGATCTGGATCTGGGTGGCCAGCCAGGTGTATCACTACGCCTGGGATGGGACATCAGACTATTACCTTTATCAGGACCTTGAGGTGGCGCTGTCGGGCCAGCTGAGCTCGCCTTATCAGGATAGCACTAAGCTGATGGGCAACTGGCAAGACCTGCCCGCAGACTATCAGCGTGTTTTTAACCACAACGGGCTTGGGCCAGACGAGCAAGCCCGTGAAGTTACTCAGTTGCTGATGCTGGGCGGTGATTATGTGTACATCTTGCGCTATGCAGAGGCACCTTTTGAGCCACTTTATATTGTGCATCGTATTGCACAGCAAGATTCCCCCAGCCTGCTGGCGGTGTTTATTGCCTTGACCCTGGCTTTGTTTGTGCTCGGAGCACTGAGCTGGTGGCCTGCTCACCGGCGTATTGTGCGAGAGTCCGAGCGCCTGACAGCCAGGTTAGGGGCCCCAGAAAACTCGTCAGGCGCAGAGTTTGAAGAGTTTTCTTCTCAGTCTATCCTGGCTGCGACTGATGCGTATGCGCAACATTATACGCAGCAGCAAGAACGCTTGTATTCCGCTTTTTTAAGTCATGAGCTCAATACCCCGCTGGCACAAATCCAAAGTACGCTTGCCCGCTTTGAGCAGCTGGATGAGCTGCCGCTGGATGCACTCCCCCTGCTGGCGCAACTGGAGCAATCGGGTCAGGATCTTAGGTCGTTGAGCGAGGCTATTTTGTTATTGTGCCGAGCCGATCAGGCGCGTCTGAATGTGGCTGATCTGCGGGTGTGTCTGACAAGCTGGCAACAGGCTTGGCAGCAGCAGTGCTTGGTTATTGAGTTGAACTTACCTGCACAGCCGGTCAACCAACCAGTGCAGTTGCGCCTGCTAATACTGCTTCTGGAGCAGCTGGCCAAAAACGCGCTGCAACATGGTGAGGGAGCACTTACTGTCACGTTGAGCGATAAAGAAATGACCTTCACCAATCGTGTGTGTGGTAAGCAAGTGCACTATGGTCAGGGATTAGGCACCCGGATCATTGAGCGCGTGTGTGCGTGTTTTGGCTGGCGGGAGCAGCGTAATGCTGGCCCGCTATTTATACAAACCATTCACTTTCATAATCACTGCGGTTGATCCAGCACCTGTGTTTTAACGGAGTTGGTGTTATTTGGTGCAGATCCTATCAAACTGGCTTTTTCATATTACCTGGTTGCGTCCGAGCAGTATTGGCTAAGAGCTGAGTTCATGGCTTTATTCGAGTGGCTTAAAACTGAATTTGCAACATCGCCAGCGGAGGTGGATTTTTAGCCAGTTTTTTACCCACATTGATGTGACGTGACTATACTCTGAGTGATTATTTCCGGAATAAATGGACTGGCTTTTTATCATAGTGAAGGAATAATGGAGTTAAATACGTTAAGCACGCGCATCAGCGCAGGGTTTGTACTGGCTTTTTTGATCCCCGCTGCAATTGTCATTACGGCGCTTTTTCAGTTAGCTGAGCTGGAGCAAAGTAGCACTCAGTTTAGTACCAATGAATTGGCCAGTGTTAAGCATATGCAGGCACTGAGATCTAACTTCGAGGACTCCAAACTCGAGCTGAAATCCTGGATGGCTGGGGGCGGTCAGCAACACTTGCAAGGCCGACGTGAGGCCTGGCAAGGCATTGACGAGTCACTCTTTAAAATTAAGCGATTGACCCAGTCTGCGTTGAGTCAGACACAGCTATCAATGTTTGAAAATAAACTCAACGAAGCCAGGCTAATACAGCAGCAAATTGAAGAAATCGCTCAGTCGGAGGCAAACTTTCCGGGTTTGCAGGTGTTTTTTAATCAGGCCATGCCCCGTGCGAAGCAAATTATCAATGCGGTAACGCTCACCATAGAGTGGGAGAACGAACTGGCGGCCGATCCGTCACGCAAAGAACTACTAAAAAACCTGGCCGATTTTCGTGGCGGCTTTACCAGTGCGTTGGCATCGGTTCAGGCATTTTTGCTCAGTAATCAGGAAACCTACTTCCTGGAGTTTGAACGTCATCGCTCTTGGCATGAAGATGCCTGGCTGAATATACAACAGCAGCAGGCATTACTGAGTGCTCAGCAAGCCATTCAGATCCAGAAAGTGACTCGATTAAGACAGGAGTTTTGGCAGCTTCTGCCACAAATTTTTGAACTCAGAAGAAGTAATGGCTGGAATAAAGCTGAGAATACCTGGCGTGAGCTATTGGGGCCGCTAACCAGGGCTCTTAAGAACCAGCTAATAGAAATCGAACTGGCGCAACAACAACTTGCGGACCAAAGCCTGACAACCAGTCAGAGCAGTCTTGCAGATTTAACCCGTCTGGCATCACTCGCCATACTCGTCGCCGCATTGCTCACGGGGTGTATCGCCTATTTAATTAACCGGCAAGTCGGTCAGTCGTTATCACAGGCTATTTCGGTGACTGATAAGGTTGCGGATGGTGACTTTAGTGCTAATGTGCGGCTTCAGGGCAGTAAAGAAATTAAGCAGTTATCTCAGTCGCTGGCGAAAATGACAGAGACTTTACGGGCGATTACTCAGCATGCCAAAGAGATAGAAAAAGGGGATTATACACAAGACTTTACGCCAAAAGGTGAGCAAGACTTGTTAGGCATGGCGTTGAATGCCATGACAAAAAACTTGCGAAATACCCATCAGCTTTCACAGCATCAGACTTGGCTAAAAGCCGGGCAAGCGGACATTGCAGAGCGTTTGACGGGGACTCAGTCTGTCGAGCAAATCTATAAAATTTCCTGTGATTTCTGTAGTAGCTATCTGGAGGCTGAGGTCGGTGCTTTATATGCGTTGGAGGGGGATCTTTATAAGCTGAAAGCCAGCTATGCCTATAAGTATCGTAGCTCAGAAAATACCGAGTTTAAGCAAGGTGAAGGTCTGGTTGGTCAGGCAGCATTAGAAGGTAAACTATTGTACTTTAGTGGTTTGTCAGAAGAGCATGTGTCGATGTCGGTGAATTCTGGTTTGGGGCAATCTGTCGCGAGGCATGTGGTCGCGGTCCCGATTAAAGACAAACGGCAAAATGAAGCGGTGTTAGCGGTACTGGTTATCGCGAGTGTTAAAACGTTCCCAGACATCAGCTTGGAGCTGCTTGAGCTGTCTGCTGATAGTATTGCCCAGGCTCTGGCATCAGCGCTGTCACGGGGCAGGTTACAGGAGCTGCTGGATGAGTCGCAACAGCAGGCTGAGGAGCTTGAGTCTCAGCAACAGGATTTAAAAGCGGCTAACGAAGAGCTGGAGCAGCAAACGCAGGAGCTTAAACGATCGGAGGAAGAGTTAAGAGAGCAAAGAAGCCAGCTTACTCAAACCAATACTCAGCTCACTGAGCGCACAGATACGTTACAAAAGCAAAAAGTCGAGATTGAAAATGCTCGTATTGAGCTGCAACATCGCGCTGAACAATTGGCGGTATCGAGCAAGTATAAGTCAGAGTTTTTGGCCAACATGTCGCACGAGTTAAGAACGCCGCTTAATAGCTTGCTGTTATTGTCGCAGTCTTTGGCTCGCAACGCTGACGGCAATTTAACGGAAGATCAGCTTGAAGATATTGAGGTTATTTACAATGGCGGCCAGTCCTTACTCACGCTTATTAATGAAATTCTGGATTTGTCGAAAGTTGAGGCTGGCAAACTTAAGCTGATCTCAGATCGGGTAAATTTACACGGCTTTGTAGCGCGGCTGAAGAAACAGTTTGATCCGATCGCAAAAGAAAAAAACCTTGAGTTTAAAATCACGATTTCTCCATTAGCACCTCAGGATATAGAAACAGACGAGCTCAGGCTGGAGCAAGTGCTGCGTAATCTACTCTCCAATGCTTTTAAGTTTACTGAGCAGGGCTACGTAGAATTATGTATCGAGCCGGTTGACGGGAGCGTTAAGTTTAACAACCCGGCGCTGAACGCAGAGAGTTGTTTAAGCTTTGTGGTGAAAGATACAGGCATTGGTATAGCGCAAGATAAACAGCAGGCGATTTTTGAAGCCTTCCAGCAAGCCGACGGGTCAACCAGTCGGGCTTTTGGTGGGACTGGCCTTGGGTTGACCATATCGCGAAAGTTTAGCCACTTGTTGGGCGGAGAAATTCAGCTGACCAGTGAGCTGGATAAAGGCAGTGCCTTTGCTTTGCATATTCCGCGTGATAAACAGCCGGAAAACGAGCAGCAGGACGAGCCGCAACCACAACCAGACGTACCCACAACAAACCAGGCGATTCAGCAAAGCGACTTTGTCAAAGTGCATGACGATGCCTTACTGGCCGAGCGGCAACCAGCCGATACAACACTCAGCAGTGCAATGGTTACCACAGACGCGTCATCAGACTTGGCTACCGAGCAAAATAGTACGGTTCTGATTGTGGAGGACGACAGCCAGTTTGCCAGCATATTATCTGATATTGCCCGCAAACATCAGTTTGACCCGCTGGTGTGCTCTCGGGCCGAGCAGGCATTAAACATGATACAGCAAGCGCAGCCCAGTGCTGTGATACTGGATATAGGGCTGCCGGATATGGACGGCATGACACTGCTGGACACCTTGAAGTCGGAGCCTAAAACACGCCAGATCCCGGTTCATATTGTGTCGGGAAAAAACAAAGACCCGAAAGCACTACAAAAAGGGGCTATCGACTTTTTAACTAAGCCCGTGTCCTTGGAGCAGATGGAGCAGGTTTTCGCTAAGTTTGAGGTCTTGCTGCAAAAGCACATTAAGCATTTGCTATTGGTAGAAGATGACACCCACGCCTGTAAAGTGATTAAACAGGTTTTACAGCAAAAGGGATTAGTGTTGCATATTGCCAACGATGGCGCCGCAGCCATGGGGCTTCTGAAACAACATCAGATAGACTGCTGTATTGTTGATTTGAATCTGCCGGACATATCGGGCTTTGAATTGCTTGAGAGAATGGACGCAGAGGCGAGCCTGGCGTTACCGCCGATCATTGTTTATACCGCGCAGGAGCTAAGCCGGGATGAATATCACCAATTGCTGCGTTTTACCGATAAAATTGTACTGAAAACCGACCATGCACCGGTGCGTTTGCAGGATGAAGTGGAGCTCTTTTTACATTCGGTGGAGCAGCGCTTACCACCTAGCGTAGTCGCTTCCAAACGTGATGATATGAGTAGTCAACCCGTTGACCTGTCTGGCTTTCATGTGCTTTTGGTTGATGATGATTTGCGCAATACCTATGCCTTATCCAAGTTGCTGAAGGAGCAAGGGCTTGCCGTCACTATGGCCGATAACGGTCAGCTGGCGCTTGAAAAGCTTCAGCAGAATGAGCTGTTTGACCTGGTGCTGATGGACATCATGATGCCCGTGATGGATGGGTTCGAAGCCATGAAACATATTCGAGCAGACATTTCACAAAATCTGCCAATTATTGCACTAACGGCAAAGGCGATGAGTGAAGATAAGCAAAAATGTCTTGAGGCGGGAGCCAGTGACTACCTTGCCAAACCTGTTGATATCAATGTATTGATCTCTATGATGAAAATCTGGTTATACGAAACGCAAAATGCAAGCGACAGACTCCATTGATATGGCATCATTACCGGGCCGTGAAACCAAACTCACAGCTGAACAGGCGCTGGAAGTAGACATTTTACTGGATGTTTTATATCAGCGCAGTGGCTATGATCTCTCTCAGTATGCCCGCAGTACACTGGTCAGGCGTTTGCAAAATTGTTTGCTCATAGAAGATTTGCCGCACTTTTCGTACCTGATCCCCAAAGTGCTGTACGAAAAAGGATACATGCACAAACTGTTGCAGGAACTGTCGGTTAGCGTCACCGAGTTTTTTCGTGATCCGGCCTTTTTTCAGTCTCTGGAGCAGCATGTGCTGCCGGTTTTAAAAACCTTTCCCTTTTTCAAAATTTGGCATGCCGGGTGCGCCACTGGTGAAGAAGTATATTCTCTTGCGATGCTGTTAAAGGTACATGGCTTATATGACCGGGCTAAGATTTATGCAACCGACTTTAATGACCGTATTTTAGATAAAGCCAAAGCAGGTATTTTTACAGAAGACACGATGCGCCAGGGAGAGTTGAATTACAACCAGCTGGCAATATCACAGGGCACCCCGTTTCATGAGCATTTCTCGACGCAATATCATAGCAGTAAAGTCCGTATGGAGCTGGCCAGGAACATAGTGTTTGCCAATCATAATTTGGTTTGCGATGGGGTATTTGGCGAGATGCAGCTGATACTTTGCCGTAATGTGATGATTTACTTTGATAATGCTTTAAAAAAGCGGGTGATTGATTTGTTTGACCAAAGCCTGCATCACAGTGGTTTTTTGGGGCTGGGGCGGCTTGAGAACCTTGATTATCTGGACACCAGTGCACGATGGCATTTGCTGGATAACGCAGCAACGCTTTATCGTAAAGTGCCTGGCATTTAACTAGGACTAAAGGCTTAGCATAATTTGTTTGTTTTGGACGGGACGCTGCGATTTTTGTACTAAGCTTGAAGGAGCTGGAAAGCAACAAACCAGGATGATTTATGGGAGCGATAAAGCAAAGTGCGGTGCAAGAAGACGACCGCACCAAACCGACGATTTTGATCGTTGATGACAGGCCAGAAAACCACCGGGTAGTGAGAAAAATCCTCGGGGATATGCGCGCCAATTTCCACTCTGCTGAGTCGGGGCATGAAGTGTTATCACTGGTTTTGCGGCACAAGTATGCCGTGATCCTGTTGGATGTAATGATGCCCGGCATTGATGGCTTTGAAACAGCCTCTTTGCTGCGTATGAATGACGAAACCAAGCATACACCCATTATATTTATTACTGCAGCAGATCACACCGAAGCGCTGGAATTTAAAGGCTATGAAGTCGGTGCAGTCGACTATTTGTTTAAACCCATCAACGCACATACGCTGTACAGCAAGGTGCAGGTTTTTCTGGAATTGGAACAACAAAGAACTAAGCTGTTACAATCTTTTCAGGATATTCAGGAACTTGAAAACAAAAATCGACTTTTGCTCAAATCTATTGGTGAAGGCATTTTAGGTGTCGATACCCAAGGGTGTATCACTTACACCAACCCCGCAACCGAGAAAATTCTTGGCCTGAGTGAAAACACCTTAGTCGGCGCAGATGTGGCGGAATTTATTTGTCTGTCAACGTCGAATGCGGGTAATGCCAGCTGGGAAAACTGCAGGATCTTCGAGCATTGTGTAAAGGGTTACACTTATCGCGATTCTTATGGGTTGTTTAAAGACAATGATAAACGTATGTTTCCGGTAGAGTTTATTGCTACCCCTATCTATGAAAACAACACTTTATTTGGCGTCGTCATTGCTTTTCAGGACATCAGCCAGAAGCGCAGTATCGAGGAGCAACTGAGCCGTTTATCACAGTTTGATACCTTAACGGGCCTGGTTAATCGCAGTACCTTTGAGAAACACTTGCAGCAAGCCATCAAGCGCAGTCTCAGGCATAACCGAGAGTTTTCGCTACTGCATCTCGACCTGGATCACTTCAAACAGGTTAACGATCAGTTTGGTCATGAGGTGGGTGACATTTTACTTCAGGAGGTGGGGCACAGGATTGTAAAAACGGTCAGCGACGGTGACATTGTTGCGCGCATAGGGGGCGATGAGTATGTGATATTGCTGGAGAACTTTATAGAGCAGCATGTCAGAAATGAGGCTACGCTTGCCGAGCATTTATTAAGCCATTTGTCGGGTGCTTATCTCATTCGCGGCCACGAGATTTTCATTGGGCCCAGCATTGGTATTGCGCGCTTCCCGGGCGCCGGAGAGGATAGCGTCAGCGTATTAAGAGCGGTAGAGCTGGCGATGTATCGGGCAAAAAAGCAGGGCGGGCAGAATTTTCAGTTTTTCACCGACGAATTGCACTTGCAGGCGATGGCATCGCTTGAGCTGGAGCAAAAACTTCGTGCGGCTATTGAGCTCGAAGAGTTTACCCTGTTTTATCAGCCACAGTGGGACATCAATAATAACCGGGTTAATAAGGTTGAAGCGTTGTTACGCTGGTTTCCGGCGGATGGCAGCAGCCTGGGTCCCGGCGTGTTTATACCTAAGCTGGAAGAAATGGGCCTGATCAATAAAGTCGGTGAGTGGGTGGTGGAGCAGGCCTGTCGGCAGGCCAAGAAGTGGCGAGCGGAATATGCCAATCCACCTTGCATTGCGGTCAACCTGTCGATGGAGCAATTGCGCCGGGAAGAGTTGCCCGAAATGGTGTTTTACCTGTTGCAAAAGTATCAGCTACCAGCCGATGCTATAGAAGTTGAAGTAACGGAGGGCATGATGATGCAGAACCCACAGCAGGCAATTGAAATTCTTAATGCCTTTCAGCGACTGGGGATTGCTGTGGCGATTGACGATTTTGGTACGGGCTACTCGTCTTTTAGTTATTTGGTTCATCTGCCGATCAACACATTAAAAATCGACCGGGAGTTTATCCGTAAACTGGGGGAAGGCGAAAAATGTGAGATGGTGGTGCGTGCCATTATTAGCCTTGCACATAATATGCATTTGAAAGTGGTGGCAGAAGGGGTCGAAACAGAGCAGCAACTGACGTTTTTGCTTGAACAAAAATGTGACTACATTCAGGGGTATTATTTTGCAAAACCAGCGTCTGCGGCGCAAGTAAGGCTCGAGCCGTGATCCTTGTTAAGTGCAACTGTGGGTAAATGGATCACGATAGCTTGTGAGGTAATGTAAAACCCCCAGTTGATTGCTCTGATCTGTGGGTAGTAACCCAGGCCCTCGTTACCAAAGATCCAAAATTGCCCGATGAGCGCATCTGCAACCGTGGCCAGTATCATGGCGCTTGCCATTAGGTATCGGGACCTTGCAGGCAGACTTGTATTGACCAGTAAGCATAAGCCCAGCAGTGCGGCTTGTGCAATAAATACGGCGTAGATGCCAGTCATCAGGGAGACGTACCAACCACTGCCGGGGATGTACATGTTTAAATAGCTGAGCAACCCCAGTGCCGCTGTGACCAGCATAGCAATAACAAAATAGCGAGTTTGGTGAGCTGAATAGTCTAGCAGGCGCCAGCAAGCGATAAACATCAGGGCATAGCCGGGCATAAAAAACCACACTGAGTCTGCCAGGTAGTCATGTTTCACTACCTCGCCATGTTGAAAGTAGCTCTGTGTCAGGTTGAAATTAATCACGTCGCCTGTCAGGCAAAGGAGCATGGAAAAAACCATCAGATTGGCAAGGCTCTGGCCTGGGTGTCCA
Source organism: Pseudoalteromonas sp. DL2-H2.2 (assembly GCF_021532535.1). NCBI lineage: Bacteria > Pseudomonadati > Pseudomonadota > Gammaproteobacteria > Alteromonadales > Pseudoalteromonadaceae > Pseudoalteromonas > Pseudoalteromonas sp. DL2-H2.2. Next base: position 53,911 of record NZ_JAKGBD010000016.1, on the reverse strand, counting down.
TCTTGATACTGGCTGACGGTGTGTCTTATCATTAGGCTGTTGATGAATAAGATAATCAGAGTCATCGCTTCGAAGCTGAGCACCCAGGCGCGGGTTATGTCTTCCACAGACCACACACCGAGCAGGGTCAACAGCAAGTCGAGCATCGCACAGGCGATGATAAAAACGCTGATTTTGACTGTATTCCAGCGGGGTTTCATCCAGAGTCCTTGTTTAATTACCAAAGCTGAAGGTACAACTTTTAACAGGATCCCCGATGCAAAAGCAATGCTTTTTGTGTAGATTGCCAGGGTTGAGAGGAAAATTATGTCACAAATAAAAACCACATTATCTTTGATTTTTTCGGTCTGTGCCCTGGGTATCGCTATCTACAGTCAAGTTGCCCGGCCACCCGCGCTGGCCACTGGACCTGATTACGCTGAGTCATCTGCGCTTCCGTCGACTCAAAATGGCTCTCATGCTGTCAGTCAAATAGGCGAAAGTGGCCCAAAGCAGGCTGATATTCAGCAGTTAACAGAACAAATTCACTATCTTCAGGAGCGCATACTTGAGCTTGAAAACCGCGCGTATTCAACGCCTATGTCGTCTCAGTCCTTTGAAGAATCTGTGTTGGCAATTTTGGAAGAAAAAGAGCAACAAGAACGGGCCGCACACAGAGAAAGCAACCCTGTTTATGGGTTTTATGAAGACTTACCCGACGACTACGAGATGCGCCTGAAAACCGACCCGGAATATGCGGATAAACTCAGCAGGCAGCTACAACAAACCGTGCTAAATGAGAGCTTGCCTGTGATTGACCGTCTGTCGGCTATGGGCCAGTTGCAGATGAATATGTATGTACTCAATCGCACCCAAATGGACACCATGAGTTACGATACGGTAGACGCTGTTATAAAAATTAGTCGCGGTCAGTACGAGGATAAGTTACGTGTTCAGGCGTTGGATGTGGTGGCGCAAACGCCTGTGGTAGATGCGCGGATCGCGCGTTCATTGCTGGATATTGTAGAAAAGGAAAGCAACGACTATATGCGAGCAACGGCGGCGGAAGGTTTGATGTCGCAATATTATCAAGCCAATGATGAGCAATATCCGGGTCTTAAACGTCAATTGGCGAATGATATTCTGAAGCTCTACAACAATGATGTTGATAATCAGGTATATAACCTGATGCAGAGGATGATAGGGGATGAGGAGCTGCTGGAGCAGATCCGTAAAGACGCCAACAAATAACCGGGTGCCGTTAACGGCCCCTGTTCTGCCCCGAAAAACTGCAAATTTGTTTCTAAATACCTTAAATTCGACTATTTTTATGTTATACATATTAGCAAATAACACTAATAATTAGTGCTGTCGTCGAGTTGGGTTTAGGCGGCAGCAAAGGAAGGTATAGCCATGTTGCCGTTGCGGCTTTCCATAAAACATAAAATTACCCTGGGCTTTGGTGGGATCGGCATGTTGCTGGTTATTGCCTGCGCCCTTGCTTACTGGGCACTGTTGGAAATCCAACGCGCGAACCATAAAGTGACCGACACCGCCCAGCCAATCTTGCATGCCGCCGAGCAATTTCAGCAACAACAGCTCAGGATCAGCAATTGGGTCTCCAAGGCATACAGTGCAGACGACGAAGCCAGTGTACGACAAATCCAGCAGGCGTTTAATCAGGCAGAATCCCGTGCTCAGCAGCTGCTGGCAGATCTGGAGAATCGCGCAGCAGAGAATCCGAGGTTAATGCAGCCGCTACAGCATGTCGCTCAGGTCCGCATATCGTTACGGGCAGATTCTGAGGCTTTGTTTACGGCACGCCTCGAACAGTTTCAGGCCATTACCAGTATTCAACAAGGGATCAACGCCTTCTTCGAATACAGAAATGCAGCCGGCGGAGCTATGTTGGATATCGAGCTAATTGAAACCCCAGATAATCGACTGAGAGATGAGGTAGCAGGGACTGGGATTCGAATTGATGATCTACTGTTTACGCTGGAAAATAATGTCCAATCTCTTGCGCAGGTGGGACCTGATAAACTGGCCACTCACCGCGAAGATGTGGGCTTTATTGTCGATAACATCAGTGACAACCTAACCTACCTGAAACGCCAGTCGGCTGGCTTGCCAATGGCTCCCCTGTTGCAGCAATTTGAACCTGCCTGGGCTAACATAACGCGTCAGCTTAAAACGCCCGGCACTTTGTATCAGGCTTTGGCGCGTCGTCATGCTGGGCAGAAAACGGCCATGCAGAGTTATCAAAGTGCAGAGCAGGCTTTTACGGCATTGTTTACTCAAATTGACACCATTCAAAATCAGGCTCAGAGCCAGTTTGACCTGTATCAGCAAGAGTCTGATCAGCTCATCGAACGAGCGCAAAGTGCCGCGCTGATGCTGGTTCTGATTTTTGCCGCTCTGGCGGTTGGGATTGCCATTTCCACCAGCCGTGCCATGCTCAACCCATTGGCAGCCGTCAACAAAATGCTCAGACATATCGCCAGTGGTGATTTTTCGAGGCAAATTGTTAAACGCCAGGAGGATGAGTTTGGCACGCTGACAGACAACATTAATCAGGTAAAGCAAAACCTTAGCAGCCTGCTGGAAGAAATAGATACACAAGTACACGACCTAAAAAGTCTGGCTGGCTCGTCGCTGGAGCGCAGTCAGACTCTGACTCGCCGGGCAACGGGCCAGGTTGAGCGCACCGACAACGCCCTACGTATTGCATCCACCATCGCCAGTAGTGCCGTTGATGTGTCGGAGCAGTCCCAACATGGTGTGTCCGGGTTGAAGCATGCGCAGCAGCTGAACCAGGAAACGGCGCACAGTGTTATGCAAAATAAACAGAAAATCATGTCGCTGAGCGGCACCATGGCGGAGTCTGTTGGGGCAATGGAAGGGCTCAGATCGCACAGTGAGCGGATTGGCAAAATACTCGATACCATTGTGGCTATTGCGGAGCAGACCAATCTGTTGGCGCTAAACGCGGCCATTGAGGCTGCCAGAGCGGGTGAGCAAGGTCGTGGCTTTGCGGTGGTGGCTGACGAGGTTCGGCAACTGGCAATTCGCACCCAAAATGCGACCCAGGAGATCAATAAGATGATTGCGGCCTTGCAAGCCGATACTCATGCAACGGCAACCTTGATCCAAAACGGCGAACAGGATGTACGGGAATGTGCTGAGCAAAGCGAAGAGTTAGCGAATAATATGGCCCAGGTGAGTGAAGCCATCGAGCAGGCTGCTACGTTAAGTGAGCGGGTGCTCGATGCGGCAAATCATCAGGCATCGCACAGTGAAAGTATTGCCGACTTAATGAAAGAGGTGCAGGAAACAGCCGCCCGCAACTCACAGGAAATGGGCTTTATGGCCAAAGACAGTGAGTCGCTGAGCGGGTTTGCAGCGCGCCTGACCCAGCTAATTGAGCGCTTTAAGCTCTAGGCGCCAGTTGGCTAGTGACCACTGTCAATGTGGCCCAGGGAGCGCCCTGGGTCTAGTTGGTCGCGTACCCGGCGTTTCAATATCTTAGCTTCCGGGAAGCCGCCATCGCGCTCTCGGCACCAGATCAGGGTGTCGTTGTAATAAATCTTAAACACCCCTTTGCTGGCAGGTGCCAGCGCCACTTCTGCTAATTCATCCGCAAAGGTAGACAGCAGCTCCTGCGCCAGCCAGCCACTGCGCAGTAACCACTGACACAGAACACAATACTGGATCGTTATTCTGGGTTTACTCATATTGGTTCCCTGTTGTGTCATCTATGCTGCGAGCGTGCTGCACAAATTCTGAGTAAATGGAGTCTTTGATCAACCTGTCGGGGGTGAAGGCGTAATAATTCTGATAGACGTTTTCGATGGCTCCGATAAAGTTCACATCATAATGACGCTCGATTTCCTCACGTACAGACAAGGGCGCCGGGAATACGCCAAACCCTTGTTGTCCAAGCGCTTTCATCAAAGCGCTGTCGTCCACGTGACCCGCAACGGAGATCTCGATTTTGAGCTCATTGAGCCAATATTGAATGGCACTCGTCACTGGACTATTCTTGGCCGGCAATATGATAGGCGTGTCGGCCAGCGCCGCCGGGAAATTATCACAGGTCAGGGACTGATCTTGTTTGTTGCCGTAAAAGCCAATCTGGCTCTTGCCAATTTCGTGACAGAAGAGCTTAAACGGGGTATCACTGTCCAGAGGTTTATCCGCTAACACCAGATCCAGCTTATGTGTTGCCATTTGTGCCAGGAGCTCGGCTTGCTGGCCATCGATACAGTGTAAGTTTGAGATGCGCTCGTTATCTATCAAAGGAGCCAGCCATTTTGATACCAGAGATTTTGGCAGGGCATCAGAAATACCGACCTTGAGGGTACGGTTGATAGAGGCCAGGTCGCCTTTAGTGGTTTCGAGCCACTCCTCTGCAATGGCAAACATATCATCGGCATACTGCTGCGTGAGTTGTCCGTATTCAGTTAGCCTGAGTCCTCTGCCTTCCCTTAAAAACAAAGGCTTACCAAGGCGCTGCTCCAGACTGGTGATTTGCGCACTGATGGTCTGTGGTGTCAGGTGCAGTATTTTGCTCGCTGCGGCGATGCTGCCGTGACGGCTTACCTGCCAGAAGTAGTACAGGTGATTATAATTTATGTTCGTTATCATTCGTAATATTCGAGGTTTTGCTAAGAATTTATCAGCTTTTTTCTTTTTAAATACATTAGTAGATTAGCCTCATCGACGCAACAATATAAGTTCAATATCCAGTAATTAACTGGCTTTGTACAAGAGGTTGATAGCATTATGAAACTAAACTTCAGAGCAACGGGCAAGCGCATTGCAGAGGCGACCAAGTCGCAACTCTCAAAGTTGGCCACCAACAAATTTATGCGTTATGCGGCCCACATTCGCAAAGTACGCATTGATGTAGATGAGCAAGCGTGTCAGCGTCATGGCGTTTTGACTATCTGTAAAGTGGAAGTGTTATTGCCGGGATTACCCAGTGTGTCTGTTCGGGCCAAAGGCAAGAACATGATGCAGGTGATTAAACGTGCATTGCGTGACAGTGAGTTACTGCTTGCGCGTCAGTTTAACAGGGCGGCGTAGCGACTCCCCAAGCGCTGTTGCAAGCCTTTTCGACAAGTAGATAAATTATTCGACCAAACAAAGCGAAATAGGAGGTGGCGTCCAGGTTAGAATATGATTATGCAGTATTTACAGTTATTCCCAAGCACTTGCGGCGGCATGGAGGCCGCGCTTTACTCTTGCTTCCCTTCTTTTATTCCTTTACCTGTTCACTAACACATCTAGTTATGTGGCTCAATAATTAGCCTGCTAAGGTAAACAATGTACCCAAATCCAATTTGGAACCGATTAAAGTATTAATAAAATGTTTATTGATGGTGACATTTAGATTGAATTTTGCTATTTTCAGGCACTGGTATTGATCAACATTTTTATATTCAAGGACGTAGTGCATGCAGTATATCGATGATACCAGCGCTCAGGACAGCCAGCTAGAGAAAAAACACAACTACAAACTGTACTTCCTGATCATCGCTGGTCTATTTATTTCATTATATTTTGTTGTTCCTCAGCTACTTGCATGGGCAAGTGGTGAAAGTGCGGTCAGAATGGATAACATTCATGTCGCCGAAGTACGCCGTGGTGAATTTATTCGGGATATTTCTGTTCAGGGTCGCGTAATTGCGTCACGCCGGCCAACCCTCTATAGCCCGGCAGAAGGTACGGTCACTTACCTGGTTACAGCAGGCGATTCGGTAGAGATTAACCAGCCGCTGGCTCAGATTGACAGCCCTGAGCTGAAAAGCTTGTTGGCACAGGAGCAGGCAGAGCTTACACGTCTAAAAACGCAACTTGAACGAGAAAAAATTCAGGCAAAGAAGCAGGACCTGGCGCAGGAAAACTACCTGGGTCAAGCGATAGTCGCGTTGAACGCGGCTAAACGCGAAATGCGCCGAAATGAAGAAGGTAAGAAAAACCAGGTCGTGAGCGACATAGACTATCAAAAAGCCAAAGATGAGCTGGAAAACGCACAGCGTGAGCATCGTTTGGCGGTCAAAGAGGTCGCGTTGCTAAAAGAGAGCCAGAAATTCGAGATCCAGACGCGGGCAATCGAATTGCAGGCACAGCAGGTGCTGGTTGATGAATTACAACGCCGCGTGGCGTCACTGGAGATCCGCTCTCCGGTTAACGGCATTGTCGGTAACCTGAGTGTTGATCAAAAAAACACGGTAGCGAAGAACCAACCGTTGCTCAGCGTCGTGGATTTGTCGCACTACGAGGTTGAGGTCAATATTCCTGAAAACTATGCCGATGACCTGGCGTTAGGCATGCCAGCTCAAATTACTTTAAATGGCCGCGCCTATGAAGGTGAGCTGACTGCCATTTCTCCGGAGATAGTGCGTGGTCAGGTGGAAGGTAAAATCCGCTTTAAGGAAACAGACATCACTGGGCTGAGACAGAATCAGCGCCTGACCAGTCGTATTGTGCTGGAAGAAAAGTCGGGCGTTACTTATCTGCCCCGAGGCCAGTTTGTTGATGCATATAGCGGTAAATATGCTTATGTTCTGGATGAAGGCAGTGCAGTGAAAAAACCTATAAGCCTGGGGTCGAAAAGTCTGGGCCAGGTCGAGGTGCTTTCCGGGCTGACGGTTGGTGATACGGTGATTATATCGGATACCCGGATGTTCAACAGTGCAGAACGTGTGCGAGTTGTTCAGTAATTAAATCAATGCGATAGCACGATCTTAAGGTTGATCGTGCTGACCCGGCGCCATTTCCGGGAAATAACAAGGTGGAGGAAGCAAGCTGATGAGATATTATTTCAAACTGGCCTGGATAAGCTTCAAACAAACTCCATTATTAAGTTCCTTAATTGTGGTCACTATAGCGGTGGGTATCGCAGCCACCATGACCACTTACACCATCAATTACATGATGAATCAGGAGCCGGTCCCCGGCAAAGCCGACTCGTTGTTTTTAGTCCAGCTTAACAGCTGGGGCCCACAAAAAGCCTATTATAGCCAGGGCGATGAAGAGCGGGTGCCGCCCTATCTGACCTTTCAGGATATGCAAAACTTGTGGCGCGCGAACCGTGCCGAGTCCCACATTCCTGTCAGCGGTTATCGCGACCAACTGAAGCTGCCGACTCAGCCAGACTCTGAAGCAAAAACGGCGCTGGTGCGTTCCACCAGTCGCGACTTTTTTAGCGCTTTTAATGCACCCATCAAATTTGGTAGCGCCTGGTCTGAGGATGCTGATCTGCAAGGAGAGCGAGTGGCGGTGATCAGTGCAGACACGAATCAGCGACTGTTCAATGGTGAGAACTCCGTGGGCCAGCACATTACACTGGGGGCACTGGAGTATCGCATTATTGGGGTCATGGATAACTGGCCTATCTTGCCTCGTTTTTATGGCGAGGCTATGCATGCATTTCGCAAACCCAGAGACGTCTTTATCCCGTTTGAGACCCAAGTACGTAACGCCCTGTGGTCGTCAAATTTGCAGCCATTTGAATGCTGGCAAGACCCACAAGACAGCTCGTTTGAAGCCCTGTTAGCTTCTGAGTGTGTCTGGGTTTACTTTTGGGTTGAGCTAAAAGATGCCAGTCAGCGCCGTGCTTACGAAGAGTTCCTTTATACCTATGTCCAGGAGCAACGCGCGCTGGGGCGGTTTCAGCGCAAAATTCTCAACAAGCTGAGCACACCTGGTGAGTATCTCGCCGACCGTGAAGCCATTTCTGATGATAACCTGGTGGCACTGGGCTTATCACTGTGCTTTTTATTGCTGTGCTTACTGAATAGCACCAATCTGATGATGGCCAAGTTTCATGGTAAGGCCAGCGAAATTGGTTTGCGCCGCGCGGTCGGTGCAAGTAAGCAGCAGATATTTGTTCAGTTTAGTGTAGAAACTGTGTTGATGGGCCTGTTTGGTGGGGCGCTAGGCCTGTTGCTTGCTCAGCTGGGGCTGACTTTATGTAGCCGGGTTTATCAGCACCTGAGCAGTGATTTAATGCACATGGATATGTATATCCTGGTTATGACGCCTTTGGTGGCGGTTTCCGTTAGTGTGCTTTTTGGGCTGTTTCCCGTTTTTCGTGCCAGCCGGATAGAGCCTGCCAGTCAGCTTAACGGTGTGTAAGGGGCCATTATGCGAGACTTGTTACCCATTCTCAAGACGTTGAATCACAGCCGTACTGCGCCTGTGTTGTTTATCCTGCAAATCGCCGTGACCTTTATGATTTTGGTCAATGCAGCCTATCTGGCGATTGAAAAACAAAGCTTGTTATCCCGCCCCAGTGGTCTGGATGAGCAGAACACGTTTTACGTCCTCACTAATTTACCGGGTGATACACAAGCCAGAGCGTCGCAAATTGAACAAGATTTGCTGGCATTAAAGGGATTGTCCGGGGTTGAAACTGCCTCTGTTACCTCCGGGGTGCCACTGAGCGGTTGGGGCAATTTTCTGGAAGTGGCAACCCAGGCGGAGGGGGATTACGATACCTTCAGTGGCTACTACGGCGGTGATGCTGCACTGCTGGAAACCATGGGGCTGGAGCTGGTCGCCGGTGAAAGTTTTGCCCAGACACCGCAATATGCCGAAACAGACGGGTTTCGAGTGGCGACTGAGATCATCATTACACAAGCCCTTGCTCAATCACTGTACCCTGATGACTGGCGTCAGGTCGTCGGTAAAACAATTTATATCGACAAGCGCCCTCAGCAAGTTCGTGGTGTGGTCAAAACCTTGCAGGCTGCCTGGAGCTTTTGGGTGGTTGTTGAGCACAGCGTGCTGGCGCCTGTGATAGAGACCAGTGAATATGTGTATTACCTGGTGCGTCATGCACCCGGTCAGCAAGCGCAGGTGACGGCCAATACTCTGGATTATCTGATGCGTTTGCATGGACGTAAAATTGAAGAATTCATGACGTTTGAGCAAGTTAAAGCGCAAAGTTATCAGGCTGAGTATGCCGCGAGCATGACCTTATTGTGGGTGGTTGCTTGCCTGTCTTTGGTTACTGCTTTGGGAATATTTGGTCAGGCACGTTTTGCGGTGATCCGGCGACGTCGGCAAATTGGGATCCGTCGTGCACTTGGCGCACAGCAAGGACAGATAGTGGGCTACTTTATGCTTGAAAATGCGCTACTAACCACAGTTGGCGTCGGGGTAGGCTGTATTGCGGCTATCTTACTGAATGTACAATTTAGCAACTGGTTTGAGTTAGCCACTGTGCCTGTGGATTTTTTTGTCATCGGTGGTGTGTGTATGGTGCTGTTAGGGCAGGTTGCTACCCTGGCGCCAGCGTGTCGGGCTGCCAGAGTGTCTCCGGCTATTGCAAGTCGCCTGGGTGAGGCCAGATAGACGAATGCACGTGCAACTTGTTATGATAGCAATGAGAAAGGCAAACCGTAGTCACTATGTTAAAGCTATCAAACAATGTCGAATTGGCGGCATGGGAAATTGAACTGTCGGCGATCCGTTCGCAAGGGGCGGGTGGCCAGAATGTCAACAAGGTTGCTTCTGCCATTCATCTGAGGTTTGATATCCAACGCTCTACTTTACCCCCATTTTATAAAGAACGTTTGCTGGCATTGCAAGACAGTCGTATCAGCAAAGAGGGCGTGATTGTGATTAAAGCACAGAGCTTTCGCACTCAGGAACAAAACCGTGAAGATGCGTTGGCCCGGTTGAAGGCCTTAATCCTCAGTGCAATAAAAGTAGAAAAAGCGCGCAGGGCGACCAAGCCCACTCGCAGCTCGCAGCGCAAACGTCTCGACAGCAAAAATAAACGAGCTCAGACTAAAGCAATGCGTGGTGCCGTTAAGTTTTAACCGGGCTCGCTCTGCGATACAAGCGGCAGCTGCACAGTAAAGCAAGCTCCGCCCAGCTCAGAGTCGTTGATTTCGCAACTGGTATTGTGCCAGGAGAGAATTTTGCTGACGATAGCCAGACCTAAGCCAAATCCACCGGTTTCTTTATTGCGGCTTTTATCCAGTCTGGAAAACGGCTGAAACACTTGCTCCCGTTTTGACTCTGGAATGCCGGGACCATCGTCCTCTACTGTAAACACCGCCTTGTTCTGCCGCTGATCGAGGCTGATGCGAATTGTGCTTTGGCCATATTTGTCGGCGTTTTGCAGCAGGTTTTGAATGACGCGGGTTAACTGGTGAGGGTCGCACATAACCAAGGTATCGTTGATGGTGTGGGTGATCAGCTGTTTGTCGGTTGTGCGTGTCAGTTTTTCAAGCTGGTCCAGTACCAGAGGAGCCAGATTGCATTGCTGCATATGCAACTGCTGATTGGCAAACTCAAGTCGGGCGTAGCTGAGCATCTCATCAATCAGCACCTCCATTTCCGTCACGTCCTCTTCCATAGCGGCCACCTGTTCAGGCGCTTTGGGTGCCAACATAGCCAGCGCAAACTTCAAACGTGCGAGCGGTGTTCTTAGCTCGTGGGAGACTGCATTTACCAGCTGTTTTTGGTTGCTCATCAGACTGGCTGTTTTTAGCGCCATGCGTTCAATTTGCTGAGTCAATGTATAAATGGCTGAAAAGCGAGATCGGCGTGTTGTCAGGTCAAGTGACCCGGAAGCCAGCTTCTCGGACGTGCGTTTCAATTGGACCAGATCAATCCAAAGCGGTCTCAACCAAATGACCAACAGTAATGCCAGCACTGAGTAAGAAAGAAACTTGATGGTGTATTGTTTTACTTCGGCAGATTGTGCTGGTGCAAACGGACCAAGCTGGGCGACAGACATCCCATTGTTGGTCATAAATAGCAGCAGGGCATTCCCCGTAGCATCAAAAGAGGTGATGATCTCACCTTGTCTGAGCGCGGTCAGTTGCTCAGGCAGCCAGGCAACATCTTCATAAGGAAATACGGTCAATTGTGTTTGCGTACTGAGAAACGATTCGAACTCGTCTTCTTTAATGTAGCTGAGTGCTTGTTTATATTGCCCGGCAACCAAAGTTGCGTGTCGCAGGTCATCGGGTGCTTGCTCAACCCAGTTGCGCCAGATTGCCTCGCTGCCTAAATTAATGGCGATAATACTGGCGAACACCACAATATAAAGGCTAACAAGCAATCGCAGCATAATGCCTTAGTCCCAGGCAGATTTTGAGCATAAATACCCTTTGCCCCAAACCGTGATCAGTCTGTAGGGTTGTTCAAGGTTGTCATTGAGTTTTTTACGCAATCGTGAGATCCGTACATCGACGCTACGATCCAGCCCATCATAGGGTCGGCCAACAACCTGGTTATAAATATGTTCGCGGCTGAGCGTATCGCCTGCGTGTCTGGCAAGCTCCCACAGTAGATCAAACTCATAACTCGTCAGATCAATTTCCTGTTCGCTCAGATAGGTCTTGCGGGCCGCTTTATCTATCCGTAATTGTCCCAGTGTCAGTTGATCTGTGCTGTCAGTTTGTTTGCCCTGACGACGCAAAAGTGCATTTAGCCTGGCAAGTAACACATAAGGCTCTACAGGCTTGATGACATAGTCATCAGCACCAATTTCCAGACCTCTGACATGATCAAAGTCACTGTCTTTGGCTGTCAAAAACAGCACCGGCCCCTGGTAGTCGGGTCTAATTCGGCGGCAAATTTCAAAGCCATCCAGGTTTGGCAGCATAATGTCCAGGATCACCACATCAGGTTGCTCTTGGACGATTTTCTCCGGTGCCAGTGCGCCATCATGGATCACAGTCACAGCGTAATTGTTACTTTGTAAAAACTGTCCTGTCAGCTGAGCCAGCCTCTCATCATCTTCTACTAATATGACTTTGATCATTAGAATAAACTCCAATCTGTTTTTAGTTTCCTGCGATACTTAGTGCTGACGACAGCATTGACTTTAATGGTTTTTTTAGCAAGTGTGTTTTGGTGCGGATCTTTAAGGCTAAATTCCATATTTTGCGCAAGCTTGACGGCCAGTTTTACGCTTCCCTGCTGGCTGTCTTTCCAACAATGCAGCTGAGTGTCTGACTGGTATAGGCAAAGATTTTCAGATGCGCTGTGGTGCCAGTTCACTCGGATGGTCATCTGACAGGTTTGTCCTTGTGTTTTTACCATACAAACCTGAGGTTTTATCTCAAACAGTGGTGGTGGCTCAGATTTAGCCTGCACTGTCAGCGAGCACCATATCAGTGCCCCCATAGACAAGCTATGCAGAGCAAGGTTAAAACGCATACAAGCCTCCGATGAAGACAGAGGTTGTGTAGCCTTCGTCGACAATTGGGCTGTTTGCGATACTTGAACCGAGCCATTGATGCTTTGCCGTGAATTTAAATTGCCAGCTTTCGCTCAACCTGTGATTATAAGCTATGCCCACATAAGGGTTAAACGTACTATCTACCTGGTAGCGATAATGTGTAAGTTCAGTGTCTCTTTGTGTAATACCATAGTAATAGCTCCCCAGTTTTGCATCTTTGTAATCGACTCCGAGCTTGAACTGGAGCTGGGCATATTTAGGCGCACCAAATGGCAATTTGTAGCTATATTCTAATGAGCTGTGAAAGCCCTTATAGATGCCACGTACATCATGCAGTAACCGCACCCTCAACTTGTGTTGTTCAGAGATATACCAGTGTGCCAGTATACCGCTGTCGATAGCCCATTTACGCTTGGCCAAGTCGTCAAAGGTTAAAGAAGGTGGCTGTATCTCTTTCGGCTCTAGATCTAACTCTGTGACCGGCACTTGCACACTGACGTCATTGGGTAAGTTGACACTATCACCCCCATTGACTTCGCCTGATGTGGGCACCTCTATTTGTGGTACGTTGACTCGTTCATTGAGATCCGGGGATAGCGTGTTGGCGCGTAGCACTGTGCCTGGTCGGGAGCGGCTAAAGAAAGCTTGCTCTGAGTTAAGCTCAGCAATCCAGCTTACATCAAATGCCTGGTGGTCATAGAATGTGTAACCAATCGCGGTATTATCGAGAAAAAAGCGATCGCCGTAGTAGCGCACATATGGCAACACAATCAATGGTGAATGATCGCCATCTTTCAAGGGGTTGGTTGCGACACCGGCGCCCAATGCCACGGAAAACTCCCATTGTGACACCTCAATGCAATTCTCTGGTTGGGAGTCACAGTTGGCCATTGCCATACTGCTAAACAACACTGAGCCAATCACACCCGACAGACGTTTCACTTTACCCACTCCCTATTTTAAACATGTGTACTTTACCAATAAAATTACCAATTACCAGAAAGAGTTACATTAAATAACATTTCCACTGGCTGGAATAACAGCAAGGCTTTGGTATTTGAGTAAAGTTAGATACATACTTAACCCCAAGGAGACAACCAATGTTATATTCTACCCAGCTGAAGCTAGGTGTAGCAGCACTTACTTTATCTTTACTCGGTGCATGTGGCTCAGGGAGTGATACGAATACTTCCTCTCAGGACCCGGGTAATGGAGGATCGCAAACGCCACCCGATAAAGTACCTGATTTAACCACGGGTGAGGCAAGCGCGAAAAAACTGCGTAAGGCAAGTGCCGCGGATTTTGCAACTTATCTCAAAAATGGTATTTACCTGGCACAAGGTGTGACGACCCCTCAGGATAGTGGCGAGCAGGTGAGTACGCCCCAGGCCGATGGAGCCACGCCAGCGTATTCAACCACCAATGTGCAGGAGCAAGCGGTGGATGAAAGTGACAGAGTGAAATACGACGGTGCGCACTTATATATTGCTAATACCGTTGATTTTCAGGCCGCACAGGGGGAGCACAAGCAGTCTGTTCGCATCTTGAAGCGTGAAGAAAATGGCGCGCTAGGGCCATTAACCACTTTAATCACCAGTTCAGATTTTTACGCAAAACAGCAATTGTACCTGCAGGAGAATAACCTGGCCGCCGTGCTCAGCAATGACCGGGGTGGGTTTATGGTGGAGCCCTTACTAACGGCTGAAATAGCCGTAGACGCAACATCTATACCTTTCTTAGGTTCCCAGGACTTTGCGCTGACCTTGGTTGATGTCAAAGACCCTTCACAGGCTCAAGTCACCCATCAGTTTCGCTTTGATGGCGAGCTGGTTGATTCACGTGTCATCGGTAACTCGCTTTATTTGATCAGCGAATTCTCTGCCAGTTTTACGGGGTTTGAACAAGAGGGTGAGGATCTGGATGTCGTTAATTACCAAAAAATAACGGAGACAGATATCACTGAACTGCTGCCTAAAGTGACCAACATTAAAGCCGGCACCGAGCGCTTATTGGTCGACCCGGCAACTTGCTATATGCCAGACAATGCATCCAATTTGCATGGATACCATCACATTACATCTGTGACTCGCGTGTCACTCAACGACCCCGATTCATTGACCACGACCTGTATCGCGAGTAGAACCGAAGGGATCTACATGTCAGAAAATAATGTCTACCTTTATGGATATTATTATGATTCTGAGAAAGCTTCGTTTGATGACGCAACTCAGACAGTGATCCACCAGTTTAATTTGGGCGAACAGGCGGTCAGCTACACTGTGTCTGGCAAAGTGGCCGGTCACTTGGGGCGCAGCAATCACAACTTAAGGTTCAGTGAGCATGCTGGGGTATTGCGTGTGGTGACGACCCGATTTACCGAGGCAAACGGTATGTTGCACAGGCTTTACCTGCTGGAAAAGCAAGATGAAAGCCTGGCGGTGGTTGCCCAGTTACCCAATCAGACGCGCACCACGCCAATCGGAAAAGTTTCTGACAATGGGCTGGTAGAAGAGGATATCTATGCGGTACGCTTTTTTGCTGATAAAGCCTATATTGTCACGTTTCGCCAGATAGACCCGTTGTATGTGCTGGACCTCAGTGATAAGAGCGACCCTAAGATCACCGGCGCACTGGAGATCCCCGGTTATTCTGCGTATCTCCACCCAGTGTCTGAACAGCTACTCATAGGTATTGGTCAGAACGTGCAAAACTGGTTTCTCGACGGGCCTTTGGATAACGAGGATGACTTTGGCGCCAAAGTCAGTTTATTCGATGTCAGTGATATGAGTGCGCCTTCACTGGTTGATGAAAAAGTGTTTAGTGGCGGGTTTAGTCCGGTTGAGTTTGACTATCACGCATTTAGCTACATCAAACACAGCGATGAGGTGTTCAGGATGACGCTGCCCGTGGAAAGCTGGCAGACTGAGAATGACAGTGAAAGCACCGTGAGCTGGTACAGGCGCAATGAGCTGGCCGCATTTGAAGTACATACAGGCGAAACGCCCAAGTTACTGTATATGGGCAGTAGTACGGCTGAGCAGCAACCAGACGCCGACACATCGCAATATTTCTGGGCTGGCGACGACAGAGGTATTTTGCATGATGAACATATTTACTACGTGCACGGTAACTTTGTCTGGTCAAGCTTGTGGCAATCGCCACAGGATACCAGCGGGCCTTTCTAATAAGCGCTTTTAACCGCCACGCAGCTGGCATTGAATGCTGGCTGCGTTACCACTGCTTAGTGGGGAGTGATTAAACCAAGCTTTTGATCATGGCACCACTGTTCACCGATCCGGTAGTTATCCCTGAGTGTGCCCTCATGCTCAAATCCAAGCCTGGTTAGCAAGTTGAAAGAGGCCTCGTTGCCCTCTGTTACGGTGGCTGTCAGCTTGTGGTAACCACACTGATTAAAGGCAAAATCAATCACTGCGCGGGTTGATTCTTTGGCGTATCCTTTACCCTGATACTCAGGGGTGAGCATAAAGCCAAGCTCCGCCTGTTGGTAAGGCAACCAGCTCGACAAAAAACCATGCAAACCGACAGGCTCTCCTGTGTTTTTTTCTTCAATAAGCAAAGTCAGCCACGCCTTGCTCTCTTTATGCCAGTCGATAAGGCGGCCGTCAAATTGCTCACGGATATGACTTTGCTCAGAGAGGTCACCGATAAAACGCATTACCTGAGGGTGCTGGTGGAGGCGAAGAAAAAATGGCCAGTCCTGTTGGGTGAGCGGCCTGAGGCGCAGTCGGGAGGTTTCAATCATAGTTTATTCCTTTTGATACCAAGTGCTATTGGGTTTTGAGTAAGGTTTTAATGGCAACAATTTGCTTAATGCTGTCCATGTTGTCGCCATGGACACAGAGCGTATCTGCTTTTAATGGCAAAGCCTGACCACTGGCCGTGGTGACTGTTCCATGCGCCAGCAATTGCTTTACCTGTGCCAGTACATTGGCTTCGTTGTGAACGGCATTTGGCAGGCTTCGCGCACTGAGTTGCCCTTCGTCTGTATACAGTCTGTCTGCAAAGGCTTCAAACAGTAACTCAACCCCGAACTGTGATGCAAGGCGTGCATGCTCTGCTTGCTTGGCCGTTGCCAGCAACATGAGTTTTAGCTCAGCCGGATAGTCAGACAGGGTTTTGAGCACCTGAAGGAGGATTGCTTCATTACGCATCATGTCGTTATACAGTGCGCCGTGGGGTTTTACATAACCCAGCGCCAAACCCTGTACCCGAGCCATGCCATCCAGTGCGGCAATTTGGTAATGCAGGGTGTTTCTGAGCTCGGTGTCGCTCAAGGTCATGGAGCGACGTCCAAATCCTTGCAGGTCGGGGTAACCGGGGTGCGCACCAATGCCGACTTCATGTGCTTTGGCTAGTGAGAGTGTGGTTGCCATAACAGTGGGGTCGCCGGCATGAAAGCCACAGGCAATGTTAGCCAGGTCAATATGGGGCATTACCTGGCTGTCCAGGCCCATTTTCCAGGCACCAAAGCTCTCCCCAAGGTCACAATTTAACAGCATAGACTGCCCTTCTGTTGGATTTTTTCAGACCTTAACACGGATTGAAGCGCAAGGGTTAGAACGACACGTTTAAAGAAAGCAGGTCTCAGTCAATCACCAGGCCGAGATCAGCTTTGTCTGTAACCAGCAAATGCTGTGGGCAATTGATAATACACAACTCAGGCGCAGCCCGGGTGATGGCCAGGTGAGCCGTTAAACTGGTCGTCCAGAATACCGGCAATTTAGGCGCAGCAACGGCAATAGGCTCACCAAAGTTTGGCTTGCCGAGGTTTTTTATCCCTATCTCGCCCGGCTCGCCGAAGTGGACCGGGATACCGTGTGGCACCCGGCTTACTGAACCGGCCTGAATGGCTTTGATTAACTCCTGTTTTTGCATTGGGCGCATGCAAACCACTTTATTGCCACCAAACGGACCGACCTGATTACTTTCGAGGTGACTGATATACATAGGTAGTGAGTGTGTGGGATTGGCCAGCGGACTGGGAATACCAAAGGAGTTGAGCACGGTATCGAAGGCAAGATAACTGGCCAGCGCAAAGGTAACAAAGTCGTCACGCCACAAATGGGTGATATCAGACACTTCTTCCGTGAGCTGGCCGTGTTTGAGAATGCGGTAACGGGGCACGTCTGTGCGTATATCTATATTTTGGCCCAGCTGATCCAGATGATAGCTTCCCGACGCAATGCTGGTGGCAAGCAAAGGACAGCAATCTGTATTGTGTTGACAATAAGTCTGAAATTCAAATGCATTGGCCTCGGGCAGGATTAAAATATCACACTGGGCAAAGCCGGGTACAAAGCCGTTGGTGGGGCCGGAATAATCTCCGGCCCGGATCATGGCGCGAATGGCGTTGGGAGCAGTGAGTGATGCCTTTGGGTCCATACATGTCCTCATCAGGTAACAGGCGGATTCAACAACACCTCACCAATATTATAGGCCGCTGGTGCTATTCTGCCTGTTTGTTTACGCTGACAGGCAGTTTTCCTTTGGCCTTTTCCAGGCCTAAAATGACTTTGGCAAGTGCGGTGTAGGCTGGCCCACTGACTTCCTGTGTCGTTTCAACATCAACATTATAGGCATAGCTTGCCAGCACTGCCTGACTGTAGGGCGCAAACCGGCTTGTTTCATAAGGGGCGCGCAAGCTAATAAACAAGGTGGGTTTATGTTGCGACTGCGCAAAGCTCAGCAGGTCCTCCAGGGCATCAGGCTGGGCACGGGCTGCCAACGAGAATTGCGCCAGCGTTGCAACATCCTCCATACCGCCGATTTCTACCGCGCTTTGTGCAGGCGTCGCGTGACCGGTAATGATCCAGTCCGCTTCTATTATGTCAGCCCGGGCCTGCGCGGGGTTAAAACCTTGCAAACTCGACAGCGTGATGATGAGCGGGTGAGCAGTGTGAGCCTGCAAAGCTTGCTTAAGTGCCATGGCTTTTTGTTTGTCCGGCATGATCAGGTGAATACGCTGATTGGCGCGAATTGCCAGTGGCAGCAGGTTATCATTTTTCACCTCTGTGATGGCTGCCAGCGCCAGCTCAGCTTCCAGCTTGCGGTGTTGAGGGTTACCCAACACAGATTGCGCAATCGGTGCAGACAGGTGACGCTTAGGCGGCAAAAAGCGGGTCTTGAGCGCTTGTATTCTCTGCGCTGATGTTCGCAGCTCGGTGATATCAAGCTGGCTTGAGGCTTGCTGGTACAGCTTCGCCATAAACGCTCTGAATGCTTGGATGTCCTGCGTGCTGCGAACAGAGAAGGGCATCAGAGCAATGTCTACGCCTGCCGCAAAGGTTTCAATGACGGCCTGCTCGGGCTCAAAAAAGTCGCTGATCCCGGCCATATCCAGCGCATCTGTGATTGTGACACCCTGATATCCCAGCTCACCTCTGAGTAAGTCGTGCATAATTTTGCGCGACATTGTGGCCGGGCGAAGCATTTTTTCGCCGTGTTTGTTGACTATCTGGGTCTCGTCCAGCGCAGGGTACTGGATGTGTGCGGTCATTATCATACCCGGCGTTTGTTGTTTGATGATAGTGGCAAAGGGCGCGATGTCTTGCTGGTGGATTTGGCTCAGAGCATGGTTTACGCGCGGTAAACCGGTGTGGCTGTCAACATTGGTATCGCCGTGGCCCGGGAAGTGCTTTATGGCAGAGATCACTCCCTGTTGCTCGAACGCTTTGACTTGCGCAGCGCCCAGCTTTGCGACCATATGCGGATCTTCACCAAAAGAGCGCACATTAATAACCGGGTTATCCGGGTTGGCATTAACATCAACCGTGGGAGCAAAGTTAACATTGATCCCAAGTACCGCCAGCTCTTTGCCTATGACCGACGCAACCTGATGCGCATAGTGCGTGCCATGTTCGGCATAGCTGGCGCCAATACTCATATTTCCGGTAAAGGATGTGGCTTCTGAGCGATTAATTCTGGCAACCCGGCCACCTTCCTGATCAATGGCAATAAAGGGCGGTTGCGCCGTTGCGCTATGCAATTGTTCAGTTAGCGTAACAATTTGCTTAACGTCCTGAACGTTTTCAGCAAATAAGATCACACCGCCAATCTGGTATTCGTGTAGCAGCGCTTTTAATTCCGGCGGTAGAGTCGTCATGGGCGTGCGGCACTGAGCGCCTTTGCCTTGCTGACAAAAGTATCGTAAATCGAGCATCAGCTTTTGCCCTATCAGGGCGCGTAAATCAGCAGCAGGCTGAGCATTGATACTCGGGGTTGTGAGGGTCATGAGCAAACCTATTAACGTGAAGCGAAACAAGGTATTCATTATAAATATGCTATTTTTTCTGGCACTCTATCATGCCACAGCGCTAAGATGGAGCCAATTCAGTTCAAACGGTTGTCGGTTATAGCAGGAGCCGGTGAACACCTGTTGAATATAAAAAATAAAAGGAAAGACTATGACACACCACACTCTGAACTATGTTGAATTTGCAGCAGCGGATTTAGCGGCAACACAAACTTTCTTTGAATCTGTGTTTGGCTGGCAGTTTCAGTCATATGGCCCCGAATATGTGGCGTTCAGCGAATCAGGCCTGGAAGGCGGCTTTTTTCTGAGCGATGTGGCGGCCAGTCAGGCACAAGGTGCGCCATTGCTGGTCCTATACAGCGATGACCTGGAGCAAACACAGCAGGCCATAGAGCAGGCCGGTGCCACCATTAACAAAGCAATATTTAGCTTTCCCGGTGGCAGACGGTTCCATTTTATTGAGCCCAGTGGCAATGAACTGGCGGTATGGAGCGATAAATGAGCCTCAGGTAGCGATACCGACATCCAGCTTTGCAAACCACTCGAGGAACTCAGCCACGGCTTCTCCTTTGAATAAACGGCCGTGCTGAGGTGCCATAATTTCGATGTTGAGTTCTTTTACCCGCGCAATCCAGTTGGCTTTGGCCCGGTTGGATGGCATCCAACGGCGATGGAAATACTCCATATGCTTGATATGCGTGCCAAAGTCTTCGACAAATATCGGCGCACCGGCTTTTTCCAGTGCTGCACCCACGTCGCCACTCATCAGTATCTTTGCCTGTGGATCATACACATGAAAGTTACCAGACGAGTGTAGATAGTGCGCGGGCACAAGTTTCAGGCTGATATCATTGAGCCGGATTTCGCCGCCTTCATCTTTGATCCCTTGGTACTTAATGTTGCTCATACCAAAATGACGAATAAACCCTTCCCATAACCAGGGGGCGTGCAGTGTGGCGCCGGGTAAGGCCTTATCCCACAGCCCAAGTGAAGAAATAATATCCGGGTCCTGATGTGAGGCGAACAGGGTGGTGAGTTCTTGCAGCTCAATATGCTGCAATATAGCTGCCAGCATAGGTGAAAAAAGCTCAGTACCGCCGGGGTCGAGCAGGACGGCCTGTCCTTTGCCCTTGACCAGATATTGGTTGGTATCAATGATTTTTTCCGGCTTGCCTTCGTCGCGGCCGAACATAAGCCAGCTGTGACTGGCAGCCTGGTATAATGGTGTTGCTTTCAATGCAAGGTGCCTCTCAGGGTATGGATTTCGTTTAGGTTGACGGTGACTGATTGCTTAATGGTTTTGGCCGCGCTGGCAATAAAATCCGAGACCGATTGCAAGCTGTCACTGAACTCACCGGCATTGGATGCCTCGACCCGGCTTGTGACCGCAATGTATTCGGCACTGCGCATTTGCTTGTTTATTTCTTCAAAAAAGCTTTCCAGCTCCAGCAGGGCAATTTCCAGCTTTTTGGTCTGCTGTTGCCTATCCAGTTTGGCTTTATGCTGCAAGGTTATCAGTTGCGGGGTAGATACTAAGGTGGCGGCTTTGCCGACGTGCATATCGAACTGAGTGCTTCTGACTGCTTCAAGAGCGATTTTGAACAACTGATTGGATAAGGCGGAGATATGGGTTGTGGTTTTGATGGTTTGCTCTGAAAACTCATCGATAAAATTAGTTATGGGCTTAAAGCCTGATGCAGAATCTCCGGCCCGAAGTGCAACAACACGGGCGTTTTTAGCGGTTAATGAGAGGTTTTTCGCTTCGGCCAGGATTGCATCGAGGTTGGCAATAATGCGCGCAACGCGAATGAAGCTGTCTACGATATTTTTGTCGCTCAATGCGAAACTCCACTGTCAACGGGCTGCTTTCAAGACACTAGAATAAAATTCGCCGAAATTCCAGAAATCGGCATAATTGCAGGCGCATGGCAAATAACCCTACAACCTTAAATCCTTTCATTAACAAAGGCTTCAAAAGTACTACTCGGCATTACCAAAGTAACGGGATAACGACTAAGCTTGTCAGGTGCGACATGAAAAAATGACCGGGAGTGTGAGTGAAACCCTCTGCATTGCAATCAACCGTTTGTCTGTGTTTTTCTGTCATTGGGTGGCAGGTTAGTGCAGCAACTCAATCGCCTGCTAGTTTTCTGGCCAACCCTATGGTGTTTGCGCTGGTCATAGGGGGCGTGTTTGCGTTGATGGCTGGCCTGGTCGTGTGGGGGTTAAATCGCAAACAAGGCGTTATCCGCAGCAATAAGCATCACGAGGCACATCATTTTTACCTGGAGGCATTTCAGGCAAGCGACGGGTATCAGTTTGTGTTTAGCTCAGATGCCAGTTTAGTGAGTATGAGTGATGGCCTGACCAAAGCATTGAACAAGAGCCACACCGAATTGTTCGCTTATAACCTGCATGAATTACTTGAGCCAGATAGTTGGGCAAGACTTGCGGCGTGGTTGGAGCAACCAAAAGCAGGTCAGGTGGTTAAATTGACGCTGGTCAGTGCGCTTAGCGAGCGTGTGACGGGGTTATTTGAACTGCAAAGTTCTGACCATCGCAATTTGCACCTTGCCCGCTATTTACCGCTGTCTCCCCATTTAGGTCAGGCAGACACCGACAGTGAGCTTTTGGCAGTTACCCTGAGTTCGATTGGTGATGGCGTTATCTGTTGCGATGTAGATAGCCGGGTGATCTTTATGAACCCGGTTGCCGAGGCCGTATTAGCGCTGCTTACGGAAGAAGTGAAAGGGCAGCCCATCAGCAAAGTGATGCCTTTATACCATGAAGGTAGCGATCGGCCCATAGAAGATCAGATGGCGGTGTGCATGCGCAGCCAGCAAACGGTTAGTTTGCCGGATTCGACCTGTTTTCGGAATCATCTCGGATTGGAGTTTGCAATTGATGATTCCTGCTCGCCGGTATACAACAATGCGGGCAAAGTGATTGGCGCTGTGATGATTTTTCAGGATGTGACCGAATCCCGCGCACTCAAGCGCAAAATGAACCACCTGGCCCACCACGATGCCTTGACTGGCCTGCCAAATCGGCTGTTGCTGCAGGATAGGCTGATCCAGGCCTGTAAACGGGCGCTGCGTAACCGCCATCAGTTTGCGGTAGTGTTTATGGACCTCAATAAATTCAAAAAAATCAATGATTCACTGGGGCATGACTTTGGTGACTTGCTACTCAAACAAATTGCACTGCGGCTCACGGACGCCATTCGTGCCTGTGACACTGTGTCCCGGATGGGGGGGGATGAGTTTGTGCTGTTGCTCGATGCTATTGAAGACAAACGGCATGTTGGCAGCGTTATCAAGAAAGTACTCGACAGGGTGTGCGGAAAGTATGAGATCAAAGGTGTTGAAGTACAGGCGACACTGAGTGCCGGCGTGGCTTTGTATCCAGATGATGGCGATAACGCTGAGGTATTAATGAAGCGAGCGGACAGCGCGATGTATCGGGCAAAAAAATCCGGCAAAGACGGCATGCAGTTCTACTGTGCACAATTGGATGACGAGGTCGAACAGAATCAGGCGCTGGAACAGGCAATTTTAGAAGCCATATCGCAAGATCAGTTTGTACCGCACTTTCAGCCCATTGTGAACGCAACGGATGGGCGCATTGTTAAGCTCGAAATGTTGGCGCGCTGGCATAAAGAGGATGATTTAGTTGAAGCCAGTCGCTTTATTGCTGAATTAAGTGATGTAAAAGCGCTGATGTCTTTGCAGGTTAAGTTGTGGGAGCAAGCATTAAGCCATTTTGCCAGGTGGCAATCGCAACACCCAAAACTCAGGTTAAGCTTGAATCTGGCGGTTAAGACGCTGCAGCAAGAAGAAGCACTGAGCGCACTAACACACAGTATATCCGGGCACGGGCTGCAGCCACAGCATATCGAACTTGAAGTGACTGAAAAACAGCTATCGGTATTGGGCGGCGAGTTAAACTCAGTGGTTGATGCCTGGCGCGAGGCAGGATTTACTCTGTCAATCGATGATTTTGATGCCAGTCATACCAGTATCGGGCAGCTTCATGCATGCAACTTTGACGGCTTAAAGCTGGACCCCGGACTCCTGAATGGGCTTGCGGAAGAGGAGGTTGCGGGTGTGGTGAGTTCGGTGCTCACCCTGGCCAACAACCTTGGTGTTGTTTGCTGCGCAGAGGGCGTAGAAACGCCTGAACAGGCAAGGTTACTTACCAAAATGGGGTGTCCTTTATTGCAAGGCTACCATCTTGGCGAGCCACTCAGTGCGAAAGAAATTGAAATACATCTGGCCCGATATCTCGAGTCATAATGGCTAAAATGCTCCTTTAAAGTTGGCGCTGTAGTTTGAATTTTAAATTGGTGCTAGCAAGCTATACTCAAAGAGCAAGCCTGTAAGGTATGTTGCCAACAGAGGGCTTGTCAGGAGCAGGCACGTGAACACCAACACTTTATCAGACGAACTGGTTACACAATGGAATGAACTACTCACTCGGGTAGCGGAGTTACTGGAGGTGCCTGTAGCTTTGATCATGAAACTCAATGGTGCCCACCTGAGTGTGTTTAATAAAAGCCTCAACAGTCAAAACCCCTACGAGATTGATGACAGTGAATGCTGGGATCAGTCCGGGCTGTATTGTGAAACCGTGATTAAAACCCAACAAGCGCTGTTTGTTCCCAACGCACTCAAAGACCCGCTCTGGGATCATAATCCGGATATTAAACTGGGCATGATTGCCTACCTTGGCCTGCCTATTAAAAATGTCGACGACTCTGTGTTTGGCACTGTGTGTGTGCTCGATGATAAAGAAAATACCTTTGATGGCAAAACCAGAGCCATGCTTAGCTCACTGAAACACTTGTTTGAGTTACAACTGAGAATGCTGGCAGAGCAAAAGGAGCAGGACCACAAAGAAGCATTCAAAGAGCAGACTTTAATGACCATGGGGCTGGCTCATGAACTGAATACGCCGCTGGGTGTGAGTGTAACTTCTGCCTCTATGCTGGTTGAGTCGGCCAGTCTGCTTTTGCGTGCACTGGATGAGGGACCTGATGGCATGGAAGAGGCTCGTAAACAGGCGGGTTGTATTGGTCAGGCGGCAGCCCTGCTGTCGCGCAATCTTTATCAGATGGACGACAAAATTGACCGGCTTAAACAGTCTATTGTGCAGTGCCACAACGGGGTTTCAACGGTGTGCCGTATTTCAGACGTTTTTAATTCGCTGGCAGAGGTATGGGCGCCGTCTTTAGCCCAGAAGAAGGTAGCGCTTAAAATCGATACTGATCCAAGTGCAGATGTTTTACTCCACCTGAAACCCGCCAGTTTGATTGAAGCACTTAACCACCTGATCACCAATGCCATTGAACACGCATTCGAGGGCGTTGAACAGCCGACCATCAGAATTGCTGCTAAGGTAAAAAATCAGGAACTCAAGCTTAGAGTGAGTGACAATGGTGCAGGTGTAAACCTAATACATCCGGAAGACATTTTTGCACCATTTTACTCAACTAAAAAGCAAGTTGCAGGGTCGGGGCTTGGCCTGGCACATGTTAAGCGCATTGCCCTGAATGACTTAGCTGGCACCGTGTATGTTAGCCGCTATGAAAATGGTTTGAGTATAGTACTGCGTTTCCCCGTATCCGGACCAATCGTGCAACCGTAAGCGGATAGCCTAAGAGACTTATCAGAGTCCTTTTTGTGCCTTGACCGTTGCGATAGACAGCGACAGTTGTGCAGCCATTGATGCATGCTTTTTATGCAGCACATGATAGGCTTTAGAGTTAAATAAGTGATGTACATTCAAATGCGCGAGCGAGTCGGGCAGCGGCCATTGAGTTGAGACGACAAAAATAGCGTAGTCGAAGCGGTTTACATTTAGCAGCTCAGGTAACTTGCCTAAATTGTTGATCTGATAAAAGTGATTTCGCTGCGCCTGGGGGTACTTAGTGAGCAGCACGCGCTTGGACTGGTCGGTCGCGACTATGGTACTGGGTGTTGCCACGAGTACAGAGTTGTCACAGGGCACATTTGCGACACATAAAAGCACAAACTCCACCTCCGTTAATGCTGGACCTACAGAAATAACATCCTTGAAGGGGGCGAATATCTCCTGTGCCAGAATAACGTCGCCATCGGTATGCTCTGCGGTAATTTCGTGTAACACCCGGTGCGCGGGCATTGCGATAAAGTTCGCTTCGATGCCTGCCTGGGCGTACGCTGCCTGAACTAATGGCAAGGCCTGATCGCGGACGCTGGGATGTTGCAGATAAGATATGGTTAATGGGGCTGCACTCAGCTGTGCACTGAGAGCGCACAACACAACAACCTGGGTCAACCGAAGAAAAATATCTTTGAGCATAAAAAGCGCCTTAATGGATCTGCGCCGAATTATACCCAGTTTAGTTGCAAAGCATAGTCTCCAAAGGTGTTATATCCGGTTAAATTAACCACAATTTGCCCTCGATCATAATCCTGCTAAATAGATAAAATAAAAAAGGTACACCCTTGCCAGCTCTGCCTTGAAAGCGACTTGTTAGTGTCATTAAGAATTAACAAATATGATTAAAAATTAGTTGACTTAGAGGGGCAGCCCGATAAGATGAACGTAGACAGAATTTGGGTCAGTGTTTATAAATCTCCATTACGTTGTTGTATAAGTTTTTGCTTGTAGTAGTACCGTCCTGAAGTTTTATCACCGGCAAAATTTAGGTCTATGCGCCCACATGGGCATAGGTTTGCCAGTTTTTTGTATAGAAGGATCCTTTGCATCAGGGCAGAGGTTAGCTTTTAAGGATTGGCATCATTTTAATATTCAGGATTTACTATTATGTCTAATACTTTAACAGGTACCGTAAAGTGGTTTAACGAATCAAAAGGCTTTGGTTTCATCGCTCAGGAAAATGGCCCAGATGTATTCGCACACTTCAGTGCAATCAAAGGTGACGGCTTCCGTACACTAGCTGAAGGTGAGCGCGTTGAGTTTAAACTGACTCAAGGCCAAAAAGGTCCTCAGGCAGAAGAAATCGTTAAGCTATAATTGGCGGTTTTTGCTTAAGAGAAAAAGCAAGCTAAGGCTTGCTTTTTTTGTGTCTGTAACCCGGCACAACATACCTTTCACTTAGCTGGCTGTGGTAAGATCGCATCATTATCCCCTGATGTGTTTTACTCCATGGACCTGACTCAATTCTGGCAGCTCATTGCCATCGACAACCAAACTAAAGATAAAGCGGCGCAATTAAAAACCAGGCTAGAAGCACTGCCTGACAACGAACTGGCCGAGTTTGATAGCCACTACAGCAAGCAACTCAGACGTTTATGGCACTGGGATATCTGGGGCGCAGCTTATGTTACTTGCGGCTGTAACAGTGAGTATGACTTTCTGGATTTCTGCAACTGGTTACTGACCCAGGGCGAAGCCGTGGTAGATCAGGTGCTGGGCGAGCCAGATACCCTGGCACGTATTGAAGACATGCCGCTGCGCGACAACCTGCCTTATCCGTATTGTGACGAGCTGGACCTGACAGCAGGGCTGCTCTACGAGCAAAAAACGGAGCAGGAGCTGCCCTATCACAACACAGTGAACTATGCGCCACAGGGCAAACAGTTTAAAAATAAACCCAAAATGTTAAAGCAAAGCTACCCACAGTTGTTTGCTAAGTACTGGCAGGGGTAATTTACCCCAGGCTTAAAGAGTCTGGCACTGTTTTTGTGGTTACGAGTCCGTTGTACGTAATGTGTAAAGCGCCGGTACAAGCGGATTATTAACTGCACGCCGGCCGCTGTGATTGAAAGCGCACATAACTAAATGCGCTTTTTTGCAACCTCGCATAGGTCGTTGTTTGTATCACAGTGTTGAAAAAGCAAATAGACTTTCAGAAAAACCATGAAGACTCTTTTTAACCTATTGAAATATTGGTCAAATTACTACCTCTTTAATTTCTAATGTTTAAATATCAGAGATAATCCCATTTATATACAAGAAGTACCGTATCACATGGTCCTTTTGTATTGTCCCTGCCTGCATCCTCCCATAGTGTTGAGAGTTCAGAAGTGAACATGAAAATTTAACAGGTTGTTTGTTTTTTGTTTCATTTTTAACGTTTGTCCATTACGCTTTTATTACGCAATACGTTAGGTTTGTATCCTTGTTCGAAAGTGGCTCTAGCTGCCAATTGTTAGCGCCGAACTAAGTGTCAAACTTAAAAGGAAACTGTCTTATTTGTAAACAATATGTATTCAGGGAGAGAGTGAATGCCGATAAAAAAAGCCTCTTTGGCGGCCTTTCTGTGCGGTGTTAGTTGTTTGAGCAATGCCGCGACACAGTGGGTAGACACACATTCATTATTAAACCAACAGCACCTGTGGCATGAAGTTGAGAACCAGCTTAAGAAACAGGCTCGAGCCAAGGCCGCTGAAGTGAGTGGGGCACTTAGTGATAACGGAATACGTTATCAGCGGGTGAAAACCATAGGGAATACCAAGCGCTTCGAACATCACCAAGTTTATTATCGTGGTATACCAGTCATCGGTGGTCAATTTGTACTATTCAGAGACAGCACCGGTAAAGTCTTGCAGGGCCTGGGTGCAACTATAAGAGCGCAAGAGCTGCCTGATGCCACTGATGGACGTTATTTCAGTTTGCCCTCAGCTGACATAGAGCAACGGCTGGCGGCAGACTTAACGTCCGAGACCAAGTTGCAAGATCTCAGGCGTGCGTATTTGACTTGGCAAGGCCGTTTAATGGGCGTGTTTCAGGTTACCGCCACTTCGAAGGAGGGCATACGTACTCTTACCATCGATGCTGATACACTGAATGTCCTTAAGTCTGAGCAAGGCATTATGCACTCTCCCCGTGCAGAGCAAGGCGCAGAGCAGCTTTCTGATGGTGGGCAATACGTTGCAGCTGGTGGCATAGGCGGCAACGAGAAAATGGGGGCTATATGTTACTCACCGCAGCCTTCGACAATGGAGGCTTGCCTCAGATATCAATATGATGAAACGACCAGCCCTTCAACAGAACTACTTTTTAATGATGTCAGCGATACTGCTCGCCCGCTCATTTTTGCCGACTTTGATGGCTATCCATTTGTTGTTAGAAAAGAAGGAGGGCGCTGCTTTTTAGAAAACCCGTATGTGCAGACAATTGACTATTACTCTCACCACACAGACCCCTTTATGTACGGTTGTGATGGCTATTATGAGTACTTTAATGGTGACGACGTCGGCACTGACTATTATGACTATTTTAGCTATGGGCCTTTAAGTGACGCTCATTTTTACGGTGGGCTCACCATGCAGTTTTTTCATAAACAGCTGAATGAACTGTTTCCAAACCAAGTGTCCGATTGCCCTATTGATGGCTACTGTCTACAAACACTCAAACAAAGAGTTAGAAACAATACCTTTGGTATGAATCAGGCTTACTGGGACGGAGCCTATGTAAACTATGGTACAGGATACTATGGTGTCAGCCATTATTCGCTTACTACTTCAAGTATTGTTGCTTATGAGGCTGCATATGCAATGACACACTGGAATAGTCAGCTGGAAAGTTGGGGGGAAGCTGGCGCTTTTTATCAAGCGTTTTCTGATATTTCTAGTATTGCTGTGCTGGATTACTTACAGCATAGCGTGTCTGGCAGCTTTAGCACCTCAGAGCCTTTTTTATCGCAAATACTCGATGGCACTGGGCGCCCCCAAGACGATAAAAAGTGGTGGCTCGGCTGGGATGTAAGAGTACAAGATGTCGGAGAGCGTTATTTTTCGCTGCCATCACTTGATGGTAGTAGTATCGACCATTTGAGTGCTTATAGTGCCAATATGTCGCGCTATGAAGTAGGTGGCCTTTTTAGAAAAGCTTTCTATGAACTAGTAAAAACTTATGGTTGGACTATTGAAGAAGCATTTAAACTATTTTTAAACGCTAATATTTCATGTTTGCCTGCCAACGCGAGTCTAGATGATGCAGCTACTTGCCTGATGCTGGTGGCTGATTCAAGCAATGTGGGCATGCTAGTAGAGGAGGCACGCAAGGATGTAGATGGCGCGTTACACCTAGTTGGGTTGGTTGCGCAAACATCTGAAATTTCAAGCCTACCTGTTGCTGCTATGCCGCAGTATGACGAGTTCATGTATTTGATTGAGACGCTACCAATCAGTGAAATAGAGCGTATCTCTGTTGATTGGGGTAATGGGGTCACTGAAGGCTGGTCTCGTAATTCCGGTAGCGCGATTTATCCGTTTTTACAAAGGGAGCATGGTATTGAGCCCGATTTACTGACGCGTTTTAAGATCAATGTAGTCAAAACAGACGGTGAGGAGTTGCTTGCTTATCGTGATTATTATTCGCGCGCTCTTGGCGTGGCTTGCCCACCGTGGTTTGGAGAAGATAATACAGGCCTGATGAGCCAGGTGTTGATTAATGGTCACAATTTACAATTACTGCCACAGAACTATCAAGAGATATTGGACCAGCCCTTAAACTTATATCTTAAACAGCGAAACACTATTGAACTCGGTGCCTATTCTGCTGGACAAGAAGTCACGGTATTACTGGATACCAACCGCAATGGCGCTTATGAAGAGCAAGAAGTCTATCTAGTCGAAGAGATAACGGATACTGGGCTGGTCTCTTTTTCTTTGCCTGAAGGCTTCCTCCCGGGCAAAATAATGATGCGTGTGGTTGTCGGCTCCAGATATGGTTTTTTCTTTTCATGTGGAGAAGTAGATGAAGGCCAAGTTTTCGATGTAAAAGTTGACTTCTCAGGCGCAGGCGAGTGGTTACGCTCTGATTTTAACTTTGAAATTCAAAGCGGTAATAAAGTTAAATTCACTAATAGCTTTTTGCCAGACAGCGCGCAACCCTCAGAAAAATTTGAACAACCGATGAATGTAAATAGCTCAACGTATATCCCTTTCTCTAGTGCCATTTCGTATCCTATGGGTTTTCAGACTTGCTTAGAATTGGTATTTGAAAAAAATTATCAACGCAACACATATAGTGAATTATCAAATTTATTTGCCTGCCAAACAAAAAAAGACATACCTCAAATATACAGCGTGCTCCATCCGACTTAATTGAATGAATTGTTGTAGGGTTTCGCCGGCACATCGCAGGCGAGACCTGAGCGTTTGCTCAAATAACTCTCCATATTAAGGGAATAAAATATGAAACCTCTGTATTTATCCATTGCTCTGGCACTGGGGACGGTCTCCGTCATGCCTGACACTTTTGCTGGCTCATTAAAAGCAACCAGTGGTGTAGCTTACCAGCAAGACATGCAGATTAAAAATGAGCGTTTAAAGGCGCGACTGGCACAGCATGGCCTAAGCAGTAAAAATCGGCCTCAATTGTTTTCGCTAATTGAGCAAAGGCTGGAGCAAGACATGCTGGTAACAGAAAATCCGCGTCCTAGCTCATTACAAAACTGCTTGAGCGGCAGACCTGAGCTGTGCTCTTTCTTTAAACATATGGGTATCGAAGTCGCCAAGAGTAATGCAAATGGTGAGTCCTATGTTGTGTTATCTGCGTTAAACAGTAAAACGGTATCGACCGATTATACATTGATAGATCTGCATCTAACCAATGAGAAAGGCGAGCAACTCACTAAACTGGCATACAATGAATATTTTGGCGACGGGCAGGAGGCTAAACGCAAATCTGTGTATTCCTTCGCAAAGGTACAAGATATTCTTCCTAAACTTGCCGCTTCAGAGCGTATTTTTGCCGATGGCTGGGTGACCTCAGTATATAAGGGAGCCGACAATAAGCAAATTGTTGAAGACCGAAACATTGTGGTGGAGTATTCGAAGGATACTCTGTTGGCTAAGTTAGGTTATTTTGCGCAGCCGAGATCAGGCGCGTCTGACACTGAGGGCGTCTCACTTCTTCCTCTGGCGGGGCGAGATGGTTTTAAAACAGACATAAAAAAGCCCATTGATAATCGCTCTGAAGGCGGTGCGGATGTGCCTGACGGTAAGATCATTATTTGTCTGAATCGAAATTATGGCGATTGTGATTATGAAAATATTTACCCAATAGGCACACCAACCAGCGAAACTAAATTAAAGGTCCCGTTTCAAGGGAGCTTTAACGTGATGGGTAAGGTGACGCGCATCTACCTGCCGGATTTTACAACACTGGAAGTTCAGGAGGAAAACGGCGTAATAACCCTAGTCGAGAGCCCGGTAACGAATAAGCCTGCTTTCATGAATCACGGAACGAATATCTTTATCCAGACGAAGGAGGGAGGCGGGGCCGTAGCAATTGGTGATTTTGACTATCAGGATATCAGCGACCTCTTCGCAAGGAAATTAAACCTGCGCTACGACAAGTGGAAGGGAATGGATCGGACAATCATATCCTGGAATATCCCGCAATATGAGGGGGTGTTTGGAGACGCCACATTATTTGGCAGATATCAGGATACTCACTGGATAATGCACTTTGCGCTTGATCATGTAATGCGTCCGGGCAGACCGCCACGAACGGCTTCTTTTGTCATTGGCTCTACTGACATGGACAGTGGCTGGGGTGAAACAGACCGCCCTCAGATGCAGATTGTCTACAGTTGTCTGGCTGAAGGTTCCTTAATTACGCTACCAAATGGCAAACACCTTCCCATAGAGCAACTTGAAGTGGGCGATCAGGTACTGGGTGCCAGTGAGTTTACACCTGCTAATCATCTGGCACTGACGATAGAAGATATTTCTGTGGGTGTTGAAACTATTCCTATGGTCCAGCTCAAAACCAAGTCGGGTAAAACGCTGTTATTGACTGAGTCTCACCCTGTTGTGATGCAATCAGGCAATGCTGTGTGGGCGAGCAAGGTAGAGCAAGGGGCGCAGATCTTAACCGAAAACGGGCTCGAGATGATCACTCATATCGAGGAGGTTGAGTTTACCGATAAAGTATATAACCTTCGCCTGGGACGCAGCAAAGATGACCCGGATTATCAACCTGGAGAGTCTTTCAGTATGTTTGCCAATGGCCTGCAAGTGGGTGATCTGGCAATGCAAAGCGAGCATGAGTTTAGCAATAAGGTAGAAACGACAGAAGATGTGCTAAATCGTCTGCCGCAGGCATGGCACCAGGACTATCTGAACAGCCTTAAGCAATAGTCATGGATTGACAAACCAAGGCCCGAAAGGGCCTTTCATGGAGATATGATAATGAAAATACGTAATGTGGTTTCGTTTATGTTGTTATTGGGAGCTTTGTTTTTAGCAAAGGCACATGCTCACACTATGGCTGTCCATGAAGTAAAAGCGCGAACGACCATTGGTCAGGGTACAGATCTTGTCCCGCTTGGCACAGCTTATCAAAGCAAAGGCAAGCTATTTTTGGGGCTGCAATCTGTACTTGGCAAACAAGTTGAGCACTTGGGTAATACACATATTGATTTTCGAGTAGGTGTTGATCTTAACTATCAGCAAGCCCTCAAACTGGTTGATGGCAAGGTCGATGCTGGTTTCGAATTACCAGCAGTGCGAGTTGATGCGGGTTCGAACTATGCCAAAGATATTAGTGCAGACAGGTATACGGGTACCTACACTGTCTATTCCTCTGTAAAACCCAAATCCAGAATGTTGGTTCCTCACAATGATACGGGCTATCAGCCGACATTGGCGGCACAGGAGTTGGCAACAGCGTATCCGGGTAACAAAGCGAGCAATCTGGGGGACGGTTTTGTCCAGGGATTTGCCTATGGCTCGAATGTTGTTATTAACATGAAAATTGAGTACAGGAATGAAGCGGACAAACGCACCATAGGCGGGTATCTGAGCGTCGACTGGATAGGCAGCGTTAAAGTTGACGGTGAACTGCAGAAGATAAGTGAAGAAAAGCGAAACTCAGTGAATATCACGATAAGTGGCATGCAAAGTGGGGGAGATCCAAACAGGCTGCTGCAGATCATACCCAATGGCATCATGCACTGCACACTACTTAACCCTGAGCCCTGTTTTAACTTGTTTGAAGCGGCGGTCAATTATCTAAAAACGGACTATATCAACCAGTTCGATACACTGGCGGATTACAATATTAGTGAAGTGTATACCGCAAGTTATTTAGACTCTGGCGCGGGCCTCCAGCAGCTTATCCCGGACAGTGGTTATACGCCAGTTAATTACCTGACTCGCCTAATCATCAAAGAGCTGACTGCGCGCTGGATAGAGGAGCGTCTGGTGTATCGTCGCGCCAAAAACCTGCAGCGTTACTATGCAGCCCAGTTTTCTGCAGAGCAACTCATTCAGTTACAGGACATTGAAAGCAAAAGTCGTGCTAACGCGAACTTGTTCGCCGATCTGGTCGACTATTGCGAGCGCAATCCGGAAGGCAATTACTGTATTAACTATGAGGCCGACAATCTCGTGTATGTTCGCGATTATAGTGCCATCAGTGACGTTCTCAGATAAGGATATCTCATGAATTTACTTAGATTTTTATTAGTCTTACTGGTATTAATGATGGCTTTTGGTATTCAGGCCGTCGCTTCGGTATCAGAGCAAAGCAACGATAAACACCAACAAGCCAGATACAGTGAATTAGGTGATTTACTTACGGTTGAACAGGCTCAAGGCCGATTTGCCTGGCTACGCAAATGTTATGATGATGTGCTGGTTGAGCTATGGGAGCGGATGCATGCATCGTCTGATATTGTCGATAAGGAAGAAAAGCTTAGACAGCTCAAAGCCTTATGGCTTTCCGATACAGCGTTGGCTGCAGGCAAAGCTCAGTACCTGACTTTTGCAAACACTGATTTTACCAACCCTTATCAGTGGTATGCGGGCACTAGTGCGCATGAAGCATGTTCAATTATGCCTGTGGAGTATGAACCCGTCGCGCTTAAAACTACCGTGTTACCCAGGTCTTATTGTGAGAATCGTAGCTATGAGCATGAATGGGAGTGGATCTCAGAAGTCACAGTGGATGACTCCACGCATCAATCAGAAAAGCATGCTCATAGCCTGATTTCGGGCAAAGTGTTTGTGCTGCGAGCTAATCAGGCATCGAAAGTTACGATTAAGCCGGGCAATAAAGAACCGGAATTTCCGTCCTATGTTGCAGCGCGTGTGTGGATTGACTGGGATCACAATGGTCAGTTTGAGTCCTCTGAAATGGTGTATCGCTCAGCGTCATCGGGTGTTTTCAAATTCTTACTGAACGTACCGGCAACAGTACCCGAAGGTTTGACGCTAATGCGCGTAGCGACGGACGCCGGAGGTGGGTCAAATGATGCGTGTACTCGTATTCATTACGGCGAAGTAGAAGATTACTTGGTCACTGTTCGTTAAGGAAGATGATATGAATCCAATTTACTCTACATTATTGATGGTGAAGCTCGCTCTGGTAAGTGGGTATGCACAAAGTGCAGATACTCAGATGAGCAGCGGCAATTTGGCAGGCTCGGTTGTTTCAGGGCTGATTAATGACCATATCGAAGTCGGAACGGCTTACGATAGTCAGAAGAAGCGCTTTTTAAATGTACAACCAGTAAGCGGTGTTATTGATGAAAGCTTTGGCAATACGGAGCTGCAGTTCAAAACGGGTATCGACATGGGCTACGACGACATGTTGAGTATTCTCAACGGTAGCGTGGATACTGATGTGAACTTTCCCGTGGTGCGCGTCTCTGCCGGGGCTTCGCTCGCAAAGGAAATGGCATCCAGCACTTATTCAAGCTCCTATACTTTTAGTGCGTCCAGCACTCCGAAAAAGCGTCTGCTATTGCCCGTAAATCAAAACACGGGATATACCTTGTCACGAGTTGGCGACAATATTGCCAACAATCATCAGGCTCAGTTGCAAGCTTTAGTGGGCGATGAGTTTGTGACGGGGATCGAGTATGGTGCAAACGTACTGGTTAATCTAAAGATTGATTATGGTAGTAATAAAGATAAGTCAGACATAGGTGGTTATCTGAATGTGGACTTGTATGGTGGTGTATTCAATGTAGGTGGGCAGCTTAAGTATTTGCAGAATGACACAAAGTCATCGGTCAAAATAACGGTAAGGGCGGTACAGCAAGGTGGCGACCCAAAACAGCTGCTGACAGTCATACCTAATAATATCATTACTTGCTCTTTGGATAACCCAACGCCTTGCTTTGATATGTTTTATGAGGCGGTTAAGTACGCAAAAACGGGTTTTAATAGCCAGTTGTCGTCGCTGAGTGATTACAATGTTGTGCGTTACTATACGACGCGTTACGACAAATCCTCTCTGGCACTGCGCGCGTTGGTACCCGACTATCAGGTCGTCAGAAATGCGACTAAGTGGTTGATCACTGAGCTTGAGGATGACTTTAAACAAGCCATTTTGGACGAGCAAAGAGCTGCTAACCTGCTCAATAGCTATTATGCCTATCTTCCCGAGGCGCAGCGCCTGGCTGTGGAACGCATCAAAACGCTTGCCTACGATAATGCCTGGTTTTCTTTCACAGCCGCTCAGTTTTGCCGTGATAATCCCTTCGGATATGCCTGTGAAAATAAGGTGCAGGAAATGAAAAACGCGTGTGTTCAGCGAGGAAAGTCCTGCCCTGCCAGCTACGATATAACGGATTTGCAATTGCCATCGAGTGATGGCCAGGATTGGAAACAATGTGAGTTAGCCCGCCAGGAGGCCGTTCGCTCAGGGGTTGTTTCACAGGCACACAGCGTTCTGTTTCGTAACCTAAGGTGGGCACCGACTTTTATCGACGCAAACGCTCCTGCACGTGGAATATTAAACTGGCGATTGTGCGAGGCTGCATTAAGTACTTATGGTGTGGTATTTCAGCAGTAGGACTGACGCGTATGTCTGATTGCAGACATACGCTCTATTGTAAAATTACTGTCTGGCACCGAACAATTACCTAATACAAGCGAGTACATTTACGCATTTTAAGTAGTACTATTAGACGGATTAGTTAGCGGACTGCATTTTTTTAACGTTTGTGTTACAATCAAGACCGTCATACGTTGGCTGCACTTGATAAGCCTGGGTGTCACGTATGATTAAATATCACTATCAGGGAGTGACTATGTACAAAGTAATAACCAGTCTTTTATTCATACTGACTTGCACTGTGTCTGCCAATGATGCGCAGTACTTTTGGCGATTTGGTGACGGTTCTGTTTCTCATGAGGCAGAACCTGAACACGAGTACGCACAACCTGGCATTTATACCGTAACCCGAGAAGTGTACCTGGGTGGAAAACTGCTGGAGTCTTCTGAAAAGCAAGTTGATCTTATTTCTCCAAAAATTGTCGGACTGATTATCTTACAGCCTGATGAAGTGATTCAGGGGCAGAACGTTGAATTTCTGGCAAACCTGACATCCAGCGAGCCGCTTGATTTGCACTACCAATGGTACGTTGCTGGTGAACATGTCAGTGGGGGAGCTGACAGCGGCAAATTTACAACGAAGTTTGCAGAACCAGGTGATGTTGAATTGTCGGTCGATGCGCTGTGGCAGCAAACCGTGGTTTCGAGTACCAGCACTCAGTTGAAAGTCATCGAAGCTGATGACGACGGTGATAAGCCGGACGATGGTGATGACAACCCAGGTGATGGTGATGACAACCCAGGTGATGGTGATGACAACCCTGGTGATGGTGATGACAACCCAGGTGACGGTGGTGACAACCCAGGTGACGGTGGTGACAACCCAGGTGACGGTGGCGACAACCCAGGTGACGGTGGTGACAACCCAGGTAGTGACAAAGGAAGCGACAATAAAACACCAGACACCGGCAAGTCTGATGAAGGGGGATCTGGCGGTAGCCTTCATTTCCTGATCTTATTGCTCGCTGGTGCCTGTGTCATGCGCAGACGTCGTTAGTTAAGTAGCCCTGCCTACACATACAGCTGCCAGCCTTTGGCAGCTGTATGCTTCTGCTCCAATACACCATCTAGATACAACTCTGCTGACGAGATTTTTCGTGGCATGCTGAGTGCAGTAAAAACGAATTTCATACGCGGCATATTTTGATTTGAGACTGTCAATTTAGGCGAGCCCAGGGCAACAGGTTTCTTAAATATAGTAGATTGTGTCTAAAACAGACCTGTTTTGAATATACAAGGAGGCCAGATGTTGGTTGAAATGGCAATTGCTGATGCATACGGTGCCGGATTTGAGTTTGTTGCACAAGATATTATTCGTACACACAATGATCTTAGTGGCTACCGGGCACATGCTTTATCTGGTGAGTCAGCCTGCTACACTGATGACACGCAGATGTCTTTGGCATTGGCTGAGCTGATGCTAAGTGATAAACCCTGGGACAGCGAAACGATTGCCGCTGCCTTTTACGATACGTATCACAGGGATCCGGTTCATGGCTATGCTAAGCGATTGCAACAGGCTTTTACCGAGGCACCTAATGCTAAAACGTTTGCCAGACTAGTTAAGACCGATAGCTTTGGTAATGGTGCTATGATGCGTGCTCTGCCATTGGGTTATCTGGCTGATGAGCAAAAAGTTATGAGCAGAGCTGAGCAGCAAGCCCGAGTAACACACGACCACGATATTGCACTCAACGCCGCCAAGTGTATTGCTCTGGCGACTCATGCGGGCTTATATAAAAAGGCAACGCTAGATACGTTGCCAGATTATCTTACTGATTTCGATTGTGTGTTTGATGTTCACTGGGAAGGACCTGTGCGCGCTATTTCTGAAGATACACTGAGCGCGGTGTTGATGGTGCTGAGCCAGTCGCGTAGTTTGAGTAACCTACTCGAACTATCAGTCAACTTAGGCGGAGACACAGACAGTTTAGCGGCAATCAGTTGTGGTATAGCAAGCTGCTATGAAGAGGTCGAAAAAGATCTGCCCCAGGCATTAATTGCTCAGTTTGATCATCCTCATTATGGCTTGGAGTATCTTGCCAATATTGATTTGCGCCTTGAAGCATTGAAGTGCCAGACGCATTTGTAAATTGTAAAACTGAGAAAAACATGAATGCACAGAGTCATTGGATGGTCCTTTTCGAGGCGTTGACCCACAACGAAGCGGGTTGCTTTTATAACGACCAGCTTTTCAGCGGGGTCGCGATTAAGCATGAGCAGGGCCTGGTCGTTGGCCGCTTGATTTATCGAGAGGGAGAGCAGCTAGGTGATTATGTACCGCCTTACCTGAATCAACCAGAGCACGCGATTCTGGACACAGTGTTGGAAAGTGTACTTGAACCTATCTGCGTTAATGGTAAACCCTACTCTGGGATTGTATATAGCGTCTCACAGAATGGCCATGCATCTGGTGAGAATGTATTTGTTGATGGGTGGGAAGGCCAGGGCACGAATTATCATTGTGATAGTAATATTCGTCATGAACTTGAGCTTGAATCTATGCTGGGTGAAGGGGATTTACTAAAAGAGATGTATGAGTGGGATGAATTGGGGGGAATCCTGTCTTGGGATGTGGCGTTAAAAAGTACTCTCAACGACTCTAGAGGTAGTATTGCATTTAAAGTTGGTCAAGCGAATGAGATATCTCATTTTACTGTTACCGGAGAGTTTTGCTTAATTATCGACAACAGCGAAAAATTGGTTTGTCCATATGACAAGGTGGTAGAGGAGCTTAGCGGTTTTAATACAGATTCAATCTCTGAGTTACATGTAGTGTGTAGCGAACGTATTTATGCTCAGCAGAAAGCGTTGCAGGAATTGATATCAGCATTAAAGCCAGTACGACTAGCGGTGAGTCGTTATGAATGCAAGTGGGATAATTTGATTGCCTTTGCCGCGACAGAAGGGACGTCTGAGTTAGAGGTTGTGTCCGTATGCAGCGAACAGGAAAAAGCTGCCTTACATACACTGATGGCCCGCCAATACCCGCATGTCAAAATGATCTAAATGCTGCCAGAGCCTGTGTCACCAGGCTCTGCTATTTCGAAGTACCCAATCCGCGCTCTGGCAATGCCTGACCAAGTTGGGCACATTGTCAGCCCTGTGCTTGCAGCGCTTTAAGCGCTCGGTTCACTTGTTGATCGGCCTGACGGGTTGTTTCCGGCAGGCGATATTTTGGGGTGAGTTTGAGGATCCACTCTTTTGCAGTGCTCAAACTAACTTTATGGCCAACAGAGACATACACTGGCTTAATGGTGTCCTGAGTCCGCAAAACCTCACCGATTACTTGTTCGTTATCTATCAGCGGCGCGCTGGCGCCGCGAGTTTCAAGTGGCATTTCATGCATGCCTGTGAGTCGTGTTTTACCACACCCAATGGTGGGAATATCCAGGACTACACCAAGATGGCATGCCAGACCAAAGCGCCTTGGATGAGCCAGGCCCTGGCCATCACACACTATCATGTCTGGTTTATGGGTGAGTCGCTCAAACGCGGACAGCAATGGCGGTAGCTCCCTGAATGAGAACAAACCGGGAATGTATGGGAAACGCACACTTTCGGTGACGACTTGTGTTTCTATTATCTCCAGTGTGCTGGCATCTAACACCACAATGGCACCAACCAGTTGGTTTGTCGCGTCGTCATAAGCCACATCAGTGCCAGCAATGGTGGTGATGGAGTCAAAGTGATCTTCACTGATAACCTGAGCTGCGAGTGCTTCTTGCAGTGCTTGGGCTTCTGTTTCAGAGCTGGGGTGCTCTATTTGCATGCTAACCGCCTTATTCTTTGTATTGCTTCGCGATTTTATCGTATCTAACCGCCTTATTCTTTGTATTGCTTCGCGATTTTATCGTATCTAAGCGTCTTACTCAAAAAGTGCTCTGCGATATAAGGGCGTATCAACCAACTGCTGGTAGGCGGCGCGCAGCTGAGCAACCCGCTCCGGGCTGGTGGCTAAGCTGGCCGCAAGGTAGCCCCTGACACTGAGCGGTTCAATATCCAGCACATAGCGAAAGTGACTGTCGGGTAACTTCATTGCCTGCACCATAGCGCTGATATAGCGTGGGTCGTCCACAACCAGGTCTACTTTGTTAGCCGCCAGTAAGCGGTAGGATTGCTGAATATCAGCGGTCTCAATAAATTCAAAGCCCAGTTTATGCAATGCCTGAGCAGCCACATCCTCTCTTTGTACGGCAAGCCGGTATTGCTTGGCGTCTTCCAGCGTTTTAATTTGAACTTTTCGGGGCGATTGGTTTGTTACAAAACCGAGGTGAAAGAGTGCCACAGGACCAATCCAGTGAAACAAAGCTTCTCGTTGCGGGGTTTTTGCCATGCTGTAGATTAGTGTGTTTGGCTTGTCTTTCGCTGTATTTAAAGCGCGTGCCCAAGGGTACATGTAAAACTCCCCCTCAAGCGCAGCGGTGTTCAGAATTGCATTTACCAGTGCGGTGCTTACACCGGCGACCTGGTCGTTGACCCAGGTTTGATTGGGTGGGGATAATTCCGTGACTACGGTGAACTTAGCCCAGCTGTGAAAGCTACTCAGCAGCGTGACTAGCATCAGGGTAACGACTGTTTTTACCATCAAAAACATACCTTTTAATCTGCATACGGATAAAAGTGTAGCAGGGTCAGGTTATCTTGCCCTTATTATTCAGGGTGTCAGGTCAAGATGTAAGCCAGTGTGTCGGTAAACAACCATAAATTTCATGAATACCCCCTATATTGTAAATTGTCGACAATCCGCTCCGGATCAGGTTGACGTACACGTAAAGCAGCACTATATTGTCTACAACTTTTAACAAGACCGGAAGGCAAAGACATAATGAGCTTTATGCATGAAAGTGCCGTAACTGCTTCTGATAAAGCATTTTTCCGGCTTAGAAAAGAGATTGTTGAAGGTGATATTCCGGCTGGCTCTAAGCTGAGCGAAATGGAATTGTCGACAAAGTATGAGGTGAGCCGTGCAGTTGTTCGGGAGGCGATAAACCGCCTTGAGGCCTGTCATTTGGTTGAACGTCGTCCGAATGTGGGGGCCAGAGTGGTCTCGCTGAGCGAAGAAGGTCTGATGGAGTTGTATCAGGTGCGCGAAGCCCTTGAGGGCATGGCCGCACGTCTGGCAGCGCAACACATGCCAGATGAAGAAATTGCTAAGCTCAATAGTCTGTTGAACGAGCAGTTCGACGAAGTCAAAGGCGGCGAATCTTATTATCAGGAAGCGGGTGACCTGGACTTTCATTACCGCATTATTGTCGGCAGCCAAAATCAGCAGCTTATTGCCATGCTGAGCAATGGTATTTATCACCTGGCGCGAATGTATCGGGTGCAACTCGGCATGGCCGGGCCACGCGTTACAACAGCCTACGACGAACACAAACACATAGTGCGTGCCATCGCAAATCGAGATGCCGAGTTGGCAGAAATGCTGATGCGCCGCCATATTCAATATTCTAAAAATAATATTGCCACCAAGTTAACCAAACAGCATCAGTCATAATCGGGGAGACACACTTATGAGTACAGGGATCATCAGCGCAGGTGAAAGATTTCGTGACGCGCTCAAAGCCAATCAACCACTACAGATTGTGGGCACCATTAATGCCTACAGCGCCATTATGGCGAAAAAAATCGGTCACCAGGCTATCTACCTATCTGGCGGCGGCGTTGCGAATGCCTCTTATGGTCTGCCGGACTTAGGCATCACCTCTCTAAACGATGTGATTGCGGATGTTCAGCGTATTACGTCTGCCTGTGACTTGCCTCTGATGGTCGATATCGACACGGGCTGGGGCGGTGCATTTAACATTGCTAAAACCATTCAGGAAATGCAAAAGGCGGGTGCCGCTGC
This sequence comes from Pseudoalteromonas sp. DL2-H2.2, assembly GCF_021532535.1. NCBI lineage: Bacteria > Pseudomonadati > Pseudomonadota > Gammaproteobacteria > Alteromonadales > Pseudoalteromonadaceae > Pseudoalteromonas > Pseudoalteromonas sp. DL2-H2.2. Next base: position 11,785 of record NZ_JAKGBD010000016.1, on the reverse strand, counting down.
CGTGCATATGGAAGATCAGGTTGCGCAAAAGCGCTGCGGTCACCGTCCTAACAAAGAGATAGTGTCGACAGACGAAATGGTCGACCGTATCAAAGCGGCAGTAGATGCGCGTACCGATCCAGACTTCTTCATCATGGCGCGTACCGACGCGTTCGCACAGGAAGGCCTTGAAGCGGCTATTGAGCGTGCTAAAGCCTATGTTGCAGCGGGTGCAGACGGTATTTTCGCAGAAGCTGTTCAGACAGAAGAGCACTATCGTGCATTTGCCGAAGCACTGGATGTGCCTATTCTGGCGAATATCACCGAGTTCGGTAAAACAGAGCTGTGGAACAAAAAAGAGCTGGGTGAGTGGGGCGTCGACATGGTGCTTTACCCGCTGAGTGCGTTCCGCGCAATGAACAAAGCCGCAGAGATGGTGTATCAATCAATTTTAGAAAACGGCGATCAGAAAGCCGTCATCGACAGCATGCAAACTCGTATGGATTTGTATGATTATCTTGGCTATCACGAGTACGAGCAAAAACTCGACGCATTGTTTGCGCAAGGTAAGAACAAATAAAAAGTTTAAAGGATAAAGATAAAGCCGCGTACCTGCGGCTTTTATCACAATGAAATTAACCAGCAGGTAAAATTCAGGAGACAACAAAATGGCTAAAGTATTAAGCGGTGCAGGCCTTCGCGGTCAGGTTGCAGGTAAAACGGCACTTTCAACAGTCGGTGTATCAGGCTCAGGTCTGACTTATCGTGGATACGACGTAAAAGACCTGGCTGAACACTGCCAGTTTGAGGAAGTCGCATATCTGATCCTAAAAGGTAAATTGCCTAACCAGCAGGAGCTGGACAGCTACAAGGCACTATTAAAATCTCAGCGCGGCCTGCCACAGGCACTAAAAGAAGTGCTGGAGCGCATTCCGGCCGATGCACACCCAATGGACGTGCTTCGCACCGGTTGTTCTATGCTGGGTAACCTCGAAGGTGAGCACGACTTTGAACAACAGCAGGCTATCACAGATCGTATGCTGGCGTGCTTCCCAAGCATCATCTGTTACTGGTATCGCTTTAGCCATGATGGCGTACGTGTTGATGTTGAAACAGACGACGATTCAATCGGCGCACACTTCCTGCATATGTTGCATGGTGAAAAGCCAAGCGAGTTGCATGAGCGTGTAATGCACGTTTCACTTATTCTGTATGCAGAGCATGAGTTTAATGCCTCTACTTTCACTGCACGTGTGTGTGCTTCTACGCTGTCTGACATGCATTCTTGTATCACAGGTGCCATCGGCTCGCTGCGTGGTCCTCTGCACGGTGGTGCGAACGAAGCGGCAATGGAAATGATTGAGCGTTTTGAGTCGGCCGATCACGCTGAGCAGGAAATGATGGGCATGCTGGAGCGTAAAGAAAAGATCATGGGCTTTGGTCACGCTATCTACTCTGAGTCTGATCCGCGTAACGAAATCATCAAAGGCTGGTCTGAAAAGCTAGCAGCTGATGTGGGTGATACGGTACTTTATCCGGTTTCTGTGCGTTGCGAAGCGGTTATGTGGCGCGAGAAGAAGCTGTTCTGTAATGCGGATTTCTTCCACGCATCGGCTTATCACTTTATGAAGATCCCAACTAAGCTGTTCACGCCTATCTTCGTAATGTCGCGTCTGACAGGCTGGGCAGGTCACGTGATGGAGCAAAGAGCAGACAACCGTATCATCCGTCCGTCAGCGGAATATACGGGTGAGGAACTGCGTCCGGTTCCAGCTATGTCCGAGCGTTAATCCCCCAATTTAACATTCGTCACTGTATGGCACAGATCACCGACAATAATCATAAAGATCTGTGCCGTTGAGCCAATGAGCAATCCTGGAAGTAGTTATGAACAGCCAATTTCGCAAAAAATTACCTGACTCTTCGCTGTGTTATTACGACACGCGCGAAGCGGTCGAAGCCATCAAGCCCGGTGCGTATGATGGCTTACCTTATACCTCTAAAGTGTTAGCAGAAAACCTGGTGCGCCGCGCCGAGCCTGAAAAACTCAACGATTATCTGAGCCAAATTATTGAGCGTCGTCGCGACCTGGATTTCCCCTGGTTTCCGGCACGTGTGGTCTGTCATGATATTTTAGGCCAGACGGCGCTGGTAGACCTTGCCGGTCTGCGTGATGCCATTGCTGAAAAAGGCGGCGACCCTGCCAAAGTAAACCCGGTGGTGCCAACTCAGCTGATCGTTGATCACAGCCTGGCAGTAGAGCACGCCGGTTATGAAGAAAACGCCTTTGAGAAAAACCGGGCGATTGAAGACCGCCGTAACGACGACCGCTTCCACTTTATTAACTGGACCAAAACAGCATTTAAAAACGTTGATGTGATCCCCCCGGGCAATGGTATTTTGCACCAGATCAATCTGGAGAAAATGTCGCCGGTTATCCAGGCGCGCGATGGTGTGGCATTCCCGGATACTCTGGTTGGAACCGACAGCCATACCCCGCATGTGGATGCACTGGGCGTAATTGCTGTGGGTGTAGGGGGTCTTGAAGCCGAGAGCGTGATGCTGGGTCGTGCTTCATATATGCGCCTGCCGGATATCGTGGGTGTAGAGCTGGTTGGCAAACGTCAGCCGGGGATCACCGCCACGGATATCGTGCTGGCCATCACGGAATTTTTACGTCAGGAACGCGTGGTTTCTTCGTACCTTGAGTTCTTCGGCGAAGGCTGCGAGGGCTTGTCTTTGGGTGACCGGGCAACCATTTCGAACATGACACCTGAGTATGGCGCCACAGCCGCCATGTTCTATATTGACCAGCAAACCATTGATTATCTGCGCCTGACCGGTCGTGATGACGAGCAAATCAAGCTGGTTGAGCAATATGCTAAGCACACTGGTTTGTGGGCCGATGCTATGACAGGCGCTCAGTACGAGCGTGTGCTGAAATTTGATTTATCTTCGGTTGGCCGTAACCTGGCCGGTCCGTCAAACCCGCATCGCCGTGTTGCAACGGCAGACTTGGCCAAGCAAGGCATTGTGGCTGATTATGAGCAGCGTGAGGGCGAAATGCCAGACGGTGCGGTGATCATCGCAGCCATTACCAGCTGTACCAACACCAGTAACCCGCGCAACGTGGTGGCCGCTGGTTTGCTGGCACGTAATGCCAACAAACTGGGCCTGAGCCGCAAGCCGTGGGTAAAAACCTCATTTGCACCAGGCTCCAAAGCCGTGCGTTCTTACATGGAAGAAGCACAGTTGTTGCCTGAGCTTGAGCAACTGGGCTTTGGTATCGTGGCATTTGCCTGTACCACCTGTAACGGTATGAGTGGGGCACTGGATCCAAAAATTCAGCAAGAAGTGATCGACCGTGACCTCTATGCCACTGCCGTGCTATCGGGCAACCGCAACTTTGATGGTCGTATCCACCCCTATGCTAAGCAGGCTTTCCTGGCATCACCGCCTTTGGTTGTGGCGTATGCCATTGCGGGATCAGTGCGTTTTGATATCGAAAATGGCGTGCTGGGTCATGACCAGAATGGCAACCCGGTTACGTTAAAAGACATCTGGCCAAGCGATGAAGAGATTGACGCAGTCATTGCACAGAGTGTGAAGCCGGAGCAATTCCGTGCCGTTTACGAACCTATGTTTGACCTGAGCGTTGACTATGGTGAAGACAACGACCCGCTGTATCAGTGGCGTGAGATGAGTACCTACATCCGCCGTCCGCCATACTGGGAAGGTGCCTTAGCAGGTGAGCGCACCATGAAGGGCATGCGACCACTGGCGATTTTGGGTGACAACATCACCACAGATCACTTGTCTCCGTCGAATGCGATCCTTGCTTCCAGTGCTGCCGGTGAATATCTGGCGAAAATGGGTCTGCCTGAAGAAGACTTTAACTCTTATGCAACCCACCGTGGCGACCACTTAACGGCGCAGCGTGCTACCTTTGCGAATCCCAAACTCCTCAATGAAATGGTGTTGGAAAACGGCGAAGTGAAGCAGGGCTCACTGGCGCGTCTTGAGCCAGAAGGCAAAGTCACTCGCATGTGGGAAGCCATCGAAACCTATATGGAGCGTAAACAACCGCTGATCATCGTAGCCGGTGCCGATTATGGTCAGGGCTCGTCTCGCGACTGGGCAGCCAAAGGCGTGCGTTTAGCGGGTGTAGAAGTGATTGTGGCTGAAGGCTTTGAGCGTATTCACCGTACCAATCTGATTGGAATGGGCGTGTTACCACTGGAGTTCCAAAATGGTACAACGCGCAAAACGCTGGAGCTCGATGGTACCGAAACCTACGATGTCGAAGGCACACGTACCCCAGGTGCTACGCTTAATCTGATCATCCACCGCAGCAATGGCGTACAGCTAGAAGTACCAGTGCTATGCCGACTGGACACAGAAGAAGAAGTGTCTATTTACGAAGCTGGTGGCGTACTGCAGCGCTTTGCTAAAGACTTTCTGGAAGCAAACGCTTAACCACTGCATTCTTGCTCCGCACTAACTGTGGAGCCTGTCTGAGCAGAGTGCATCCGCAAAGGGTGTCCACTCTGCTACTTAGGATGAAAACTATGACTTTCAAACCTCAACTACGTGTGCCGGCGACCTATATGCGCGGTGGCACCTCCAAAGGCGTGTTTTTTAATCTCAGCTCCCTGCCCGAGGCGGCACAAGTGCCGGGTGAAGCGCGCGACAGACTGCTGCTACGCGTAATTGGCAGCCCGGATCCTTATGCCAAGCAAACCGATGGCATGGGTGGGGCAACCTCCAGTACCAGCAAAACCGTGATCTTGTCGAAAAGTGATAAAGCGGACCATGATGTCGACTATTTGTTTGGCCAGGTCGCGATAGACAAACCTTTTATCGACTGGAGTGGCAACTGTGGCAATCTGACCGCTGCGGTGGGTGCTTTTGCCATTAGCAACGGCCTGGTAGATACTAGCAGAATACCCGAAAACGGCATTGCCGTAGTACGGATCTGGCAGGCAAACATTGAAAAAACCATTATCGCTCATGTGCCTATGGCAAATGGCGAAGTGCAGGAAAGTGGCGACTTTGAGCTTGATGGCGTGACTTTTCCCGCCGCTGAAGTGGTGGTGGAATTTATAGACCCGGCCGACGGCGATGCAGATATGTTCCCAAGTGGCAATCTGGTCGACCAACTGGAAGTGCCGGAGATTGGCACGTTTGATGTCACTATGATCAATGCCGGTATCCCAACCTTGTTTTTCCGTGCCGAGGACTTAGGTTACACCGGTGTGGAGCTGCAAGAAGCGATCAATAGTGACGACGCAGCATTAGCCCGATTTGAGCAGATCCGTGCATTCGGTGCCGTAAAAATGGGTCTGATTGAGCACATTGACGAAGCCAAGGTACGTCAGCACACCCCTAAAATTGCCTTTGTATGTGGTGCCAAGGCGTATACCGCATCCAGTGGCAAAACCATTTCGCAGCAGGACATTGACCTGTCTGTTCGAGCGCTGTCTATGGGTAAGCTGCACCATGCCATGATGGGCACGGCCGCAGTGGCGATTGCCACGGCTGCTGCTATCCCCGGTACATTGGTGAACCTGGCGGCAGGCGGTGGTGAGCGCAACAGCGTTACTTTTGGCCATCCTTCGGGCACTTTGAAAGTGGGCGCAGAAGCCGAACTGGCAAATGGCCGCTGGCTGGCAAAAAAAGCGGTGATGAGCCGCAGCGCCCGAGTGGTGATGGAGGGACATGTTCGAGTCCCGCAGGAACAAATTTAGTGATGAAAATTGGCCCGGTTAATCCGGGCCTTGTTTTTTAAGGAACGAAAAAGATGTACGAAGCGTTATTTTCTATTGCTCTGACCACTGCGCTGTTGCTTGGCTCTCCAGGTCCTGCGCCTTTAGCATTGGCCGCTGTTGGTGCCAGCTCAGGTGTGCGCCGTGGAGTGCCATTTTTATCCGGTATTCTGCTGGGGCTGTTAGTGGCAATTATTGCGGCTGCAACGGGGCTGGGGGCGCTGTTGTTAAGCTATCCGAATCTCAGTGCTGTGTGTCAGGGCTTGGCTATCGCCTACCTGTTTTATGTCGCCTATAAAATTGCGACCAATCGCAGTGGTTTATCTGACGTGTCTGGGGGAGAAGTGGGTTTTCGGGATGGTTTTATTCTGAATTTGCTTAACCCAAAGGCGTACGCAGCCTGTATTGCCATTTTTGCTAACAACAGTGTACCTGATGCGAGCCCTGTGATGGGAGCCGTGTTGGCGGCGCTAACGTGTTTTGCAATTGCCATTTTGGTGGATAGCCTGTGGCTGGTGTTTGGTGGGGTATTACACCGTTTTATTAAAACCCCCAAACAGTTGCGTATTTTACGTTTATTTTTTGCCTTTTTGTTAACCTCTCTGCTAGTTTGGATAAGTACCACACATATCCTGAGCTGAGGCTGCCATGGAGCGCTTTCATTCTATCTCTGTTGATACCGAACGCCTGAATGGTGGTCTGTTAATGAGTTTTAAAGCGCTCGGTAAGGTAAGCCATGCAGATTATATGGCCATTAAGGCAGTGATTGAAAGCGCGCTGAGAGCGGCAGCCGGGGAGCAAATCAGGGTGCTGGTCGACGTCACTGAATTTGAGGGCTGGGAGCTGCATGCAGCCTGGGACGATGTGGCACTGGCACTGCGCCACAGCCATGATTTTTATAAAATAGCGGTATTAGGCAACAGCCGTTGGCAAAAACTGGCTGCTATGGTTGGTAACTGGTTTGTCGATGGGGAATCTCGCTATTTTGAGGACAAAGCGCATGCTCTGTCATGGCTACAAAGTGAGTGATCCTGGTAAGATTTAAACGTATATAATAGTCACTGGGGCACTAAGAAAAGGCTGATATAAATTTATGAACACACTTTTTATCACAGGTGCAAATCGTGGCATTGGGCTTGCGCTCGTTAAGCTGTATCTTGAGCAGGGCTGGAGAGTATTGGCAAGCTGTAGAGCGCCGCAATCTGCCGACGCATTGTGGCAGCTGGAGCAGCAGTTTAGCCATTTACAGATAGTCGCGCTGGATATCACTAACTATGCGCAAATGACAAAACTCGCCGCATCGCTTATTGATGTGCCCATTGATTTGGTGATAAACAATGCCGGTGTCTACGGTCCGAAAGGTTATGCGTTTGGCGACTGTGATGTAGAGCAATGGAAGCGTGTTATGGAAGTTAATGTGATTGCGCCGCTAAAATTAGCGGAGGCATTCACCCCGCAACTAAGACTGGGTAAGTTAAAGACCTTTGCGGTACTCTCATCCAAAGTCGGCAGCATGACCAACAACACTAAAGGTGGTGGATATATCTATCGCAGCTCAAAAGCGGCGTTAAACTCAGTGATCAAGAGCCTTTCCAATGATCTGTTACCTGAAGGAATAAAAACCGTGGCACTGCATCCGGGCTGGGTTAAAACCGATATGGGTGGCCCTAATGCCCTGATCTCTGCCGAAGAATCTGCACAAGGCCTGAAACAGGTGCTGGATGAACTACACGAAGCGCAAAGCGGCGGGTTTTATGATTACCAGGGACTGGCGATACCTTGGTAGCAACTATCTATGGTTTAATGCCTGGGCATAGAGTTGGAGTAATGCTGCGATGTTTGAATTGGTCTCGCAGATGGACCTTTGTGTAACATGAATTTAAAGTAGCTGGGCTTTATGAGCGCCAGCTACCGACGCTAGATAATATTACTCATATTTATCCTGACACGGGCGTGAGCCGGGGCAAGTCCAGCTTGTCGTGCCCGTACCGCCTGCAACATGTGGCGTGTTTTTCTCCGCATGCTGCAGTTGTTTATGAGATAAGCTTTTTAGTGGTTTTTTGTTTAGTTTTAACATTGTTATTTCACTCCAATTGGTTCTTTGTGTTTTCCTTAGCGAAAAAACTTCGCAATTCACGTTAACCTCATATTTATTTTTGGTCAATAACTGTTATGAAAACTTATCCTGCACCTGCGCCAGATGATAGTAACCCAATTGCCCGAAGCGGCGAAGCTGAGGAAAGGGGATCCTGGGCAAAGGCCGCTGGAACAGGGGTAAATCAGGCACGGTATCTTTCATTGCCAGTTGTGCCAGCCGGTAGGCAGCCTGTGAGCTAAACGATACGCCTGAGCCACAGTAACCTAAAACATAACCAACATTGTCCTCAAAAAAGACATGGGGCATATCATCCAGTGCCGCGGCAATATAACCGTGCCAGTAATAATCGTGTGTTATATCTTTAAGGCATGGAAAACACTCAGCAAGTGCTGTTTTGAGGTGAGTCAGATATTTGATTTTGTGCTGATCTTTGGCAAATACTGCGCCTCGTCCGCCAAACAGCAGGCGGTTATCTGGCAGTAGCCGGTAGTAATATTTTAGCCTGCGCGTATCCATTACTACCTGGTGTGTTTTCAGGCCTGTTTGTTTCAGCTCATCCTCGCTGAGCGGGCGTGTGACAAAGATACTGCTGAGGATAGGCAAGTAGCGGTTATCGATCAAAGGATGGCTGTGTTTATTGTTATAAGCGTTCCCTGTATAAAGCAGCTTATCCGCACTGATTTTCTGGTCGTTTACACTCAGCGTGTGGCGTTGACCGTGTTTAACCTGGCTGACCAGGCTCTGTTCAAACAAGGTAACACCGGCTTTAATAGCCATGTCACGATAGCCGAGCAGGAGTTTGAGCGGGTGCAAACCAAAGCCATTCTCGTAGCGCATGGCGCCATGGGCGTGGTGATTCAACATAAATTGCGCGTCAAGTTCTGCCTTGCTGAGCAACTGACTGCTTTCCCCGCCAAAATTATCTGAGATAAATTGCGCTGCACTTTGTAAGTTGGCATAAGCCTGAGCATTATGCGCTATTTTCAGATAACCCGATGCCTGTGCGTCACAGTCGATTTTGTGTTCATCAATGAGCGTTCTGACTCGCTTAACGCCACCCTGAAACTCATCGTAAATGCCACGGCTAACGTCGAGCCCCCAACGTTTTGCATAATCGCCATAACCAAGCCTCCCTGAGCCCGGCAAAGCAAAACCAGCGTTGCGGGCACTGGCGCCAAAGCCTACCTGATTGGCTTCAAGTACACACACCTTTTGCTGATAGTTTTGAGCGAGATAGTAAGCACTTAATAATCCAGTGAAACCACCACCTATAATGGCAACGTCAAAGTGCTCTGATGTTTGTGGCGCACTCAGGGGGGCAGGTAAAGGCTGTGTGGCAGCCCAGTAACTGGGGGCAAACGGCTGGCCCTGACAATGGGGAGCGTGGAGTGGATCAAAAGCGTGCATCAGAACTCCAGTACCATTTCAGCGGCCTGACAATGACATTCTGTGTCGCAAAGGGTGCACCGATATCCCTCATACAAGGTTAGGTCTAACCAGCGATCGTCGTGTACTTTGATGAGTTTACCGCCTGCTTTGGTAAAGTACTTCACGGCACCATTGCCCGGGCTTTGCTGCCAAAGGTGCGATACACCTGCTTTTGCGCCTTGTTGTTTTAAGACCTCGACAGACGCTTTGAGTAACCTGGGTCCAATCCCCTGTCCCTGCGCATCCGGGTGGATCGCAATACACTTAAAGTACGCCATATGCTGCTCATCCACTGGCCACAATGCCGGGGAGCACCATTTATCAATAGGCCATTGACCGGCACTGTAAGACGTTCTGAACCCGACTACCTGATTAGACTCATCCATGGCGACAAACGAGGCGTTTAGTCCATGCTGAGTACCCAGTTTATGCATCATTTTGATGCCGTCCAGATCCAGATAGTTCTCGCCATGCACCAGGTTGCCAAGCTCGATAACTGCCGGGTAATGAGATGGGTCGAGAGGGAGAATTGAGATCATACGCTACCGCCAATAGTCATTTACAGAAACGCCATTTTGCAGCATTTCTCAAATTAAAACAAAGCCGTTCAAAAAAAACTGGTCAAAATAGGTACGAAATTAGTGCGTTTTATACTCAGCCGTTGTTGACAGCGATGTCATCTTGGTAATAATTGTGACAACGGTGTGTCTGAATGATGATTGCGAACGTTGCAATTATTCGTGACGACGCACTGTTAAATAGAACGATAACAACTTAATTCAGAGCGTGATACGACAGTCACCTTCTGATCACAACAACATGTAAAGGATGTCCTATGAAAAAACTTAACTCCGTTTGCCTGGCGGTAATGGCGTGTATCAGCGTGCCCGCACTGGCACTTAATGTTCAGCCAGATCCGAACAACTCTGGCGCCTATTTACTCGACCGAGCCGCTCTTCAGGCAGCCGAAGCTGCCCTGACCTCAAACCCAATGTATAGCGTGTGGGCACAAGCATTAAAAACCCGCAGCAATACTGTGGTGGACGCAATTGTGCCTGGGGCTGCAACTAACCCAGAAAACGTGAAGCGCGTAGAGCGGGTATTTGGGCAGAGCGAGTGGGATTTTCTGACCCAAATGGCTGCGCCGGAATACACTTATACGCGTTTTTTGCGAGCAATAGGCAAGTTTCCGGCGTTTTGTGGGGAGTATACAGATGGTCGCAATGCAGACGCCATTTGTAAAAAGTCTATCGTCACCGCGTTTGCTCATTTTGCACAGGAAACCGGTGGTCATATTGCGAAAGACAATGTCTCGGATAACCCGCTGAGATTAGAAGAGTGGCAGCAGGCGCTGGTCCATGTGCGTGAAATGGGCTGGTCTGAAGGTCAACCTGGTTATACCACTGGCTGTGGCCAGAATGACTGGCAAAATCGTCGCTGGCCATGTGCTGACGGGCAAGGGTATTTCGGCCGAGGTGCCAAACAGCTGTCTTATCACTTTAACTATGGCATGTTCTCCGAAGCCATGTTTGACGGCGATGCAACCGTGCTGTTAAACAATCCAGCCCTGGTTGCCGACTCCTGGCTCAACCTGGCTTCTGCAATCTGGTTCTTCCTGACACCGCAGGCACCAAAGCCGGCCATGCTGCACGTGATTGACCGTACCTGGGTGCCGTCTCAGACAGAGCTGAACGCCGGTATCGGCTACGGCTTTGGTACCACCATTAACGTGATTAACGGCGGGATTGAGTGCGGTGAGCACAACAAAAATAAAGGCCAACCTGTTAATCGTATTCGTTACTGGGAGGGCTTATCTCACTATTACAATATTCCGGTAGAAAGCGATGAAGAAAATACCTGCTGGCAGCAAACGCCATTTGGTAGTCTGAATCTGGATGGTGCCGGTGAAGTGCTTTACACCAACTGGGAAGCAAACTGGGAATATTACGCAGACCGTCCCGGTGGTTTTTCGTTTGAATGTAAACTTGTGGGTTATCAGACGGCTTACTCTGCGCTTGTCGAAGGTGATTACGAAAAATGTGTCACTAACTTCTATGGCTCTCACACAGGGTGGCCCGCTGTAACTGTGGTTGATAACCTGCCGCCGCCAGATGACAAACCACCTGTTGATAACGTGGCCGCGTGGGAAGCAAATAAAGTTTATCTGCAAGGCGATAAAGCCAGCTTTAACGGCAAAGTCTATGTTGCAAAGTGGTGGACTCGCGGCGACGAGCCAAACGGGACTGGCCCCTGGGAGTTGGTGACGACGGCACAATAATGCCTTGTCGGGCAAGTATCAGATTTGCCGACTGATACATTATACAGCGAAGAACCTTGTACTAACCTAGGGACTTTAGCTAAAAAATTCCATGTATCTCAATAGATAACATCAGTATTACCTATTGAGATACATAATGACAACTAGCGCGAAATTATAATCAGATTTTAACTATCCTTTATTTCCCCTTATATTCGATAATCGGCATTGGACTAAAGTTAAGTGGTATTACTCATA
>NZ_JAKGBD010000015.1:0-116597 GCF_021532535.1 Pseudoalteromonas sp. DL2-H2.2 | reverse complement strand
GGCAATACCACTTTGACTTTCTTCGCTCTACAACATATTTAGTTTTATCGTTTTTGCTTTAGAAGCTCATAGGCTGGCTGGCAATACCGCTTTGACTTTCTTCGCTCTACGACATATTTAGTTTTATCGTTTTTGCTTTAGAAGCTCATAGGCTGGCTGGCAATACCGCTTTGACTTTCTTCGCTCTACAACATATTTAGTTTTATCGTTTTTGCTTTAAGAGTTCATAGGCAGATTGAATGCTTTGACTTTTTCGTTTGGCAATTTCCATCATATGCTCGGGCAGGCCCTGAGAAACCAACTTGTCCGGGTGGTGCTGTGACATCAGCTTACGATAGGCACGTTTGATGTCCTTGTCGGATGCTCCATCGCTTAACCCCAGCACGGCCAGTGCCTGGCTGCGTGATATCGCGTTGTGCTCGGGCTCACGCGCAGAGCTGCGTTGCTGTCTTTGCTGATTGTGGCGCTGCTGAGATTGCTGCGACTGCCACTGAGCACGCTGCTGGCGAAAACGAAACTCCGCCTGATAGCGCTTAAGTAAAAAGCCAAACTGGGCCTGAGAAATGCCCAGATGCTTACTCACTTCGCGCAGCAAGGCTTGCTCCTGCTCGGAAACGTGGCCATCGGAGAAGGCCATCTGAATTTGAATTTCAAGGAACAGCTGCAGCAGATCGTAGCGCCTGGCAAACGCCTCTCTGACTTCACGTACCGCCTCCTTAATCGAAAAATCAGCCTCTTTTCCTGCTCTGAATGCATGTTGCGCTTCGCGCCGGTCGTCTCCTGCCAGTGCCATCTCATCCATAAACGCCGTTGCTGCGCGGATATGCACTTCGCTCACTCTGCCATTGGACTTAGCAATATGTCCCATCACGGAAAAGCAGCTGGAGAAAAACAGAGCCTGACGCTCGCTAAGGCCATCGCCATTCAAAAAGCCCTGAAACCCACCAACCTTATCAAAATCCTGTTTCAGGCTTTTGTCGAACAAGTGACCCAGATAAAACCCAAGAATTGCCCCCAGCCATTTGCCAAACAAAAAGCCAAAGGCGGTGCCCAGCAACTTACCCCACATCTGCCTGCTCCATTGTCTTGTTGATCTGAGCTAAACGCTCAGGCGTACCAATATCCTGCCATTGCCCTAAAAAGAGTTCTGTCGACACACAGCCCTGGGCCAGCCCCGCTTTAAGCATCGGCCCCAGCGCCACAAACTGTTCACTAACCTGATTAAAGAAGTCTTTGTGATACAAACCAATACCAGCAAAGGTATAGGCCTGTTCGTTATTACTCTGATGGGCCAGCGGAAAATCTCCGTGCGGATTATGTGGCGGGTTCTCCACAAGTACCAGATGTGCCTCGCCGGGAAGCAGATGCAAGCGGCACAGATCATGAACTGCATAATCGGTAAAAATGTCACCATTGATCACGATAAAGGTGTCGCCTTCATCACATAACAATGGCAATGCCCTGACTATGCCGCCCGCGGTTTCCAGCCCCCCTTCGGGCTCATCGCTATACTGGATGGACACCCCAAAGGCGCTGCCGTCGGCAAAATAGTCACGTATCTTGTCCCCCTGCCAGGCCAGGTTAATAACAATATCCGTCACGCCAGCATCCGCCAGCCGGCTCACGTGGTATGCCAGCAGGGGTTTTCCTGCCACCTCCAGCATGGGCTTTGGCATGGTGGCCGTCAGCGGCATCATACGCTTGCCCCGACCCGCGGCCAAGATCATTGCTTTCATTGTTGCTGTTCCAGTTTAGCCTTTACTAAGGGTATTATCTCGGATTGCAAACTGGTTGCAAGCCATTGAAATGCATCAAAACACTCTGCAGTGTCCTGAATGTATTGCAAAGTTGGCAGAATGTTCTTTAAGTAACCCGGTTTTCCATCACGCAAATATAAGCGCGCGAAGATCCCCGCAGCCTTAAGGTGGCGCTGCAACCCGGTCAAAGCCAGCTGTTGTTGATACTCGTCATAGTCACTCTGGGCCAGCAGCCCGGCCTCATTTAATACCTCGAAGCTGTAGCGCTGCAGGTGGTTAAATTGCGCCTCGGGCAGCCTGTGATAACAGTCTTTAAGTAGCGACACAACGTCGTAGGTGACCGGCCCCTGCACTGCATCCTGATAATCAATAACTACCCACTGCTGGTTGTGCCACATAATATTGCGACTGTGGAAATCCCGGTGCATTGTGACCTGCATTTGTGTCTGCATATTTGCCACCAGAGCCTGCTTCAGGTTAGCCCATTGCTGCTGCCAATGCTCGGTTATTTCAAACCCTAACCAATGAGTGAGTAACCACTCACCAAAAATATCCAATTCCATCTCAATGAAAGCCGCATCATAGGGCTTCATGTCGGGGCTGGCGGGTATTCGGGCAATGTCAGGCAGCATGTTAATCAGGGACTCATAGTCTTCCTGTGCCTGGTGCTGTGCACTGAGTCTGTCGGCCAAGTGCTGCGTACCAAGGTCTTCCAGTAATACAAATCCCAGCGCACAATCCGCAGCAAGGATCTGGGGGACCCTGACCTGACCTGCACTGAATACTTTGTTCAGCTCAACAAAGGCACTGACACTACCTGCCTCAGGGGCGACATCGAGCAAAATAAAGGTGTTTTCCCGGTGTGCAATGCGAAAGTAGCGACGAAAACTCGCGTCTCCGTCAAGGGCCGTGACCTGCTGTGGATCAGCATGAAAATGGTTGTGTAAAAAGGCCGCTCTGGCCTTTGCTCGGGACGCAACCTCAGGTGACAAGCTTGGGGTCATTTTTCTTACTATTTCCTATTCTTAACTACTGTAATTAACACGCTTTTCATTTATTATGTCTGGCTTGAAAATGAATTTCGGCAAACAAGGTTGATAAATGAGCAAAGCTTGGGGCCTTTTCGTGCTTCCCCTAATCAGTACAGCGACTTTTGCTAATTCGAACATTGATGGCCTTCAGTGTAAAGACTACTTTCAGCCTAAAAACTGGCAACCCATCGCTGACTTGCCCAAAGGCGCCATCGACATTCAGTCTGATAACGTAGAATTACAAGGCGTTGACAGCGCAGAATTCAGCGGAAATGTGGTGATCAGTTCCAGTGTGATGAGCTTGTCAGCCGAGGCTGCGCTGATTGACAAACAACAGGGGTTGCTCAATGCCACCGGTCCGCTGGTGTTTCAGGATGCCTATACTTTGGTCAACAGCACCGGCATGTTTGCCAATCTTAAAGATTACGAGTTCAGCCTGCTGGGTGCCGATTACTGGCTGACTCAGCAAAACGGCCATGGCAGCGCAGAAAAGTTACATGCGACCAGCAACCAGGTAGACCTGCTCAATTCCAGCTTTACCACCTGTCCGGGGGAAACCCCATTTTGGTCAATAGAGGCCAGCAATATCGTTATGAACCGGGATAGTGGCTGGGGAGAAACCCACAACACGGTCCTGAGAATACTCGATACGCCCGTTGTTTATGTGCCCTATTTTACATTCCCCATTGATGATCGCCGTAAATCGGGTGTACTGACGCCGACTATCAGCAGTTCCAGCCGCCGTGGTTTGGGGATTGCGGTTCCTTATTACTTAAACCTGGCTCCCAACTATGACGCGACCATCACACCGCGCTATATGTCTAAAAAAGGCACTCAGCTGATTTCTGAGTTCCGTTATCTGACCCAACAACATCAAGGTCAGCTTGCCATTGAATTTTTAGAACAAGACGACTCAGCCAAACAGCTGGACGAGCGCTACCTGGTCAACTGGACACAAAACAGCTATTTTGATGAAAACTGGCGTGCCAGCGTCGATATCACCAATGTCAGTGACGACGCCTATATCTCAGATCTGGATTCCCAGTACGCCAATGAAACAGACACCCAGCTTTATCGTACCGGACAACTCAGTTACCTTGGCGATGACTGGGCTGTTGATTTGAAAGTACAGAACTTTGAAGTCCTGGGTAACCACACGGAATCCTATGCCGTTTTGCCTCAGCTGACCGTTAACCATGTTACCCATAATTATCAGGGCTTTAACTGGGGGCTGACAGGACAAATAAGTCGCTTTACCAATGATGAGCTAACGGTGACAGACGCAACCCGAGTGCACTTTGAGCCCAGTGTGTCTTATGATCACAATGCCCATGCCTGGTCTTTTGCTTCCAACCTGAGCCTGATGCATACCTATTATGAGCAGGACGGAGACGAGGCATTCGCGCAATCCCAGTATAAAAAATCTGTGTCGCGCACGCTCCCTAAATTACGTTTACACGGTCAGCTAAATCTCGAACGCCCGACCAATTTTATTTTAGAGCAAGGCACGCAAACATTGGAGCCACAGATCCAATACTTATACACCCCGAAAAAGGACCAATCTGGTATTGCCTTGTATGACACCATTAAAATGCAGGATGACTTTTTTGGCCTGTTTCGCGAGCAGCGTTTCTCGGGCGTCGACTTTATTGCACAGGCTAACCAATTCACTTTGGGTGCAACCACCCGTTTGTTCGACAATAGTAATATCGAGCGCTTTAACTTCAGCATGGGACAGATCCTATATTTAAGTGACTCCGCCAAGCCCACAGCGCAATCTCTGGAAAGTAACCCGCTCGACCAGACCAACCAAGAGTTTGGTAGTAAAAATTACAACGCCCTGTTTGCAGCCGAAAGTATGCTGCACTGGCATCGCCGCTGGTACTTCTCTGCCGGTTTGCAGTATGATGCCGATGAGAAAGAGCTGATCCAGTCCCATATGACGCTCGACTACCGGGGCAGCAATAAAAAACTCGTTCAATTGAACCATCACTACGCCAGTGATGTCTCAGGATACGAAATTGATCAAATCGGTCTGTTCAGTAGTTTACCCATAGATGAAAACTGGCAGCTGGTTGCCAGCTATCATCGCGACCTGACGGCAAGCCGCAGCGTTGAAGTGTTTGCCGGTTTGCAGTACGAATCGTGCTGTTGGGCAGTACGCATAACTGGTAAACGTCAAATACAAACGGATCTCAACCAAACGATCTCACGTGATGACGCCATTTTTGACACAAGCTTTGGTATCAATTTTGTGTTAAAAGGGTTAGGCAGCAAATCAAGATATGATGCTAGCCAGTTACTACGTTCGGGTATCTTTGGTTACCGCAGACCGTTCTTTTTAAATAATTAACAACAAAGACTCTTATGAATTTAAAAAAGCTGTTATTAGTTCCAATTTTAAGTATGACGCTGGCACACCCCGTTTGGGCTGAGCGTGTCCAGCTGGATAAAGTAGTCGCAACGGTTAACGACGGTGTGGTACTCAAAAGTGAAGTGGATAAGATCCTGAACCGCGTTAAAAAGCAAGCGGAGCAACAAAACACTGAGCTGCCGTCAGACAAAGTACTGCGTATTCAGGCCATCGAAAAGCTCGTTGATCAGGTGCTAATGGAGCAGCTGGCTGCACGGATGGGCATGGAAATTTCCGACGCGCAGCTTGATCAGACACTGGCCAACATGGCTAAAGATCAGGGCGGCACCATTGCTGACTTACGTCAGTCTATTGAAGCCTCAGGTGAGAGTTTCCAGGCTTATAGGGAAGAAATTCGTACTGAGATCATGATATCTCAGGTGCAACGCGGCGCTGTTGATCGCCGTATCTATATCAGCCCGCAGGAAATTGCTAACTTACAACAAATTTTAGAACAACAAACAGGCCAGTCAGAAGAATATGACATCGGCCACATCCTGGTCAAAGTAGAAAGTAAAGCGAACCCGGAAGATGTTCAGAATGCCCGTGAGCGTGCGGAAAAAGTCATTGAGTTCCTCAATGAAGGCAAAGAGTTTAAGCGTATCGCTATCGCCTCTTCCAGTGGTGCAAAAGCGCTGGACGGTGGTCAGCTTGGCTGGATGAGTATCAATGAAATGCCTACTTTGTTTGCTGAGGCCGTCAAAGGCAAAAAGAAGGACGATATTATAGGTCCATTGCGCTCAGGTGCCGGTTTCCACATTCTAAAAGTGCAGGATATTCGTGGTCGTCAGGTTGTCGAGCGAGTTGAAATGCGCTCTCGCCATATTCTGATCAAACCGTCTATCATCCTCAGTGAAGAGAAAGCGCGGGATATGTTAGCGGGCTTTGTAGAAGACCTGCGTGCCGGTAAAGCCGACTTTGCAGAATTGGCTAAAGAGCACTCGGAAGATCCCGGCTCGGCGCTTAAAGGCGGTGAGTACGACTGGACAGATCCAACCACCTATGTGCCTGCGTTTCGCGATACGTTAATGTCGCTCGAGCAAAATGAGATCAGTGAGCCGTTCAGAAGTACTTTTGGCTGGCACATCGTGCAGTTGCTCGATAAACGCGTTGCTGATAAAACAGAACAAGCAAAAGCAAACCGTGCCCACCAACTTCTGTTTCGCCGTAAATTTAAGGAAGAGAGCTTTAAGTGGATGCGTGAAATACGCGAGCAAGCACACGTAGAAGTAATCGACTAATAGAAGAACTAAGATGAGTTTAAGAATCGCAATCACCCCCGGAGAACCGGCAGGGATAGGGCCTGATTTGGTCATCAAGCTGGCGCAACACGACTGGCCAGCACAGTTGGTCGCCGTTGTTGATAAAGACATCATGCTACAGCGTGCCCGGGAGCTTGATACGACCATTGAGCTCATCCCGTTCGATCCCTCAGCGCCTGCTGAGGCTGCGCCACCTGGCAGCATTTATTACCTCCAGGTAGACAGAGGCTGTGACGTTATCGCCGGAGAGCTGGACGAGCGCAATGGCCAGTATGTACTGGATACTTTACGTATTGCCTCAGAAAAGAATATGGACGGTACGTTTGATGCGGTGGTGACCGGGCCTGTTCACAAAGGCATTATCAACCGCGCCGGTATTTCGTTCAGTGGTCATACTGAGTATTTTGCTCAACAGTCCAACACGCCTGATGTGGTGATGATGCTGGCCACCGAAGGACTGCGCGTGGCGCTTGTCACCACGCATATTCCGCTGGCTTATGTGTCAAAAGCCATTACCCATGAGCGCCTGACTAAGGTTGCGCATATTCTTTACCAGGACTTGCAAACCAAGTTTGGTATTGAACAGCCAAATGTGCTGGTCTGTGGCCTGAACCCCCATGCGGGCGAAGGTGGCCATCTGGGCAATGAAGAAATCGACACCATAGAGCCGGTGTTAGCCGAGCTCAATGCACAGGGTATGCACTTTGTCGGTCCACTGCCCGCAGATACCCTGTTTCAGGCGAAATATCTCGAAAATACCGATGCCGTATTGGCAATGTATCACGATCAGGGCTTACCTGTGTTAAAATACAAAGGATTTGGCAATTCGGTTAATATTACCCTCGGATTGCCCTTTATCCGCACTTCTGTTGACCATGGCACGGCACTTGATCTCGCCGCCAGTGGCAACGCCGAAGTCGGTAGTTTCGAATTAGCGATCCGCGAAGCAATTAAGCTCGCCACCGAGAAAACACAGAGTTCATGACAGATAAAGTACACTTGGGCCACCGAGCCCGTAAACGCTTCGGCCAAAACTTCCTTAACGACAGCAATATCATCGATAAGATTGTCACGGCCATCGATCCTAAGCCCACAGACAACCTGGTAGAGATTGGCCCAGGTTTAGGTGCCATCACAGAGCCCGTGGTAGAACTCAGTGACCAGCTAACTGTTGTAGAACTGGACCGTGACCTGGCCGAGCGCCTGATCCACCACCCCTTTTTAGGGCCTAAACTGACGGTGCATCAGGGCGATGCCATGAAATTTGATTTTTCTTCGCTGCTTAAAGGCGACGCAAAGCTGAAGATTTTTGGTAACCTGCCTTATAACGTTTCTACCCCACTGCTGTTTCATTTGTTTGAATTTGCAGATCAGGTCGAACACATGCATTTCATGCTGCAAAAAGAAGTGGTCAATCGCATGGTCGCAGGGCCTGGCACTAAGGCATATGGGCGGTTGAGTGTGATGACACAATACTACTGTCATGCCATCCCGGTGATCCAGGTACCACCAACGTGCTTTAAGCCAGCGCCAAAAGTTGATTCAGCGGTTGTCAGACTGATCCCCAAAGATGCACAACAACGTAGTGCTAAGAGCACCAAAGTACTCAATACCGTCTGTCTTGAAGCCTTCAATCAAAGACGTAAGACACTGCGCAACAGTTTGTCGAACCTGATGACAGCTGAGCAATTGAGTGACCTCGGAATTGACCCGGGTTTACGTGCCGAGAATATTTCCCTTTCGCAATTTATTGAGATAGCAAACTGGATCTATGACAACAAAGAGTGAGATCGGCTCACCGATCAAAGTATCTGTAGAGACCTTCTATGTTGAAGGTCAATCTCAACCAGACAAAGACAAATACGTCTTTGCCTACACCATTACCATTAAAAATCACAGCTTGTGCAATGCCAAACTGGAAAGCCGATATTGGCTTATCACCGATGCCAACGGCAAAGAAACCGAGGTAGAAGGCGACGGCGTAGTGGGCGAACAACCGACTATTCGTCCGGGCGAAAGCTACCAGTACACCAGCGGTGCCGTATTAGATACGCCTGTCGGTACTATGGAAGGCTACTACGTAATGCGCAACGAGTTTGGCACTGAGTTTCGCGCCCCCATTCAGGTATTCAGACTGAGCCGTCCGGATATCCTGCACTAATGGCCAATTATGTGGTGGGCGATCTCCAAGGCTGCTTTGCTCCCTTAAAGCAGCTATTGCAGGAAGCTGCTTTTAATCCAGCCCGAGATCACCTTTATCTGGTTGGCGATATTGTTGCCCGGGGTCCCGACTCGCTCGGCTGCCTTGATTTTGTATTTCGCCATCAGGACTGTGTCACCATTACGCTGGGTAACCACGATTTACACCTGATCTGCAACGTGTTGCAAGGCAAAACCCCCAATCCCAAAGATAACCTCGACGCCCTGTATCAACACAGTAAATTGCCAGATTACCTGCGCTTTTTGCGCGCTCAGCCACTGTGCGTGTATCTTGAAAAATATCACGCCTTTATTTCTCATGCTGGCATTCACCCACAATGGCAGATTGACCAAGCGCTGAGCCTGGGCCACTGGGCCCAGCAAAAATATATGGGCGAAGAAGCCAAGCCGTTTTTGAGTGCCATGTATGGCAAAGAACCTCGATTGCTGCTCGACGAAGATGAGCAAAGCCGCTTCACCACCATCGTCAATGTGTTTACCCGAATGCGCTTTCTGACGCCTCAATGGCATCTGGATTTTGACAATAAGGGCACGCTGGATGATGCAGGCGAATTGCGCCCCTGGTTTACCCATCCGCGCTTTCAGGATGACCCTAACCGTTACCTTTTTGGGCACTGGGCTGCTTTACAAGGGATCACAAAAGTTCCCAATGTCACTGCTTTAGATACAGGTTGTGTATGGGGCGGGCCCATGACCTTGCTTGATTTAGACTCAAACGAGCAAATTTCGAGCAATTAACTGTTTCTCAGCCGATTTTACTGAATTTTGAATTCACATCTGCTATAAAATACTTAACTATCGCGCAATAAATCCGATAAGCACACATTCAGCTTTAATTTGATGGTACCCGTATGAATTTGACTGTAAGCCAACGTATCTGGGGTGGTTTTATTATAATCACTCTGCTCCTGTTGATGATCGGAGGAAACTCGCTGCTAAGGATCGCCAATATTGATAATTCCACAAGACTGGTTAATTCGCTCTCATTGCCCGCTCTGGACAGCAGTGCTGCCTTACAGATTGAATTTACTCAAATGAGTAAACTGGCTCAGGGCAGTTACTTTACCCAGTCACCCGATGAGCTTAATTCACTCAAGGCTAAATTTAACGAACGCCAGCAAGCGTTCAATAAAACCTTTTCTGAGTTGGGCGTTGTGGTTGACCAGGACCCAGGGCTGGCACAAAGTAAACGCCAGGTCGAGGCCAGCTTTAAGCAATTTTCTACTTCAGTGCAGGACTTGCTCAGCAACAAAGCCCGCGAACTGATGCTGGTAAAAACCCTTAAACAGCAACTTGAAGATACCGAAATGGCGGCCGAAGATGCCACCACAGTGGTGCTCGACATTCTGGATTTAGATGGCTTGCAGGACACGGATGGCCGCGCTTATCAGGCCGCCACCAAGCTGGAAAACCTGTTCAGCTCTGCGGTGACCACCAGCACAGATATGATGACCATCAAAGAGCGTAATACGCTGGATATTGTCACAAAAGAACAGGCCTATGTGCTCGAAGAACTGGAACGCAATATGGCGTTAATGACAACCACGGTCACGCAACTCGACAGCACCCTGGCAGACGACTTGCAGCAATATTATGATGACCTGCTTACCCAGTTAAAAGGAATTGATGGCATTGCCGGCAATGTTGGTCAGCTGATCGCGGCAAGACAAAAAACCCGCACTGAGCTGGACGCTGCAGAGACCACCACCAATGCGGCACTCAAACAACTTGGCGAGCTGGTTGCGCAATCTAAACAACTGGCGTTTGATATTCAGGACGAAGTACGAGCAGATGTAACCTCAGCTAATATGTGGACCTGGGTCGGCATGATAGTGGCAGCTCTGTTAGCCATTGTGATTGCGTATTTGACCGTCAGCCGCATTACTAAACCTCTGGCTGAAGTAAACCGGGTACTAAATATCGTAGCGCGCGGCGACATGACGCAAACCCTGGATGACTCGGCAAAAGATGAATTTGGCGAACTGGCACGCAGCTGTAATAGCCTCATCGCCAGCCTGCGTGAACTAATCACAGGTATCGTGTCACGCTCCACTCAGCTGGCAGCAGCCTCTGAAGAGACTTCGGCTATCACTATAGAGTCGAGCCAGGCGATTAAGAGCCAGCAGTCTCAGGTTGAACAAGCAGCGACGGCTACCACAGAAATGAGCAGCACAGCGCATGGCGTTAGTAACAGTGCGCACCAGGCATTGCAGGAGATCAAAAACGCCGATAAAGAAGCTGAGCGAGTCAAAGGCATTTCTCAGGACAACAAACACACCATTGAGCAACTGGCTCACGAGGTGGAGGCTGTGTCTCAGGTGATCAACAAACTGCATCAGGACAGCTCAGCCATTGGCGGGATCCTGGATGTTATTCGCGGCATTGCAGAGCAAACTAACCTGCTGGCACTGAATGCAGCCATTGAGGCGGCCCGTGCGGGCGAACAAGGTCGTGGCTTTGCGGTGGTTGCTGATGAAGTTCGCTCGCTTGCCAGCAAGACGCAAGAGTCAACTCAGGAGATCCAGGCCATGATCGAGTCGCTGCAAAGCGGCGCCGAAGAAGCCGTCAGTGCGATGTCGAAAGGCCAGCAACAGGCTGAATCATGTGTTCAC
The DNA here is from genome assembly GCF_021532535.1 of Pseudoalteromonas sp. DL2-H2.2. Classification (NCBI taxonomy): domain Bacteria; kingdom Pseudomonadati; phylum Pseudomonadota; class Gammaproteobacteria; order Alteromonadales; family Pseudoalteromonadaceae; genus Pseudoalteromonas; species Pseudoalteromonas sp. DL2-H2.2. The sequence goes on along the minus strand of NZ_JAKGBD010000015.1, from coordinate 105,302 downwards.
CAAAGTGATGTTGCGAATGAAGCGCTTAACTCAATCACAGATGCGGTGTCGCGTGCACACGACGTCAGTGAGGAAATTGCCAATGCCGCCAACGAGCAGCAGCAGGTTTCTCAGGAGATCAGTGAACGCCTGGAGTCCATTGTGACCATCGCCGAACAAACGGCTGAGGGCGCAAACCAGACGTCTATCTCAAGCTCTGAAGTGGCCAAGCTGGCCGAAGAGCTGAGGCAGTCGGTTGATCAGTTCAGAGTCTGATCTCAGTCGATACTCAATGTAAAAGGGCCGCTCAATGAGCGGCCCTTTTCTTTACGCTGTATCTGGTCAGAAAGACTCATGCACCACCACCAGGGCACTCAGTTTGCTCGCGCCAAAGGTGGCCATTTTTTCAAAGTCCGCGCGGGCAATCGGCACCTGCTGGCAATCGATTGCTTTCTGATCCTCTTCCACATCCGGATCATTGACATATAAGCACAGAGCATCAATGCCGGTGATTAACACCCAGTGTGGTGCCTTTTTGCCGTTTAACCGGTATATACTGATCAAGGCCAACACCGAACTGCCCTCAGACAACCACTGCTCTACCTGTTCAAGTTTAAGGCTGGTGCACTGAATTGGGATATCCCGATATTCGCACTCTTGCTTAAACTGCTCGTGTACCAGCGTCATCACCTATTTTTTCTGCTCGTTACGCACCCCATCAATAAACAAGGGCTGCACCGTGTTGACCACCACTTCTGTGGCAAATCCGCGCCTTTCTGCGGCCAGTGCCAGGCCAAAGGGATGACAACCCCCATGCCCCGAAGTCATAAAAATGGTCGTAGCTTCACGCCAGATCTCCAGCTCCAGGCTTTGATCCCCCATGCAACCAGGATCTATGCTGGCCATCGCCATCATCAAAGACGCCGGCCCGCAGGTGAACTCTGTCGTCTGTTGATACCAGGGCGCAACCTGCAAAGTCACCTGTTCAGTGCGCTTGCGAATGCACTTTTGCATTCTCAGTGCATCATCGTGATCGTCGTAGTAGTTATGATATTCGCCAAACACCCTGTAACCCAGTTTCTTGTACAGGGCGATCGCTGCTGTGTTGCGCCTGGCCACTTCCAGCCGCATATACAGCCAGCCCAATTGAGCCGCCTGGGACTCAAGTTCAGCCATTAGCTGCATGGCAATGCCCTTACCTTGGTGCTCCTGCGATACCGCCAGTGAGTACAAGCGTGCCAGTCGTGTTCCCTGATGCAACCACAGCAGCCCATAGCCCACCAGCTCACCTGCCAGCCGGGCCGTCAGCAACAGACTGTGCTCAAACCCGATATGATGCTTAAACTGGCGGCGACTAAGCCTGTCGCTGCTAAAGCAGCGTGCTTCCAGCTCAACCAGTTCGGCTAAATCCGCTGGCTGGGCTTTTTCAACCACCATACAGGCCTGCAACATTACTTTTTACCTCTCGCTTCAAGACGGCGCAAAAATTCAGACATGATCTGCATATACAGCTCATCGCCCAGGTACTTGTCTTCGACACCCTGATCAATGCTGGGGTTATCGTTCACTTCCAGCACATAGGCCTTGCCTTCATGCTCTTTAATGTCGATGCCATACAAGCCATTACCTACCACGGCCGCCGCTTTCAGTGCGGCGCCCAGCACAGCCTTAGGGACTTCAAAGGTAGGTAACGTATCAAACCCACCCGAAAAGTTACGTTTTGAGCTGTGGTTATAGATCTGCCAGTGATTACGTGCCATATGATAGCGGCACGCGTAAATGGCGCGTCCGTTCAGTACCCCAATGCGCCAGTCATAATCGGTGTACAAATACGCTTGGGCCAACACAATGGCCGACTCGCCCAATAAGAGATTCAACCGAAATTGCAGCTCTTCTTTGGTTTTTACCTTGTACACGCCCTTAGAAAACGCACTTTCTGGCATTTTTAACACCATAGGCAGTGATAACTGTTCAACCAACTCGTCTATTACCGCTTCCGAGCACTGGCTGACAAAGCGGGTTTCCAGTGAAGGCACTTTTTTATAGTGAAACGCATCGTGCAAAAATACTTTATTGCAGCAGCGTAAAATAGAGCTGGGGTCGTCAATCACCACTAAGTCTTTTTGCTCTGCTCCCTGGGCAAGGCGATAAGTATGATGGTCAATGGCTGTGGTCTCACGGATAAACAAACCGTCAAACTGACTTAAGTTATACAGCTCAGCCGCCTCAACCAGATGGACTTTAATACCCAGCTTGGCCCCGGCTTTCACAAACCGACTCACGGCGTTTTTGTTACTCGGCGGCAACTGCTCCTGATGATCAACCAGCATAGCCAGATCCCAGCGATGCTTTTTGCTGCTTTTGCGCTTTTTCCACTGCATTGCATGGACCCGGCTGAGTACCTGCGTACAAAATGCCAGTTCGTCCTGTTCGATTGCTGAGAAATCGCTGCGCAATACTTGCACCTGTAACCCGTTGCCCTGAGACTGAGCATGCACAATCAGCAAGGGCGCCTGAAACTGCGCAAACAAATGCGCAGCCAGCTTGGTATATTCAGTCTGTTGCGTTTCACCCATGCAAATCAGCAATGACAAGGGCTCTGACACCGCAATCCCCTGCTGCGTGCACCAGGCCTGAGACAAATACACAGTGCAGCCCTCATCACCCAGCTCATTGATCACTTTAACACTCGGCAGCGCCTGATGATTACGCGCCTCTGCCAGCAAGGAGCAATAGTAGCCCTGGCTGAGGTATCGACGGCAGTCACACAGGTTAATAACCCTTAGCTTAGATTCACCGAGTTTGGGGTACTCTTGCAGGTAGGTTTCGAAAGTCACCACATTGTCATTCAGTGGCAAGATATCTGCATTTTGATCAACAACAAATAGCGTAGACAACATTTTAGTCCTTAGTATGACCCGGCCTGTTATGCTTTTAAGCTTAGTAAGCCAGGCCACTTCTTATCATGGTTTTGCAACCGGTATAACGCTATTTGTATGTAAAAAGCTAACTCATAGCAAACGATCAATTTTGATGCTTAAGATGAACAATTCTTTTCTCATAGAGAAGGCGCTCCTGCCAGCGTGCTCAACGCTGCCTATAAAGTTGTATTTTAAGGGACAATCCTGCACACTAACGCCGCTTTTAATGGAGTAAAAAAGAATGAATAAAACAACACCGTTGGCGCTCATTACCACCTGGTTACTGAGTGCCTGTTCCACCCCTCCAGCGGTGCACTCCCACCTGGCGCGCTTTGATGCGCCGGAAGTCGCTGATACACCGCTGGTCATCAACTACAAGCTGGGCACCAACAAAACCAATGTGATCCCCAAAGATACCAGTGCACCAATCCACGACGAAGAAGACTTGTACCTGGGGGCAGATATTTCACTAAGCCATGGATTTGAATTCAATTTCGAGGTCAGCCCGCAAGCGCCCACCCTTGGCTATGGCCTTAAGTATCAGCTGTCAGGAGACTCGCGCGAAAATGCAAGGCCAGGTAACGTCTCCCATGCTATCACGGTGGCATATCATGCATCAGCAAATGGCGAAGGTAACGACGGTCGGGGCAACCAGTACGCACAGAGCCTGGCACTGTACGATATTGCCTGGATCAGCGGATACCGACTAACACCACAGTGGCTGGTATATGGCAGCCTGTTTTACCAACATGGTAACCTGGATATTAGCTATCACCCGGAACACCATCACAGTCGCTGCCAGCCAACCTGCCTCACCGGTACCTTATATGAACAAACCAGCAGCAATTACGGACTAAGCCTGAGTACAGAATATCAACCATTTCAATACGTTTTTGTCACCCTAGAAGGCACCTACCTGCATGCAGACTGGTATAACCGGGATAAAAGCGAGCTGGCACTTAACGCCGCCCTTACCGTCCAATTTGCGCCGGAAGAAGTATTAAGAGGTATTTTTTAAGGACACAAAAAAGCCGTTCAGATTTCCCTGAACGGCTTTTTCAATACTCGTGTTCTAGCTTAGTTGAACAGAGCGCTCGCCTTGGCGACCACATTCTCAACCGTAAAGCCGAAGTGCTTGAACAGCTCAGCCGCAGGCGCTGACTCACCAAAGGTGCTCATGCCAACAACCGCGCCGTTCAGGCCTACATACTTAAACCAGTAGTCTTCAATACCTGCTTCAATCGCAACACGACGTGTTACCGCGGCTGGTAATACTGACTCTTTGTACTCAGCAGATTGTGCATCGAAGACATCGGTAGATGGCATAGAAACAACACGCACGCGCTTGCCGCTGTCACGAAGCTGTGCAGCCGCTTCCACTGCCAGTTGCACTTCTGAACCGGTTGCAATCAGGATAAGCTCTGGCTCACCGTCACAGCTCAGCACATAACCACCTTGCTTAATAGCTGCTACCTGCTCGTCGCTGCGCGCCTGTTGCTCAAGCCCCTGACGGGTAAATACCAGTGACGTTGGGCCGTCTTTACGCTCAATAGCCTGCTGCCACGCAACCGCTGATTCAACCTGGTCGCACGGGCGCCAGTTAACCAGATTTGGGGTCATGCGCATACTTGCCAGCTGCTCTACCGGCTGGTGCGTTGGGCCATCTTCGCCCAGACCAATTGAATCGTGGGTGTAAACAAAGATGCTAGGTTGCTTCATCAGTGCAGCCATACGCACTGCGTTACGCGCGTATTCCATAAACATCAGGAAGGTCGCGCCGTAAGGAATGAAGCCTTTGTGTAGTGCGATACCGTTCATGATGGCTGACATGCCAAATTCACGTACACCATAGAAGATGTAGTTGCCTGAGGCATCGTCTGCTGTCAGGCCTTTAGAGCCTTCCCATAACGTCAGGTTTGAACCTGCCAGGTCCGCAGAGCCACCCATAAATTCAGGTAGCAATGGACCAAACGCATTCAGTGCATTTTGTGACGCTTTACGGGTTGCCGGATTGGCTGGGTTAGCCTGTAACTGCGCAATATACTCGGCACTTTTCTGTGCCCAGTCAGCAGGCAACTCGCCTTTGGTACGACGTTCAAACTCTGCCGCCAATTCAGGGTAATGCATCTGGTACTCAGTGAATTTAACCAGCCATTCGCTCTGAATTTGTTGGCCGTGCGCCGCAGCATCCCATTTAGCATAGACAGACTCTGGAATATCAAACGCTTCATGCTCCCAGCCCAGGAATTCGCGTGCTGCTTTGATCTCGTCATCACCCAGTGGTGCACCGTGACAATCGTGGCTGCCCGACTTGTTTGGTGAGCCGTAACCAATTACCGTTTTACAACAAATAAGCGTTGGCTTGTCTGATTCTGCGCGAGCCGCTTCGATAGCCGCTTTGATGGCGTCGCTGTCATGGCCATCCACATCTGCAATCACGTGCCAGCCATACGCTTCAAAACGCTTAGGTGTGTCGTCGCTGAACCAGCCTTCAACTTCACCGTCGATAGAAATGCCGTTGTCATCCCAAAACGCGATCAGCTTGCCCAGGCCCAGTGTGCCAGCCAGTGAACAGGCTTCGTGAGAAATACCTTCCATCAAACAACCATCGCCCAGGAACGCATAGGTGTAGTGGTTAACAATGTCGTACTCGTCACGGTTAAACTGTGCTGCCAGTGCTTTTTCGGCAATCGCCATGCCTACGGCATTGGTGATCCCCTGCCCCAGTGGACCTGTGGTTGTTTCGATACCCGGTGCATAGCCATATTCTGGGTGACCAGGTGTTTTAGAGTGCATTTGACGGAAGTTTTTCAGTTCATCAATAGACAGATCATAGCCAGACAAATGCAACAGAGAATAAATGAGCATGGAACCATGACCATTAGATAGTACAAAGCGGTCACGATCGGCCCAATCTGGATTATTTGGGTTATGCTTTAAATAATCGCGCCACAATACCTCTGCGATATCGGCCATACCCATAGGGGCACCCGGGTGACCGGATTTGGCCTTTTGAACTGCGTCCATGGACAGAACGCGTATGGCATTTGCAAGTTCTTTGCGAGATGGCATGAAGTCTCCTACTTTTTTTGTCATTTGAGTGGCAAATCTGTACCTAATATACCCGTGTGGCGACGCGGTCACGTTTGCCTTAGTTGGTGGCAATTCAATGCATGACACGCCGAAATGCAGGTAACTCGATTAGAAAATTGGTCCCCATTCTTACCTATTAGGGTAACCACTGCAATTAAAAATCAATGAAATCTTGGTGTCGCTGGGGACTTTTTTACTGCGTTTTTAGCAAAGGTTGAAATTTGGACGTCTAGGCGTAAAAAAGCTATGCAGCCGGGTGTGTTTTCGATACTATACCGTTCTGTTTTTTTCGCGCTATTCCTGTAGTTTGTGAAGCGCAATATTTGTGAGCATAAATACAATGGCAAAACATTTATTTACTTCTGAATCTGTTTCTGAGGGTCATCCGGATAAAATCGCCGATCAGATCTCTGATGCGGTACTAGATGCTATCCTTGAGCAAGATCCAAAAGCACGTGTTGCGTGTGAAACTTACGTAAAAACCGGTATGGTCATGGTCGGCGGTGAGATCACCACCAGCGCCTGGGTTGATATCGAAGAATTAACGCGTAAAACCGTACGTGAAATCGGCTACACCCATTCAGACATGGGCTTTGATGCTGACTCGTGTGCAATCCTTAACACCATTGGTAAGCAGTCTCCTGATATCAATCAGGGTGTTGACCGTACTCGCCCTGAAGAACAAGGTGCGGGTGACCAGGGTCTGATGTTTGGTTACGCCTGTAACGAAACTGACGTGTTAATGCCTGCACCAATTACTTATTCACACCGTCTGGTTCAACGTCAGGCAAAAGTACGTAAAGACGGTACTTTGCCTTGGTTACGTCCGGATGCAAAATCTCAGGTAACTTTTGCTTATGAGAATGGCAAAGCGGTTGGTATCGATGCCGTTGTTCTGTCAACTCAGCACTGTGACTCTGTTTCTCAGGATGACCTGGTAGAAGCTGTGATGGAAACCATCATCAAGCCGGTACTACCTGCTGAGCTTATTACTGAAGCCACTAAATTCTTCATCAACCCAACCGGTCGTTTCGTTATCGGTGGTCCAATGGGTGACTGTGGTCTGACTGGTCGTAAAATCATCGTAGATACCTACGGTGGTATGGCACGTCACGGTGGTGGTGCATTCTCTGGTAAAGATCCATCAAAAGTTGACCGTTCAGCGGCTTATGCTGCGCGTTATGTTGCTAAGAACATCGTCGCTGCAGGTCTGGCTGACAAATGTGAGATCCAGGTATCTTACGCGATTGGTGTTGCTGAACCGACGTCTATCAGTGTTGAAACCTTCGGCACTGGTAAACTGGAAGAAGCGCGTCTGATTGACTTGATCCGTGAGCACTTCGACCTGCGCCCTTACGGCCTGATCACTATGCTTGATCTTGAACGTCCTATCTATCAGCCTACTGCGGCATACGGTCACTTCGGTCGTAACGAGTTCCCGTGGGAAGCAACAGACAAAGCAGAAGCACTTAAAGCCGCTGCTGGCCTGTAATTGTATACGTAGATTTACAGAAAAGGCGCCTTACGGCGCCTTTTTTTGTTAAAACCAGAACAATTAGTTACCAGAAATTAGAAACTCCTCAATATCCTCTTTGATATCCACATATTCGTCGTCGTGAATATTCAAAACAATCATTACTTTATCCTTAAAAGCATGCCAGTCTGCACAATTTCGAAAGTACTTGCCCTCAAAAGCCAGATTTTCGGCCAACTTAAGAATAGCAAACGCCTGTTGTTCACTCTCGTCATGCGCTTCGTCCAGATACTGCGGGTCGTGGTGACGCAGTATGATCTGACACATGGCCTTGGGAATATTCCAGGAGCTGGCCAGATAGTACCCGACCACCGCGTGGTTAGTCGGATATAGCTGCTCCTCGTAACAGGCCAGTGTGAACTCCGGGCGTTGAATGGCGCGGGTCATCACTTCTTTGTAGTTATCGTAGCGCATCGCCATCGCGGGTATACCCGCATCATGAAACAAACCGAGCAGCTGCAAGTTTTCAACCGGCACATTGGCGCGCACTCGCTTTCCGATCAGCATAGCTATTTGAGAGATATCAATGGCATTGTCCCAAAACCGTTCCAACGAAATACAGCACAAGCTTTGATCAAATGCTTCTTTGAGCAGGTAGCCTGTCACAATCTGAGTGATACTATTGAGCCCCAGAAACATCACCGCCTGTTTAATGTCCGACACAGTTCTGGACATCCCATAGGCCGGTGAGTTAATGACCTTTAATACGGCGGCAGAGGTGGCGACGTCCTGCGAAATAATATTGGCAACGCGATTAAGCTCGGGCTCATCACTGTTGAGTTCGTTCTGTATGTGTTCCAGAATTTCAGGCTTGGCGGGGAGGTTAAACCCGGAGCGCAGCTCCGCTAATGTTTTTTCATCGATATTGAGCATAACAGCAAACACGTCAGGCTAGTTTGATTTTAGTGTAGACGATATATACCAATTTCACTTAATACCTGTTCAATTTGACGGAGCAAATATGGCGCTAACGGCGTTAAAAATTTCTCATTTAGACCCTATTACCTTAGACAGAGGCCCGCAAATTTTTGCCTGGTTATCGACCCTATTTTCTCGCCTCAAGATAGAGCACTTAATTAAGCAAATTGGTATTACGTGATGATCATTAGAACGGGCAGGTATTTCCGGGGATCAACGCCCAGGGCTGAGGGCTCGCTACTCGCGCCTGCAACAAATCGTGCAACGCGTTGAACGAGGCGCGCGTATTACGCAGCGCCACTTTATCGACAAACCACTGCGGCACGCCGCCCTGTAAATCTGCCGATATTTGATAGTCTATCTCAACGGCGTTGTCTCGCTCCGTCAGCCGCCATTGCACAGTCACAGGTTCAATGCGGATCACACCCGGCGCAGGTGCAGGCTCAGCGACTGAGCGTATCTTAAGTAGATAACTGGCTTTGGACACGTGCAGTAAACACGCATGCGTAAGCATGTCCCGTTTACGCAGCGGCCAGGGTAAGTCAAAGTGCGTCAACACTCGGGTCTGGTTTGGCGCTGGGCGGGACAAAATGGCGACAGTGCTGACATGCTTAACCCACAGCGGGACACTATCGATGTCGTTTAGCAGGTTGATCACCGACTTGGCACTGATCCCAGGCCACTGTCCGGTCACCCTAATCTTTAAAGGCTGATCAGCACGCTTTTGATAGGCCACAGAAAACAGCTCACCATGGTGCCAGGATTGCCAGTTTTCAGGCGCCTGTACAGTGTGGCCAGGCGCTGTGTAGCCGACCAGCCAAAATAGGATGCACAGGCAAGTTAAACGTTGTAGATTACCAGTAAGGTTCACTGTTTAACGATGCCTGACGACTTTGCTCCATCGCACTAACAAGAAAATCGGCTTTTTGCTGCAGCCAGACTAGAATGTCCTGCAACGCTTCATTGGGCTGGCCCTCGCACAGCTGGCGAAGATAGAACAAGGTTTCCAGCTCATAAATGCCATAGACAATATCAACCCAGGGGGCTCTGAACGCCCGACGGATTTCTTTGTCGTATAGTCTGCCCAGGCAGTGACCACTGAGCAGCATGTTTTCCAGCGGCTGACGACACTCCAGATACTCTTTTACCGTCATAGCACGATCGGCTGGAAATAAAGTGGTTAATTTATTCCAGTCGTGATCATAGGCGCGCTTAGCAAGCGCCTCAACCGGGCTTTGCGCCGCTGTAATGGCGTTCTGATCCCAGTTTTTACGCCAGGATTTGTCCAGCAGCCAGCGGGTAAGCGCCAAAATCAGACGGTTATATCGAGAGCAGTGGAATAAGTCTTCAATGTCGGTTACGGTAGGCTGAACGTCTTTCATATCAGCAATCACCTGAGCCAGCTCGGGCGCATTAGAGATCCGCTTATAGTAAGCATGGCGCTTAGACGTATAGGTTTTCAAATGAATGGCGTTTTCGACCCAGCCTAATTCAGACAACAGCCATTTAAGCTCTTTGCGCAAAAACTCCGTTGACGATTTATCGACAAACTCTTCAAATAGCCAGAAGGCGTGGCGGATCAGGCTCACCCCGTCTATCAGGCGTTTCAGGGTTTTCAGGCTTGGCGCATCCAGATAACACTGCTCGTGCTTTTGCACAAACTGAATACCGTGATTGACGGTCGCCACCAGCGCCTGCTCTTGCGTACAACCTCGGGGTAACTTGATCACACCCAGGGTTTTATTGGCTTTAAGTGGTTTATCGTCGGCGATGCGGTAGCCCCTTGCCGCCTTGGAATAGAGCCCCAGGCGCAACCCAATGTGCTGTAGCAAATGATCGGCGAGTAGAAATAAATCGTCTTTGTCACCCTCGATCAGCTCGATTTCGAGCTCAGAGATGGGTTCAACAATCCCCTGTGCACTGATCTCACCTTTATCGAGTACCACTTCTATTTCGCTGCCAGCCTCAGTTTCAATCAGCCAGGTACGGCGAATAAAATTGGTACTAAAAATCGGGTATAAGTTACTGGCTATCGACTCCAGCTGCACACCCATAGGCCAGATACTGGAGTCAAAAGCGTGAATATCGGGGCGACTGCCCTGCAGGGGTAAATTGTACTCAGGACGCTGATGTAATCCCCCAACCACTTCACCGGCCAGCTTAATGGTCTGCTCGCAGTCGTCATCATTACAACGCGTGCGCAGACCGATATCGAATGCACGCAGCTCACGGCTGGGCGTATCGAAATAAGCATTTTTTAGATTTTTAGCAGGTTTGTTGCTGACTTTTTTCGCAAACTGGGTAATAAGGGCTGGGATCAGCGGAACTTCATTGTCTGAAACCAAAAATTTCAGTTCTATCTCAGTGTCCATCAGGGGTGTGATTTACCTATGTAATTTTCGAACCCCCAAAATATACAAAGGGTCCGCACTTTGCAAACCTTTTAGTAATTATTAGCGCATAATCACCACCAATGCCAACCGGTTTGTTCAATTACAGGTGTAAACATGTGCTCACGCCAGTGCCCGGATTTACTCGCAGTTTAAGTTAAAATCCGCTCGTTTGTGCGTTATCCGCAAAACCTGCCCCTTGCCTTTGCCTCGGGAAATCCCTACTATTTTGGTAACTTTATAACGATATCAATATTTAAGGCCTGCGAATGCTGAAAAATATCGCTTTGCCGCTGCTGCTGTCTGTGCTCTCACTGAGTGCAATGGCGGAGCAAACCGAGCTGCAAAATGAGCCTGCACAGGCGCAGTCAGCAACCGACAATAACGGCTACATTGTCGACGACTTATACCTCTTCATGCACACCGGACCGGGTAAGAATTATCGCATCCTGGGTTCGGTCGAAGCCGGAACTGCGATCACTATCCTAAACACAGAGCAGGACGACTTTATTCAGATAAAAGATGACAAAGACCGCGAAGGTTGGGTCCAGAGTCAATTTGTCACCTCTGAACCGGGGTTACGTCAGCGACTGGAAAGCGCTAATCAGGCACTGAGTGATAACAATGCTCAGCTCAATACTTTACAAAGCCGCATTCCCCAACTTGAGCAGGCCAACTTGCAGCTACAGCAAGACAATACAACGCTCAAAAATAACATCACCGAGTTGGAGCAAGCCCTTGAGGCGCAGGTACAGGCAAGCCGCAATAAGGCACAAACAGAGCAGCACATGCTGCTGAGCTATGGTGGCGGCATTGGTATCGCGGGCATTTTAATCGGCGTGATACTCACCCTGGTGCTGTCAAGACGTAAGCGCTACGACGGTTGGGCGTAATAGCCGCAATAAAATATATGCACAAAAAAAGGCCTTATCGGCCTTTTTTTATTACTTGCCTGCTATGGCGAGTAACTCAACTTCAAATATGAGCAACGAGCCCGGTGCAATTTTCCCGGCCGCTCTGTCTCCGTAGCCCAGATCCGGGCCGATAAAAAAACGAAATTTATCACCCACCGTCATCAGCTGAACACCCTCAGTCCAGCCAGGTATGACCTGGTTCAGGCCAAAACTGATAGACTCACCGCGCACCACCGAGCTGTCGAACACAGAGCCATCCAGCAAAGTACCATGATAATGGACAGTAACTTTGTCTGTCGCGCTCGGATGCTCAGTCCCGTCGCCTTTGTTTAACACTTCATATTGCAAACCCGAGTCGGTTGTTGTGACTCCGCTCTTTTGCCCGTTTTGCGCCAGAAACTCTGCCGCCTCTATGCGGTTACCTGCCGCCGCCTGCTTTTGCTGTTTACCGTTTTTAAAAATCAGCCAGCCCAGCACGACGATGACCAGCACAAGGATAATATTGGTTGTTGACATAGTGACTACCTAAATTATGAATGATCTTTTTCTTGCTCGTTTGGCGCTTCGCCCTCGGCGTCTTTATCGTCGCCATTCACCACATCGGCAATTTGCTGCAAACGGGCCAGCGCCAGTGCATTGATACTCTGCTGCGGATACTCGCCATTGGTAAGCGCCCCGGCTTCACGCTGCATCAGCAAGGACAGCGCCTCGTCGACTGTTGCCACCGCGAAAATATGGAAGCGACCTTGCTGAGCCGCCGCCAGCACTTCGTCATCCAGTACCAGGTTGATCAGGTTAGAACGAGGAATGATCACACCCTGACGCCCGGTCAGGCCGCGCATTTTACACAGCTTAAAGAAGCCTTCAATTTTTTCATTCACGCCGCCGACAGCCTGCACCTCACCATGCTGGTTAATGGAGCCCGTCAGTGCCAGTGATTGGTCGATAGGCAGCTGAGTTATGGCAGAAATAAGGCCGCACAGCTCCGCCAGTGACGCGCTGTCACCGTCAATAAAGCCATAACTTTGTTCAATGGCAATATTGGCGCTCAGCGTCAGGCTAAAGTTTTGCGCATATTTATTGCCCAGGTAACCGGTTAGCAGCATAACGCCTTTAGAGTGGATCGACTTACCTAACTCGGCTTCACGCTCCACGTCTATCACCCCATCGGCACCGGCATACACAGTCGCGGTGATCCGCGCCGGCGTACCGAAGGCGGTATCACCAATGTGCAGCACCGTCAGACCGTTGACTTTACCTACCGCCTCGCCTTCTGTGGCGATCAAAGTATGGCCTTCTTCAATGTCACTGAGCATATTCTCACTGAGCTGGCCGGTGCGATATTGCTTACCTACTATGGCTTCGTCGATATGCGGCGCGTCGATTTCGCTAAGGCCATCCTGCTTGGCGTAATAACTGGCTTCTGCCACCAGCTCAAGCACATCCGCAAAACGTGCCGAGAGTTTGTTCTGGTGCTCAGCCTGGCGATAACTGAACTTCAATAAGCGCGCCAGTGCCTCGCCAGTTAAAGAGCACTTGAGTGTCTGTTCACAGTACTCCTGCACTTTAGTGACAAACTGATATTGCAGCCGATCGCTGTCGGGCAGATAGTAGTCAAAGTCAGCCAGCACTCTGAACAACTCGCCAAACTCTTCGTCGTATTCCCCTATGGTGTAATACAAGTCACGCGAGCCCAGCAGGATGATCTTCACATCCAGCGGGATCAACTGAGGTTTAAGGGTAAAGCTGCTGCCGACCGAGCTGTCCTGATACGGTAAATCGTTTTTGATCTGGTGTGTCTTTAAAGACAGTTTGAGTCCGTCCCAGACCTGTGCATTGGCCAGTACTTTGTCGGCATCCATGATTAGATAGCCGCCGTTGGCACGGTGCAGTGCCCCCGGCTGAATGGAGCGATAGCTGGTGATCAGGGTGCCGTGCGCATTGGCATACTCAATTTTGCCAAAAATGTTGCCAAAGGTCGGGTTAGGCTCGTACACCACAGGCGCTGCCTGCCCTTCTTTGAACTCCACCAGAATATTCGGGGCAAAGAAATCACTCAGCATGCCCTTGGCATCAAATTCATCTTTATTTTCGTCTCCTGCAGCACTGTCATCGTCCAGCCAGTCGAGTACGGCATCGACGATTTCCACTCGCAAATCTTTGAGATAACGGATCACCCCAATGTGGCTGGCATACTTATGCTCCAGCGCTTTGAGCAATGGCTTGGTCGCCAGCTCTATGGTGGTTTTCTTCAGCTCGCGCAGTTTCTCTGATGATTCGCGCTTCCAGCGTGGTAACTCAATCAGTGCTTCAATCAGGCAATCTTCGAGCTTTTCAATGGCATCAAAAAAGTGTTCCTGAACGGCTTCTTCCAGCGCCATAAATTCAGCATCATCAAGCGCTTTGCCATCCACCACAGGGGCAAAACTCACCACCCCTTTTTCTTCCATCATGGCAACGCTTTTCTTCGCGGCCAGCTCTTCCACCGCGCTCAGGGCGGCGTTGTATTTGTTGTCAAAGTCTCTGTCGAGTGATTTTTTCTTGCGCTGATAACCCGGGTTATCAAAGGCCGCAGGAAACGTATCCACCACCTCATCTAAGAAGGAATCAATGTCATCGGCCAGTACTTTGCTCTCGCCCGCCTGCATAAACAGGGCTATCGGCTCTCTGTGGTCGTCGTAGTTATTAACATACAACCACTCTTTGGGGGTTGGGCGGGTTTTACAGTGTGCTTCGAGCTTGTCTTTGACCATAGTAAAGCGCCCGGTTGCCGCTTCGCCCATGACAAACACGTTGTAACCCGGCAGCTCCATGCCCAGCGCAAAGTCGAGCGCACTTTGCGCCCGGTTCTGGCCGATAAAAGGCAAAGGATCCGGATAGGGGTTTTGCATGCAGGTGGAGATGTGTGGCAAAGACACACTCGGAGCCAGCTGTTCGCTGCTCAAAGGCTTAATGGTTTTCGTCATTCCTAACTTCTTTCTCTTGGCCGGCCGCGCGACACTTGCACACGGGGCTGTGATTAAGGGGTAAGTGCCTTACGAGCAAACTCACCGTGCCCACATTCGCTGCACGACGGAATTTCCAACGCATAATAGACATTCGTTTTATGGCCGCAATTTTTACACACTAATTGCCCCAATGCTATCCATTCCCCTTGTTTGTAGATGCCATCGTGTTGAAAGTCTTGTACTAATGCCTGCCATTCAAGCTGAGTGCGGTCCTCCAGCTGAGCCAGTTCGTACATCACACTGGCCTTAAGCTCCTCCCAGGCCACATCGTCATAATGCTCCTTATGTTCGCTCAGGTGAGCCAGGTCGCGTTTGAGATAATAACGATAATCGGCCAATTTATCTTTGGACAACTGCTTCAGCGCTTCCTGGGCCTCCATAAACTCTTTGACCAGCTTTTTAAGCTCATGTTCTTTGACGTCTTTCAGCCACACTGAAAAGTCATCCAGCCAGCGTTTGTAATCTGCCATGTTTACCTCCCGACTCAGGCTATTTTGCAAGGTATTTACTCTGCCTTTGTCTCAGTATAGTTCAGCTGACGTCACAGTCCTGAAACAAATCACCACCACAGCGCCAATTTACGCTGACAATTGTGCTTTGAAGCGCTGTGATCAGCGCGTTTTTTCGGGTATGCTATCGGCAATTTTCTAATTAGTTTGCAAGAAGTCTGGAAACGTCAATGCAAGAGCAATACAACCCGCAAGAAATCGAACCCAAAGTTCAGTCCCATTGGGAACAAAACAACAGCTTCAAAGTAGTTGAAGACGAATCAAAAGAAAAATACTACTGTCTGTCTATGTTCCCTTATCCAAGTGGTCGTCTCCACATGGGTCACGTTCGTAACTACACCATAGGTGATGTGGTCTCGCGTTTCCAACGACTCCAGGGCAAAAACGTGATGCAACCTATGGGTTGGGACGCATTTGGCCTACCTGCGGAAAATGCCGCAATCAAGAACAACACGGCGCCGGCTAAGTGGACTTACGAAAACATCAACTACATGCGCAACCAGTTAAAGCTACTTGGTTTTGGCTACGACTGGGACCGTGAAATCGCGACCTGTCACCCGGATTACTACAAGTGGGAACAATGGTTCTTCACTAAATTGTACGAAAAGGGCCTGGTTTACAAAAAAATGTCAACGGTAAACTGGGATCCGGTTGACCAGACGGTACTGGCCAACGAGCAGGTGATTGATGGCCGCGGCTGGCGTTCAGGTGCCATCGTTGAACAAAAAGAAATTCCACAGTGGTTTATTAAGATCACTGACTACGCGCAGGAGCTGCTGGACGACTTGGATCAGCTTGAGCACTGGCCTGAGCAGGTGAAAACCATGCAGCGTAACTGGATCGGTCGTTCAGAAGGTCTGGAAATCGACTTCAAACGCGCTGATAACGACGAGCAATTCACGGTTTACACAACTCGCCCGGATACCTTTATGGGTGTGACATACGTGGCCGTGGCTGCGGGTCACCCGATCGCTCAGGAAGCGGCGAAAAACAATGCCGACATTGCGGCGTTTGTTGAAGAGTGTAAAAACACCAAAGTCGCCGAAGCCGACATGGCCACCATGGACAAAAAAGGCATCGCGACTGGCTTCTACGCTATCCACCCGCTTACCGGTAAACAAGTGCCTATCTGGGTTGCTAACTTTGTACTGATGGATTACGGCTCAGGTGCCGTCATGGCCGTACCTGGTCACGACCAGCGCGACTACGAATTTGCCAGCGCTTACGGTCTGGAAATCAAGCAAGTGATTGCCCCGGCTGGCGACAGCGAACTAGAAGCAAACCTGGATGAAGCCGCATTTACTGAAAAAGGCGTGTTAATCAACTCAGGCGAGTTTGATGGCCTGGACTTTGAAGGTGCCTTCAATGCCATTGCCGACAAGCTGGAAGGCATCAATGCCGGTAAACGCAAAGTCAATTTCCGCCTGCGCGACTGGGGTGTGAGCCGTCAGCGTTACTGGGGTTCTCCAATTCCAATGCTGAACAAAGCAGACGGCAGTGAGCTGGCAGCCAGCGAAGACATGCTACCGGTCCGCCTGCCAGAAGACGTGGTAATGGATGGCGTAACCTCGCCAATCAAATCCGATCCTGAGTGGGCCAAGGCAACCGTTAACGGTGAGCAGGTTTTCCACGAAACAGATACCTTTGACACCTTTATGGAGTCATCCTGGTACTACGCGCGCTACTGCAGCCCGCGTTACGATGAAGGCATGTTAGAGCCGGGCGCAGCAAACTACTGGCTACCGGTTAACCAGTACATTGGTGGTATTGAGCACGCTATCCTGCACTTGCTGTATGCGCGTTTCTTCCACAAACTGCTGCGCGACTTTGGCCTGGTTAATTCCAGCGAGCCGTTCGAGCGCCTGCTGTGTCAGGGCATGGTACTGGCAGAGACTTACTACCGCAAAGATGAAAAAGGCGGTGATATCTGGATCTCACCTACCGACGTAGAAACCGAGACCGACGACAAAGGCCGCATCACTAAGGCGTGGCACAAAGACGACGGTGAGCCGGTATTCTCTGCGGGCATGAGCAAGATGTCTAAGTCGAAGAACAACGGTATCGACCCGCAGATCGTTATCAAGCAATACGGTGCCGACACCGTGCGCTTGTTTATGATGTTTACTGCACCACCAGAGCAAACGCTGGAATGGTCTGATTCGGGCGTAGAAGGCGCACACCGCTTCTTACGTCGGGTCTGGAAATTTGCAGTCGATGTGAAAGCCGCCGGTACTGCCGAGCTGGATCTGAACGCACTGAGCAGCGCACAGAAGACATTGCGCCGTGAGATCCACAAGACCATCGCGAAAGTAACCGATGATGTTGAGCGTCGCCAGACCTTCAACACCGCAATTGCGGCTATCATGGAGCTGTCAAACAAGCTGGCCAAAGCACCGCTGAAAGACACGCAGGACATCGCACTGGCCAACGAAGCGCTGGAAGCCATGGTAGTCATGCTGGCGCCAATCACGCCGCACCTGTCTCATGAGCTGTGGGAGCAACTTGGTAAGCAAGGCGACATCTTAGATGCACGCTGGCCACAGGTTGACGCGGGCGCTTTGGTTGAAGACGAGAAGCTGATCGTGGTTCAGGTCAACGGTAAGCTGCGCACTAAGCTGACTGTGGCAGCGGACGCAACCCAGGAGCAAATTGAAGCGTTGGCGTTTGCCGATGAGAACGTACTGAAGTTTACCGAGGGTAAAACCATACGTAAGAAAATCTACGTACCGGGTAAACTGTTCAATGTGGTAGCCAACTAATGGCTACCCTGCTGAATACCCCATTATTCAGTATGATGCGACGCTGGCAGGGTTTTGTGCTGGCGTTGTTTACCTGCATGGCGCTGTCCGGCTGTGGCTTTCAGTTGAAGAAAGCCTCCTACCTGCCGGACGACCTCAGGACACTTCACCTCAGTGGCACCGACAGTAAGTCGGCGCTGTTTATGAGCCTCAAGCAAGAGCTTAAACGCGCTCAGGTCCAGCTGCTGCCCTCGCCAAAGCTCGGCAATGGCGAAGATGCGGTTGAACTGCACCTGTACCGGGACGCACTTGAGCGTCAGACGCTGAGCCTGTTTAAAAATGGTCAGGTGGCACAATATGAGCTGGCCTACAGTGTGCGCTATCGTCTTACCCGCCCGGGTTTTGAACCCGTCGAGCAGGAATTTGAACTGTACCGCAACTACCAGGATGACCCGGACAATGCCCTGGGCAAATCTCAGGAGCGGGAGATCATCCTCAGCGAGCTGCGTCAGCTTGCCAGCCGCCGTATTATCCGTGAATTGTCTCAACTCTAATGCGTTGTTATGCCAATCAATTAGCAGGCCAGCTTAAACAGGGCCTGCAACCATTTTATCTGATCTTTGGTGAAGAGCCTTTCCAGGAGGCCCAGTGCGTCAGCGCTGTTCGCCAGATGGCTAAGCGCCAGGGTTTTGATGAGGTGATTAAGTTCAGCTTACTGCCCGGCTTTGACTGGCTGGAGCTGGTCAATCAGTACAACAGCATGTCTCTGTTCAGTGCTCAGACGCTGATCGAATTCGATCTTAACCAGCAAAAACCGCCCACCCAGGGCGTGAACATTTTAAAAGAGCTGGCGGCAAACCCGAACCCGGATGTGATTTTGATCCTCAAAGGCGCCAAAGCCTCGCAGGATATTCAGCGCAGTGCCTGGTTTAAGGCGCTGGATAAGCAAGGCCTGTTTGTGCCCTGCTACGCGCTGACCGGCTATCATCTGCAACGCTGGCTCGATGATGAATGTAAGCGACTGAAACTCAACCTCAATAATGATGCCAAACGCAGCCTGCTACAGGCAACCGAAGGCAACCTGCTGGCAACGCATCAGGAGCTGGAGAAGCTCTCTTTACTATACAAAAGTGCGCCAATCGATCAGGAAAAGCTGCTCAGCGGGCTGCTCAATCAGGCCAAGTTCGACATCTTTGACCTGAACGACGGTTTGCTGCGAGGTAACCCGAAAACACTTATCAAGGTGCTCAACAAACTGGCACACGATAATGTCGAGCCCGCCAGTATTGCCTGGACGCTGCACAACCAGGCCCAGCTGTTGCTGAACCTCAAGCAGCTGATCCAATCGGGCACGCCCACACAGGATGCGTTCAAAAAGCACAATGTCTGGAAAAATCAGCAGCAGAACACCCAGCAGGCGCTGGACCGGCTCAATACCACCCAGCTGGAACAATTGTTGGTCCTGCTGGCTGAGTTCGATTCGGCCTATAAGCGCAACATTCTGGTTGCGCCCTATCAGGCACTAGCCCATATTGCACTGAGCTTTTGCCAGTCGCTGCCTTTTGCCCTGCCCTATGAGGAGCTGGCATGATAGCTCTGTTTGGCGGCACCTTTGACCCTATCCATCTGGGTCATATTAATATGGCCACGCAGTGTTTGGATACGCTTGGCCTGTCTGAGCTACGCTTTATTCCCAATGCCGTACCGGTGCATAAGCAGGGTCCGGCCATCAGCACCGCAGACAGACTGGCGATGCTGCAACTGGCCATTGCCCATGAGCCCAGGTTCAGTATTGACCACCGGGAGCTGGAGCGCGATACCCCCTCGTATTCTTTGCTTACCCTGCAGGAGCTGAAAGCTGAGTATCCGGATCAGGTGCTGGTCTTTTTAATGGGCATGGACTCATTTAACAGCCTGGATAAATGGTATCGCTGGCAGGATATTGTGGCGCTGTGCCATATCGTGGTCTATCAACGACCAGGCGATGCGTTTGCCCCATCTGAGGCTTTGCAGGCTTACTTTGCGCGCGCACGCTGCACAGACACCCAAGCGCTGAACACCCAAGCCGGTGGCCTGTGTTATTTTTTGCCGGGTCAACCCTTTGAGGCTGCGTCCAGTACCATCAGAAACGCGATAAAACACCGCCAAGCTGTTGAACCTTGGCTGAATAATACAGTCCTAGAGTATATTCAGGCACACCAATTGTACCTAAGCAGTAGCGACAACCCGTAACCCAGAGCGCAGTGGGTGCACAGACTTGAGTTTCCCCCTGCTAACCGTGTTACAATTGCCGCTTATTTGTAGCAAAGAGACAGAGATTTGGATTCAAAACAATTATTAGATTTTGCACTAGACAAAGTCGACGATATGAAAGCCCGCGATATTGTTCACCTTGATGTAAGAAATACCTCTTCCGTCACCGATTACATGGTTATCTGCTCTGGTAATTCCAAGCGCCATGTCCAGTCCATCGCTGACCATGTCGCCAAAGAAGCCCGCCATGCAGGTGAAACACCATTAGGGCATGAAGGTCAGGATACAGGCGAATGGGTGTTGGTTGATTTAGGTGACGTGGTAGTGCATGTCATGCAGGATCAGACCCGTGACTTCTATGACCTAGAAAAACTCTGGGGTTAATGTGAAGATCCAGCTCATTGCAGTCGGCACCAAAATGCCTGGCTGGGTTGAAACCGGCTTCCAGGAATATCAGCGGCGTTTCCCCAAAGATATGCCGCTGGAGCTGATTGAGATCGCCGCCGGCAAGCGGGGCAAAAACGCCGATATCAAACGCATTTTGCAGCAGGAAGGGGAGAAAACCCTGGCCGCCATTCCCAAAGGCAATCGCATTGTCACGCTGGAAGTCACGGGCAAACCCTGGGACACCCACCAGCTGGCCAGTAATATGGAAAAGTGGCAACTGGATGGCCGTGATGTCAGCTTGCTGATAGGCGGGCCTGAAGGCCTGGCGCCGGAATGTATCGCCGCTTCTGAGCAAAAATGGTCATTGTCCAACCTGACACTCCCCCACCCGCTGGTGCGCATTGTGGTGGCAGAAAGCCTGTATCGTGGCTGGAGTTTAAATAATAACCATCCTTATCACAGGGAATAGTCACCATTATGCTCAATCACAGGCCGACGATCCGCGACCACAGCGCAGAAGCAAACCTGTTTGCGCGTCGCGCCTTTATTGGCTTTGTCTTCGTGGTGACCCTGATAGGCATTTTGTTGCACAATGTCTACAAGTTACAAGTCACTGAACACGAGACCTATCAGACCCGCTCTAACGATAACCGCATTAAAGTCATTCCGGTCGCCCCTAACCGGGGGTTAATCTATGACCGAAATGGCATTATCCTGGCCGAAAACCGTCCGGTTTATAACCTGGAAGTGATCCCTGAGGACGTAGATGACCTGGAAACGGCACTGACCCAGGTGCGTACCCTTATCGACATCAGCGACCAGCAGGTCGAAGAGTTTCGCAAAGACATACGTCATAATCGTCGCTTTAAAAGCCAGATCCTCAAAGGCCGCTTGAACGAACAAGAAGTGGCCATTTTCTCGGTCAATCAACACAAATTTCCCGGCTTCAGTATTGAAGCGCGGCTGGCGCGTTATTACCCCTACGGCGATACCCTTACCCACGCACTGGGGTATGTTGCCAAGCTGAATAAAAAAGAACTGGCCGAGCTGGAGTCTGAGGGTAATGCCAGCAACTATCGTGCAACCCGGGATATCGGCAAACTGGGCATAGAAAAGTTTTACGAGTCACGCCTGCACGGCGTGGTCGGCTCACAGCGCGTTGAGGTCAACAACCGTGGCCGGATCATTCGCACTTTGGGCGTTGAACCACCGCAGCCCGGTGAAGATCTGGTCCTGACCATGGACATCGGCCTGCAACAGATCGCCCAAAAAGCGCTTGAAGACGTCAGGGGGGCCATTGTGGTACTCGACCCCAAAGACGGCGGCGTACTGGCCATGTACTCCAACCCCAGCTACGACCCGAA
This sequence comes from Pseudoalteromonas sp. DL2-H2.2, assembly GCF_021532535.1. Classification (NCBI taxonomy): domain Bacteria; kingdom Pseudomonadati; phylum Pseudomonadota; class Gammaproteobacteria; order Alteromonadales; family Pseudoalteromonadaceae; genus Pseudoalteromonas; species Pseudoalteromonas sp. DL2-H2.2. Next base: position 83,294 of record NZ_JAKGBD010000015.1, on the reverse strand, counting down.
CCTGTTTGTCCATGGGATCAGCAGCAAGGACTATCGTGAATTACTCAACCCCGACAGGCCGTTGATCAACCGCGTCACCCAGGGCCGCTATGCGCCGGCATCCACAGTTAAGCCCCATCTGGCTATCCTGGCACTGGAAGAAGAGCTGGTCACAGAGCAAACCAAACTTTGGGATCCAGGGTTTTTCCAGATCCCCAACGTCGATCACCGCTGGCGTGACTGGAAGCGCTGGGGGCATGGCCACGTGGATGTATACAAAGCCATTGAAGAGTCATGCGATACCTATTTTTACCATACCGCTTATCAGCTTGGCATCACCAAGATCAGTAACTTTATGAGCCAGTTTGGTTTTGGTGACCTCTCAGGCATCGATATCCATGAAGAGACCAGTGCCATCATGCCCACCACAGACTGGAAGCGCCAGCGCTTCAGAGAAAACTGGTGGCCTGGCGACACCATTTCCGTCGGCATTGGGCAGGGTTACTGGACGGCCACCCCAATTCAGATTGCCAATGCGGTGTCTATTTTGGTTAACAAAGGCGCGCACCGGCCACCACATCTGGCTCAGGTTGCTCGCCATGACAATGAAGTCACGCAAATGTATACCGATGAAAAGCCGCCCGTGGTACTAAAAAACCCGGATCACTGGCGCATAGCCCAGGAGGCCATGCACAACACGGTATATAAAACCACCGGCACGGCCCACAAAGCATTCAAAGGGGCAAGCTATGATCCGGCCGGTAAAACCGGTACCGCGCAAATCGTCAGTATTGCCCAGGGCGAAGAGTACGACGCTGAAAAATTGCAGGAGCGGCACAGAGATAACGCCATTTACACCGGGTTCGCACCGTATAACGACCCGCGTATTGTGGTTGCCATTGTGGTTGAAAACCAGGGCGGTGGCTCGGCTATCGCTGCGCCCATCGCACGGCGCCTGATGGACTATTATTTTGCCACTTACCCCAGTGACACGGAGGGACAATGAGTCCGTTGAATCAACAACGCACCATCTGGCAACGACTGCATATCGACTTGCCGCTGCTGCTTGCCATGCTAGCGATGATGGTTGGCAGTATCACCATAGTCTACAGTGCCAGTGGTCAGGATATGGACATGGTGGTGCGCCACAGCAAACGCATGTTTGCCGCCTTTGCGGCCATGCTGTTAGTGGCCCAACTGTCGCCCAATACCTTAAAAAGGCTGGTATTTCCCATGTACACCGTAGGCCTGCTGATGCTGATTGCCGTATTGTTTGTCGGGGTCAGCAGTAAAGGCGCGCAGCGCTGGCTGGATCTGGGCATTACCCGTTTTCAGCCGTCCGAAATCATGAAAGTCGCCGTGCCCATGATGGTTGCCTGGTACATTGGCCGCCATCATATGCCGCCGCGCTTTATCCACATTATTGTTGGCTTTGCGATTGTGCTGGTGCCAACTTTGCTCATCAAGGAGCAACCCGACCTTGGCACCTCTATCCTTATCGCCAGCTCAGGGATATTTGTACTGTTTCTCGGCGGGTTGAGCTGGAAACTGATTGGCTCTGGCATGCTGCTCGCCGTGCCCGGTGGCTTTGCGCTGTGGCACTTTGGTATGCACGCTTATCAAAAACAGCGGGTACTGACCTTTTTAGATCCAGAAAGCGACCCGCTTGGCTCTGGCTATCACATCATACAATCAAAAATCGCCATCGGCTCCGGCGGCATTGAGGGTAAGGGCTGGCTGCAGGGCACCCAGTCGCAACTGGAATTCTTGCCCGAGCGTCATACTGACTTCATTTTTTCCGTGTTAAGTGAAGAATTCGGGCTCACTGGTGTGGTGATTTTACTGAGCCTGTATTTGTTTATTATTGGCCGGGGACTCTATGTTGCCGTAAACGCGCAGGATGCATTCAGTAAACTGCTGGCCGGCGCACTGACACTGACCTTTTTCGTATATATTTTTGTTAATATCGGCATGGTGTCGGGCCTGCTCCCTGTCGTTGGGGTGCCACTGCCGTTGATCAGTTATGGCGGCACCTCCATGGTGACCCTGATGGCCGGGTTTGGCATTATTATGTCGATAGCCACAGATAAGAGGATGTTATTGAAGTGATCAAGAGGACGTTTAAACAAGCTGCACTACTGGGCTTTGTTGTTGTATTAAGCGCCTGTAGCAGTCGCTATCAAGTGAAGCAGGACAAAGCCCCATTGCGCGCACCCACTGAGCTGGAGATGCAGGACGCACTGGTGACCAGCGAAGCCAAAAGTGTCAGCGCGGGTCGCCCCTATGAGGTGCTGGGTAAACGGTATACGCCCATGTCAGATGAAAAAGGCTATCAGAGCCAAGGTACCGCGTCCTGGTACGGACATAAATTCCATGGCTACTACACCTCGAATGGCGAGGTGTTTAACATGTTTGATATGACCGCCGCACACAAAACACTGCCATTACCGAGCTTTGTGCGTGTCACCAATGTCGAAAATGGCAAAAGCGCCATTGTCAGGGTCAATGACCGTGGGCCGTTTCACGATGACCGGCTGATTGACCTGTCCTATGCCGCCGCCTATAAACTGGGCTTTCATCGCCAGGGTACAGCACAGGTTAAGATAGAAGCCCTTACCATAGCGCGCGATACGCCCAGGCTAACCTATGTGCAGGTTGCCGCCGCCAGTAACATTGAAAATGTACAGGCGCTGGCCAGCACCTTGTCGCAGCAATTTCAGCTTGGCACACCCATTGCCTTTGAGGACAATTTATACAAGCTAAGACTTGGCCCGATCACCGACGATAATACCGCGCAAAAGCTCTTAGAAACGTTGCGCCAGGGTGAATTTAATCGCGCCTTCTTGCTTTACACAGAACATGAACTTTAAAATATTCAGTAATGACATTTAAACATGCCGATCAACAACCAAAAAGCGAGCATAATGACAGTTTTCAAACCTAAATTTATTAAACACTTAGTGGGTGCCGTGTGTTCGTTCACCCTGTTTTCGGCCAGTGCACAGATCTTGCCTTCACCACCTCAGGTCAGCGCCAAGGGCTATTTCCTGGTAGATTTTACAACCGGTAAGGTGATTGCAGAAGGCAACCCGGACACCAAACTGGCCCCGGCGAGCTTAACCAAAATGATGACCAGCTATGTGATTGGTACCGAGCTGCTGGCCGGTAATATTGCCAATGAAGACATGGTCACCATCAGTGAAAAGGCCTGGGCGAAGAATTTCCCGGAATCTTCCAAGATGTTTATCGAAGTGGGTAAACAGGTCAGTGTTGAAGACCTTAACCGCGGTGTAATCATTCAATCAGGTAACGACGCCTGTGTTGCGCTGGCAGAGCATATCGCCGGCAGCGAAAGTGCCTTTGCCGATCTGATGAATGCCCATGGCGAGAAACTGGGGATGACCAACACCCATTTTGTAAACAGTCATGGCCTGGATACCGATGAGCATTACACCACCCCAAGAGACATGGCGACCCTAGGCGCAGCGCTTATTCGTGATGTGCCGGAAGAATACGCCATCTACAAAGAGAAGTCGTTCACCTTTAATGGCATTAAGCAGTACAACCGTAACTCCCTGTTGTGGGATGCCAGCCTGGACGTCGACGGCATTAAAACCGGTCACACCTCAGAAGCGGGCTACAGCCTGGTAACTTCAGCTACTAAAGGCGATATGCGTCTGATCGCCGTGGTCATGGGCACAGCCAGCGAGCGCGCTCGTAAGGTTGAGAGTAAAAAGCTCCTGAACTATGGCTTTCGCTTCTTTGAAACCATTACCCCTTATAAAGCAGGCGACAGCTTTGCCGATCAACGGATCTGGATGGGTAACAAAGAAACCGTATCACTGGGTATTGCCGAGGACACACCGATCACCATTCCACGTGGTCAGCGTAAAAACCTGAAGGCCCACTTTGAGCTGGATAAAACCCTCGAAGCACCACTGGCGAAGGGCAGCAAGGTCGGTACTTTATTCTTGCAACTGGAAGGCGAAGACATTGCTCAGTACCCGCTGGTCACGCTGGAAGAAATCGAGGAAGGCAGCTTCTTCAGCAAGATTTACGACTACTTACGTTTACAGATCATGCAATAACCCCGGTTTTAGTGGGTTTATAAACCAGTACGCCTCCCACCGGAGGCGTTTTTTTTTGCCGCAAAAATGCTAGAATGCCCGCCAAGATATGTAGCGTGCCAGGGTCTGTTCAGGCCCAGCCAAGTAGTGAGGATACCGTTGTGGTAACACCTGTAAAAAATACTAAGTTTGACGAGTACTTAGAGTTCCCTTGCCCGTTTACCTTCAAGATTATGGGTCTGGCGAACGTCAACCTGACCGATCAGGTTGTGGCAAAGATGCAAACTTTGGCACCCGGTGACTATGCACCTAAAACCAAGCCAAGTAGTAAAGGCAACTATGAATCCGTCACCCTGGTTGCCACTGTGACGTCAAAAGAGCACATTGAGCAGATCTACACTGAGATAGGTTCACTGCCAGACGTTCGATACGTGCTATAAGGCGCAAACCAGATATGAGCAACCGCAGTATCATAGTTCGTCAGCTGGGCCGCCAGGCGTATGAGCCAATCTGGCAAAAAATGCAGTCCTTTACCGACACCCGTGATGACAACAGCCCGGATGAGATCTGGCTGGTAGAACACGAGCCGGTCTTTACTCAGGGTCAGGCCGGTAAAGCCGAACACCTGTTGGCCCCCGGTGATATTCCGGTCGTTAAGGTCGATAGAGGTGGTCAGGTCACCTACCATGGTCCGGGCCAGCAGATGATGTATGTGCTGTTTAACCTGCGTCGGCTAAAGATTGGGGTCCGCGAGCTGGTGACCTGGCTTGAAGAAACCATCATCGACATGCTTAAAGACCACGGCATTGAAGCCTATGCCAAACCGGATGCGCCCGGCGTTTATGTCAGTGATGCCAAAATCGCCTCACTGGGGCTGCGGGTCCGTCGGGGTTGCTCGTTTCATGGTCTGGCGCTGAACGTCAACATGGATATGAGTCCATTTTTACGCATCAACCCGTGTGGCTATGCCGGCATGGAAATGGTGCAAACCAGTCAACTTAATGGCCCTGCTACGCTTAACGATGCGGGCAATGGCCTGGTAGAACATATGCTCAAGCGCCTCACGGCCGAGCAGGTTAGATACATCCAGGGGTTTGAAAACGAATGAGTAAACCAGTGAAAATTGAGCCAGGGGTAAAGCTGCGCGACGCAGAAAAAATGGCGTTGATCCCGGTTAAAGTAATGCCAACTGAGCGCGATGAAATGCTCCGCAAGCCGGACTGGCTGAAGATCCGTCTGCCAAAATCCAGCGAGCGCATTGATGGCATTAAACAGGCAATGCGTAAGCACGGCCTGCACTCCGTCTGTGAAGAAGCCTCATGCCCTAACCTGTCTGAGTGTTTTAACCACGGTACAGCCACCTTTATGATTTTGGGTGCCATCTGTACCCGTCGTTGCCCATTCTGTGACGTGGCACACGGTCGTCCGCTCAAGCCAGATGCCGCAGAGCCAGAAAAGCTGGCACTGACCATCAAAGACATGAAGCTGAAATACGTGGTGATCACGTCGGTTGACCGTGACGACCTGCGTGACGGTGGTGCCCAGCACTTTGCCGACTGTATTCGCGAAATTCGTAAACACAACCCGGGCATTACCATCGAGATCCTGGTACCGGACTTCCGTGGCCGGATGGACCGCGCACTGGAGATCTTAACCGAGACGCCGCCGGATGTGTTTAACCACAACCTGGAAACCGCACCACGCCTGTACAAAATGGCGCGTCCGGGTGCCGACTACAAATGGTCACTGGAGCTGTTACGTCGCTTTAAAGAAGCGCACCCTGAGGTGAAAACCAAGTCTGGCCTGATGGTCGGTCTGGGCGAAGAAATGCCGGAAATCGAAGAAGTGCTGCGCGATCTGCGTGAGCACAACGTCGACATGCTGACCGTTGGCCAGTACCTGGCACCGTCTAAGCACCACCTGCCGGTGAAACGCTACGTGCCACCCGCAGAGTTCGATGCGCTGAAAGAATATGCCGACGAAATTGGCTTCAGCCACGCCGCCTGCGGCCCGTTCGTACGCTCCAGCTACCACGCTGATCAGCAGGCTGCGGGTAAAGAAGTAAAATAACGGCAAATTTGTCGTTACCCTTGCCAAAGAAAAGCCGCACTTTTGCGGCTTTTCTGCTGTTTACAGCGCCAAGCTACTCCGGCTCCGCCATGGCAAACTGCCGCTCCTGGTGATTGAGATAGCTGTTAAAGATGAATACCTTAGCCAAAAACCAGCCCCCCCTCCTAAGTGACAACCCAAATAGCCCTCTGACAGAACCCGACAGACCCCCAACTAGCGGTTTTTCGTCAGTCGACTACGCGTAACCTCCTGTAATAGTCATTGATTGCCTTTGCATCTAGAGTTTATCCAGATACCGATTGGCGCAGCCCCGCTATACTCACAGTGGGCAGCGTTAAAATACTGCCCGGTCGGGACAGGTAAACGGCATATCTGTGGCTCACGCGTTAACTCGCGAGTGACATTTGCGCTATTGCAGTTGCCTGACAAGGAAACATAGAAAAGCGGAAACCGTTATGAGCGATAAGAAAAAACGTAACAAGCAACAGCAAGGTGAACTGGTCAACCCTAAGTATCTTAAAAAGAACATAGATAACGCCCCAACAGCCAATGAGGTGAAGTGCTGGACGGGAGATGACTACCAACCCATTGAGCTGGCAACCCAGCGCCTGAAAGAAATGTTTGTTGAAATGGGACAGAAAACCCGCATTGAACGCGGACAGAAACCCGCTGAGCGGGCGGTCTTTCGTAAGCAACATGGCATCGCTTACGGCACCTTTGAGATCCATAAAAATCTGGATAAATGTCTGCAAGCTGGCGTATTTGCAAAACCAGCCAGTTACGAGTGTGTGCTGCGCTTTTCCAGCGATACCACACCGGATGGCCCGGATCTGCATTCCACTTTGGGCGTGGGGATCAAACTCTTTGGCGTGAAAGGTAAAAAGTTGCTGGGTGACAGCGACAACGTCGACTTTATTATGCAAAACATCGACCGCTTTTTTGTCCGCGATGCTTCACAAATGTGTGCTTTTACCACCGCCGGGATCATTAACCGCGACTACCCGGCGTACCTGGCTAAGCATCCAAAAACTGCCAACGTTCTGGATGACATGGCCAAGCCCGAGGCCAGCTGCCTGAGTGCCCACTACTGGGCGATACTTCCCTTTAAGCTCGGTGAAAAAGCGGCGGTTAAGTACCGTATTCGTCCGGTCGATACCTACCGGGGTTCGCCAGCCCAGGGGAACGACTACCTGGCGGACGATTTGCAAATTCGCCTGCGTCAGGGACCCGCCAAGTTTGTATTTGAAATCCAGCGCCGCCCACAAGGTGGCTCAGAAAAAGACTTCCCCATCGACAACGCCATGGTTGTGTGGCCAGAAGACGAGGCACCGTTCGAGCCGGTTGCCACCCTCACGCTGCCACAGCAAGACATTTGTGCCATAGGTCAGGCTGAGTTTGGCCGTAATCTGGCATTTAATATCTGGCGCACTCTGGCTGAAAATGAACCGCTGGGTTCCATTGCACAAGCACGTAAAATCGTTTATCAGGCCAGCGCCAATACCCGCCATCAGGCCAACGGCCAGCAGATGAACGAACCCGATGCAATCGACCCAAAGTTTACGGGTAACAGCGACGAAAGCAGCGACTGTATTGTACGGGCCGGTATTTATCCACCGATTGGCGTCATGCGGGTAGGCAGCAGTCAGGAGTACTTTATTGGTCCACAGGTGCCGAATCCTAAGCCTCGTCTGGAAAAAGACGCCTACCGCGATGGCAAAGGGCTGCTAAAGCGCCAGGCGGCAGAATTTCGTATTTATGGTTTTAACGCGGCAGGCAAGCCCGTTAAAGAGTTGACCATGGATAACGCCAAGATCAGCTGGCAGGTTCATCTGGCTAACCAGAAGTCGTCCTGGTACGAGTTTCAGCTAGCACTGGATGTACCGGAAGCGGCCGATGCCCCGCCCAGCCTGTTGCGCAACAACAATGTTGCCGATCGCAATCGTTTGTTGATCGACGGCGGCAGTCATAAGCTGGATAAAGCCAAAGTGAAAAAAGGCCCGCAATTCCAGGGCGAATTTATGGGCGAAGAGGTCTATCTGGGTGAGCTAAAGTCAGACAAACAGGGCCGCCTGATTGTTCTTGGCGGCAATGGGGTCTCGCGCAATATCAATGGTGACATTGCCATCACGTTTGCCAATAACCAGGGCTGGCACGACGATATTTCCGATGGCCCGGTGACCGCCGAGGTGGAATATGAAGGCGTGCAATTGCAGGTTGACCCGGCCTGGGTGGTGTGTGCCCCACCAGATTACGCGCCAATGCAAAAATCTGTGCGGACCATGTGGGACCTGATGCGCTCAGTCGCGGTCAATGCCGGTATGCTGACTCGCCCGGCGCGTCCGTCTTTTAAACACGATATTTTGCCCATTTTCGAGCGCATGACCGACTTGCAATGGGTGAACGCGGGCTTTGCCGCCGGGTTTGGTTTTAAAGCCCCCTTTAATTACACCAGCGAAGAATGGAAAGCCAAACTGGGCAACCCGTCTCCGGCTTATAAAGAGCTGCGCCGTACCTTGTCAAACAACTTCCGTCGTTACGGTCAACCCGGTGCGCAGGCTGCGCAACTGTGGCCCTGGCTGTATGGCGATGCTCTGTCTATTCCACCAACGGGGTCTGAGCGTCAGCACTCCACCCTGTCTGCGCTGCAACTGTCGTTTCTGGATCAGTGGGTTGAAGGAGACTTTACCGCAGACTATGTAGACCCGGCAGTTTGCCCGCATGCCGCTGAGCCCAACGACATAGATAAAGTGCCTGTGGCGGAGCAACCGGATATGCTGACCCGTGGCGCTCTGGATTTTTGTCTGGCTGATGCTTTTCATCCGGGCTGTGAAATGACCTGGCCAATGCGTACGGCCGGTATGTATATGGCACCATTTCGCATTAAACATGCCGATAAAGGGATCAGTAAAGACACCACCTATTATGGTGCCCAGATCAACGGCGATACCATTACCCTGGCACAGGGGCCGATCCTCGGTGGTCAGGTGGCGGGTGGTATCACCCGATGGATGGCGATCCCCTGGCAGACCGACACCGCCAGCTGCCGTGATGGCTACACGCCCGATTACGACCCCTACCTGCCCACTTTCTGGCCCGCGCGGGTGCCGAATAACATCCTCAATGTGGCGCGCTATGAAGAAGCCATTAACCCGGCGCTGGACCCGCAAACCCGCGTTGAGGCATTCAATTATCGCAGCGACTGGCTCGATGCGCTGCCCTTATATGGTCAGCCGGCCACCTATACCGCCCAGATCAACAGCATGATCGCCAATTTCGATAAACTGGCTGTGGTCCAGAGTCGACCGGGTGCAACCGACAGTGTAGAGCTGCCCGCAACCATGCAGGTTGGGATCACTGCGGAAGATCACCTGTCCAAAGAAGCGAGTAAGGCGGCTGCCAAAGCGCAAGCCAACAACAAACTTCTGACCGTTGCGCAGCTGGCTGCGAACCTGGTGCCCAGCCCGGACGGTCAGGATGCGGCAAGGCCCGTCATGGCGACTTCGCGCTCTCGGGTAGATCTCGGGGTGATCGAAAAAGTCAGTCGCTTTGCGGCAAACTTTCCCAAGGACTTAAAATAAGGTCATACGCAATGACACAGGTAAAACATTGTCAGATTGCGATCATTGGCGCCGGGGTGGCAGGCTGTATCGCCGCCCTGGCGCTGAGTCGCCACTTTCAGGTCGTATTGATTGACAAGCAACCTGCCTGCGCCGACAAGGTGGGTGAATGCCTGCCGCCGGCTGCGGCGCGCATACTGCGAAATTTAAACCTGCTCAAGGACTTTGAGCAGCGCCAGGATTTGCACATACCACACTATGGCATGCAAAGCCGCTGGGGGAGCGAGCAAAGCCTTATTAACGACAACCTCAGTAATCCCGATGGCCTGGGCTGGCAACTCAATCGGGCCGGGTTTGAAAACTGGTTGCGCGAGCAAGTGGTCGCGCATGGCGTAGACACCCTCTGGCCCGCCAGGTTACTGGACGCCCAGCCTGGCAGTGACGGCTGGTTGCTGTATCTGGCAGCGCATGCCTCAGCGCAAACCCAGGCCGCTCAGCAGAGCATCGCTATCCCCTGCCACTTTGTGATTGATGCCACCGGACGCCACAGCGCATTTGCCACTAAACTGGGGCTCAAACGCACTGTGCTGGACAAACAAATTGCCCTGTGGGCAAGCCTGGATTGTGACATCAAAAACCAACTGGCCTGTATTGAAGCAAGCGAGCAAGGATGGTGGTACAGCGCCCGGTTACCGGCGCAGCGCCGGGTACTGGCACTGCAAACCGACAGTGATTTACTGAACAAAGGCCTGCAACACGACTTGCCGCAGTTTTGTCGCCTGGCACGGACACAACCTGGATTAAAAACATTACTACCACAAGGCATTGAGCACTCGGGCACCATGCAGCTGCATGGTGTGGTATCGGCTAATAGTACCTGTCTGACTCAGGCAGCCGGGCACCGCTGGGCTGCACTGGGTGATGCCGCCTGTAGTTTCGACCCGTTATCGTCGCAGGGCATGTTTAATGCCATGGCAACCGCCATGCAACTGGCCAATAGCCTGGGGGAGTATGGCCTGAACGATGCCGACGCCGCCATTGAGGTAACCCGCCTGCATCAGGCACAGATCAAGTCTGTCTGGCAACACTATCTGAGCCATCGTGCGCATTATTACGCACAGGAGCGACGCTTTTCCGACTCACCTTACTGGCAACGTCGCCAGACACACAAAAACGCCGAGTTCAGTTGAGCCCGGCGTGAGGTTCGCAATTCAAGTCCTTTTTTAATACCTGTCCATTTTTATATTTGCTCGTTTGGGGGGAGCAAAGTGGTATTATTTTACAATCAGCTGATCTTCATAGGTGTAGATACTGTTTGGATCTGTCAGGTTAAAGACTTTCACCGCCATGGTCTTACCTACTGCATTTTCACATTCCAGGATTTGATATAACACTGGGTTTTTAGCCTTGTTATCAACTACCGTGTCCAGTGTAAATACATCTGAATGGAATGGACCTTTGCGGTCTTCGCCATGGAACAGGCCCAAAGACACACCCCGATCTGCAAGAACGCTACAACGGGCGTCGTTGTTTTGGTTGTCAACCACCAGGTGGCTGCTAATGTGGTAAGCCGTGTGATAACCGTATGAGTATGGCTGATTCACGAAGTCACCCGCTGGCGTTAACTCGATTTGCCAATCAACGATGGGGGCACCCGGCACGTTAACCAGCACCTTGTACCACTCCCCCGCCGCATCATAACAGCTGACATGCAGAACTTTCTTTTCGGTCAGTGTCGCTTCAGGAATAGCAACACCCATTTCAACTGTATTGCGATCCGCAATCGTCTTTACACCCAGGTTAACAATATGACGGCCATCATTTGCAGAATACAGATTTGCAGATTCGCAGTAAGCACCTTCACCACGCAGGGTCAGTTGCGCTTCAAAGTTATGCGCAAACTCACCGGTTAGCAATGCTGAGCTTACCGGGCCTGAGGTGTAGTTAGTCAAACGCTCGTATCCATCAGTATCAAACACATTTTGATAAGCCGTAGCCTGGCTACCAAATGCACTGAACAAAGCGACTGCAGCAAATGACAAAGATAAGGTTTTCATGGTTATGTCCTTTTAGAAAGTAACGAATAAAAAATGTTAATGGTTAAACTGTGCAGCGCGGGTCAACAGATTGACTGTCATGCCTGACCCTTACTGGCTAACTGAGGTCACCATAGCAAGAGAAATTCGCCCCGGACAAATTTCAAAAACAAGTAGATTTACTTGTTGAAAATCAAAAATTATCTAATTTAATCATAAAGATAAAGGAAGCGCTTGCCGCCGTCATAAGCATTGATCAGGGTTTCAAAAGCGGCTCCTAATAGACCCTGTTTTATTCTGTTCAAAAAATAATGAAACTTCACCTGAGTCACTTTATTCGCAATTTTCTATACCGAAAAAGCTTGATCTACGACAAGTAAATTTGTCACTCAGCAGCAAAATTTCTCGTTGAACTGGGGCTTGCACTGCAGCACTATGCGCCCTACTATTTGCGTGTTTTCTGAAGATAGCCAATCCGAGTACATCGCGGTGGTGTGTTTAGCATGACGGGTCAATGAGCCGGTCATGATGTGGTCACCCCGTGGCAAGGCGATAGAGCAACTATCCAGGATCTGTAACTGATTCGGGTAAAGGTAATACGCTGATGCGTCGTCAAAACCTGAGTCGCTTTGCTCAAGATCTGAAGGGGTGAGCGCGTGCACCACAAACAAGCACCGTTCACATATAAAGCCTGCAGGTCGTTATTCGCTGAACCTATTTGGAGTCGCTATGCCTATTCAGCCTCAAGTACAAAATTTTGCTATTGACGCTACCCTTGTTACCGATTTAGTTGCCCAGTATGGCTCACCGTTACTGATGCTTGACTGTGAGCAGGTGCGTGACCAATACCTGGCCCTTTCCGAAGCATTACCCGGCGTGCGTTTGCACTACGCCCTTAAGCCTTTACCACATCCGGCTGTAGTGCGTACTTTATTGCAACTGGGTGCCTGTTTTGATTTGGCAACCAGCGGTGAAGTGGCACTGGTGCGTGAGCAGGGCGTTCCGGCTGAGTGCACCATTCATACGCACCCAATCAAGCGTCGCAGTGACATTGCTGATGCACTGGAATATGGCTGCCAGGTGTTTGTGGTCGACAACCTCAACGAGCTGGCGAAGTTTCGCGAGTTTGCCGAGCAAGCAGAGGTACTGATCCGACTGAGCTTTCGTAACAGTGAGGCGTACGCCGACCTGTCGAAGAAATTCGGTTGCAGCCCGGCCGATGCAATGCACCTGATCCGTCAGGCGCAGCAATGGGGTATTCGGGTTAAAGGCCTGTCGTTTCATGTTGGTTCACAAACCGCCAATGCCGACAAGTATGTCGCGGCTATTCAGGCGTGCAAACAACTGATGGACGACGTGGTGGCTGAAGGCTTGCCTGCACTGAGCTGCCTGGATATTGGCGGTGGTTTTCCGGTATCGTACGCAAGCAACCAGGTGGATATTCGTGCCTTTTGTGCGCCGATTAACGCGGCACTGGCCGAACTGCCAGAGACGGTACAGCGCATTGCCGAGCCCGGTCGCTTTATTGTTGCCGGTGCGATGACCTGCGTTGCCTCGGTGATGGGCCAGGCACAGCGTGAAGGCCGCACCTGGTATTATCTGGACGATGGAATTTATGGCTCTTTCAGTGGGCTGATGTTCGACATGGCATGCTATCCGCTACGCACTCTGAAGACGTCTGATGAGGTTTATCCAAGCGTACTGGCGGGACCAACCTGCGACAGCATAGACGTGATCTGTGATGCCGCTGAACTGCCTAAACTGGAAGATGGCGATCTGGTGATCACCCGCATGATGGGTGCCTACACCAGTGCAACAGCGACCGACTTCAATTTCTTCAAACGCGCCACCACTGTGGTACTCAATGAAGTGATCCAACTTCACCAGGCCGAATTCGGCAGCTAACTCTCCTGTCACAGTGAGGCCCATTCGGGCCTCACATCTGCGCATGGTTTACCCGCTTACAAGGGCGCTTTGTGACTGGCTGTAAAGCTGAAGGTCAGCGGCGATGCGTCGTCGACTTGTTGCCAGCTAAAGTCCAGCTCAATATCCTGGTAAACATAGATCTCTTGTTCAACCTGGGCAATGACTTGCTCTCCTCGCATCACTTTAAGCAAGACTGGATAGCTTTGGCCCAGCTGGGTTAAAGCAGCACTGGCCTGCGCCCCGGACATCGTCTCGCCGTTTAGCTCCCAGATATAAGTGAGATCACTTACATCAACGCTTTGCACCGACAAAACCAGGGTATTGTTGTGCTGACTGATCGCAACCTCAAGTTCTGGCACAGCTTGCAATGTCAGGACTTGCTGATGGGAGATTTGCACTTGCCCGTTTTGCATCTGCATAACCACGGTGACCGGATGCTCGCCTGGTTTATCAAAGCTAAACTCAAATGGCGTGTTATCGCTGCGCTGTATCAGCTGACCGTCCAGCTGCCATTGATAAGTCACCGGCCCGGGCGGTGCCGAGTGTCGTAACTGCAATACACAGGTCAGTCCGTTTTGCTGGCACGTGACGGCCTGATCTGCAATGACCACCGGAGAAATAGTCTGAACGGTACGATTTACCTCAATGCCACTTCTGAGCAACAATAATGTGATCTCGGTGTCAGCCTCAATTTGCCGCTCCAATGTGTAACTGGTACTGTCAATTTGGTCGTCTCCAATCAGCCACCTGAAACTGTACGCCTGGCTGAATTCACCCGCTATTTGCAATGTAAAATCGCTATTGTACTGCTGATAACTAAACGATATGTCTGGTGCCTGAAAGTCGCCATGCTCTAAGTTCACATAAACATCAATAACCTGAGCTTGCTGCTCAGTCGGACAACTGGTGTTGATTTGCTCGGGTGTCAGAACCACCCGCACCAGCAACAGGCCTTCACTCATATCGCTAAACCGAGTGTGAGGTAAGGTCAGGGTTGAGTCCAAAATAGCAACAGAGTCGAGCCTCTCATTATTCGTGCTGAACCCGCCATTGCGGTCCTTATCGAAAAAAACCTGTACCTGCTGCGTTTCAGGTGCACCATCAAACTGGATCTGGAGATTCTGGTTACTGAACAGGCTATCCACGGCCCGTACGCTGGCATATCCTGCCGTCACATCCAGTTGCTCGCCATTGACATTGAGCGTGCTTACATAGCTGCCTTGTGCAGACTGTCTGATGCACTGGGCACCGTCAATCAGGGATGCGATTCGATAGCCATCAATAACCTCACCATTACTAAGCGTAACCTGCCACTTCAGTAACTGCTCTTTGGCGGCCAGGGTAAAATGACCCGCAGCGACGCTGTGCCAGCTTTGCTCACTGGAGGGTGACCAGCTCAACAGCGGCTCACCGTCCAGCGTGATCTCTAAAGAGACCACTTGCTCTGGAGTAAAACGGGTGTCGGTAATACGGTAGGCAACGCGCTGGTAGGCACGTTCAAACTCAAACGCCAGATTGTTGACCGAACTGCTTTGTGGCACCAGGCCAACCTGCTGCATCAAACTGCTCAGCATATCCAGCTGCTGCGGGTCCTCGGTTACCGCCAAAATACATTCACTGGCTTCAAGCATGCCTGCATGACTGGGTAAGCACTGGGTCATTGCTTCCAGAACCAGCCGGTATGCCCGCTCTACGGACCAGCCAGGCGAGCTAGCAAGCAAATAGAAAAACTTATTCAGCACACCGGCTCTGTGATGGTTAACCCCACTTTGCGCCCGGTCCCGATAATCGTCAATGCTAACGCCATCCCAGCGCGGGTTGTTGAGATAACGCATACCGCGATCGGAAAAAAATAAATCCCAGGCTTGATGCCAAAATTTCCCCTGACTATCTGACAGCTGGCCATACACCACTGAGTTCGCCCAGTTTTGGCTGCCCGTCCCTTGATCTAGGTGGCGCAAATAGTAGTCTTTTACCGCCATTGCCGTAATATCCGCAAAGCTTTCGTGCAGTGCACCCTGCGTCACATTGCTGCTCACAATACCGGTGTTCCACTCTAAAATGGCATGGCCAATTTCGTGCGCCACCACATCCAAAGAAGAGCCGTGAGGAAAGTTCCAGCCCATCGGGCCCTGGCCACCTCTGCCCAGGTTGGTAAACGTACCATCCCAGTTACTTTGATACTTTTCTGGGTGATAATCCACTCTTTGCCTGATTGGCTTGAGGCAATATTGCGGATCCGACGTCGGACACGGCTGCTGCTGGTTTGGATAGAGCGACTGGAAGTAGTCGGTCAGCATTTGTGCCGTTAACCCGCCATAAAAATGCGCATCATTGACCGGCTGAAAACTGCCTTTAACCATGTAGTAGTAATAGGGGTCCGAGGTTACCCCATAGCTTTCTTGTGGTCCGTCTGGACAGTCATAGCTGTAAGCTTGTTGCTGTTCTACCGGCGTATCGGTGGCAGGCTTGAGCGTTTCTACAGCACTGTTGCGCAGATGACACGTGCCGTCTTGCCATTCAATGACCATAGGATAACCATCAAATTGGCTGAACAAGCTGGCCTGCGGATTGGTGTAGTAGACATTGCTGATCACCGGGGGCTCTGGAAAGAAGATCTTGGTTCTGGGGTGATCCAGTGGCAGCTTGATATTCTGACACTGAGTGGTTGCCATATTCGGAGCCTGCAGACAGTTCAGGCCCAGCTTATAATTACCTGTCATGGCTGCAACTGCGTGTTCCTCAGGCGCAGAAAAATGCGCTATTCCGTCAGCCACACGCACGGTATTCAGGGTTCTGGAGTCCAACAACAGTTGCGGACGTGTGCCATCATCCTGTAATAAGTCCACGGCGTAGACTGTCTGATAATGCTCGCCCACGCGCTCAATGCCACGCTCGAAGGAGTAAACCTTTACTGTCGAGTAACCCAGGTTTTCGCGAATATGGTTCAGCACCTGTTGCTGTGAGTAAGCAAAGGCCTGACTGATATCCCCCAACTGCGAGACATCATGAAATTCATTGCCAATGGCGCGCGTCACCTGCTTGTCGTCCGTTACGACAAAGACCACTTCACTGCCCAGTACGGGCACGCCCTGATAACTCAGCAGGTATTTCTCTATCGTCGCATTCCCTTTGCGCACTGATTTCAGCAGCTGATAACTGAGCCCGGCCCCGGGTAAGACATGGCGCGGTGACTGTACAGACAAAGGCCGGGAGGCTGACAAAGTCTGTACCCGCTCATAGGCACTTTGCCAGTGATGCGAGTTTTGCGTCAGCGGTAATGTCGTGCTCGTTGTAAGCGCAGCACCAAACAACATAGGTGCTAAAAGCGGCATAATCATTATTTATCCTTAAAAGTATTGTGTTTCATTCAGTTAGTTAACCGGGTGCGCTTGCAACACCCGGGCAATGCCTGTTGCAACATCTTGTGGTCCGTCCGGGCACCCATAACGAGAGGCCTGCTGCTCAGCCAGCGGCGTGGTTGTATCGGGGTGCAGCATTTGTACCGCTTCTTTGCTGAGACAACAACGGCTATCCCGCCACTGTATCACCACATAAAAGTCAGAAAGCGGTGCGAACAGGGCAGAACCGGCATTACGATAGTCGATATCACTTTGCACCGACACCCTGGGGGATAAGCATTGTGCTTTTGGCAAAACAAGCGGCAACTGGGCGGACTGGCATAAGGACGTCGCCATACCTGGTGCCGGCAAGCAGTTTAAGCCCACTTTATCGTTGCCGGTTATCGCCCCCACGGCATGATAACTGGGCGGTTCCGTGTCCGTCACTATGTCGCTGGCTACTAGCGCTGAATCACATATAAGAGGCGTCAAAGGAAGCAAAAACATAACTTTATCCTTAATGAATACAAAATCCGTGTCCTACTGTCGCTCAACCCTGACTGACGTGGTGCGCGTGTTGGCAAGATACCGAGCCTACCTTAAATTACGTTGAAGAATCTTCCCACTTCAAATACATCAACGTTAATTATTAGCTATTAAATTTTACATTTTTACCTACTTCTACACCAGCTATAACATCTTTTTGCTAACAGCAGCCTATGCTTTTGTATCGATTTATACATTTTGCGCTAAAAAATGCCGGTACTGTTTTTGGCTAAGCACTTATTTCTTATCTATTTTAAGACTACTAATAGTCCATGTGCCACGCACTGAAAATCCGCCTAAGTACAGCAATTTAATTTTAAAAACAAAACACATTAAGATGATTAAATAACAATCTGTTGTGACTTCTAATTTTGTTAGTCTCGACGTGACCGAAAAACGCCGCTAAGATGGACCCAAATCGGAACAGGAAATTGATATGAATATGAAAAGGACCTTGACAGCAGTTGTGTTTTCGCTGCTTGCAAATGCGACACACGCAACCGAACTGACCTATCACTGGCAATTTGGCGACGGGCAAACGAGTAACCAAGTTCAGCCAGAGTACCAGTACAGTACGCCCGGCTTTTATACCGTTACACTAGAAGTTTTTGACGGCCAAACTCTGAGTTACAGCAAACAACATGAGGTTGATGCCGTTACGCCGTTGATCAGGCAATTTGATATACAGGTTGCACAAACCGTGACGCAGAACCAGCCTACAGCGCTCATTGCCAGTCTCAGTACCACAGCTCCGTTAGAATTAGACTACCAGTGGCACCTGCCAGATGGCAGTAAACAAGAAGGTGACCAAATCAGCCTGAGTTTTACACAAACTGGTGCGCAGGAAGTGACGCTTGTCGGATTATTTTCGGGTCGCCAGGTAGCGCAAAAGAATGTCGTACTCAATGTACAGGCAGCATCCGAGCAGACTGACAATCGGACAACACCAGACAGTGATAACGATCAGGCAACGCCAGACAGTGCTGGCAATAGAACAACGTCAGGCAGTGATGACAGCTCGGGAGGCACCGCCTACTGGCTACTTGGGATCTGTTGCTTTACGCTACTGCGGAAAAAGTTACGCACCTCTACAATGGTAAGATAATTGGCTATGTTGGTTTAAAAATAACGCATCCGCTCAGGGCCCTGCGCCCTGACAACTCCCCTGCTCTCAACCTGCATAAGCGGCTAGAGCGCTACTCAGCGCCAACCGAAGTAAGCACTAACTCCCACTCCTTTTTTCATAATGCAAGGACCGTCGGCTGCAATAATGCCAATTACACTAAATACACGTTCTATTTTAATGAATAATACCAAATAGATTTATTTTTATGCTCCAGTATAAAAATACAATTATCATCAATGTGATAATGATTTTGCGGCACTGCGAATTTATTAATATATATTTTACTTAGTAAAGTATTCTATTTTGAGGCGAGAAAATATGGCCGATAATAAGGTCAAATTTCTCATAGATTTACAGCCGATCAATCCGCTCCAGAGGAAAAAACATGAGCCTGGGCGGTGGTTTCATGATGCCGTTGAAAGCGCAGCAATCAGGTGCTTTCTTTGTGATTGCCGCCGGCAATGAAAGCCAGCATGCCAACAATGTCTCACCTGCCAGTGCGTCACACCCGCGTGTGTATACCATCTCCGCGACAGATGCCAATGATCGCTTCGCCAGCTTCTCCAACTATGGTAATCCACCAGTCGATTATGCGGCACCAGGTCTCAGCATTTTATCAACACGCAGCGGCGGTGGCACAACCACTATGTCGGGGACGTCTATGGCATCACCCGCAGCCTGTGCCGTGATCATGATGAGCAATAGCAACCCCAGAACGGATGGCCGTACCAGTGGTGATCCGGATGGTAACGCCGACAGCATCATTCATTTATAAGTCAATGACGGCAGTTCAGCTTCAGTACTGAGCTGCCTCTACAACGAACCAAATTACGCAATCACAGTGCGATTCCCTGCGCTTGCATTGACCGCACACCCGCAATGGCCTGCATGATATCCATAAAATACACATCCTCAAGCAAAGAGATCACATCATTCCATCTTGGATTAAATTCATTATTCTCCCAGCGTCTTAAGGTGCGCTCTTCTATGCCATAGCTGGCAGCAGATTCTGCCTGGGTGTAGCCTCTTAACTTACGCGCATACTTTAATAACTGTGCGCCCCTCGGGGCACGGAGTAAGTCAAATTCTGGTGCCTGCTCCAGATGCGGTGATGGAACGCCTCCTCCCAGAGTAAAGGGGTTGATCATAGTTTCTGTCGGGATCTTACAGGTTGCTGTGCTGGTCATATCCACTTCCTTACTTTTTTACGCAATCTTGTCATGTTACTCAACCGCCTTGAGGCAATTGAGTCATTATCTACTATCAGCAATGGCTGTTAACGCGGACTGAATCCTTAAAACACCGCCAGTGCGTAATTTATGAAAGATGATAGTTTAGTTTTTTACGCAGATCAATGCGTAACTTTCAAAGTTTTGCGTAAAAATTTGAATTGCGTTTCCTTATTCAAATTTCTATAATGCCGTACTGCTTAAAAATGTGACACCAAAGGCGTGGTATCAAACAATGGAAAAACAACACAATACGGAAGCTGATATCTCAGCATTCGCAGAACGCGTTGAATATGCAATTAAACCGCATAGCATTCGCGCCTTTGCGTCAAAAATTGATATTTCTGAAGGGACATTAAGACGCATACTCAAAGGCGAAGATCCTAAGCTGAGTATTGTGGAACGCATTGCACACGTTGCTAATGTTGACTTGATGTGGCTGATCCAGGGAGAAACGGCCGCGGAGTGTCCACAATCGCCGATCATTACCCAGCCACTGGTTAAACTGGATGAGTTTAACGAGGCCTTTGTGCTGGTGCCGGGCTATCACGTGTCGGTCAGTACTGGCCATGGTGCGTTTAACGACAATGCCCAGATTGCGCGTCACCTGGCATTCAGAAAAAAATGGATCGACTACAAAAACCTGGATAAGAGTGAGCTGGCAGTGGTATTTGCCAAAGGCGATTCCATGGAACCCACCATTCACAACAACAACACGATTTTGGTGGATTTGAGCGATAAAAAGCTCAGTGAGGGTCTCATCTATGTTGTTCGCCTGGGTGAAGAGCTGTATGCCAAACGCTTGCAGCAATATCTGGATGGCTCCGTCAGGCTTATCAGTGATAACAAAGAATATGTTGAGCAGGTGGTGCGAGCTGATGAGCTGGAGCAACTTGAGATCATTGGTAAAGTTGTGTGGATAGGCAAAGATCTGGCGTAATTACGCGCCAGACTAGTACTTACCACCCTGTTCATTTGAACTGGTTACTATCTCTCCCTGATAGACCTGATTGCGGCCACTGCCGCCGTTAAGGGTGTCGTAACCCGTACCGCCGGCGAGAATGTCATTACCCTCTTTGCCTTCGAGCACATCTTTGTCATCGCCGCCTATCAGGGTGTCGTCGCCAGTGCCACCGACCAGCTTATCCCGCCCGGCAAATCCCCTGAGTTCATCATGACCGGCACCACCTAATAACCGATCCGCACCGCGTCCACCCATCACCTCATCATCACCGTTACCGGCCCAGACGTGTTGCTCGATGCTCATGGCACGACCGTCGTAACTGTCGTCGCCTTCGCTCAGATAAACGTGAATTTGCTCAACCTGATTGGCATAGATAAACACACAGCTGGCGCTGTCCGAGGTTGCTCTCATCACTTTAATGCGCCGACCGTCCGGGGTTAGCCGGTACGTTTCCGCCTCTGCCGTGCCTACAATATTAAGCACCACGATGTGCTTGACTGATTTCACTGCACGCAAAGACATCCGCTTTAACTCGACAACAGCGCCTCCACCCAGTCCGACACATACACCATCGGACGCAATCGCACCGCGGGTACAGACCATACCCAAAATACCTAATAAAAATGCCACAAAGACCCGCTTAACCATATCCCTACATCCTTTTGAAAGCGTTGTTTAATCTGGCTAAGTGCAAGAAGGTGCCGAACTAATACCAGTATCACCTATAACCAGATTACCTACTGTCACTCTAGCGACACAGTGTGGACACAATGTGCAGATGTAACACAGGGAGTTCATTTTAGTTTAGCTGCTCGACAGGAGAATGGTGAGGCAAAATTATATGGAGAGTATGGCGGCTATATTGGAGGGGCGAGTGTTCAGTGAGAGCCCAAGACTGAGCTCTACGATCAAGAGATCCGGTTTAGCACATGCATGCCCAGAAACGGTTGCCAGTTTCAGATTCGGCAGGGCGACAACGATAGGTATAAGGTGCACCACCTGCTACATTAGGGGTCTGCTGCTGCGCCAGTTGTTGTGTATCGGTAAGGCGTTTTAGAGCTGACTTTTTAATTTGTAATTTCATTTTCTTGTCCTTGAGTTGAATTTTTTATGATCATAAAACAGACCACCACAAATAAAATGACATTTTATACACAACAATTCAATAATTATTTTACCCTTTATGAATCGTCCGTCATCCACTCGGCCATACGTGCCATAATCTCCTGCTCAGTTAAATCTTCCTGATGCGTGCCTATGGTCCAGACGTGGCCAAACGGGTCCTGCAATGTGCCCGCTCTGTCGCCATAAAATTGATCCACCACAGGCCGTAACTCGGTTGCCCCGGCAGCAATGGCCTGAGCAAAGGTACTATCGACATCGGGCACGTACAGCATCAAACTAACGGGTGTACCACCGAGTTGTTGCGGACTCTTAAAGTGCATATCCGGGCACATATCTGATAACATCAGATGAGAGTCGCCAATTTTGAGCTCAGCATGCGCAACGCCGCCATCCGGCATAGGCAGCTGCATGATCAGCTCCGCAGCAAAAGCCCTGCGGTAAAAGTCTATCGCCTGAGCGGCATTTTCGGTGATCAGATAAGGCGTCAGGGCATGGTAGCCGTCCGGTATCGCTGAAACTGTCATGATGATTTCCTCGCAAGTTAGACACAGTGCCATAACTTGTCGTGTGGCTGCACACATGGTCACGTGTAAGCCACATCGCTCGTCAGGCAATCTGCTCATTTAAAGCTAGCCCAGTTCAGCGAAAAGTCGAGTGTTCCCCCAGCTCGGCACAAATCGCCGCAGTGTGTGTTCATGCCTTTTTCGGCGCGGTAAAAAGCGCTAAACTAGGCGCTTTTAAAGCCCGACAGTGAGAGCACGATGCAACGTAAAAAGCTGGTAAACCACCTCAATGAGTTTCTGAAGCCTTTTCAGATCAAAGACTACTGCCCAAATGGCTTGCAGGTCGAAGGAAAAACTGAGATCCGTAAGGTCATTACCGGGGTAACAGCCAGTCAGGCACTGATTGATGCCGCGATTGAAAAACAGGCTGATGCCATACTGGTTCATCATGGCTACTTCTGGAAAGGCGAAGATCAAACCGTTACCGGCATGAAAAAACGCCGCCTGCAAGCCTTACTGGCTCATGATATTAACTTGCTGGCCTACCATCTGCCGCTGGATGTCCACCCGGAAGTTGGCAACAACGCACAACTGGGTAAGCTGCTTGGCCTGACTATTGAGCGTCCGTTGGAACCCTGGAACAGCAACAGCGTAGCGGTAAAAGGCAAACTGAGCGAACCTATGTCTGCGACCGATTTTGCCACTTTGATTGAGCAGAAGCTGGGTCGTAAGCCACTACTTAACCAGGCGGGCGACCACCTGATCAAGACCATCGCCTGGTGCACCGGCGGCGGCCAAAGCTTTATAGATCTGGCAGCCAGTCAGGGGATCGATGCCTATCTCACCGGCGAGGCGTCTGAACAAACCATTCATTCATCGAATGAGCAACAGATCCATTTCTTTGCCGCCGGACATCATGCAACCGAGCGATACGGCGCAAAAGCACTGGGCGAATATCTGGCAACCCAGTTTGACTTGGATGTTGAATTTGTTGATATCGACAACCCAGTGTGATCTATGGCTAAGCGCACGCAACGTACCCTCAATCGCAATGAGGACCGCAATTTTAGCGAGTTAACCGGCAAGTTTAAGAACAACATTTATGGCACTTCCAAAGGCAAACTAAGAGAAGCCGTATTACAGCGCGATCTCGCACAGCATCTGCCCTGGCTGGGTGTTGAGTCAAATAAAACGGTACTGGATGTTGGTGGCGGACAAGGCCAGCTTGCGCTGTATCTTGCGCAGCTGGGGCATCACGTCACGCTGGTGGATATTTCCGACGAAATGCTGGCACAAGCACAACAACAGGCAGATAAGTTGGGGGTCACAGAGCGAGTAACCCTGATCCATGCGCCGCTGCAGGCGCTCCCAGAGCTTTCACTCGGTCAGTTTGACCTGGTGATGTGTCATGCCGTACTGGAATGGCTTACTGAGCAGCAACAGGCACTGACGCTGCTCACTCAGCGACTCACTTCGCAAGGCTACTTGTCTTTGATGTACTACAATCGGGCGGCTCAGCGCATGGCCAATATGGTCTATGGTAATTTTGATTATGTGCGCAATGGCCTGCAGGTAAAACAAAAAGTTGGCTTGAGCCCGAACCGCCCATTAGAGCCGCAGGACGTCAATCTCTGGCTGAGTGCCCTGCCGCTGAACAAGCTTTCCCAGTCGGGCGTGCGCTGTTTTCACGATTACTTGCGAGATCCGGACAAAGGCAACAGTCAGTTTGATGACTTGCTTGAACTGGAGCTCAAATATAATCAGCAGGAGCCTTATGCCTCCCTCGGCAGGTATACACACCTGATGTTGCAGCACCAAGCGGCTACGGACGACCAATAAAAAAAGACCCTGGCACCTATTACCAGTGCCAGGGCCGAGACATGTGTCCAGGTCTTTGATCCTGTCGTCATACACTCACATTGCTCGGCAAGCGCATGTCAATGCCAAAGGTCGGGAGAGCAACGATTTAACCGTGGCACAGCAGCGCCAGAATGTCATCAACTATCCTTTGAATCATTTTGAAAAGCATGTTTATCAATCACTTAAGGAATTTTTATTAGTAGAAAAGTGAGACAAAATTTGCCCATATAGCTGCGGACGCTCGGTCGCTACGCCCTGCCCGCCACTGTCAGCAATCACCTCCAGCATGTCCTGATTATCGATCAGGGTGTAAAAATAAAAAGGCGTCCGATCGCCCTGAGATCTCAATTGCTGTAACAACTTCAACCCCGCCAGCGGCTCCTGGCCTCGGCCCATATCTGAAATAATCAAAGTGTATTCATACATTTGCATAAGCAAGAGCGCTTCTTCACTGGATTTAACGGTATATACTCCAATATGGTGACGTTCAAAATAGCGCTTTTCCTGCAAGTTATTGGTCGGATTATCGTCTACCCAGAGTATGCGTCCGATGGCACCGGATGGCTCGCCGTAGCGCAATTCTGGCACCTGCTCGGTGCTGTGCGTCATTAATCCGATAAAGCACAAACAGGCAATCAGCAGCACCGGCAGCCAATAGCGAGTAGGTAAGGCACTATCATTGCGTACACCGCGCATTGGCACAGACTGAGCAGTGACAGCTGGTGTGGCTGTGCCGATGCCAGTTCCGGTTCCGAGCAGGGTACCTGTCAATTCATGCTCACTGACTTCAATAGCAGGGGCAAACCGGTAGCCCTGACCGCGCACGGTCACGATACAGTTTTGTACAAGCCCCGCTCGGTTTAGCTGACTGCGCAGATCGGAGACCAGCTTTGGCAGCGACCAGTCTGACACCACAGTATTGGGCCACAACAACTTGACCAGCTCGGCATGCGAGCAGATCTGAGGGCGGCGCTGCAATAGATAATGAAGAAGCATAAAGGCGCGGTCGTCCAGCTGAGTCGACCGCTCATTGATGATGACGCACTGCGTCGCGATATTCAAACGCGCATTGGCGAATTGAAATTCCATAACCCTGACAATATTCTTGTTATTATCGCACCAGCGTAGCGGATTTCTTATTCACATGCTAGTTACATGCACTTGAATAGTTATCAACTTTGGTCTTACTGGTGCTGTCCATTATACAAAAAAGATCAATTTATAAGTTTTAAAATCAATCGTTAAGCTTATTTTTCGAGCCATTCAAAGGCACGCTGCAAAAATCCAACCGCGTCTTGTTCGATGATCAGGCCATGAGCCATCACCAACCGTTTAGGTGCCCAGTCCAGCATGGTCGCCAGATGTTTACGAGCAGTATCATGATGAAAGATAAAGCTCAGCCGCCAGTCCAGCGGGGTCTGGCCTTCAGGTGCCACCACACCTGCCCCTTTGGCTACAAAGCGCTGGAAGGTATTCAGGCTGTCCGGATCAAAGTTTTCAATCAGATCGGTCACCAGTAATGTGCTACTGTGCGGATGGAAAAAAATCGCCTCTTCCATCGCAGGAGAGCCCGTAAAAAGCAGCGTTTTCAGAGTATTATCCCATGGGTAGTGACGGTCGTTGTCGAGGATCCCATCAAACCTGAGCGTGTCACACTTGTCTTTAACCTCCTGGGTGCCAAAGGTTTGTGCTTCCGGATAGGCTTCCTGCCACGGTGCCATAAACAGGTGATGCAGATGGTTTGGGGCCACCAAATAGGCCACAGGCCCCAGCGCATCGACCTGCTCACGCAGCGCTGGCGTCAGGCGAATGGGGCTGTGTACCCATAAACCGCCACACGCCAAGCGTACTATCGTCATGCGGGTAGTGAAAGGCATGGTGAAAAAAGACACGGCTTCACCATCGAAAATCCAAATATTATCGTCCAGCTGTCTCATGCTCATCTCCCTGGGGACCCAGTTTCCCCTTAGTTCACTTATCAAAAATAAGAAAAAGTAATGAGATTAGAGGCTAACATACTTGTCGATAATTTATCCAACCAGGCCCTGAGTGAGAAAAATTGATACGTACACTTAAGTTTACTGGCAAACATCTTTGAGTATTTGCGTACCCAAATCGCGCATTACCTGAGGCTCCGGGTGTGTATGAGCAAAGGTGCGTAATCCATAGATACTCACGATAAGGCTCCGTGCTCTGTCAAGGGGGCTGCGTGTGCCTGTCAGCTCGCCCTGCTCAGCAATGCGCTCAAACACAGAGCAAAGAGCATTACGCCACATAGCGCACTGCTCACTGAGAATAGCCTGTGCCTCTTCATCCTGCTCGGCCAGCTCATTCAGCGCTTTTTGCGTCAGGCAAAGTTTTTGTGGGTCGCAGCTCACACATTCATCCACAACATGAGTCATATAGGCTGCCAGCCCGGCTCTGGCGGATGTATGTTGTGAAAACAACCCTTGTAATTCATCGCCGCGGTCGCGGTTGTACTGCTCCAGCGCCGCCAACAGTAAGCCCCGCTTGTTCTGGAACGCGCAGTAAATCGATCCGGGGTGTAAACCGGTTACAGCTTTCAGGTCCTGCATACTGGTTTTGGCATAGCCTTTTTCCATAAACGCCGTCATCGCGGCTCTGAGCACCTGCTCTTTGTTAAATTCTGCACTGCGCATCTCATTACTCTCCTCATTTCACATGGCGCATTTTACTCATTTTTGAACAAATGTTCAAAATATACTTGAACGCTCGTTCAAATGATCATATCTTGAATAAGCATTCAAAAACTAACCGGGTCCAACTATGACGAGCAAACTATTTGAAACTTATACCTTAAATGATCAGATCTCACTGAAAAACCGTATTCTGATGGCACCACTCACCCGCTGCATGGCGGACGACCAACTGGTACCAACCGATGCCATGGCCGAGTATTATGCGCGTCGTGCCGATGCGGGATTAATTATTTCTGAAGCAACCATTATTCGCCCTGACGGACAGGGATACCCAAACACTCCGGGGTTGTTTACCCCTGAGCAGATATCCGGATGGCGCAAGGTTACCGATGCGGTGCACGCCAACGGCGGAAAGATTTTTGCCCAGCTGTGGCATACCGGCCGGGTTGCACACCCGCACTTCTTTGACGGTGACAAAGTGCTGGCGCCCAGCGCAGAAAAAGTAGAGGGCACAGTGCCTCGCATGCGCGATTTGAGCTATATCACACCTACTCCAGCCACGCATGAAGACATCTCCCAGCTCGTTGCAGACTATGCACAGGCGGCCAGTAATGCCATAGATGCCGGTTTTGATGGTATCGAGATCCATGCCGCCAATGGTTACCTGATCGACCAGTTTTTACATTACGACAGCAACAAACGCAACGACAAGTATGGCGAGACGCCGCAAAACATGAGCCGCTTTGCACTTGAGGTTATCGATGCTGTTAGTGAGCGCATTGGCGCCGAGCGCACTGCTGTGCGGCTGACACCGGGTGCCTATTTTAATATGCAGGCAGACCCTCGTGACAAAGCGGTTTTTGATTATTTACTGGCACAGCTTGAACAGCGCACACTGGCCTTTGTACACATAGGTATCTTTGACGACGCGATGGAATTCGACTTCCTGGGCGGCCGTGTATCCGATTATGTCAGGGCAAATTACAGTAACACGCTGGTTGGCGTGGGCGGCTTTACCCCCCAAACTGGCGAGCAGGCGCTGCGTGACGCGCGTTTTGATCTGCTGGCAATTGGTCGGCCTTTTATTGCCAATCCGGATTATGTAGAAAAAGTCAGACAAGGCAAACCGCTGACCGATTATTCCGAAGAGATGCTGGCAAGCCTGGTGTAATACCCTATCCATTCGATGCGGGTGAAGAGGCCCGCACAGTTTGTCGGATGCGTACTACTGCCCGCCAGGCTCAGTCTGTGTTATCACCGGAAGTTGCTCGGCCTGCCAGTGAAGGTAATCACCGCTGAGGTGCAACAAGCTGAACCCTTGCTGCGCCAGCGCCTGTTCGAAAATGGCCGCCCGTCGGCCTGAGCGGCAATAGACCACCAGCGTCTGAGTCTTTAGTGTATCCAGTAAAGACTGATGCTGGGTGATTTGATCAAAGGGGATGTGAATGGCCCCTTTAATATGACCGGCCCGGAATTCTTTTTCGCTTCTGACATCCACGATGACATGGGGCTGCGCCGACATCTGATTTCGCAATAACGCCTGCTGACTGATAACTTCAGTGGCAGCCTGAGCAACTAAGCTCAACAAACCAATCAACACACAAATACTTTGCTTAATCATAAAACACCTTCTGCTTCATAGACTTTGGGACTAAAACAAGAATAGCAAAAGCACGGTCTGTTCACCCAACGAATAATTTACCCATCAAATAACCAACAAGCAGAATAACCCCTACTAACCCGTCAAGTTTACCCATCACAGAAACACCGTACCAGATGCACATTTTTCACTTTGAAAAACACCCATTTATTTTACAATTACTTATTTGCTTGATCTGGCTCATTGGTCTGACAGCTACGGCTATAGTCTAATACTCAGCGCCCTGATTAGCGACT
Organism: Pseudoalteromonas sp. DL2-H2.2; assembly: GCF_021532535.1. Lineage (NCBI taxonomy): Bacteria > Pseudomonadati > Pseudomonadota > Gammaproteobacteria > Alteromonadales > Pseudoalteromonadaceae > Pseudoalteromonas > Pseudoalteromonas sp. DL2-H2.2. The sequence goes on along the minus strand of NZ_JAKGBD010000015.1, from coordinate 54,409 downwards.
ATTACTAGTAGTTGGGTACGAAAGCACGTGCCAGAGTAAGTAACAAAGGAACATCAACTCAAAACTTGAGCTTTTACTCTATTTTGCTATATTTTTTATCAGGCTTTACAGAGAACAACTTTGCCCCCTCTAAAGGGACGCACTAAAAACGACGAATAAACAGTGCAAATTTGTCTTGGGAATTAAATATATTGGTTATGAATTCGTCACAATGACGGATGACAATAACATCAGTTCGTAAACCTTTCGGTTGCAGTCAATCGTAACCGGAAACGTGGCTTAGAAGTGCGATAGTTGAGCCGCCTTAAGTTCGGAAGAGCAATATGGAAAGCAAAAAAATCGCAGTCGTCACTGGTGCACTGGGTGGCATCGGTTCAGCTATCGTCAAAGAGCTGGTTAATGCAAACTGTTTTGTTGTGGCTGTTGCCAGCCCACGTCGTACCTCTGCGGACATCGACGCCTGGCTTAATGAACAGTCAATCAACCCGGCAGCCGTTCATGGCATCTTTTTAGATGTCACAGATCATGAAGCCTGCCAGCAGCAGCTCAATGATGTCATCGATGAGTTTGGTCGCATCGATATTCTGGTCAACAATGCAGGCATCACACGGGATACCTCATTTAAAAAGATGACCCTGACGCAATGGCAGGAAGTTATCGACACTAATTTTAATTCCATGTTCAACATGACTCACCCGGTTTTTGCGCACATGTGCGCGAACAAATCCGGCCGCATCATTAATATCTCCAGCGTTAATGGCCAGAAAGGCCAGTTTGGTCAGGCCAATTATTCAGCCGCTAAGGCCGGCATGATCGGCTTTAGCAAAGCGCTGGCTTACGAAGGCGCCCGCGCAGGCGTGACCGTAAACGTGGTTGCCCCGGGTTACACGGCCACGCCTATGGTCGAAAAAATGCGTGACGATGTGCTTGAAAGCATCAAGGCACAAGTGCCGATGCAGCGCTTAGCCACGCCAACCGAAGTGGCTCAGTCGGTCGCTTATCTGGCGTCTGAGCAGGCAGCCTATATCACAGGTGAAACGCTGGCGATTAACGGCGGACTATATATGAACTAAGCGGCGTATATCAGGATTGAGCACCCGCTCTGAAGTACCTGGGCAGTAACGCTACCTATACGGACTTTTTTGATAAACAGGAAGCACACCATGTACAACGATCTAATGAAAACTTTTACTGAGCAAAGCGAACAGTTTTTCTCTCCGGCAATCAAGTTCAACCAACTAGTTGCTAAAAACATTGAGCAACTTGCACAAATTCAGCTTGATGCAACAGAAAGCTTTACTAAGACGTCTGTTGAGCAACTAAAAACAGCTGCTGAAGTAAAAGATGTTAAGTCTTTCATCGACTTCAATGCCAGCCAGCTTACTGCGATGAACAAGCTAAGCCAGCAAATGATCGACGATGGTCAAAAGCTGACTCAACTTGGTAACGAGTTCAAAGAGCACCTTGACGCTATCTCTAAAGACAGTGTTAAAGCCACTGCTAAAGCTTAATCGCTGTCGCCTGCCCCTGCCCCGTGCGGGGGCATTTTTTTAGCCTGTTTTTTGTAGTGGCTGATCCGCTATACCAAACACGACACAAGACACGTGCAATCAATTTTCCTATTAGGACACGAGTAATGGATACCGATAACACAGATCTTAATAAAACGCTGACTGCCTGGTGGCAGTACAATCAAGATCTCTACACTCTATTCAGTAATAACCTGCTCAAAGAAAACCCCGTTCAACAAGCCCTGAATGAGCAAAGTGCCCGGGATTTTGGTGTCTGGTTGAACGAAATAGCGAAGCAGCCAGAAACCTTTGTTCAGCATCAGTTTGACTGGTGGCAGGAACAACTCAAAATCATGCAACAAACCTGGGGCCAGAGCTTCGACACTGAGCAACCAGATGTCATTGAAACAGAGCGCGGAGACCGTCGCTTTAAAGCCGACGAATGGCGTGACAACCCTTGGTTTAACTACATCAAGCAAAGCTATTTGCTGTTTGGTCAGTCTCTGCTGTCTTCTATCCGAGAAACACCGGGACTGGATGACAAGCTCAAAGAGCGCCTGGAGTTTTTTGCCCGTCAGGTGGTGAACTCAATCTCCCCCAGCAACTTTATTTCAACCAACCCTGAACTGCTCAAACTGACTCTGGATTCCAAAGGTGAAAACCTCATCAAAGGCCTGGAGATGTTTAAGAAAGACCTGGCCAAAAGTGGTGATATGCTGCGTATCAGCATGACCGACGAGCACGCTTTTGAATTAGGTAAAGACATTGCCACCACACCAGGACGCGTGGTATTTCAGAACCATCTGTTCGAATTGATCCAGTACGAAGCAACCACAAAAGACGTGTATAAAACACCGTTGCTGGTCGTGCCGCCTTATGTCAACAAGTACTACATTCTGGATTTGAAACAGCAGAACTCGCTGGTCAAATGGTCTGTCGATCAGGGTCATACCGTGTTTATGATCTCGTGGAAAAACCCGGATGCCAGCATGGCCGACATCGGCTTTGAAGATTACGTGGTCGATGGCGTCATTGCCGCCCTGGATGCGATTGAAAAGCAAACCGGCGAAGCCTATGTAAATGCGGTCGGCTATTGTATTGCAGGTACGCTGGTCACCACCGCCATGGCGTACTTTGTCTCAAAACGCATGAAGCACCGCATCAAGAGTGCCACACTTTTAACTACCCTGCTGGATTTCTCACAGCCCGGCGAAATTGGCGTTTTTGTCAATGAGCCCACCATTTCTGCGCTGGAGAAATACAATTTGCAAAACGGCATCATGCATGGCCACCTGCTGGGTGTGTCATTCAGCATGCTGCGCGAAAACAGCCTGTACTGGAATTACTACGTTAATAATTACCTCAAAGGTGAGGCGCCGATGGACCTGGATCTGTTGTACTGGAACGGCGACAGCACCAACCTCACTGCAAAATGCCATAACTTTATGCTGCGTGACCTGTATCTGGAAAACCGCCTGGTACAACCTCGCGAGATTGAAGTAAGAGGGACCAAAATCGACCTCAGCAAAGTGAAACAACCGGTGTACATGTTATCGACCCGGGATGACCACATTGCCCTGTGGCAGGCTACTTTCCAGGGCATTCAGCACACCAGCGCCAAAACCACTTTTGTACTGGGTGAGTCTGGCCACATTGCTGGCGTGATCAACCCACCCGCAGCCGAAAAATATGGTTTCTGGTATGGCCCTGACGCGACCGGCGACGCCAATGCCTGGCTAGACAAAGCCAAGCATGAGAGTGGCTCGTGGTGGCCACACTGGGGCAAGTGGCTAAGCCAGTATGTGGATGAAAAAATCCCCAAACGCGCCACCAGCAACAAAGCAAACCCGGGCATTTACGCCGCTCCGGGTGAATACGTGAAAGTTAAAATCTAACCGACATCAGGGCTGCCAATTGGCAGCCTTTATTTTTGTCTGAGCAACTCTCTGTGTCCGCCCGACATCATATGCAAGCCACTCAAACGCACCGCCTGTTTACTTAATCGTGGAAAATCCTGCCGTAATTTATAACTTTGATAAAGATTACTAAAAATACTGCTGCGAGACAGTTTGTCGAGCTGACTGAGAAACGCCTTGGCACTGTGTGCTTGTCCCTCAGACGCCTGTGCTCGGCAGCATGCCTGATAGCGCTTTAGCAAGCTGATAAGCGTGAGCCCTGGGTCTTTTTGCCGCAGTGCCAGCTCCGCTTCAATGAAAAGCGCAGTGCCACTCCAATAAACGCGGGCATGAGCGCGCAGCCGCCACATGTCTTCACTCACCCGGGCAAGTGGCCCCGGCGTTTCCCAGGTGCCCAGCCGACCCCGCTCCAGACCGGCCATGATCCGCTGTACATACTCATCTGCACTGATCACCCCGCCATGGAGCATAATGACGTTTTGCAAATAGGTAGCCAGCCCCTCTGCGAGCCAGAAATCCGGATAATCGAGCAAAGGATGATATAAATGGGCCAGTTCATGATACAAAGTCCAGTCGCTGATCAGCTGCTGCTGTGTGGCAAACTGGCTGATGTGCAGCTCTATGCCATCCACCTCAGCGCGGTTAACCGCGCCCCAGGGCACAGGCTCACTACTCAAATACACGCTCTTTAACTTCACCGGCAGGTGGGATTGCGCCAAGGGCCCCAGGGTCTGCTCTGTCACTTTTATGCCCTGGCTCAGCCAATCTTTTACAATGACTTGGCGCTTGTCATCCAGCGTTTGTATCCCCTGATAAACCAACTCGGTGGCAAAGGCGTTTGAGCACAGTAATAGTGCAGCTATCAATCCCCGCATAATGTCTCCCGTTGGCGTCTTACTTTCACCATACCATATACTGCGTGTTTGTCGTGGCCTGAACCTGGGTATTTTGCTTATCGCTTCGGGCCCCACTCCATACAGTGAAAAGTTCACTCGTTAAGAGCAAAATTTCTTGTTAGACACCACTGTCAATTGCTCGTTTAATGCGCCCCATAACCTATCCTCATTTAAATTCATTTTTTACTCGTTAAGGAACGTTAATGACAGATTTGATCTCTTCTGAGCAGGCACGTGAATGCTACAACGTGCGCCACTGGAGCCAGGGCTTCTTTGGTATCAATGATCAGGGAGAGGTAACCGCCATGCCGACAGTAGATAACCCGGGGCACGCAGTTACTTTGACACACATTGCCGCGCAGATTAAAGCGCAGGGCTATGGCTTACCAGCTTTAGTGCGGTTCCCACAGATCCTTGAGCAACGCGTCAATGACATCTGTCAGGCGTTTAATACCGCAATTGCAGACTACCAGTATCCCAAAGACTATCTGCTGGTTTACCCGATCAAAGTGAACCAGCAACGAGAAGTGGTTGAAGGGCTAATAGCCAGTCAGGACGGTAAAGAGAAAAAGCAACTGGGCCTTGAAGCAGGCAGCAAAGCCGAGCTATTGACTGTGCTGGCGTTAAGCGAAAAAACCAGTGCCGTGATCGTTTGTAATGGCTACAAAGACCGCGAATATATTCGTCTGGCGCTGATCTGTCCGGATCACTCCATTCAGCTGGGGATCCGCACTGAGTTCGAGCAAAGTAATCATGGCTTTGCCGTGGTTGATGCGATGCAAGCCAATGATATGGATGCCCAGGCCATTGCCGAGCAGATCAAGGCCAGAGTCGGCGACCTGCCGGTCTATCTGACCTTTGATATCGACTGCCTGGACCCGGCCTTTGCGCCTGGCACCGGCACGCCGGTATGTGGTGGCCTGAGCAGCGACAAAGTGCTGAAGATCCTGCGCGCACTGCAAGGGATTAATATCGTTGGCATGGATGTGGTGGAAGTCTCGCCCTCATACGATCAGAGCGAGCTGACGTCTATTGCCGCAGCCACCATCGCCTATGAATTGCTCCACTTGTGGGCCATTCGTCACAAATGATTTAAAGCGCCTGCGGGCGCTTTTTTGTTGCTATCACTTACCTTCATCAATATGAGCATGCCGATACCGACCTTGACTATCGAATTAATAAAATGAAAGCAGCAAACACATTGCCCTACAAAACACCGCAATGATAGGGTATAGTCAAATCCGTGGTTAAAATAGATACACATTTGGTGTTTAAATTGAGCGAAGTTTAAGCATTAAAATAAACTTATCTTTATGATATTGAAGGAGCAATCATTGGCCAAAAACCGCCCACTTATCATCGCTGGTTGTTTGAGTTTTCTGGCATCACTGTTTCACCTGCTGTGTATCTGGGGAGGTCCGGATTGGTATCTTGTGATGGGCGCAGGGCAGGCAATGGCGGACATGGCGGCAGCGGGTGATCTTTACCCTACGCTGATCACTTCCTTTATTGCGGTCATGCTTGCAATTTGGGGGGTGTATGCGTTGTCTGGTGCCGGTATCATCATACCACTTCCGTTTTTAAAAACCGCTCTGATACTCATCACCAGTATTTATTTGCTACGTGGAGTCGCAGGGTTATTTGCTCCCTTTGTGAGCACATCTGCAGCGATACAGCAAAACTCTACCACCTTCTGGCTGGTTAGCTCACTCATTTGTTGTGCTTATGGGGCCTGCTACTTGTTGGGCACAATCAAGCTATGGGGTGAAAATACTCACCCCTGAAACGCGGTACTTTGTTGCTTTTAACACAAAACTTCCGTGCAAAAAAACACCCAAACCATGCCTTTTTCGTATCCTCTTTTTTTCCTATCACTGCTAACTTATTTCGGTGCTTTTGGCGAGTTCTTTCAGGGAATAGCCCTTAGCAAGGAAGCGCAATGATGTGTCGTGCCCTGCAACAGACAGAATAAACAAACGCACATCACTGCGAAAAAATGGATGAAGTCTCTTTGGTCAATTGGAATGGTCAAGCTTATGAAAACACCTCTTTATGCAACCCTCTGTGCCGGGGCGATAGCGCTCGGTTTATCACTTCCTCTGCTGGCAGCAAGCAGCGACAACGCCAACTCCGGCGTGGGGATTAATCTCACTGGTATTAATTACTGGTCAAGTCAATGGACGACGCTGGATGTGATGAAGCATGCCTCTAACGGCAGCGGCCAGCTGTGGGCCACCAGCAATGCCCATACCTGGGAGTTTAACACCGGCGATCAGGCACTACTGGATTTGGACGAGCAAGGTTGGCCCCGCAATTTACCGGCGGATTCACCCAACTCGCCTTTTCACTATGTCACCACCATTATTTATCACGATAACCCGCACCATCCGGTTGGCGAGTTTGTGATCTTGTACGAAGGTGAAGGTGAGCTCTATTACTCGGGCCCGGAACTTATCAGCTCAGCGCCCGGACGCGACGTGGTACGTATGACTGCAAACAGTTTCTTCCATTTGCAGATCCACGCCACCGACCCAAACAAGACCGGCAATCATATTCGCAACATTCGCATTATTGCCCCAGGTGGTAGTTGCAGTGACGCCGCGACGGATTACGCCGCCAGTGCGGCGGACTGTGCCAGCCCTGAGCAGTTTATCTCGTTCGAGCACAGCTATCAGGAACGGATATTCCATCCGCTCTTTTTGGATGATATGCGCAAGTTCCGTACTTTGCGTTTTATGCAGCTGCTGAGCACCATAGACAACCCGGTTCAGCACTGGGCGCAGAGAAACCAATACGATTACGCCAGCTGGGCCCTCAATGGTGGCAGCCCCTATGAAGTGGCCATTGCCATGAGTAACAAGCTGGAGGCCGAGCCCTGGTACACACTCCCGGTTCGGGTAGATGACGACTATATCCGCCAGTTTGCCCGATTGCTGAAAACGCAAAGCGAGGGGGATTCTGCGATTTATGTGGAGTTTGGTAACGAGCTTTGGAATAACGCCTGGCCGTATATTTTCGATGGTCTGTATCTCGAAGAGCAAGGTAAAGCCCTGTGGCCTAATACCAATTACCACGATATTGAATATCGCATGAACTACTACGGGCTGCGTAGCACGCAGATGTGCGACATCATTAAAACAGAGTTTGCCGAGGAAGCACAGCGCATACAATGCGTGATGGGCGGCCAAACGGGCGTGCCCTGGATCAGCGAGCAGGCACTGAACTGCCCTATTCACGCAGCGGGCGTGGGCCAGCGCTGTGCCGACAACATGGATGTACTGGCTGTGGGCAGCTACTTTGCCGGATACTTTGCCGACCAAAAATATCTGCCCATTTTACAGGGCTGGGCCAGTGAAGGGGCCGAAGGTCTTAACAAACTGTTTGAGGAAATGGACTCGGGCGTACTGTATGGCCTGACCTATAACCCCGATGAGCCACCCTGGTGGCAGGCACCTGAGCATGGCGCACTGGCACAGGCCAGAGATAACATTCAGGGCAACCTGGCACTGGCCGAGCAAGATGGCCTGATGCTGGCAGCCTATGAAGGCGGACAGCATCTTACCTATGCCGGAGATATTCGCGATGGCCGCGATACCATCAGCGAGGCATTATTCCTGAGTGCTAACCGCGATCCGCGCATGGCTTCAGCGTTTACCAACCACCTCAATGACTGGCAGGCGTCTGGCGCAGGACTATACGTGGTGTTTGAAAGCATCGGCCGGTGGGACAGTTGGGGCGCATTTCCGCTCAAAGAGTATCAGACCCAGACCCGTGCGCAGGCACATAAATACGATGCCGTACTGAGCTTTATTGAGCAAACGCCCTGCTGGTGGACTGGCTGCGAGCAAAACGCACAAAGTAGTGGTAATACCGATAGCTTGCCAGCAAGTGAAGACTCGCCTCAGGCCGCGATGTTGAAGCTGAGCTCGTCAGCCTTGTTTGACAGCAATGGCGTTGGCCTGAGCTGGGAGTTCAATCATGTTGCCGCGATACCGGTGAAGTTTCAGGTTTATCGCGATGCGCAACTGATCTGGCATACCACCGCCAACAACTACGAAGATCACTGGCTCCCGCTTAATCAGGACTACCAGTACCAGGTTCGTGCTGTACACAGCGAAACGGGCACAGTGATAGCAGAGGCAAGCCTGAATACCAAAGCCGGTGACAGCGAACCACCCACTGCCCCCGCTCAGTTCAGTGTGCAGTCGGATGGCGCTTATGGCGCAACATTGCAATGGCAACCCAGCGCAGATAATCAGGGCATTCGCTTTTACAAGATTATCCGCAACGGTCAGCCCTATACCCTGAGTGATACAGCCCACTTTGACGACCCCTGGCCACCCAAAGGGGAAGTCAGCTATCAGGTTATCGCCATCGACCTGGCTGGCAATCAGTCCAATGCTTCGCCTGTCGGCACCTTGCTGATCCATTAGTCTATTTTGGTTGCCAGCCTCAGCTGGCAACCAATGCCAACTGGCAAAGCCTCATTTATCACGCTTTAGATGACGTAAACCAGCCGCACATGCCGGCACAAGCCACCTAAAACATGCCCTATTGATTGATTTGTCATCAGTCTGACATTTTTTTAAATTTTTTGCTAAAGAAGTCGCACAGCCGGACGATACACTAATCATGGCAGGCAGCGACTATCTCTTCCATCGCCATGACTTTAAAAGCTTTATCAACTTATACCCCAAGATAGTGCTAATCGATACGGCTCGTTCCTGGTTTTTTTGGCTTTGAACGAGCAATCCCTTTTTTGATACCAAAACAGCCATCAATACAAACACTAACTTGTGGTTCCGGGCAATAATCACGCTTTGTCGTATAAATGGGCGTCTTCTTGCAGCTGTGCCAAAAGGTTATTAACGAACTGATTATCAAGCCTGCCCAGTGAATCATGTAACTGCACCAGTCTCTGATCCCTTTCACTAACAGCTGGACTGATGATCTGCTTATCTGACTCATTTAGTGCTTGTTGTGAGGCGCCGGTTTCGGAGGCTTCGTTTTGCTGCGCTTTTATTAGATCGTATACAGCGTACAGTGTGCCGTTGCGTTGTTTGGCTTGCACTTTGCGCTGATGTGCAAGTTCAAAGGCCAGTGAGTTCAACTCTTTCAATGACTGGGGCGTTACATCCATGCTCATATAGGCATCGCCCAGCTCTTGCTTGTCCCGCTCGTCGAGAAACGACATAATATCACCAAACGCTGCGTTGACGTCGCCCTCAGGGAGGGGGTTAATTTTCAAGGACGCTGCAACATCTAAAGTCATTTCTTCCAGAGTTTTTTCATTGACCACTAATTCCGGATACTGCTGCGTCATAGCACTGTTGAGTGACTGGCGCACAATATCAAGCCTTTGCTCATAAGCCATATATTTGGGTGGAACAGCCTCTTGAAGGCTCTGTACAGTGTGAGACATTAAGCCCTGAATATCGTGGGCATCGGTACTGAGTGTTGCAGTGGAGGCCTGGTTAACAGCAGATCCTGAAGGGTGTGCATCTGGCACTTTTGCCTGCGCCGATTTGCCCGTTGCCGGGAGTGCCGTTGCGGGTGAGTCTGGTTTCGACGGGTTGATATTCAGCATCCTTGACCTCCGTTGTGTGATTAATAAGTGTAGTCGATGGTGATTGTATTCTTTACATCATAATCCCAATAAGCATGGTAGCTGCCGCCTTCCAGAGTATAGGTCAGTACTAACGCGCCTCTGGCTTCTAAACCATCGAAGTAATCAACTGACCCGCTGTTACTGCTAGAAATATCCATGCATTTAAAATCATAGTTCGAGTACTGGCGTCGGTAACATAGCTCAACTTTCTGATTATCATAGCCATTTGTATAGTCATGATAATTCCAGGAAACTTTGGTAATTTTGGTTCCACTTCTGGGGATTTTTAGGTCTCTGTACCCCATGCTCGCATACCCTGTGCTAAAGTAGATAGTGTAACCACCCCGTTCAATAACAGACTGACCGGTAGCAGCGAGAGTGGAGCCTGAAACAGCAGCCGCAGCCAGGCAAAGTGGTAAGATAGCTTTTTTCATAAATTGATCCTCCTTGGATACTTAATAGGTGCTTTAAAGCAAAGTCACCGTAACAGGCACACAGGCAGCCTATATCCTTAAGCGCTTAAAAATCCAAAGCAGAATTTTAAAGGATAACGCGTAGAGCGAGATGAATAAGACAGAGGCACACCCAAACACCGCCAACGTCAAATCACCGGAGTATTCTTTTATTGGCCCATTTGGATCAACCCCAAATGCTATCGCAATTTTACTACTCAAAATAATAAAGACATAGGAGACGACACCGACATTTATTGCATGGAATAAAGTCCGAAGCCTTCTGCCCCCTTCGGTTCTGGCATCTGAAATTTTTAATGAGTTCATTATTGGCACTCTGAATGATCTTTACTTAGCTTATCCGCTGCGGTGACAACGATTGCAGCCCAACACCATAAGCTTCCTCACCTTCCCTAAAAGGCGACCTTGCAAGCTAGCTGTCTATATCCTTAAGCGCTTAAAAATCCAAAGCAGAATTTTAAAGGATAACGCGTAAAGCGAGATGAATAAGACAAAGGCACATCCTAAAACAGCAAGTATAAGCTCTCCTGGATATTCTCTGCCTGGTATATTTGGATCAACACCAAATGCTATCGAAATTTTATGAGTCAAAATTGTAAATACATAACTTATGACACCGACATTTATTGTATGGAATAAAGTCCGAAGCCTTTTGCCCCCTTCGGTTCTGGCATCTGAGATTTTTAATGAGTTCATTTTAACTTGTTTTGAAAAGTATCCGATTTGTCTTTGCTAAGCGCTTTTTAAGTGCGCAGAACCCGGCTTAGTGGATATAAGGCTGATAAAAACAAAAAGGCACATGCAAAATGCATATGCCTTTTTTGATTGCGCAGTTAAGCGCGAATAGAGGTTAAGCTTTACGCCAGGTGGTTTTACCGGCGCTGTCTTCCAGTACCACGCCCATGGCCGTTAAGGCGTCACGGGCAGCATCGGCTGCGGCCCAGTCTTTATTCTCACGGGCAGTTTTACGCTGCTCTATCAGGGCTTCGATTTTTGCCACTTCGTCTTCGTCCTGGTCACCATGCAAAAAGGCTTCCGGATCCTGCTGAGCAATACCCAGTACTTCTGCAAGCTTCACCAAAATGAAAGCATGTTCGCCCGCCGCTTTGGCATCTGAGTCTTTCAACAGGTTAACTTCTTTGGCCAGTTCAAAAATCACAGGCAACGCTTCCGGGGTATTGAAGTCATCGTTCATCGCCGCTTCAAAACGTGCCACAAATGGGTTGCCCGTCAATTCTGTCTCAACCAGTTCAACACCACGCAGAGCGGTGTAAATACGCTCTAATGACGAACGCGCCTGCTCCAGGTTCTCCTGTGAGTAGTTCAGCTGACTGCGGTAATGGCCGTTGATCAGGAAATAACGCACGGTTTCACGGTCGTAAGCTTTAAGTACTTCGCGTACCGTAAAGAAGTTGCCCAAAGATTTCGACATCTTCTCTTTATTGACCTGTACCATGCCGGTGTGGATCCAGGTATTGACGTAACGACCGTTGTTGGCACAGCAAGACTGGGCAATTTCGTTTTCATGGTGCGGGAATTGTAAGTCTGAGCCACCGCCGTGAATATCGAAAAATTCACCCAGGTGCTTAGAGCTCATCGCACTACATTCAATGTGCCAGCCTGGGCGACCGTCACCCCAGGGTGATGTCCAGCTCGGCTCGCCGGCTTTGGCTTTTTTCCACAGTACAAAGTCGAGCGGATCGTCTTTGCCTTCAGCCACTTCAACGCGTGCACCCGCCTGCAGCATATCCAGGTCCTGCTGAGACAACTGGCCGTATGCTTCAAAGGTCGAAACGTCGAACAAAACGTCGCCATTTTTTGCCACATAGGCATGGCCTTTTGCAATCAGGCGTTCGATCATGGCAATGATTTCATCCATATGACCCGTTACGGTCGGCTCGATGTCCGCAGGCAGGATATTTAATGCCTCAAAGTCTTCGTGCATGGCCTTGGTCATACGTACTGTCAGGGCATCGATCTCTTCGTTGTTCTCTGCAGCGCGCTTAATGATTTTGTCATCCACATCCGTGATATTACGTACATAAGTGACCTGGTAGCCCAGGTGGCGAAGATAACGATTCATCACGTCAAAAGAGACATAAGTACGGGCGTGGCCTACATGGCAGAAGTCATAGATAGTGATACCACACACGTACATGTCTACTTTGCCTTCCACAAGCGGTTTAAACTCAGTCTTTTGACGTGTTAGTGTGTTGTAGATCTGCAACATGTAGCATTATTCCTAAAATTTATCCAAATTCTCTGCAATCATATCACTTGCATTACTTTGTCTCTATAAAAAATCATGGCTAAAAGGCTGGTAAAAATAACAGTTAGTTGACAATTTCGCCGCTCACCCTCTCAGGGACTTTGTAGTTATCAATTTGTGCTATAAAATAGGTTCCTAAATTGAAATAGGTAAATCAAGGACCTGTTATGGTTGTTTTACAAACAAACTTTGGCGATATCAAAATCAATCTGTTCGCTGACAAAGCGCCGGCAACGGTTGAAAACTTCTTAAAGTACGTTGAATCTGGTTTTTACGACGGCACTATTTTCCACCGTGTGATTGACGGCTTTATGGTTCAGGGCGGCGGCTTTGAGCCTGGCATGAACCAAAAAGAAGTGGGTGCACCGGTTAAAAACGAAGCCAGCAATGGCGTTGCCAATAAAACAGGCACGCTGGCAATGGCACGTACGCCAGATCCACATTCAGCCACAGCGCAATTCTTTATCAATGTTAACGATAACGACTTTTTGAACTTCAGCAGCGAAACGGCGCAAGGCTGGGGTTACTGTGTATTCGGCGAAGTAGCCGAAGGCATGGACATCGTGAACAAGATCAAAGGCGTTGCAACCGGCTCTGCGGGCTTCCACCAGGATGTACCACTGGAAGACGTTGTGATCGAAAAAGCGTTTGTTGCCGAATAAGCGACTGCTTTTATTGATTAAAGAAACGCGAAGTGACTAAATGGCACTTTCGCGTTTCTCTGTTCCTCTATCGCTCCAACCTGAAGTTGTCTCCATGCGCAAAAGCTACTTTATTTCTGATCTGCATTTAACCGAGCACCGCCCCGATATCACCGCTGCTTTTTATCGTTTTTTAGAACAGCATATGCGAGAAGATGTGGATGCTCTATATATCCTGGGAGACTTTTTTGAAGTCTGGATTGGTGATGACGAAGGTAACCCGCTGGCACTGGAAATTGCAGCCAAACTGCGCGCCATTTCCGAGCGCGGTATTAAACTGTTTTTTATTCATGGCAATCGGGACTTCCTGGTTGGTCAGCACTACGCCGACCTGTGTGGCATGACCTTACTGCCTGAGCAAGCGGTGATCGACCTGTACGGCACCCAGACCGTGATTTTACATGGCGATGAAATGTGTACACAGGATGAGGTCTATCAAAAGTTTCGTAAGAAGAGCCGTGGCTGGTGGTGGCCAAGACTGATGTTGTCGATGCCGCTGTGGTATCGCCGCAGAGTTGCACGCAATGCCAGAGCAAAGAGCAAACAAAGCCAGATGGGCAAAGCGCCTGAAATTTTAGATGTGACCGAAGAAGCGGTACTGGCAATGTTTGCACACCACCAGGTCAGCAACATGATCCACGGCCATACGCACCGCCCGAATGTCCATCAACACCAGGACAAAACCCGCACTGTGCTGGGCGACTGGTATAGCCAAAGTTCTTATCTGGTCGTCACTGAGCAAGGTCAAAGCCTCACTCAGCATCCCTTTTCAGACTAAACTTGTCTAATTATACAACCAGCGCAGGCGCACCACTGTGGAATTTAAAGTCGCTGTCTGGCGTTAAGATCAGGTCATTTTCGATGGCTTTAAATTCAGCTACGCGTGCTGCGATATCAAATCGCTGTGGATCGGTGGCATCGGCCACCTGCTGAGCCAGTTCCAGGTAATCCTGATAATGACGTGCCTCTGAGCGCAACAACGAGACATAAAAGCGTCCGATGTCCGGCTCAAGGTGTGGTGCCAGTTTCGCAAAGCGTTCACAAGAGCGTGCCTCGATAAACGCACCTATGATCAGCTTATCAATCAGCGCAGCCGGCTCAAAAGTGCGCACATGCTTAATCATCCCAGAGGCATAGCGAGAGGCATTCAGGCTCTGAACCCGCAGTCCCTTCACGTTAATAATATCCAGTACTTGCTCAAAATGATGCAGTTCTTCTTTGATTAACCGTACCATTTTGTCCAGTATGTCCTGGTTATAGGCATACTCGGGCTTGGCCGTTAGGCTGCCAATGAGCTCGTTCTTGCTGGCACTAAACTTGCCATCGCCAACTTTACGATAGACAAACTCTTCATAGGGCTTGATCCAGCCAAGCAGGGTCTGCGCCGAGGCATTGTCCAGGGCATATTTACGGATCAAAAATGCCGCGCTCTGAGCCGCTTTAAGCTCACAATGCATATGGTCAACCAACAGGGCTTGCAGATGCTCAGGCTTTTTCGCTTCATCGATCCAGCTGTCGGGGGTTTCACAACCCAGAAACTGATAAATGGGTGCCAACAGGTCGGTATACTTCTCTAACATGTGTCGATAATCATTCGCAAAAAATTGCCCCTATTCTACCACAAGCGTGCCAGGTGGCACTATCAACGCCTGCGACTTACCACAAGTTTGTGCCAGATCAAAGACGACGGGATTTCAGAATTGTTTCTTGACAAAAATTAACCAATCTTTCATAACTTAAATGATGTTGTATAAATTTCATACTTACAGGCGCCGCCATTGGCCCCGTTTTTATGGTGATTACGCAGCTTAGCCTCATCGCGCTTTGATGTTACTGAGCTGTTATGAGATACCAGTTACGCTTAATACTTGTCCAATTTGAGGGAGCAAATATGACGCTAACAGCGTTAAAAATTTTTCATTTAGAATGACTAAATCACAAAGTTTTTGCCTTGTTATCGACCCTATTTTCTTGCCTCAAAATGGGACAATTTATTAAGCAAATTGGTATAAGACAAGGACTGCACCCGTGATCGCCGGGTAACCAGAACGCGTCAGACAACAATCTTTTTTGAGGGGCTCGTTATGATTTTAAATCATCTGTGGGGCTTATATGCCCACCCAATCGAAGAGTGGCAAACCATAGACAATCGCCACGAAAGCGCTACTTACAGTTTATCTCACATTGCCTTAATCGCCCTGATCCCCAGTTTAATGGGCTACTACTCGTCTGTGTATCTGGGCTGGAAAATCGGCACTGGAGATGCAGTTTTTCTCACTCACAACAGTGCCATGCTGATCGGCATTGCCATGTACTTTGCACTGATCATTGGCGTGTTTGCTTTATCTTATCTGGCGCACTGGATGGCAGTGACATTTGGCGCTAAGCCCACTTACACGCAAACCCTGGAGCTGTCGGCTTATACCGCAACGCCGGTGTTTATGTCGGCCTTTGCCGCCTTCTATCCGGAACTGTGGTTTGTGGTCTCGGTGGGGCTGGCAGCGCTTGCCTATTCGGTCTACCTGCTTTATACCGGCGTGCCCATTCTGATGCATATTCCGGAAGAACGCGGCTTTATTTACGCCAGCTCCGTGGTCACCTGTGGCCTGGTGTTACTGGTGATAATTCTGGCTGCAACGGCAATCTTGTGGACGAACGGCATAATCAGTCCTACATTTACCTAGGGAGCGCGCTTATGCCCCTCTACGGTGCGTAGGTCAGCTCGCTTCCTTTGCTTTTATCCTATAGAAATCTAACAAAAAGGGCCGCAATTGCGGCCCTTTTTTTAAACAGGTTGGGCTAATTTACTCGCCTTCACCCGTTTCCTGGTTATGTAGTTCCAGACTGGCCGACATGGCTTTTTCACGCGTTGATTTTGCCGAGTCATTACGCAGTGCATCAATGCGATTCAGGTAATCCTGGTTCACGTCACCTGTGATGTACTGACCGTCGAATACAGACGTTTCAAAGCGAGTGATCTCTGGGTTTTCCAGTGCAACCGCGTCTTTCAGATCAGAGATAGACTGGTAGATCAGGCCGTCTGAGCCGATGCTGGCGTTGATGTCTTCCACATCGCGCCCGTGTGCGATGAGTTCCGCAGCCGATGGCATATCGATACCATACACGTTCGGGAAACGCACTTCAGGAGCCGCTGAAGCAAAGTACACGTTCTTAGCGCCTGCATCACGTGCCATTTCAACGATCTGTGCAGACGTAGTGCCACGTACGATGGAATCATCAACCAACAGGACGTTTTTACCGGCAAACTCGCGGTCGATGGCGTTTAGCTTACGACGCACCGATTTCTTGCGCTGTTCCTGACCTGGCATAATGAAGGTACGACCAATATAGCGGTTTTTCACAAAGCCCTGACGATAAGGCAAGTTCAGGACAGAAGCGATTTCCAGCGCGATATCGCACGAAGTCTCTGGAATTGGAATGACCACATCAATGTCTTTATCAGCCCATTCACGCTTGATCTTCTCACCCAGCTTAGTCCCCATGTTTACACGAGTCGCGTAAACCGACATATTGTCGATGTTCGAATCCGGGCGTGCAAAATACACAAACTCAAAAATACACGGCGCGTGCATGGTTTTATCAGCGCAGATCTGCGAGTAGAACTGACCGTCTTCGGTCACATAGATGGCTTCGCCTGGAGCCACATCGCGAACGAATTCGAACCCGTCGATAGACAACGCCACACTTTCGGATGCGAACATGTACTCAACGCCACGTTCTGTTTCGCGCTTACCAAATACCAGCGGACGAATACCGTGCGGGTCACGGAACGCCAGAATACCATGGCCAATGATCATGGCGATGGTTGCATAACCACCAGATACTTGCTGGTTAACCTCGCTGATGGCCTTGAACATATCCGTCGCGTCCAGCTTCATCTTATCGTTACGTCCCAGCTCATAGGCCAGGATGTTCAGCAGCACTTCAGAGTCAGACGTTGTATTAACGTGACGACGCGCCTTGGTGAACAAACGCTCTTTCAGCGCTTCCGCATTGGTTAAATTACCGTTGTGCGCCATGGCAATACCAAACGGTGAATTCACGTAGAAAGGCTGTGCCTCCGCCGAGCTGGAAGAACCCGCGGTAGGATAACGCACATGGCCTATCCCAATGTTACCCTGCAGGCGCTTCATATGACGGGTATGAAACACATCTTTCACCAGGCCATTGGCCTTGCGTAAGCTGAACGTATTGTTGTCAATGGTAATGATGCCGGCTGCATCTTGGCCACGGTGTTGCAAAACAGTTAAGCCGTCATAAATCGCCTGATTAACAGGAGATGTTCCGACTATCCCAACGATACCACACATTAAAAATTTCCTCGCCGATTAACGGTTTGCTGAATTCAAAAAGCTTGAGTTATGCTCTAGATAGGAAAAAAACCACTCTATTACAAAGCCAAATTCAGGGATTACTTGGGATGCCTGCCACCACGATGTATCGGGGGCTTTGGTGAAGGCATCCAGGAAAAACAACGTGGCGCTAACGACCAGCACGCCTCGCATCGCACCGAACACAATGCCAACCAGGCGATCGGTGCCAGACAAGCCCGTACGCTGTACGAGTTCACCTAAGATATAATTGACAAACCCACCTAACACAAGTGTCGCAACGAAAAGCATGGCGATTGCGGCGGCATTTCTTAAAAGGGGTTCTGAAATGAAGGTCAGGAAGGTTGCAAGATATTGGTAGAATAAACTGGATATGAAAAAGGCGCCGATCCAAACGACGAGTGACATGGTTTCTTTTACAAAACCTCTCATCAGGCCAAACACTGTCGAGATACCGACAATTGCAAAGATGGCGTAATCAACCCAGATCATATAAACCAATAAGTCGTTAATTTGGGGCGCATTCTATAAGACACGCCCAGCAATTACCAGATCATTTTACCACGGTAAACTGAGTCAGACGGCCGTTTAACTTAGTTAATTTCTTTAATTCTGGTAGCTTAGCTTCGAGTTTGGCTTTATTTAAATCTGGTCCGACAAACACTTTGGTCAAAGTGCCATTGGGTGTTTTAACCGGACGGGTAAAGGTCTTGAAACCATTTTGGGTCAGCTTTTTGGTCAGGGCGTCCACATTGGATTGGTGCGAGAAGCTGCCAAGCTGGATCACATAAGCCATCTGGCTAAAGTTAGAAGACTCAGGACGCGTTAACGGCTCGCGCTTTGCTTCAGTGGAGGCTTGTGCAACCGTGTTTGACTCGACAGGTGCATTAACGGGCTCAATAACCGCAGTCTCGTTATTGTCAGCCGATTGCTGCGCAACCTCAGGTTTTTTTGGCTGCTCAGACGCCGCTTCGCCTTGTTGTGTTTCAGGTGACGCTATGTCGGCACTGAGCTGAGCATCATCCGCTTCAATGTCTTCTATCACCTCTTCCATGGGCTCAGTGGCCAGCGATGCGCGTTCATCTATCCGTGCTTTTAGCTCTATGGTCGAGAACTCAGGACGCTCCGGAATAGGCTTGAACCCTTCTTTATAGTGGACTTTTTCGCCATCCAGAATATTGGGTATAAACACCACCGCCGCTATCACAACGATGCTGGTGCCGACCAGTCGGTTAATAAATCCTGAGTTCACAACTATTGCTCTCTAATTTTGCCAGTACTGCATGGCCGCGGCCACGGTCACAAACGAGCCAAATACAATCAACACCGTGTCTTTAGGTTGCTTTGGACACAGACTTTGCAGGGCCGAGTCGACACTCGAAAATACCTGACTGTGCTCACTGTGCGGTGCTGGCAACAATGTCAGCAGCTGCTCTGCACGCTCTCCTCGGGGACCATCTAATGAAGCACAGCTCCATTTTTCTACCACATCTGACAGGGCATCAATCACGCTCGCTTTATCCTTATCAGCAAGCATAGCGACTAAGGCATGAATTTTAAAGCCCTGATTTTTCAAACGCATTAATTGCGTTCTCAGGTATCGCGCCGATTCCGGATTATGTGCCACATCGGTATAAACCAGTGGCTGCTGACTAAGCTGCATAAACCGCCCCTCCACTTGGAGTTCAGCCAGCGTTTGCTTTACCAGCTCTGCATCGGGCAGCAAATTCAGCCGGGCAAGTACAGTGAGCGCCGTTGCCACATTTTGTGCAGGAATAGCCGGTTGTGACAAGGTCAGGTCGTGTTCACCATATTGCCAGCGTAAGCCATCTGCCAAAGGCGTGAAGTGAAAGTCGCGCTTTGACAGGATAAGCTCAGCGTTAATCTCTTCACCATAATCGGTCACTGTGTGGGGAATATCTAAATCTCCCACAATCGCCGGCGTATTGGTGCGGAAAATTCCCGCCTTGTCGTAGCCCACCAGCTCACGGGTGTCGCCCAGATACTCTTTGTGGTCAAGGTCTATGGTGGTGATCACGCTCGCATAAGGCGTCACGATATTAGTCGCATCATAGCGGCCACCCAGGCCGACCTCAAGCAGCACATAATCCACCGCATGCTGCTTAAACAGCCACAATGCCCCCAGAGTTCCATACTCAAAGAAGGTCAGTTCAACGTCGCCCCGGCCCTGATCCAATGCATAGAAAGCATCAACATGAGACTGACTGGGCAAGGTTTGACCATTGACTCGGACGCGCTCGTTATAATGGATTAGATGCGGAGAGGCATAAGTGCCCACGCTGTAGCCCTGTGCCAGCAACATGGCTTCCAGACAGCGTGCGGTTGTGCCTTTACCGTTAGTGCCACCAATGAGAATAATTTTGCTGTTGCTGTTGAGCAGGTCGATATTGTTAGCGGCCTGCGCTACGCGCTCCAGACCCATGGCAATGTTGGCAGGATGTAACTGTTCTAAATAACAAAGCCAATCATTCAGAGACGATGATTGGCTTGGTGTAGTCTTTGACATAGTGCGCTCAAATTAAAAAATTTACGCTACTCTATGCTCTTGTTCGGTAGAAGGCAAGTTCATGAACTTAGCAAGGATCCGCGCCAATGAGTCACGCATTTCACGACGGTCGATGATCATATCGATGGCACCATGCTCAAGCAGGAATTCACTGCGCTGGAAGCCTTCTGGCAGGGTTTCACGTACCGTTTGCTCGATAACACGAGGACCGGCAAAACCAATCAAAGCTTTAGGCTCGGCGACATTGATATCACCCAGCATAGCCAGTGATGCAGATACACCACCCATAGTCGGGTCTGTCATGACCGAGATAAACGGTAAACCACGCTCACTCATCTTAGCCAGCGCTGCACTGGTTTTTGCCATCTGCATCAATGACATCAAGGCTTCCTGCATGCGGGCACCGCCAGATGCTGAAAAACAAACCAGTGGCATATTGTGCTCAAGACACTCATTCACCGCGTCGACGAAACGTGCACCAACCACAGACGCCATTGAACCACCCATAAAGGAGAATTCAAATGCCACAGCTGCAACTGGAATGCCTTTGAGGTTGCCTTTCATCGCAACCAGCGCGTCTTTTTCGCCACTGACTTTTTGTGCTGCGGTGATTCGATCTGAGTATTTTTTCGAATCTTTAAACTTAAGTACGTCCTTTGGTTCGTGCTGAGTACCCAGCTCAACGCGGCCGCCATCGTCCAGGAAGCTCTCCAGACGCTTACGCGCGCTGATCCGCATGTGATGATCACACTTAGGACATACATGCAGTGACTTTTCCAGCTCTGCTTTGTACAGGATGGAATCACAATCTGTACATTTTGCCCAAACGCCTTCTGGTATCTCTTTTTTACCCGTCGATTTAGCCGTTTTAGGTAAGATTTTTTCTAACCAACTCATTTGCCACTCTCTTAGTGCTCATTCTGTGTTGCTCTCTGCAAATAGCAGATAGATTTTCTCAATTAAAACATGATTAAGACATCAGTGATATAAAAAACTGGTCTTAGTTGTATCAAATAATTAAGACGCTCACACTCGGTGTTGCTTTAGTCAATGTTGGATTGAATTAACGGATAGTTACTTCAGGTAAAAACAATGGCCCCGCCGGCGTTGACGGGATCTGCCAGCGCTCTGGGTAGTCCACATCCACCAGGTATAACCCGTTAGGTTTGGCGGTTGCGCTCGCCTGAGTGCGGTCTTTAATACTCAGCAATTCAGCCATCCACTCTGGCGGGTATTTACCTACCCCGATGTCCATCAAACAGCCCGTAATATTGCGCACCATATGGTGTAAAAACGCATTGGCCTTAACATCAATGACAATATAATCACCAAAGCGGTCGACCTGTAAATGATGGATGTTGCGGCACGGCGAATTAGACTGGCAGTGTACTGCCCGAAAAGATGAAAAGTCATGTTCACCTATCATGACCGGACACGCAGCCTGCATCAGCTCAGCATCCAGTGGATGATAGTAATGGGTTACCCCACTGCGCAAAATGCCCGGGCGATTGACACTGTTGTAGATAACGTAGCGATAGCGCCTGGCCGTTGCACTGAAACGCGCGCTAAATTCGTCATGGACTGGGGTTGCATAGCGCACGGCAATGTCGTCAGGCAGCTGAGAGTTGACGCCGAGTGTAAAGGCTTTCATGTCCCGCTCGGAATGAGTATCGAAGTGGATCACCTGACCTGTGGCATGCACACCAGCATCTGTGCGTCCGGCACAGACCACATCGACCTTGTGATTACAAATGCTGGATAAGGCTGTCTCCAGCTCTTCCTGAACACTATTTACATTACACTGACGCTGCCAGCCACTGTAATTACCGCCGTTGTATTCAATCCCCAAAGCTACACGCATAAACTACTCAAACTCTCATTTCGAACTTAGCCGCGCATTTTATGCGATCGCCGCCGATAATACCAATCTCATCGTATCCTTAGTGAGCGGCGGCTTATTTAATCTGCTGCTTCAGTGCCTGAGCTTCTGCCTGAACCGACTCAGGGCCGTTACTCAGGATCTCCTCAACGGCGTTTTGTGCCGAGTCAAAGTCGCCAATTTCAATATAGGCACGAACCAGGTCGAGCTTAGCAGCATATCCGTCTTCTTCCAGGTCAACATCCGTGGCGTTTTCACCGGCCAGCAACTCTTCAAAATCACCTAATCCTACATCCATATCTGGTGACTGATAGGGCTCTTCCAGTGCCGGTTCGTCATCGCTTTGAGACAATAAGTCATCAATTTCTAGATAATCTTCATTCGTTGCTGCCGAATCTGCATTGTCGTCACCGAGTTCATCCGTTGCAGGCTCGTCAATGTCCTCAATTTCCAGGTCCTGACCCAGCTCCTCACTTAACAGCGCATCAAAATCCAGCTCTGGCTCGTCTGACAGCTCAACATCTGACGTATCCGGCTCTACCGACTCATCCAGTAACGCGCTGAAATCGGTGTCGTTCAACTCTGCCAGAAACTCATCTTCAATGGCAGCTTCGTCGATGTTGATTTCGGGGTCCGGAGTATCTTCCTCGTCGTCATCCAGATCGGTTAGCTCATCCAAAAAGGCATCCGGCTCTTGCGGCAACTCAGGCTCAGCAGGCGTTTCTTCCTCAGACGAATCACTTTGTGCAAACTCTGCCAAGTCCTCATCTGAGAGCATTAGATCGGATAAATCATCATCCAGGTCTTCCAGCTCAAGCTCACCCTCCGGCTCCGATTCCATCGCACTCAGCGCGTCTTCTTCGTTAAACTCAGGGAAGTCTTCTTCCGCCAGTGCATCATCTGTCAGTGTATCGTCTGTCAGGTCGTCTTCTAACGGCGTTTCTTCATCTGCTGAGGCTACTTGCTCTGATGCCTCTTCTGCCTCCGACTCTGCAGCTTGTGGCTCGTCATCCAGAGCCGCCAGCGCGTCGTCTTCTCCAAATTCCGGGAAGTCTTCTTCCACGATTGCATCATCTGTCAGAGGGTCGTCTGTCAGGTCATCTTCTGAAGGCGTTTCTTCATCTGCTGAGGCTACTTGCTCTGATGCCTCTTCTGCCTCCGGCTCTGCTGCTTGTGGCTCGTCATCCATGGCCGCCAGCGCGTCGCCTTCTTCAAACGCCGGGAAGTCTTCTTCCGCCAGTGCATCATCTGTCAGTGTATCGTCTGTCAGGTCGTCTTCTAACAGTGTTTCTTCATCTGCTGTGGCTGCTTGCTCTGGTGCCTCTTCAGTCTCCGGCTCCGCCGCTTGTGGTTCGTCATCCATGGCCGCCAGCGCGTCGTCTTCTTCAAATGCCGGGAAGTCTTCTTCCGCCAGTGCGTCGTCTGTCAGAGGGTCGTCTGTCAGGTCGTCTTCTAACAGTGTTTCTTCATCTGCTGAAGCTGCTTGCTCAGGAGCCTCATCAGCCTCCGGCCCCGCCGCTTGTGGCGCGTCATCCAGAGCCGCCAGTGCGTCCTCTTCTTCAAACGCCGGGAAGTCTTCTTCCGCCAGTGCGTCGTCTGTCAGTACGTCGTCTGTCAGGTCATCATCTAGCAGCGTTTCTTCATCTGCTGAAGCTACTTGCTCTGATGCCTCTTCAGCCTCCGGCTCCAACGCTTGTGGCTCGTCATCCATGGCCGCCAGCGCGTCGTCTTCTTCAAATGCCGGGAAGTCTTCTTCCGCGATTGCGTCGTCTGTCAGAGGGTCGTCTGTCAGGTCGTCTTCTAACAGCGTTTCTTCATCTGCTGAAGCTGTTTGCTCTGATGCCTCTTCAGTTTCCGGCTCCGCCGCTTGTGGCTCGTCATCCAGCGCAGTCAGAGCGTCGTCTG
Organism: Pseudoalteromonas sp. DL2-H2.2; assembly: GCF_021532535.1. Classification (NCBI taxonomy): domain Bacteria; kingdom Pseudomonadati; phylum Pseudomonadota; class Gammaproteobacteria; order Alteromonadales; family Pseudoalteromonadaceae; genus Pseudoalteromonas; species Pseudoalteromonas sp. DL2-H2.2. The sequence goes on along the minus strand of NZ_JAKGBD010000015.1, from coordinate 30,372 downwards.
TCAGGTCATCTTCTAACAGTGTTTCTTCATCTGCTGAAGCTGCTTGCTCTGATGCCTCTTCAGTTTCCGGCTCTGCCGCGTATGGCGCGTCATCCAGAGCCGCCAGTGCGTCCTCTTCTTCAAACGCCGGGAAGTCTTCTTCCGCCAGTGCATCATCTGTCAGTACGTCGTCTGTCAGGTCGTCTTCCAACAGTGTTTCTTCATCTGCTGAAGCTGCTTGCTCTGATGCCTCTTCAGTTTCCGGCTCTGCCGCGTGTGGCGCGTCATCCAGAGCCGCCAGTGCGTCCTCTTCTTCAAACGCCGGGAAGTCTTCTTCCGCGATTGCGTCGCCTGTCAGTACGTCGTCTGTCAGGTCATCATCTAGCAGCGTTTCTTCATCTGCTGAAGCTACTTGCTCTGATACCTCTTCAGCCTCCGGCTCCAACGCTTGTGGCTCGTCATCCATGGCCGCCAGAGCGTCGTCTGTCAGGTCATCTTCTAACGGCGTTTCTTCTGATGCGGGTGTTTCGTCTTGTGCTGCACCTTCTGCCTGTTCAAATGCCGTGGGCTCACTATCCTGCTCACTGCTTTCTTCCAGCTCAATCTCAAAATCGGGACCATCCAGGTCGTCAAAGTCACCACCAAAATCTAATAACTCGTCACCATCCTCATCCAGCTCGTCATCAAGCAAGCTGGACGGTTCTTCCTGTTCTAAACTTTCCGCAAGTGCCCTCTCCGTTTCACTCATTGCAGACTCGGGCTCGGCGTCTAGATTGATTACATCGGCCTCAGATTCATCCATTTGTAATTCAGGATAACTACTCAGCTCTTCGCTGGGTATCACCGGGTCAAGCTCGGTCAACGCTTCGTCTTCAGACAAATCTATGTCTTCGTCCGCGAGCGGATCATCACCCAGGTCAATCTCAACTTCATTGTCCAGTTCGCTGTCCACCTCAGAATCGAAGTCATCGGCTTCGGCTTCCAGCGCCTCAAGCAGCTCATCAACATTTTGCAACTGAGGTGGCGTATGAGTTTCGGCTTCTTCTGCTGGGTGTACCAGCTCTTCGGCAAATTCGTCGAGTAACTCGTCTTCAGTTTCTGCTAACGCGGGTTCATCCTGCTCAATGTCAGAATCGGCCTCGTCCAGGTCCAGATCAGTAGACGGTTCAGCTTTGTCATGCAGGGACTGAAGATCGGCTTCCTCTTCCAGCATACCATCAAGGTGACCGTGATCCGTTGTTGAAACAGCCTCGTAGTCAGCCCCCTGTTCGTCCTCTAACTGGCTGTCGATATCATCCGGCGCTTCTGCCAGCAGCTCGTCTTCTGGCTCAGCCTCAGGCTCATCTTCTAACAGGCTGTCGATATCGTCCGGCGCTTCTGCCAGCAATTCGTCTTCTGGCTCAGCCTCCGGCTCGTCTTCTAACAGACTGTCGATATCGTCCGACTCTTCTACCTGCAATTCGTCTTCTGGCTCCGCCTCCGGCTCATCTTCTAACAGACTGTCGATATCGTCCGGTTCTTCTGCCAGCAATTCGTCTTCTGGCTCCGCCTCCGGCTCGTCTTCTAACAGGCTGTCGATATCGTCCGGTTCTTCCGCCAGCAATTCGTCTTCTGGTGCTGCATCCGGTTCATCTTCTAACAGGCTGTCGATATCATCCGGCTCTTCTGCCAGTAGCTCTTCTTCTGACTCAGTCTCAGGCTCATCTTCTAACAAGCTGTCGATATCGTCCGGTTCTTCCGTCAGCAATTCGCCTTCTGGTGCTGCATCCGGTTCATCTTTTAACAGGCTGCCGAGATCGTCCGGCTCTTCCGCCAGCAACTCTGCTTCTGGCTCAGCCTCCGGCGCTTCTTCTAACAGACTGTCGATATCGTCCGGCGCTTCTGCCAGTAGCTCTTCTTCTGACTCAGCCTCAGGCTCATCTTCTAACAAGCTGTCGATATCGTCCGGTTCTTCCGTCAGCAATTCGCCTTCTGGTGCTGCATCCGGTTCATCTTCTAACAGGCTGTCGATATCATCCGGCTCTTCTGCCAGTAGCTCTTCTTCTGACTCAGTCTCAGGCTCATCTTCTAACAAGCTGTCGATATCGTCCGGCTCTACCGCCAGTAGCTCTTCTTCTGGTTCAGCCTCCGGCGCTTCTTCTAACAGGCTGTCGATATCGTCCGGCTCTTCTGCCAGTAGCTCTTCTTCTGACTCAGTCTCAGGCTCATCTTCTAACAAGCTGTCGATATCGTCGGGTTGTTCGTCAGGCAATGCATCACTATCCTGTGCTTCGGCCAATAACGCGTCAATATCATCGCCTAGATCAAGGTCAGGTTCGGCTGCCAGTGTATCGTCAGAGGCTTCATCGTCCTGCGCCTCAGCCAATAACGCGTCAATATCATCATCTGGATCTACATCAGGTTCTGCTGTCAGTGTATCGTCAGAGGCTTCATCGTCCTGCGCCTCAGCCAATAACGCGTCAATATCATCATCTGGATCTACATCAGGTTCTGCTGTCAGTGTATCGTCAGAGGCCTCATCGTCCTGCGCCTCAGCCAACAACGCGTCAATATCATCGTCTGGATCAAGGTCAGGTTCTGCTGCCAGTGTATCGTCAGAAGCTTCATCGTCCTGCGCCTCAGCCAACAACGCGTCAATATCATCATCAGCGTCGAGTTCTGCTGTCAGTGTATCGCCAGAAGCATCACCGTCCTGCGTCTCTGCCAATAAGGCGTCAATATCATCATCAGTGTCGAGTTCAGCATCTGCAGCCTGCGATGCGTCTGCGCCGCTATCCTGCGCTTCGTCCAGCAGGCTGTCGATATCATCAACATCGAAATCGTCTTCAGCAATATCCGGTTCATCATCCAGCGCGCCATCGAGCAAATCGTCGATATCATCGGCACTGAGCAAGCCATCATCTGTCGCTGCTCCGTCAGCCGCTGGGGACTTTGGGGGCGACTCTCCCACTTCATCTATCAGGCTATCTATGTCGTCCAGATCAAAGTCGTCATCCGCTGCACCAGCCTCTTCCAGGCTTTCCTCTGCCAGCTCTTCACTCAATGCAGCAAGCGCGTCATCACTGACATCCAGGGTATCATCATCGGTGCCTTCACTAACCTCGTTGAACAAGTCGTCAATATCATCGGCACTGAGTATGTCGTTATCGTCTTTTGCCGACTCTGCATCGACATCCAGAGTGATCTCATCACCCAGACTGTCATCCCCTTCGTCGAAATTCTGCTGTAAAAAGTCATCCAGGTCATCTGCACCAGCCTCTTCGCTGTTGTCCTCAGACTCGTCATCAAACACAATGTCGTCGTTCAGTAAGCTGTCCAGTTCATCCTGTTCGAGTGTGTCACTGCCCTCTTCAAACGCATCATCTTCCAGGCTGTCAAAGACGATTTCGTCATCTGGCAGAATATCGTCATCCAGCTGAACGCCTTCATTGAGTGCATCGTCCGCATTATCGTGTGGAATATCGAGGTCGAGGGGATCCGCTGCAGCGGCTGCTGTTGCTGCAGCTGCGGCGCCGGCTGCTGCAGGAGCCGGAGACTGCGGCAGGAACTCATCGTCTTCCTCGGCTGGTTTTGCCTTGCGTTTACGCATACGCATCACCACCGCACCTATGATCAGCAAAGAGGGAATGGTGGCAAGTAAGGTCACAACGAGAGGGTTGGCAAATAGCTTAGCAACACTGAACTCGGCGTCCGCCTTTGCCTGCATTTGCTGCTGCGCGATCAACTCGTTTTGCATGTCGATCACGGCTTTAAGTTGCTGCTGAATTTCACTGTCTCTGCCGAGCTGATCCTGAACATTTTTGAGCTCTTCAGAAATATTATTCAGCTTTTTCTCAAGCTCGTTATTTTCCTGGAGGATCTCTTCTACACTGCGTACAGACGTTTTAAATTGGGTTTGTAAATCAAGCAGGCGAGAGTCTTGCTCCATCTTAAGTGATTTGAGCTCATTGGTGAGCGCTTCGCGCGCTTCTTCAACATCGACCTTACGCGCTTGTGTCACACGTTTGTCGGCAGCGTCTATGGTCGCCTGATCAAGCTTGCCGCTTTTTTTCAGCTCCCAAAGCTCATCATCCTGATCCGATTTTTGCCGCGCAAGTTCCGGGTTAACACGACGAATTTCGGCCAGAGTCGGGATTTTCAGATACGCGCCGTCGCGCATGTGGTTGAGGTTGTTGTCCAGAAAAGCCTGCGGGTTTTTCTCGTACAGCGCCTGCATCACCTGATAAATAGAAACCGAGTCGCTGGGGCGGATTTTGTGCGCGATACGCCATAGGGTATCTGTTGGCTTAATCGGGCCAACTGAACGCCCCTGAAGACCGAGGTCCACCCCTTTAGGACCTTTAAGAACGGTCCCATCCTGAGTGTGAACGGGCGCTGCAATAAGGGCCATTGCTAAGATACAAATAAAGGCTAAACCGCGCATGCTGTTCCTTTGTATACTCTTCTTGCGTTGCCCTGGCGGCGACGCGACTACTGAATTGTGCTTAATAGGGCTTGTGCAAGCTCTGTTCCAATTGCCAACTATAAACCAGATAACGGCGAATATCCATCGCCAAAGTATTGAAAATTAACATTCTTATCATGCTTTTTAATGAGTTAGCCGGGCTTTATTTAAGCCCCTGATTATTCTCAAGGATAGACGAATTACACCGACATGGCGCAAGAGAAATGAAAAGTGGCAAAATGCTGCCGTCAGGAAGCGACAACAAAGGAAGGTCAGGATCTGTCATAAGCGACAAACCCTGTAACAGATCACAAATAGTGTGCGATTAACTCTTCAGCAATTTGTACGCTGTTGGTCGCGGCACCTTTGCGGGTATTATCAGACACAACCCACATGTTCAGACCGTGAGGATGTGAGATATCCGCTCTCAGGCGGCCCACATATACAGTATCGTTGCCGCTGGCATCGCTGACCGGTGTGGGGTAATCCTGCTCATCTTCGATCAGTTCCACGCCTGGTGCCTCATTCAGCAATTGCTTGATATGCTCAAGATCGTAAGGCATGCGGGTTTCCAGGTGGATGGCTTCCGCATGGCCATAAAAGACCGGCACGCGCACAGCGGTTGGGTTAACCATAACACTGCTGTCACCAAGGATCTTCTGTGTTTCCCAGACCATTTTCATTTCTTCTTTGGTGTAACCATTGTCCTGAAATGTATCAATCTGTGGGATCACATTAAACGCGATTTGCTTGGTGAAGACCTCGTTTTCCATCGGCCTTGCATTCATCAGGTTAGCCGTTTGCTTGGCCAGTTCGTCCACCGCTTCTTTGCCTGCACCAGAGACCGCCTGATAGGTAGACACATTGATACGATCAATTCCATAAGCGTCATAAATCGGCTTTAACGCCACCATCATCTGAATCGTCGAACAGTTTGGATTGGCGATGATGTTACGATTGCGAAAATCCGCCAGGCTTGCGCTGTTGACTTCTGGGACCACCAAAGGCACGTCATAGTCGTATCTGAAGTGCGAGGTGTTATCGATCACCACACAGCCCGCTTCTGCCGCTATCGGCGCATACTGCTCAGAGACGCTACCGCCAGCTGAAAACAGGCCAATATGAGCCTGACTAAAGTCAAACTCTGCGACATCGAGCACGGTAAGCGTTTCGCCGTTAAACTCAATTTCTTCACCTGCGCTGCGGCTGCTCGCCAGCGGGTACAGGTTGCCAACCGGGAACTTGCGCTCTGCCAGTGTTTCAATAATTTGCTTACCAACCAGCCCGGTTGCCCCGAGCACCGCCACATCATATTTCTGCGACATATTATTCCTCATTCGAATTAACTACTTTAAAACCAAGCTGCTGTAACTGTTGCCCACACTGTGGCGCATTTTGTACCGTGAGGGTATTAAACTCGCGGCGCGGGGGATAGTTTTTACGCAACATATCAAACCCCTGACTGGCGATATTACTGCGCATCAGGCCATCATCACGACGAATATCATAGACCAGATGCACCAGTCTGCCGAGTTCCTGTTCACTGAGCGTATGCTCCGCATAGCAAGAAGTCAGTGCTGGTATAGGTAAAAACGACTCCAACGATTTACTCGCTTCTACGCCTAACTGGCTGCACAAAGCCTGGTACAACATCTGAGTACCGCGCGCTTTGCCTTCCAGCGTATGGCCGGCAATGTGCACAGAGGCAAATAAGGTGTGTGCCAGCAGCGGCATCAGAATATCGGGTTCGTTTTCCCACACATCCAGCACCAGATCGATTGACTGACCGCCCTCAAGCGCATTTAACAACGCCTGATTATCAATCACATCGCCCCGACTTGCGTTAATCACCAGCATATCAGGCTTAAGTGCCGAGATCCGCTGAGCATTAAGCAGATGGCGCGTCTGATGCGCCCCGGTCCGAACTAAAGGCACATGAAACGTAACAATATCGGCTTGCGCCAGCAGCTCATCAAGTGGCATATGCTGAGCCAGCGTACCGGACTCATGACGCAGTGGGTCGCACAGCAATAACTCAATCCCGCTGGCAGCCAGTTTGTCGTGTAAACACTGGCCGATTTTGCCAACCCCAACAATACCCAGCTTTTTGCCTTGCAGATTAATCGCTCTGTGCTGCGCATACGCATACAGAGCACTGATCACATACTCAGCAACGGCAACCGCGTTACAGCCGGGGGCACTGGCAAATCCAATACCACGCTGCGTTAGCAAGGGCCGGTCGATGTGATCAACACCTATGGTTGCGGTGCCAACAAACTTGAGCTTCGATGCCTCGGCCAGCAGTGTGCTGTCAACCTGAGTCACAGAGCGGGTGAGCAACACATCGGCGTCAATCAGTTGCTGTGGGCTCAGGCTGCGGCCATCAAAACGCTGTACAACCCCAAGATCAGAGAAAAACTCTTCAACCAGGGGCATATTCTGATCTGCAAGGATCTTCATTCATTCTTCCCAAACGATACACGGACCCTTTATTGTACCGCAGCCACCGCCTGGACAACAGACTAACGTTTGTGAACCCCAATACTGATGGCCGCAAACATCACGCAAAGCAAAAATATCACCAGCACTTTAATACTGGGTTGCTCGGTCAAATTGATCCACGGACTGACCAAAAACGCCTGTACATTACACCAGGCTAGAAACATGGCAATGATACTGGCGCCCTGATAGCCGTAAATGGCGCACAACACGCAACTGACAAGGTTAAGAAAAACAGCAGGCTGATAAAGATGAGCTGAAAGCAGCATAGCAAAAAACGTCGCAGACGCGACACACAATGTTCCATATTGCATGACAATTCCCTCCTAGAATGATCTCCTAAACTATAGGCAAGAACTTAAAAACTACAAACCAATTACATAAAAACAACACCAACATGGTTAACTCGCGTGGTAAATAATTAGCAACTAAAATGAAGATAAGATGCTTTTTAAGCTTGAAATCACTGGTCCAACAAGCTAGCCTAGCCAATGTGGTCAGACCTCTTACAAGGAATAACAACATGACACTTTTATTTACACTCGCTTTAATCGCACTGGTTAGCGCTGCCTGCTACCACCGTGCGAGCTGGAACACCTGTCTGGGTGTTGCTGCGGCGACGTTGCTAATTGGCACCTTCGCCGGGGCCTTTGGCGCGTTTGCCTGGTTAATCTTCTTAGCCATTGCCATCCCTCTATCAATGACTAACGTGCGTCAGCAGTACATCGTTGCCCCCCTGTTCAAGGCGTTCAAAAAAGTCACGCCGAGCATGTCAGAAACCGAAAAGTCCGCTATCGACGCCGGTACCACCTGGTGGGAAGCCGATCTGTTTTGTGGTAATCCAAACTGGAATAAACTTCACCAGTATCAGGCGCCACGCCTGACTGCGGAAGAGCAAGCCTTTATGGACGGCCCGGTTGAAGAAGTATGTGCAATGCTGAACGACTGGGAAGCAACCCACGAGCTGACCGACCTGCCGCAGGAAGTATGGCAATACCTGAAAGACAAAAAGTTCTTTGCCATGATCATCAAAAAGCAATACGGTGGTCTGGAGTTTTCGGCCTATGCGCAGTCTTGCGTTCTGCAAAAGCTGACCAGTAAGTCGACTCTGCTGTCTTCTATCGTTGGTGTACCTAACTCATTAGGTCCGGGCGAATTACTGCAGCACTATGGTACACAAGAGCAAAAAGATCATTACCTGCCTCGTCTGGCAAAAGGCGATGAGATCCCTTGCTTTGCCCTGACTTCTCCGGAAGCCGGCTCTGATGCATCATCTATCCCGGATTTTGGTATCGTCTGTAAAGGTGAATGGGAAGGCAAAGAAACCTTAGGTATTCGCCTGACCTGGAATAAGCGTTATATCACGCTTGCACCTGTAGCCACCGTATTGGGCCTGGCATTCAAAATGCGCGACCCGGATGGCCTGCTTGGTGACAAAAAAGAAATTGGTATTACCTGTGCGCTGATCCCAACCAGCACCCCGGGTGTTGAAATTGGCCGTCGCCACTTCCCACTGAACGTCCCATTCCAGAATGGTCCAACTCAGGGTGAAGATGTCTTCGTACCGCTTGATTTCATTATTGGTGGTCCGAAAATGGCAGGTCAAGGCTGGCGCATGCTGGTTGAGTGTTTGTCAGTGGGTCGCGTGATCACACTGCCGTCTAACTCAACCGGTGGTATTAAGTCTCTGGCGCTGGCCAGTGGAGCATACAGCCGTATCCGCCGTCAGTTCAAACTGCCCATTGGTAAAATGGAAGGGATTGAAGAAGCACTGGCTAAACTGGGTGGTTACGCCTATAGCAGTGACGCAGCGGTAAGCATGTCAACGGGTGCCGTCGACTTAGGTGAAAAGCCGTCTGTTATTTCTGCTATTTTGAAATATCACCTGACAGAGCAAATGCGTGATTCAACCAAGCATGCTATGGATATTCATGGCGGTAAAGGGATCTGTCTGGGTCCAAATAACTACCTGGGCCGCGGTTATCAGGGTGCGCCAATTGCTATCACAGTAGAAGGTGCAAACATTCTGACCCGTAACATGATAATCTACGGTCAGGGCGCAATCCGCTGCCATCCTTTTGTACTGGCTGAGCTCAACGCCTGTACCATTAAGGATAAGGAAGAAGCGCTGAACAGCTTTGATCAGGCATTAATGGGCCATATTGGCTTTACCATTTCTAACCTGGTTCGCACTAAGTGGCTGGCCCTGACTGGCGGTCGCTTCAGCAAAGTACCATTTAACGATGAAACGGCAGATTACTATCGTGCTGCTGCACGCTTTAGTGCCTCGCTGGCACTGATGTCTGACATCTGTATGGCCGTTTTTGGTGGTTCACTGAAACGTAAAGAGCGTATTTCTGCGCGACTGGGCGACTTGCTAAGTTACCTGTACCTGGTTTCTGCCACACTGAAGCGTTACAACGATGAAGGTCGTCGTAAAGAAGACTTACCTTACGTTCAGTGGGCTTGTCAGGAACATTTGTACCTGTGTCAGCGCGCTCTGGCGGATCTCATTAACAACATGCCGTCAATGGCGTTGCGTGGTCTGCTTAAGCTGATCCTGTTCCCATTCGGTCGTCCGGTCCGTAAGCCGACGGATCAGATGGAGCACAAACTGGCGCAGCTTCTGCAAACGCCAAGCTCAGCCCGTGACCGTCTGGCTTCACACATTTACCTGCGCGATGAGCCACTGAACCTGATTGGTAAACAAGAGCAAACACTGAAGGACATTCTGGAAGTGGAGCCGCTGTTCGACAAAGTGTGTCGTGCCAAAGGTGAAAAACTACCGTTCATGCGCCTGGACAAAGTGGCCGAAATGGGTCGTGAATGTGGTGCGCTGAACAACGACGAAGCCGACAAACTGGCAGCCGTCGAAGCGAAGCGACTGGCCGTTATCAATGTGGATGACTTTGATCCGGCTGATCTACTGGCTGGTAAAGCCAGAGTAGTTGCAAAAGACGCGGGCGCTAACGCCGCGTAACTTGTCTCGAATCTAAGGCCAGCTAAGCTGGCCTTTTTTATGCCTGCTATTTATACCAATTTCACTTAATACCTGTTCAATTTGACGGAGCAAATATGACGCTAACTGTGTTAAAAACTTCTCATTTAGAACCTTATACCTTAGACATAGGTTCACAAATTTTTGCCTAGTTATCGAACATATTTTCTCGCCTCAAAATAGAACACTTAATTAAGCAAATTGGTATTACCACTCAGATAAACAACACTTTAATCATCATCACAGTGACACTGAAACTGCCCCAGGCCACAGCCAAACGTTGTGGATGGCGCTGAACCACCCACATCAGTAGCGGGCTGCCCAATATCACAGCCAGGCTGAATGGCTCGCCATCGAGCAGTAGTACACCTCCCAGCCAGCTCACCAAGCTTACTCCGTAAATCAGTAATGACTGGCTAAGTACAAGCTGAGAATACACACCCAGACCGCGCCAATAGGCTCTGCGCCCGGCCACCTGTTTGTTGGTATCCAGATACAGGCTGCTCCACCACAACTGATTCACGAGCAGTATGACTAACGTATAGTAGTGCAAAAGATCTGGCCGCTCTTTGGCAATGATCAAACCGGCCCACAGTGTCAGTAATGACGCCCCCGAGCGCCACAGCAACATCCAGGGAGAAGCTTGGATAACATAGTACCAGAAGCTTGCAAGGTTTAGCCGGGGCTGCGGCAGTGTTACCCGGAACCTGGGCCTGATCCAATCCAGCGCCAGCCAGAGTAAAATAACGGCCAGATAAATCTCGATAGTGGGGACCAACCAGATGGCTACAAAAGCAACCAATATTGCGCTCAGCAAGGTCTGCGGGCGATAGAGTAAAGCCAGGGCAAATAGCCACTGAACCAGCATAAAGCCTGGCAGCTGCGGCGCCTGCCAGAGCTTATCAATGCCAATACTCATTGTCAGGATGAGCGCCGCAATAAACAAACTATGACATGCCAGTAAGAGGAGCCAGTCAGCGGCATATTGATGTAACCGGCTACGCAACAAGGTAGGATGAAACACGCGATGCGCGGTGTCCATGATTGCAGGTTTAACGGCCTGTAGCAGTAAGCTCTGCAGCAGCACAAAGCCAAATGCTACCTTTATGGCCAGGTCATGCGAGTCGAAAGACACCAGTTTACCCAGGCCATAAAACACGCCAATGATAAGCTGAGGAATAAAAATAAAAAACAGCGTCACAAACATCAATGAGAATTGCTGCAGCTGTTTCATCAGCACAGCCAGCGCCGTGCGCCATGCCCGGTATCGATACTGATAAAAATGTAACATCACTACCTCACCCAAATAATGGCTGAGTGGCAAAGCCTATATCAATAAAAGCCAGGGGTTCATGACAGCTTATGATCACCTGGGCAGGATGGTGCTTCAGCCAGCCCAACAATACATCGAGACTAGCATGATCCAATGCAGCACTGGGCTCGTCCAATACCAGATAAGGCGTATTACGCATTATAGCGTTGATCAGCTGACACTTTTTCTGATTACCGGATGACAAGGCGCCATAGCGGGTATCCAGAAATGGCTCAAACCCCAGTTGAGCTATCATCAGTTCAGGCCAGGGACACGCCCAGCTTTTGACGGTTAATTGTAGCAACTGCCGGGCTGTCAAAAATTCCGGATAGGGGATTGAATCGCTGGCCAGTGCGACCACTTGCTGCGCTGCAGGCTGTGGTTGCCCGTCAAATAACACAGCGCCATGAAAGGCATCATCCAGACCAGCAATGATCCTAAATAAGGTGCTTTTCCCCTGCCCGTTTGGCGCTTCAATGCACAGCTTTTGCTCAGCCAGTGTCGCGCTATAGTCAGAGAAAACCGGGTCGTGCAGGTACACTTTGCTCAGGTGTTTTATTTCTATCATACAGGTCCTTGATTGTTGCCTGTTCCGATATTAACAAAACACCTGAGCCGGGCATATGCGGCTGTCGTTACAAAGTATGTCGGTTAAAAGCGCGTCCTGCGTATTGAGAAATAAAAGTTTCAATAGCGCCGCGCTTTTGCATGGTCACAAACACCTGCTTACCATCTTTGCCGCCAAAGGCAATATTGGTCGGATACTTGCCCTTCAGCGCAACCTTGCGCAAAAGCTGTCCTTGCGGTGAAAGGATAGCCACTTCGCCTGCGCCATAACGGGCTACATACAGGTTGCCATTTTCATCACAGCGCATGCCGTCCAGACCATGCTCGGTAAATTCGTAAAACAATTCTGGCGTGCCAGTCATGCCCTGCTCATCGAGTGGAAATGCCCAGATACGGCGCTGCACGCTCTCATTAACATACAAGGTCCGGTTATCCGGACTGACTTCTATGCCATTGGTGGTGCCCATATTGGCCCGCAGCAACTGAGTCTGACCATCGGGAGAGATCCGCCAGACTTGCCCCTGGCTGTTTTGCCAATCCGGATCGCTGGCAAAGAGCACACCGCTGTCACTGATCGCCAAATCGTTGGGCTGGTGCATGTGCGGGTTATGGGCCAGCACGGCAACCGATTTATCGGGCGATACTTTCAGCACGTTGTGACCGGTATAATCGGCGATATACATATTACCCTGCGGGTCGAAGCGGATCCCATTTCCTGTGCTTCCCTTGGGCAGGGTCAGATACAGGTTTGCTTTATCGCGCTCCCTCACCTGACCGATAGTGCCCTGCTGAGCAAAATTGACCGCATACAACACGCCATCACGGTCCACAGCCGGACCTTCTACCCCGTCAGTAAACATCCCATCCGAAACCCAATCCTGCGCCTGATACAAGTTGGTTGTGTTCTGATGAGCGATGCACGAGGCTAGCAAGCTCAGCGCTGCGCCCACAATCACGGTATGTCTTATTGGCATTGCCTTGTCCTTGAATATAAAAAACTCAGTATGCGACGCTGAACACGCGCTGTGAATTGAGAAATATTCACACAACGAAGGGCTGCACTGCGTTTGTCAGAACTTATACCTGACTTTCACTAACACCGAGTCTTGCATCGGTGCCTGCCACAACTGTTTTGCGCTCTCCAGCCAGGCCTGTGCACCAATCTGGCCCCGGGGTAAGCTGTCTCCCACAGCAGCACCGCGGCGATAGACTAAGAACAGATCGGACAAAGCCCCCACCCGGTAACGCAGCTTAAACTGGCTGGACAGGCGGCGGTCCTCAAAGCTGGTGTCCACATTGTGTAACAGCTGGCGCAGGTTCTCCTGTAATGCAAAAACCTGATCGCTACGCGCCTCAAGGACTGCCCATTCCAAAGTCGAAGAAAATTCCAGCTTGTCGGTGATAAGGCCGCTCACCTGAATTTTATTAACGAAGAAATCCCGCTCATACTGAGTGACCTGATCGGTATCACTTGCCACTAACCAGCCATCCCCGGTGCGGTAAAAGTTATTAAATTTCAGCGTCCAGTTTGGGTGCGGCAGCCAGGTCAAGTCGACCGCATATTGCTGCGTACTGCCTGCAAACCCTTCCTGGTCATACTCAAAGCTGGCAGCCCAGGAGAATTTTCCGATATAAGGACTGATATACATTACCCGGGTTTCCCAATTTCCGGGCACCTCAAAAGCCTGACTGTTACGCCCGATATTGTCCTGCCAGCCTCCGCTGACTCTATCCAGGTGCAGGTCAACCTGGCCGCCGCTGGCCAGCAACCACTGGCTCAGATAAGCCTGCCGGGCCGGTAGTTTCAATCCGTCATTATCAGCCTCGTAGCGCAATGTTAGTGAGTGCTTAATACGCGATAACCAGTCGCTTTGTTTATTGATAGCATGGCTAAATTTTGCCTCACTGTACTGCCAATTATTGCGCTGAGCATAACCCAGATCGCTATTATCAAAACGGTCATTGAGCTTGAGATAACGCCCTTCTACGGTGGTGTTTGGTGAGAACTGATACCCCAGCTGCATTGACACCCCATTGCCCGTCTGTTCACTTAGCTGCTCTACCTGACTGGCCAATAGCGCTCCCTGAAACGACCAGGTGGCACTTTGATATTGGCTGTCCCAGGCAACAGTTTTCGCATTGCGCGCCAGCCAGGGACGGTCGGTATAAGTTGCCAGCACACCCGACTGCCAATGTTTTTGTCGATACTTTGCCCGGGCAGCATAAAAGCGCTTACCGGCGTCACTGTCGAGGTCATTTTCTTTTACAGCAAACGCACCGACCTGCATGGTCTCGCCCTGATGGACAAAGCGGGTAGCCAGATCAATGGGCGTAATAAACTCACTGCCATCGTCGCTGCCTGCGCCTATCCGCCGGGTGTGAATAAGCTTAGTATCTTGCAATGCCTGCACGCTGAACACGCCTATGTCCTGAGTAAAGAAAGGCCGCTTGTCACTGCGCAGCGTTTCAACGGCGCTGTAGTTAATATCGACCTCGTCACTGTCTACCTGGCCAAAGTCCGGGTTCACCGCCACCGACCATTTTTGGTGGTGACTGGGTTTATAAAACAGATCAAAGCCCGCATCGCTCTTACTGTTATCTGTCACCTGCTCAGCAAAATGCTGCTGATGGCTCACATAAGGTACAAAGCTCAGCTGGCTGTGCTGTGGGATGGCCGATTTCAGCTTAGGCATACCGAGATAGAAATCGCTATTGCTGGTTGTTTGTTTTTGATTTGCATAGATATAATTTTTACTCAAGTCATAAAGCTGAATAGAAATCCCGATTTCGCCTTGCGCGCTGTCAGCACGGTGCGCCGAATTGTAAAAAGACACCGTATGCCAGGGAATAAACACCTCGGCAGACCAAAAATCCGCCGCCTCGAACGTCGCTGACTGCCAGTCACCGTCCCAGTCGCTGTCTTTAGTCAGCTGCGGAGTCAATACCGCATCCTGCGTACCGCCGCCCAGCGTTAGTGCAAACTCATAGGCACCACTGCCATCACCGGCAAAGTCGACCACAATGCGATTGAACTCGGCCTGCATAAAGGCGTCCTGAATATTAAACTGCTTCTGCCTGCTCGCCTCATCCTGATAGTTTACAATACCAATGTAAACACCTGATTTATCGCTAAATACCCTGGCATGTACCTTATCGGTATGGGCTGTCAGGGTGGCAGGAGCCACCTGGTAAAAACGCCTAAACTGCCTGGCGCTCTGCCAGGGGGTTTCATCCAGGCGACCGTCGAGGTTTATCTGTGTGTCCCGGGCCTGATTTGCCTTTAGCATCTGACTGCTCAATACTGCACCGATGCACAAGACCCAATAATATTGCTTCATATGACTGCTCCCGATATGAGTAACTGCACGCATTGCAGCAGAAAAGCGTCGTAAAAAAGCTGAAAGTTTCCTGAATAAGGATGATCAAACGCTGATGATTATTGACTTTGTTCTGAACTAGGTTAGTTTCAGCTCATATACTTGGGGGATCGCTTGATTGCCCTTCATTAGATTGCGAAAGCCGCAATGGACTAACAGAAACTGGTATAGACTCGAATACCGCGCCAGTCATACAGATAAAAACAACCAAGGTAGCCTGACTAAGATGGATTCACACAGGGAGACAAACACACGCACTCAGCACTATTACTTTTTATCCTGGCAGTTTGATGCCAGTCAGGATGAGTTGCGTGCGCCAGACAGCCAGGTGACCATTAAGCTTGAGCCTCAGGTTGCCAGACTACTGGAACTTTTTGTCGCCTCGCCCGACACTGTGCTGTCGCGGGATGCACTGAGCGAGGCGTTATGGCCAGATACCATTGTCGAATCTAATAGCCTGTATCAATTACTGACCAAACTACGTCGTATTCTGAATGACAGTGCCAGAGCGCCTCGTTTTATTAAAACGGTGCCCAAACGGGGTTATGTGTTTATTGCCCCCGTTGCGCTGCGTCAGCCACAGGCTCGCGCGCATAGCGAGGTCCAGAGTGCCTCAGCGACTGAGCCCGCCACCAATGGTAAAAAACACGCCCGATTGCTGGTATTACCCATAGTTGCCGCCTGCTTCAGTGCCATTGCCTATTTTTCGTCGGCACCAGAGTCCATTGCTGTGCCACATTATGAAGTTGAAGATATTACCTATGAATTGGGGCTGGAGTTTGATGTCGCAGCCCATACCAGCAGACCTCTGCTGGTGTATGTTGACGATTTTAATACTCTGGTTATCAGCGATAAGCAGGGGAACCAAAATACGCGCCTGAGTTTTGATAACCGGGTTGCCAAACCAACCTGGCACCCTGCTCGGGACTGGCTTGCATTCTGGCAATACCAGGGAGATGGCTGTCGATTACTGATAGTCAATGCACAGGGCCAGCAGCTCCACCAATCACAGGACCTGCCCTGTTACCATATTCAGGCACCCAGCTGGCGCTCAGACACGCAGCTGATTGCCACGGTACACGATAAAACGGGGACGCATGCATATCAATATACTATTGATAGTAAAGGATATATTCCTATCCCGTTAAAGCTGAACAAGGGAGATAAGCTGATCACCACAGTGCGCGGCTGGGATCAGCAAACTTACTACCTGATCAAAGACGCCAACCTGCACTCGCGGCTGATCACCTTAGATGCTAAGGTGCAGATGCGCTGGCCTTACCCCGTGTGGCTGATTGCTTACGACCCAAAACACCACAGCATGATCACCAACGACAGCAGCAAACACCACAATCTGATTGCCACCACCCGAGATGGCCAACAATACCCGGTTATTGCAACGCCACAGGGGCTCTTCAGCAGCCTGAGTGTTGACAATCAGGGGAATATTTTCAGTGCCGCAGAAAGCTGGCAGGTGAATATTCGCGACAAGGACAACCTGCCGATTTTTTCCAGCTCAAGCCATGACTATCTGCCCGTCACGAACAGCCTGGGCGAGACCGCATTTATGTCGCGTCGCACCGGTGCCTGCGAGATTTATTTGCACAGCAACGACCGGGTGATCCAGCTGACTCATCACACCGGCGATGAATACGTCAACTTTGTCACCTGGAGCCCGGACAATGCCTATATTCTGGCTAACCGGGAGTCCCGTTTGTTGTTGCTTGACCGCTCAGGTGTGGTGCAAACCTTTACCCCACAGTTATCGCACTCGCTCAGCCATTTTGGCTGGCTGGACAGCCAAACCCTATGGGCTTCCGACGGCCACGAGGTGCTGATCTACAGTAAGTCAGGGCAACTAAAGCGCCGCTATAATGTGAGCTCTGATCTGCTGCTGTATGACCACCAGGCACAAAACTGGCTTGTGTTTAAACAATCGGCCATTTATCGGGTCACAGATCTGGCTGAGTCGCTGTCAGATAAGTCGCGACTTGCGTCACTTACGCCCAAGGCCTATCACCAACTTACCAATCCCAGACTCAAAGATGGTTTCCTGTACTGGCAAAGCGCCTGGTCAAAATCGGATCATATCTGGCGCATGTCGCTTGATGGCAATACCCGGCCAGAGCTCCTGAAAACGCAGCATCTGTTGTGGCATTACGATATAGCCGCCGATGGCACTTTACTGATTGCAAAGATGGAATCTGTCGAAGGAGACATCAAACGGCTGAGCCAAAAATCCAGAGAAAATTAGCAGCCACAGCTCAATCCTGCTGAGGAATGAACTCCCCATTGAGCAGCCGTTGCCACTGACGCCCGAACTCGCCTGAGGCTTTGAGCTTTTTCAGGCCTGTATTAAAACGCGTCCGCAAAGCGGCGCTGCCTTTTAATGATTTAGGAAATAACACATGTGCCTGGTAATTTAAAAACGGCTTTGGGTGAGCCCGTATTTTATCTGCCTGTAAAGATGAGAAATGTTCCGTGAGCAGGCTTTGCATGGCAGAATCACTTAACAGAATTAAATCAACACGGTCATTCAGTAGCATGTTCAGGTTAAGCCGGTCGTTGCTGACCATGATCACATCCAAGTCGCCCTCTTCCATTGCTTTGCGAAATTCAGGCACATATTCATAGCCTAAAATCGCCCCTATGCGATAAGGCTTAAGATCATCAATGGTTTGCCACTGTGGCAAGGGTGTTTCAGCGCGAAAGTAAAGTAACAGCTGGCCCCGGTACAGCTCGTCGCTGCAATAAAAGTGCTGCTGATATTCGCGCTCGCAAACCCAGTAAGACGCCATATCATATTGCCCTTGCTGGGCAGCCTGAAAACTACGCTTCCAGGGCAGGTAGACAAACTCGGCATCCAGCCCTTCATTTGCAAGCGCTTGGCGAATGAGATGATTAACAAAGCCATCGTCAACAAGCTGACTGCCGGTAAACGGCGGGTATTCACCGGTAGCAATGCGAACAGGTTCACTTGCCCGTGCAAAACTACAACCAACCAGTATCAATAAAACCAGGGTCCAGTGCATGTTGCTTCACGACAATAAACTAAGCCTTGCTGTTACTATAGATGTAGCTGGCTGATCGCGCTATCGGGCCTGTCATTTAGGCTCGGGTTTACAAGTTAAAGGTCAACGGGAATAAGATTGCTTCAGGTGTTATACCATTTTGAATAATTAACTGGTCAGATTTATCCAGTCCCGAAAGCATAATGATTTCACCCTGTGAGCACATGAGATAAACGCATTCCATGCTTCGCTGACCTGATCCAAAATGTCATCGTAATTGGCAAAGGTTCTGTTTGATAACTTATGTTGCCTCAGCCAGCTCCACACTTGTTCTATGGGATTTAACTCTGGGGAATAAGGCGGCAGCCTAATGATCACTACATTCTCTAAGCCCTCTACCAAACCATCTCTGAAGTGCCAGGCTGCGCAATCCATGATGACCACTGCCATTCTTCCTGGCTGAGTTCTTTGTGATATTTGTTTCAGGTGAGAATACATGACTTCTTTGTTCACTAAAGGTGAGATGAGTGCTTCTGTTTCGCCAGTCGTTGGACACACAGCACCAAACAGATAGGCATATTCGAATTGTTGTTGCTTTACGACTCTTGGGCGTGAGCCTTTTTCAGCCCAAAGTTTTTTAAAAGCTTCCTGGCGAGCTTGCTCCCCTTCAGGATGGATCGAACGACTGCTGATCCATGGGAAGTTTCGCTTTTTCAGCAATCTGTGAACGACCGATAACTCGTATTCTATGTGAAAAGACTCAGAGATATACTGTTGAATATCTTCTAGTGTTAGCCGACCACCTTGCGTGCGCTCTATAGAGCCGAGTACATACGCTTTAAGTTGCTTCAGTTGTGCATCACCCAGTTTGCAAGAGCGGCCCGAGCGAGTTAGTTCTTCCTGGCCTTCTAATCCATAGTCAAGATAGTCTTTCACCCATTTGTTCACGCTTGTACGACTGACCTTCAAGTATTCAGCAATCTGATAGCGAGATTTACCTTCAAAGAAATGAGCCAGCGCGAGCATGCGCACTTTCTTTCTGGGATCCTTAGTCTGTTTGGAGAGCTTAATAAATTCAGAGGGCTGCAAAATCATTATCACATCGATGGATATTAGATTTTGATATTAGATCATAAATTTAATCAATTTGGTATAATTAGGCGTATTATGCCTTTGCAAAAAAAGCGCTTCAATTAAAAAAGGAACAAAACTGGCCAAAGTAACACTCATTAACAGATTAAGCAGGCGGGATTACACCTATTTACAAATTAATATTTCTTAGAATATTGCTAAAAGGATAAGAACATTGCGAAAAGAGCAAGGATAACTGGGCCAGTATTAAGCTTAGTTTTTAATACCAATTTGCTTAATTAAGTGTTCTATTTTGAGGCGAGAAAATATCGTCGATAACCAGGCAAAAAATTTCGCTATTTAGTTGTTCTAAATGAGAAATTTTTAACACCGTTAGCGGCATATTTGCTCCTTCAAATTGAACAGGTATTAAGTGAAATTGGTATAATATAACCAAGATAAAGACTAGGCTGTTAAGATAACTTATGCAGTTCAGGTGCTATTAAATAGTAATGAGAAATTAAATTACCAGGAATTTTCAGGAAGTAATAATGGAGGAGAAATAAAAAGTGGCGGAGTGGACGGGACTCGAACCCGCGACCCCCGGCGTGACAGGCCGGTATTCTAACCAACTGAACTACCACTCCGCAGTGGTATGACTTTTTATGCTTATATCAAATGGCGGAGTGGACGGGACTCGAACCCGCGACCCCCGGCGTGACAGGCCGGTATTCTAACCAACTGAACTACCACTCCGCAGAGATATAATGCAATTTTTTACTCGTTAAAATGTTGGCGGAGTGGACGGGACTCGAACCCGCGACCCCCGGCGTGACAGGCCGGTATTCTAACCAACTGAACTACCACTCCACGAGTAAATAACGATGTTAGTGACGTCGTTTTGTCATAAATTCAGACTACATTGAATCTGATAACCCAAACTAAACCCTGGCTAGATGGCGGAGTGGACGGGACTCGAACCCGCGACCCCCGGCGTGACAGGCCGGTATTCTAACCAACTGAACTACCACTCCACGGTGGTTTAGCTCGGTGTACTTCTTAAAGATGTTGGCGGAGTGGACGGGACTCGAACCCGCGACCCCCGGCGTGACAGGCCGGTATTCTAACCAACTGAACTACCACTCCAAAGAAGTACGGCACAGGATAAGCGATTGGCGGAGTGGACGGGACTCGAACCCGCGACCCCCGGCGTGACAGGCCGGTATTCTAACCAACTGAACTACCACTCCAGCGTGCGCTTATAGAGAAAAAGTAAGTGGCGGAGTGGACGGGACTCGAACCCGCGACCCCCGGCGTGACAGGCCGGTATTCTAACCAACTGAACTACCACTCCGCAGCATCTTGTTCTCTCGCTATTCAGGTGTGCTCCCTGACAGCGGCGTGAATAATACGAATGCCCCCCTTAAGAGTCAACACCTTTTTTGAAAAAATCGGGGATTTTTAGTCATCCGACATCGAAAGGTTCAAAATATCAGCTGATTTATCATTTTTTGAACTCTGTTTGCCGGACTTTTCTGTATCGTCTTCTAACTCTTCTAAATCTAACTGCTTTTTCTTACCAATAAAGGGCAAACTTATTTTAAGTTTGATGGGCTTTTTCTGTACAAAGATGCGCACTGCCAGCCAACCCAACAGCAGGATCAGCAGGTTACCAACCAGCACAATGGCAACAATGGCCCCGGTACTGAGTCCCGGTTCAGGTTCAGGCACTGTGACCGTACGTTGTGTTGGCCGCTCTGACTCGGGCAATTCAGGTACCTTTTCAATGGGACGTTCTATTTCAAAGTTATAATCCGGCAGGCGGGCCATAAATTCACGACCATTAATGTTTTCGCCAAAAGCTGATAGCTCCACACTATATCTTCCCCAGTCATAGTTCTTAATCGCCAGCTGCCGGTATAAACGTTCTTCCCCGTTGAGGGTAAACATCTGCTCTTCGCCATTGGGATATAAAATCTTGCCCTGGAAGATCACGGTTTCGGGCTTCACCACCTCTGAGGCCAGTCGGATAGTCAGCTGGTGCTCAAATTCTTCCGGCCCCGCCAGCATCAAGTCAAAAGAAAATGGCGGCTCTGCAATAATAATGGGATCTTTCACAACCCGACGCTTAAGAATGGGAGTTTCTATAAAGAACTCAGGTTGCCACTCGCCGGCAGGGAAGTTGAGCCGGAATTCGCCAGTGAAGATGCCATCAAGCGGGCGCTCATCAAACTCACGGCCATCGTCTTTAAACTCGGCCACACTTTGGGTGCCTGCGCCAAAGTTGGCGTACTGATCATTGTTGGTACTGACAAATTCCACATAGAGGGTGACCACATCGCGGAAATAACCGATATCGACAGGCTGGCCATCATTGGTCACTTGCCCCTGAATTTTCAGCATTTCACCACGGAATATCAAAGGCGGTAAGGGGTCGACCTGTAATTCAATGTCCCCTAATACCATCACGCGGCTGTCCTGGCGGATCTGACCCAACACCTGC
Organism: Pseudoalteromonas sp. DL2-H2.2; assembly: GCF_021532535.1. NCBI lineage: Bacteria > Pseudomonadati > Pseudomonadota > Gammaproteobacteria > Alteromonadales > Pseudoalteromonadaceae > Pseudoalteromonas > Pseudoalteromonas sp. DL2-H2.2. The sequence continues at coordinate 8,611 of NZ_JAKGBD010000015.1, read as the reverse complement.
CAGGGACCAGGCATAGGATCCGTCACTATCACCAGGTCATAACTGATTTCGTCATACCATTCGAGTTTTTCATCCGCGATGGCGTGTGTGGCGTAGTACTTACTGCCATCGGGTTTCACCAGCACCACGGCCGGCGTACCGGGAGCACGAAAGAAGAGGAGCGTGATTTTCTTCACATTGTGATCAATGCGAAAACGGTTATCCAGTAGCGGAATTTCATTGATTTTGCCGTCACGCTCAAGCAGCGTAATTTGCGGTGTGTCGGCCATCGTCATCGCGCTGAACAACGCGCTATATAGTAACATCAATCCTGCTAAGCCGATCCGCATGCTCGTTTACCCCATATAAATTAATCGTTCTCTTTAGACACTGACCTTGCGCCTGGCAGCCATTATTGCTGCCACAAACTTTGGCCACTGGCTTTGTTGACCAGCTCCATACGCGCTTCATGGGCGTCTAGCTCATCGGCAGTCGCCATCACCACCTTTAGCGGCGCCCGCTCAGCACTTAATCGACGAATTCCACCGCCACTGCCCTGCTGAGCCTGCTCATTATGTTGCGCCAGATTGAGCTTCTTCTGGCCGCCCGTCATGGCCAGATAAACATCCGACAGGATCTCGGAATCCAGTAATGCGCCGTGCAGCGTACGCTTAGAGTTATCTATATCATAACGACGACATAAGGCATCAAGGCTGTTCTTCTGACCCGGATGCAAGTCGCGCGCCATAACCAGCGTATCTAAGACTTCACATACATCATGGGTTTTTGCAAACCCCTGGTTCAGCATAGCAAACTCGTGGTCCATAAAGCCGACGTCGAACGGGGCATTGTGGATCACCAGCTCAGCGCCCTGAATATAGTCATAGAACTCCTGAGCAATCTGATGGAAAAACGGTTTATCTCGCAAAAACTCGTTGGTAATACCGTGAACGTCTATGGCTTCTTCTTCAATGCCACGCTGCGGGTTGATATATACGTGAAAATTATTGCCGGTCAGACGACGATTCACTAACTCCACACAACCGATCTCAATGATCCTGTGACCTTCTTTGGGGTCAATGCCCGTGGTTTCTGTATCAAGTACTATTTGTCTTTTATGCATATCGTCGTTTGCCTAACTTTGCTATGGTTAGCGTCTATTGGAGTATTTTACATAAAAACAGGCGAATTCGTGCAAAAATCCGTAGAGATCTATACCGACGGTTCCTGCTTAGGCAATCCAGGACCCGGCGGCTATGGTGTGTACCTCAGTTATCAGGGTCATGAAAAAAACCTCAGCGCCGGATATCGGCTCACCACTAATAATCGTATGGAGATGCTGGCAGCCATTGTTGCACTCGAAACCCTCAAGCGCCCCTGCCAGGTTATTTTGTATACCGACAGTCAGTATGTGAAACAGGGCATTGAGTCCTGGCTGGCAAACTGGAAAAAGCGTAACTGGAAAACAGCAGCGAAAAAACCGGTTAAAAATGTCGACTTATGGCAGCGCCTGGATACCGCGGTGCAGCGCCATACCATTGAGTGGCGCTGGGTAAAGGGACATGCTGGCAATAAGTACAACGAACTGGTTGATGATCTGGCCCGCGACGCGGCCGGTGGCAGCGACCTTTTAGAAGATACCGGCTACCAGAGCGAATAGCCGCCTAACCTTGTTCCTGATTGCGGCTGTGTTTCAGTCGCGCCCCTTTTACTGCTGGCGTCCATTTGGGCCGGGCATGCCATTTAGGTTTAATCGGCGTTAAAGGAGCAACCCGCTTGCGGGCCACCAGCAAATAGACACTGCCCATCGGCTTCATATAATGTCGGCAAAAGCGGCGCCAGGGCGCAAAACGCGATAAACGAGAGCCTCTTGCCAGTGAGGCATGGACAAAACGCTCATCAGCAAGAATTTCAAATCCCAGCAGATCCAGCCAGTCTTTAACCCGCGACGGCGTAAAAAAGCGCCCGGACCAGGGCAGCTTTTCTTTGCTAAAGGGCAACAGATGCGCCAGGCCACACAAGCTAAAGGGGTTAAACCCGCTGATCACGATATACCCGCCCGGGATCAAGGTGCGGTGCGCCTCCCGTAAAATATGGTGGGGATCGGAATGATACTCCAGACACTGGCTGAGTATGCAGGCATCTACACTGTGTTCATAAAAAGGTAACTCGTCAATCTCGGCCAGCACCCCCACATGCTCTCCCTCCGGAGCGACACAGATCTGGTGGCTGATGGGGCTTAAGGATGTGTCGAGCTGGCCGCTCAGACAACCCAGCTTGAGCATATGGTAGCCAAACATACGAGGTAACCAGTTGGCCATTCGCCTTTCAATGCCCGCACGCACATAATCACCATGTGGAAAATCCTGCCACTGGTAGGGCTTGGGCCCCTGCTGAAAACTTAGAGCTGGTTTCATGATACGCACTCGCTATACTAGTTACACCTTCACTTTATAGAGCAATGAGTTATGGCGCAAGTCGCAGTGCAGATCCACCCCATCAAGGCCTTCAGTGACAATTATATCTGGGCAATATGTCCGTCAGATAGCAATCTGATGTGGGTTGTTGACCCGGGGCAAAGCGAGCCCGTCATTGAGTTTGCCACGGCAGCGAAAAAACAGTTGGCGGGCGTTTTAGTTACACATCATCACTGGGATCACACCGATGGTATCGCCCCTTTGCGAACGCATTATGGTGAACTGCCGGTATATGGTCCGCACAATACGCCCTTTAATGGCATTACACACTCTTTGCATGACGGTGATAGGGTAACCATTGCCGGGCTGGACTTTACTATCATTCACACCCCCGGACACACACTGGATCATATCTGCTACCTGACTCCTGAGCTGGCATTTACCGGTGATACTCTGTTCAGCGCAGGCTGTGGTCGTTTATTTGAGGGCAGCCCGCAGCAAATGTGGCAGTCATTACAACGGCTATCCCAGTTACCTGCGCAATGCCAAATTTACTGCACGCATGAATACACCCAGGCCAATCTGGCGTTTGCCGCCGCAGTCGAGCCAGAGAATGAAGACATAACTCAGTGGCAACAATGGGGCGAGCAGCAACGCGCTCAGGCGCAGCCGACATTACCCACCACAATCGCACGCGAGTTAAGTATCAACCCTTTTATGCGGGCAAACCTACCACATATGCTAAATACTGTACCGGCTGATATGCAAACCGAGGGGAGTGAAGACTGGCAAAGGTTTGCCGCGCTCAGAAAATGGAAGGATAATTTTTAGGCACTGCTTTAATTTTTACAACTAAACAGTTAACATTGACGGGTTTTAGCTGTGGATTTTTCTGCGGCGCCGTACCCTGACCATGGATCAATGACCGAGTTTTATGAAAAAGCCTCTCTTGCTTCTGCTAGTATCAGCACTGCTGAGCGGTTGTCAAACTACGTTCGACAGCCCGACAATTGAACAAGCCGAACAACTGGATCATGCCAGTCCGGCCGAGATCAGCGACACTCTGATGAGTGCCATTCAGGAGCCCGTGGAAGCCGATGAGCCGCCACCGGTGTTCGACGACGTCTGGGAGCGGATCCGCTATCAGCTGTCTATTGATGTGCCACAAAACCGTCCAGTGGTCTCAGAGCGTAACTACTATCAGCGCCATCAGGCTTATCTGGATCGTATTTCAAAACGCGCCGAGCCTTATCTTTACTATATTGTTGAAGAAGTAGAGAAACGCGAAATGCCGATTGAAATTGCCCTGCTGCCAATCGTAGAAAGTGCCTTCGATCCGTTCGGGTACTCTCACCGTAGTGCATCTGGAATTTGGCAATTTATGCCGCAAACTGGCGAACGCTTCGATCTCAAGCAAAACTGGTGGTATGACGGTCGTCGCGACATCGTTCAGTCAACCCGTGCCGCGCTGGATTATCTCACTTACCTGCATAAAACTCTGGAAGGCGACTGGCTCAATGCCATTGCAGCCTACAACTCTGGAGAAGGCCGACTGCTAAAGGCCATTCGCAAGAATCGCAAGAAGCACTTGCCGACCGATTTCTGGTCTTTGGACCTGCCACGCGAAACCACTGCCTACGTGCCTAAGCTGCTGGCATTGTCTGACTTGTTAAAGCGTCAGGATGAGTTTAACGTTAAGTGGAACAAGATCATCAATGCCCAGGTGGTTGATAGCGTGGAAGTGGGGTCGCAGATCGACTTGGCGCTGGCGGCCGAAATGGCCGACATATCCCTTACTGAGCTTTATCGCCTGAACCCGGGCTTTAACCGCTGGGCCACCGATCCGAACGGACCACATACCCTGTTGCTGCCGGCAGATAAGATAGACGCATTTAAAACACGCCTTGCCAGTACGCCAATAAAAGATCGTCTGCGCTGGCAATACTACACGGTCGCCCGTGGCGATAGTCTGTCAGTGATCGCCAAGAAGTTTTCCACCAGCACCAGTGCCATTCGCTCGCTCAACAAACTGGATTCGCACATTATCCGGGTGGGTCAGAAGCTACTGGTTCCTCTCAGTGACGGCGAACTGCAAAGTGAGCATTTACCGGATGCGGTGCGCAGCGCAGCGAATAAGGCAACGCGCAACAAGAAAACCCACACAGTCACCAGCGGTGATACCTTGTGGGATATCAGCCGTGAGTATGATGTCACTGTCGCGCAACTGGCCAAATGGAATAAACTCAAAGCCAATTCGGTACTCAAGCTTGGCCAGAAGCTCACCATCTACCAAAGCCAAACGACAACACAACCGGTTGCGAATACCACAGAACGCACCATTACCTATAAGGTTCGTAAAGGGGATTCTCTGGCACGGATCGCGGCCAAGTTTAACCTGACCGTCAGTGAAATTGTTAAGTGGAATAAGCTTGCTGGTCAGAAATATCTTCAGCCAGGTCAGAAGTTAAAACTGACTGTTGATGTGAAAAGCTCATAAACCATTTAGATATCAAAAAGCCGCTGACATCAGCGGCTTTTCTAATATTCTTCGTGAACTCATCAAAAATATTGCAGCCACTTTTGTAGCCAGGGGGCAACTGCTTCATAGGGCTCAAAGTGCTCGCATGCGTCTACATCCAGCCGAGGCTCAGTCACTGTTGCGTTGAGCTCCTGAATTAAAGTATCTATCTGACGCCCGGCACCACAAAAGGTGTCACCGTAACTACTGTCGCCCAGGGCAACAACTCCTACGGTTTTCCCCGTCAGCATGGGAAACTGACTTTGCATTTGCAATATTAAAGGTAGCAGATTATCTGGAATATCGCCTTGTCCAGTGGTCGAAGATATAAACAACAGGTTTTCTGCCCCTTGCACCTGCTCCAGCGTCGGTTGCTCAGCAATGACTGCACTGTGCCCTTGCTGCTCAATGTCTTTTTTAACTTCTTCTGCCAGGTTCTCTGCATTGCCAAATACAGAGCCGACAAAAAGTGTAATTGATGCCATTATTGGTAGTCCTTTTCGGTGTCTGGCCAGCCCAGCTTTTTGCACAGGTTCAACATATCTTCTCCCAAACTGGCGCGAATGGTGATGGGTTGTTGACTATAAGGATGCAAAAACTTCAGCTCAGTTGCAAACAACATAAGGCGGCGAATGCCAAAATGATCCTGAAAAAAATGGTTCTGCTTGTTATCCCCGTGATTTACATCACCAATGATGGGGTGGTTAAGGTGGTTAAGATGGCGCCGGATCTGGTGTTTACGACCTGTTTTAGGAAAACACTCCACCAAAGAGTAACGAATGCTGGGGTATTTACCTAGCGGGATATTCAGCGTTGCCTGGTGCAAACAATTGAACTGAGTCTGTGCTTCCTGGGGGGCTTTATCCTGATCCGCGAATTTGTCGGCAATTTTATCCAGCTGTTCTTTCAATGGTTTATCAACATAGACGTCTGCGGGTGCGAAGCCACGGACCAAGGCCAGATAACGCTTTTGTACGGTCCCGTCGATAAATACCTGATTCATATCGCGCGCCGCCTCTGAGCTCAGCGCAAACAGCAGAACACCCGAAGTGGGTCGGTCAAGTCGGTGGACAGGGAAGACATGCTGCCCCAGCTGATCTCTGAGCATCTGCATCGCAAACTGCGTCTCATGCTTGTCTAAGAACGAGCGATGAACCAGCAAACCCGATGGCTTATTGATGGCCACATAGTGCTCATCCTGATAAATGATTTCTAACATGGGGTCGACTCCGATACCGCTGAGTCCAGGCGCTGTAACACACTGAGCAATGCTTGATAGTTAGGGTGTTGTGCGAAGCTGACTTCTGCCATTGGGGCGATGGCCATATTAGCCGGTAAGGCTGCACCGCTTTGTATGAGTGCACGCATCTTAACGACAAAAACAAACTGCAACCACTGTTCAAATCGTAACGTATCGCAACAAAATGGCTGAACAGACAATAACGCTTGCGCCGAGACTGGCTCTGCCTGCCAAAGCTCAGCCTCGCGCAACGTGCGCTCCAGCTCGTCAAGCAAATGCCATACAGGGTGATCCATAGTGCTTCCTCACACAAATACAAAAACCCCATTATACCCCATCAAACCCGGGCATTTGTATCTTTATGGTCACCCTTATCAGTGACCAAGAATAACGTTATAATCGCGCCTCAACGCAATAAAGTGAGATGAAAATGACAGCGCAGATTACGACTTTAGGTGAACTACTGACTTCAGCCGGCACGCAATGGCGCGCCTATGATATTGGCCGTCGCATAACCAAAATCGATAAAAAGCAGTTTGCGCAAATCGAAACCACTCAGGTGCCCTACCCTTATCCGCTCGCTGGTCATGCCCTGTTGGCAATTCAGTTCTGGGATAACCAGGCGACCCAGGACCCATATGTATGGTTTCTGAAGCTACCGCTGGATGAACAGAGCAAACTGGTTGCTGCCAGCCGAGACCACTTTGCCTCTATGGTGATTGACGCGTTAGGCACTCAGCTCACCGGTGAAGCGGCGCAAGGCAAACTGGATAACAACCCCTATGTCTATGCGCCTAACGCCAATAAACTGGCCGCGTTTAATGCTTTACTGAAAACTGAACTCAAACGTCCGGCGTCACAATATTACGAATATGCCGAACTGTATTTTGCACAAAAGCTGGGGCTAGATCAGTGGCAAAACCTGGCAGTACAGGGCCTGGCCGACTTTGCTATGCGTCTGGAGCATGGCAGCAATCGTGATAATTTGAAAGCCTGCTGGTCGCACCTTCCCGCACAAGTGCAATCTCCTCTGGCTGCCATGCTGGAGCACGTGGCCATTGGCGTTGAGCTGACCGAGCACTTGCTTAGCGGACTGAAAACGGCAGTAGAAAGCGAAGATCTGGCAGCCAGTATTAACCACCTCAGAGCCTTATCTGGCAGCCATAGCCTGGGGCTGATTGCGGAAGCAGTAGACACTATTCTGGATTCTCCACTGGCGGCGCAAGCTGATTTGCAACTGACCATTACCGGACGTTGCTGGGAGACTCTGACCGACTCACCAAGGCTTATCAAACTGATGGATAGTGCTGCACACAACACGGAAGTGGACGGCTTATTTGAAAGCATTTTCGCCGATCTGGTTGCAATTCCGACACTGCGCCCACATGTCTTAGCTCTACTTAGAACAGAAAATCGCAGTGAAACACTGTCCAAGGCAATAGGCAGGCTATTTAAACGATGATCACTCTTTGGCTTTTTATTCTTATCGGCGCAGTCATTGCGTTCTTTTGGTTTGGCCGTCAGATAGCAGAGGCGGCACAACAGCATGCGGTTGGACAAGCTGAAAAGCTCAATGTCCAGCTACTCAGTGTCGCCTGTGTTAAACGCAGGCTCGCCGTGCTGAGTAATGGCAGGCTGGGAATAAAAAGTCAATTTGCATTTGAGTTCAGCTCAGATCAGCAAAGTGCCTATACCGGTACTATGCACCTAGAAAACCTGCGCCTTAAAAAGATGGATATTCCACCGCACCGAATGGGCTGATTGGTGTTACCGTGCTGTTCACTGAAGATGACTAACGTGATAGGTTGATATGCGAAGTTAAGGCATGACAGTAAAGCATGCTGTGTGGTGAACTGAATAAAAAAACCAAGGCGTAACCCTTGCGCTACGCCCCAATCTGACGAATTTCCTGGGAGGTATCCGATACCTCTGCCTACAACAAACTAGCAAGCCGCCAAGCTTCATCATCCCCTGAACGGGTATACATCCTGACACACCCGATCTTCTTCCCTGACTTCATCCGATAGGTTACATCCTGTAGATATCCTTAGAGCATCCAAGCACATCCTTTGTCGGCCGATGTGAACTGCTTCGCACCTTTCGACGTCTCTTCCCTATTCCTTTTATAAACAACGTCCTTTTGTGTCCTGAGCCATCCTGACTCTGTCCACTTCGCTTTTCCTAAGCGCTCCTGACCTTCCTTTGGTTAACATCGTCCTGATGTTATCTGAGCCATCCTGACTCTATCCCCTTCGCTTTTCCTAAGCGCTCCTGACCTTCCTTTGGTTAACATCGTCCTGATGTTGCCTGAGCCATCCTGACTCTATCCCCTTCGCTTTTCCTAAGCGCTCCTGACCTTCCTTTGGTTAACATCGTCCTGATGTTATCTGAGCCATCCTGACTCTATCCCCTTCGCTTTTCCTAAGCGCTCCTGACCTTCCTTTGGTTAACATCGTC
>NZ_JAKGBD010000014.1:0-127760 GCF_021532535.1 Pseudoalteromonas sp. DL2-H2.2 | reverse complement strand
CCAGCGTAATACTTTGCGTGGCTGCGGTAGAACTGTTGCCTGCCGTATCCGTTTGTGTTGCTGACACGGTCAACGTGCCATTATTCAGGCCACTGACATCCAGCTCACTGCCGCTCAGCGTCCAGTTACCGGAGTTATCGGCGTTCACCGTACGACTTACCGAGCTGTTATTGTCCGTAATGGTCACTGTGACGCTATTGCCCGCATCCGCACCGGAACCGGCGATCAGCACATCATTATCTTCGGCCGCGTTAACAATGCCGTCGGTTTCAATCGGTGTGGTGATGGTCACGGCAGAAGGTGCGGCATTGTCCAGGGTAATGGTTTGCGTCGCTGCGGTGGACGTATTACCTGCCGTATCCGCTTGTGTTGCCGACACCGTCAAGGTGCCATTGTTCAGGCCGCTGACATCCAGCTCACTGCCGCTCAGCGTCCAGTTACCCGAGTTATCGGCGGTCACGGTGCGACTTACTGAGCTGTTGTTGTCCGTGATGGTCACGGTGACACTGTTGCCCGACTCAGCACCAGAACCAGCGATCAGCACATCGTTGTCTTCGGCCGCATTGACAATGCCGTCCGTCTCAATTGGTGTCGTGATGGTCACCGAAGAAGGCGCGGCATTGTCCAGGGTAATGGTCTGCGTGGCTGCAGTGGAAGTGTTGCCCGCCGTATCCGCTTGTGTTGCCGACACCGTCAAGGTGCCATTGTTCAGGCCACTGACGTCCAGCTCACTGCCACTGAGCGTCCAGTTGCCGGAGTTATCGGCGGTCACGGTACGACTGACTGATGAATTGTTATCCGTGATGGTGACGGTCACGCTGTTACCCGACTCAGCGCCAGAACCGGCAATGAGTACATCGTTGTCTTCGGCTGCGTTGACCAGTCCGTCGGTTTCTATCGGCGTGGTGATGGTCAGTGCTGAAGGCGCTGCATTGTCCAGCGTAATACTTTGCGTGGCTGCGGTAGAACTGTTGCCTGCCGTATCCGTTTGTGTTGCTGACACGGTCAACGTGCCATTATTCAGGCCACTGACATCCAGCTCACTGCCGCTCAGCGTCCAGTTGCCTGAGCTGTCTGCGGTCACAGTACGACTGACTGTTGAGTTGTTATCCGTGATGGTCACCGTCACACTGTTACCCGACTCCGCGCCGGAGCCGGCAATTAAGACATCATCGTCTTCCGCTGCGTTAACAATACCATCCGTTTCTATCGGTGTGGTGATGGTCAGTGCTGAAGGCGCTGCATTATCCAGCGTAATACTTTGCGTGGCTGCGGTAGAACTGTTGCCTGCCGTATCCGTTTGTGTTGCTGACACGGTCAAGGTGCCATTATTCAGGCCACTGACATCCAGCTCACTGCCGCTCAGCGTCCAGTTGCCTGAGCTGTCTGCGGTCACAGTACGACTGACTGATGAATTATTATCCGTGATGGTCACGGTGACACTGTTACCCGCTTCGGCACCAGAACCAGCGATCAGCACATCGTTGTCTTCGGCCGCATTGACAATGCCGTCCGTCTCAATTGGTGTCGTGATGGTCACCGAAGAAGGCGCGGCATTGTCCAGGGTAATGGTCTGCGTGGCTGCAGTGGACGTGTTGCCCGCCGTATCCGCTTGTGTTGCCGATACCGTCAAGGTGCCATTGTTCAGGCCACTGACGTCCAGCTCACTGCCGCTCAGCGTCCAGTTGCCTGAGCTGTCTGCGGTCACAGTACGAGTGACTGTTGAGTTATTATCCGTGATGGTGACCGTCACACTGTTACCCGACTCCGCGCCGGAGCCGGCAATGAGTACATCGTTGTCTTCGGCTGCGTTGACCAGTCCGTCGGTTTCTATCGGCGTGGTGATGGTCAGTGCTGAAGGCGCTGCATTGTCCAGCGCAATACTTTGCGTGGCTGCGGTAGAACTGTTGCCTGCCGCATCCGTTTGTGTCGCCGATACGGTTAACGTGCCATTGTTCAGGCCACTGACATCCAGCTCACTGCCGCTCAGCGTCCAGTTGCCTGAGCTGTCTGCGGTCACAGTACGACTGACTGTTGAGTTGTTATCCGTGATGGTCACGGTAACACTGTTGCCCGACTCCGCACCGGAACCGGCAATGAGTACATCATTGTCTTCAGCGGCATTGACTATCCCGTCCGTCTCAATCGGTGTCGTGATGGTCACCGCAGAAGGTGCCGCATTGTCCAGGGTAATGGTTTGCGTGGCTGCGGTGGAGGTGTTGCCCGCTGTATCCGCCTGGGTCGCTGATACGGTGAGTGTGCCATTGTTCAGGCCACTGACATCCAGCTCACTGCCACTCAGCGTCCAGTTACCGGAGTTATCTGCCGTCACGGTACGACTGACTGATGAATTGTTATCCGTGATGGTCACGGTAACACTGTTGCCCGACTCAGCACCGGAACCGGCGATCAGCACATCGTTGTCTTCGGCCGCATTGACAATGCCGTCCGTCTCAATTGGTGTCGTGATGGTCACCGAAGAAGGCGCGGCATTGTCCAGGGTAATGGTCTGCGTGGCTGCAGTGGACGTGTTGCCCGCCGTATCCGTCTGTGTCGCCGATACGGTTAACGTGCCATTGTTCAGGCCACTGACATCCAGCTCACTGCCGCTCAGCGTCCAGTTGCCTGAGTTATCGGCAGTCACCGTACGGCTCACCGAACTATTATTGTCCGTAATGGTCACTGTGACGCTATTGCCCGCATCCGCACCGGAACCGGCGATCAGCACATCATTGTCTTCGGCCGCGTTGACAATGCCGTCCGTCTCAATTGGTGTCGTGATGGTCACCGCAGAAGGTGCCGCATTGTCTAGCGTAATGCTTTGCGTCGCTGCGGTGGAGGTGTTACCCGCCGTATCCGCTTGGGTCGCTGATACGGTGAGTGTGCCATTGTTCAGGCCACTGACATCCAGCTCACTGCCACTCAGCGTCCAGTTGCCTGAGCTGTCTGCGGTCACAGTACGAGTGACTGTTGAGTTATTATCCGTGATGGTGACCGTCACACTGTTACCCGACTCCGCACCTGAACCTGCAATTAGGACGTCATTGTCTTCCGCGGCGTTCACGATGCCATCGGTTTCTATCGGTGTGGTGATGGTCAGTGCTGAAGGCGCTGCATTATCCAGCGTAATACTTTGCGTGGCTGCGGTAGAACTGTTGCCTGCCGTATCCGTTTGTGTTGCTGACACGGTCAACGTGCCATTATTCAGGCCACTGACATCCAGCTCACTGCCGCTCAGCGTCCAGTTGCCTGAGCTGTCTGCGGTCACAGTACGACTGACTGTTGAGTTGTTATCCGTGATGGTCACCGTCACACTGTTACCCGACTCTGCACCTGAACCTGCAATTAGGACGTCATTATCTTCAGCTGCGTTAACAAGGCCATCAGTTTCTATCGGTGTGGTGATGATCAAGGCCGAAGGTGCCGCATTGTCTAGCGTAATCGTCTGAGTCGCTGCTGTGGAGGTATTACCCGCCGTATCCGCTTGCGTGGCCGACACTGTCAGGGTGCCATTGTTCAGGCCACTCACGTCCAGCTCACTGCCGCTCAGTGTCCAGTTCCCTGAGCTGTCTGCGGTCACGGTACGACTTACCGAGCTGTTGTTATCCGTGATGGTCACCGTTACGCTGTTGCCTGACTCCGCGCCGGAGCCGGCAATTAAGACATCATTGTCTTCCGCTGCGTTCACGATGCCATCGGTTTCAATCGGTGTGGTAATAGTCAGTTCCGAAGGTGCCGCGTTATCCAGCGTAATCGTCTGAGTCGCTGCTGTGGAGGTATTACCCGCCGTATCCGCTTGCGTGGCCGACACTGTCAGGGTGCCATTGTTCAGGCCACTCACGTCCAGCTCACTGCCGCTCAGTGTCCAGTTCCCTGAGCTGTCTGCGGTCACGGTACGACTTACCGAGCTGTTGTTATCCGTGATGGTCACTGTCACGCTGTTGCCTGACTCCGCGCCGGAGCCGATAATTAAGACATCATTGTCTTCCGCGGCGTTCACGATGCCATCGGTTTCAATCGGTGTGGTGATGGTCAGTGCCGAAGGTGCCGCATTATCCAGTGTAATACTTTGCGTGGCTGCGGTAGAGCTGTTACCCGCCGTATCCGTCTGTGTCGCCGATACGGTTAACGTGCCATTGTTCAGGCCACTGACATCCAGCTCACTGCCGCTCAGCGTCCAGTTGCCTGAGCTGTCTGCGGTCACGGTGCGGCTGACTGTTGAATTGTTATCCGTGATGGTCACAGTAACGCTGTTACCCGACTCTGCACCAGAACCAGCGATCAGCACATCGTTGTCTTCTGCTGCATTAACAAGGCCATCGGTTTCTATCGGCGTGGTGATGGTCAGTGCCGAGGGTGCCGCGTTATCCAGCGTAATCGTCTGAGTCGCAGCAGTCGACGTGTTACCTGCCGTATCCGCCTGGGTGGCCGACACCGTTAACGACCCATTGTTCAGGCCACTGACATCCAGTTCACTGCCACTCAGTGTCCAGTTACCCGAGCTGTCAGCAGTCACCGTACGGCTGACCGAGCTGTTATTATCTGTGATGGTTACTGTCACACTGTTACCCGACTCAGCACCCGAACCGGCGATCAGCACATCGTTGTCTTCCGCCGCATTGACAATGCCATCCGTCTCAATCGGTGTGGTGATGGTCAATGCTGAAGGCGCCGCGTTATCCAGCGTAATGCTTTGCGTGGCTGCGGTAGAGGTGTTACCCGCCGTATCTGTCTGTGTGGCCGATACGGTTAACGACCCATTGTTCAGGCCACTGACGTCCAGCTCACTGCCGCTCAGCGTCCAGTTGCCTGAGCTGTCTGCAGTCACCGTGCGGCTTACCGTGCTGTTATTGTCCGTGATGGTCACGGTCACGCTGTTGCCCGACTCAGCGCCAGAGCCTGCAATTAAGACGTCATTGTCTTCTGCGGCATTGACAATGCCATCGGTCTCAATCGGGGTGGTGATGGCCAGTGCCGAAGGTGCCGCGTTATCTAATGTAATCGTCTGGGTCGCCGCGGTGGAGGTGTTGCCTGCCGTATCCGCCTGGGTGGCCGACACTGTCAATGTGCCATTATTCAGGCCGCTGACATCCAGCTCACTGCCACTCAGCGTCCAGTTACCTGAGCTGTCTGCGGTCACGGTGCGGCTGACTGTTGAATTGTTATCCGTGATGGTCACAGTCACGCTGTTACCCGACTCTGCACCAGAACCAGCGATCAGCACGTCATTGTCTTCGGCCGCATTGACGATCCCATCGGTTTCAATCGGGGTGGTGATGGTCAGTGCCGAGGGTGCCGCGTTATCCAGCGTAATCGTCTGAGTCGCAGCAGTCGAAGTGTTACCTGCCGTATCCGCCTGGGTGGCCGACACCGTTAACGACCCATTATTCAGACCACTCACATCCAGCTCACTGCCGCTCAGCGTCCAGTTGCCAGAGCTGTCTGCGGTCACAGTGCGACTTACCGAACTGTTATTATCCGTGATAGTCACGGTCACACTGTTACCCGACTCAGCGCCGGAACCTGCAATCAAGACGTCATTGTCTTCTGCGGCATTAACTACCCCATCAGTCTCAATCGGCGTGGTGATGGTCAGCGCTGAAGGCGCCGCGTTATCCAGTGTAATCGTCTGAGTCGCAGCAGTCGAAGTGTTACCTGCCGTATCCGCCTGGGTGGCCGACACCGTTAACGACCCATTGTTCAGGCCACTGACGTCCAGTTCACTGCCACTCAGCGTCCAGTTACCTGAGCTGTCGGCAGTCACCGTGCGACTCACCGAGCTGTTGTTATCTGTGATGGTGACCGTCACGCTGTTGCCCGACTCTGCACCTGAACCGGCGATCAGCACATCATTGTCTTCCGCCGCGTTAACAAGGCCATCGGTTTCAATCGGCGTGGTGATGGTCAATGCTGAAGGTGCCGCATTATCCAGTGTAATCGTCTGAGTCGCAGCAGTCGAAGTATTGCCTGCCGTATCCGCCTGTGTGGCCGACACCGTTAACGTGCCGTTATTCAGGCCACTGACGTCCAGCTCACTGCCGCTCAGCGTCCAGTTCCCTGAACTGTCTGCGGTCACGGTACGACTGACCGTTGAATTGTTATCCGTAATGGTCACCGTCACACTGTTGCCCGACTCAGCGCCTGAACCGGCGATCAACACATCGTTGTCTTCCGCGGCGTTGACGATCCCATCCGTTTCAATCGGGGTAGTAATGGTCAATGCTGAAGGCGCCGCGTTATCTAATGTAATCGTCTGAGTCGCAGCAGTCGAAGTGTTACCTGCCGTATCCGCCTGGGTGGCCGACACCGTTAACGACCCATTGTTCAAGCCACTGACGTCCAGCTCACTGCCACTTAGCGTCCAGTTACCTGAGCTGTCGGCAGTCACCGTGCGACTCACCGAGCTGTTGTTGTCTGTGATGGTCACCGTCACGCTGTTACCCGACTCAGCGCCAGAACCGGCGATCAGCACATCATTGTCTTCCGTCGCGTTAACAATGCCATCAGTTTCTATAGGCGTGGTGATAGTAACAGCGGAAGGTGCTGCATTATCCAAGGTGATACTTTGTGTCGCAGCACTAGAGGTATTGCCAGCGGTATCCGTTTGGGTCGCTGACACCGTCAGGGTGCCATTGTTCAGACTGCTGACATCAAGTTCGCTGCCACTCAGCGTCCAGTTACCAGAGCCGTCTGCGGTCACGGTACGACTGACTGTTGAATTGTTATCCGTGATGCTCACGGCCACACTGTTGCCCGACTCAGCACCTGTACCAGCAATCAACACATCATTATCTTCTGCTGCATTGACGATACCATCCACTTCAATCGGCGTGGTAATGCTGACTGCGCTTACACTGGTATCCACAGTAACAGACAAGCCGGAACCATCTGCGGTATTCCCTGCGGTATCCGTCGTTCGAGCTGTCATAGTGTGTGTGCCTGCTGATAAAGCAGACGTTGTGATAGTCCAGGTACCTAAAGTGGCAGTGCCGGTGCCCACAGTACCATCAATGCTTGAAATCAGCGTGATCGCGCCACCATTTGGACCTGAGCCAGTAAATGTCGCGGTCGTATCATTGGTCACGTTATCCGTATTGGATGTACCTGTATCACTGCTTGCATCCAGATCCGGTGTGCCCGGCGCTGAAGGGGCGGTTGTGTCTATCGTCACATTCAGACTACTCGATGCTGAACTTTCGTTACTGCTTGCATCGGTAGCTTTTGCAGTGATGGCGTGCGTTACACCGGCAGTCAGTGCACTGGTGGTAATTTGCCAATTGCCGCCTGTTGCCGTACCAGTTCCGATTACGGTTGTACCACCGCCTTCCTGATCGCTATACAATCTAACCGTTGAACCGCTTTCAGCTGTACCACTGAATGTTGGTGTCGTGTCATTGGTGTTATTGTCACTATCAGAAGTACCTGTATCGGATGCGGCGTCAAGATCTGGCGTTGATGGCGCATTAGGTGCTACATCATCATTCACTGTGATAGTAAACGCCTTTTGGAATGTCGTTGTAGAGTCACTGGTTTGCAAACAAACCACATAGCTTCCTGCCGATAACGCGGCTTGCGTTTCAAGGTTTGAACCATTGATCTGGAAACTACCGTTGTTGGTATCTGCGCTACAGGTGCCATTCGCACTGGCTCCGCTACTGACAATCGTATACGTATGACTGTCACTGGTATCAGGATCTGTGGTACTCAAAGTACCAATATTTGCACCTGCGCCAGTCGCTGACTGATTGATTGACGCCGTATCCAGACTAATATCGGTTGGATCATCATTTTGCGCAGTAATGGTAACAGATGCCTGATTAGTGCCCGTACTATTTGCAGTACCATCATTAAAGGTATAATCGAGCGTTACAGATGCCGGTGGCGCTTCTGAGCTGTTCTGATAAGTGATATTTTGCAACACCGAATCAACGATCGCGGAGGTCGCACTGGTGTTGAACGTCAATACTAAAGTACCCGACGAATTGGTTGTTACCGTACCGACTGTCGTTGAATTATAAGTGAAGGTACTGCTCTCGGTAAGCGTGCCCAACAGGCCATTATTAGCAAAGACATCCTGTGAGCTGGCGCCGCCATTTCGGGCAATCGTCAGGGTTGCATTGTTATAATTACCCGCACCGCTGTCTAGTGCATCCAGTTCGGTATCTGCAACAACAACGTCTGAATCAATAATAACGGCTGAACCGTTTTCAGTGAACGTCTGGCCGCCATTCAGATTACTGAAGGTCGGTACATTGTTTGGTGAGATAAAGGTAATATCAGTATTGGCACCATTATCCGCCACAGTAAAATCAAGTGAACTGGCTGGCGCATTTGAGAGCGTTATTGCCACTTCAACAGCGCTGAAGTCAGTCGCATCAGTATCCACCTGCAGCGTGCTCGTGCCGTTAAAGCGAACATTACTGGTTGTCAGGCCCGTGACACTATTGATAGTAATAATGTCACCCACACTCAAGTCTGTGATGGTGTCCCCATTAAGATCCGACGCGTCGCCAACAAAATTATCATTGCCCGCGTTACCTGTCATTGAGTCTGTACCACCGCCTGGGCGGATGGTATCGGTTCCGCTACCACCTGTGATGGTGTCGTTACCGTCAAAGTCAGTGGCGGTCATATTAATGGTATCACCGCTGAGCGCGCTAGCATTCAGCGTAATTCCACCGGCAAGCGCAAAGCCCAAAGCATTAGAGATAGTGACTGAGTTACCATTGGAGTCAAAGTTATCAGTCAGGGTAATAGTGAAAATGTTATTGGTGCCAATCGCCAGGTTTTCGATTTCAGAGACGCTAGTACTACCAAAGTTAAACGTGCCCCCATCCATCAGTTTTAGGGTTTCGGATCCCGCAGCACCTGTGATTGCTGTAGTAAAATTATTTGCTACATTTGCCGCATCAATGGAAACCGTTGCACCACTGGCCAGTGACAAGGTACCAATATTGGTAAAGCCACCACTGGTCACATCAGCGCCATCAGAAGCGCTGACAGTATCACCAGTCGTTGCGTCACCTGTAAGCGAGCCATTAAAGGCACTTCCGGCAATATCAAATGTAATGGCGTCGTTGGACGCTGTCGCGTCAATCGTCGCTGACGCATTGGTCACTGTGATAGTACGGCTGTTAGTACTGTCATCGTTAACCGAGTAAGTCTCTATACCCGTTAACGTTGTAAGGTTACCGTCTCCGGAGATTGTGATGGTTTCCGACCCTGCCGCCGTGACAGTACCGCTAAAAGACGCATTTTGCGCAGGCGTCATCGTCACTGATGCGCCGCTGGCTAAAGTCAGGTTAACTATGTTTGCAAGCGTACCACCCGAAATATTAGCCCCAGAAGACAACGACAAAGTATCTGCCGTTGTTCCATCACCGGTCAGCGTGCCAGTATAACTGAGCGTCCCCACGTTAAATGTCACGGCATCAGTAGAAGACGATGCCGTCACAGAAGTGCCTGCGGCCGCAACGGTCACTGTACGGCTATTAGTCGAAGAGTCACCGACCGAGAAACTCTCTACATTGGCAAGAGTGGTAAAGTCACCATCCCCTGAAATATTGATAGTTTCAGTACCAGCCGCGGTAATTGTGCCACCAAAGAGTGCTGGCTGAGAGGCGGTCATAGAGACGCTGGCCCCACTGGCTAATGTCAGGTTTTCAAAGTTAGATACCGTCGCACCCGCAATACTGGCACCAGAACTCATTGATAAGGTATCTGTGCCACCGGCAGCATTCAAAGTACCCGTTGCTGTCAATGCGACTATGTCGATAGTATCGTTGCCACTGCTACCAGTGACGTTTTGCCCGGCAGAACTCAACGTGATACTGTTCGCGGCGCCCAAAACATAGGTTTCAATTGCGCTCGCAGCCGTCAGTCCGTCGGTTGCTGCGGAGATAGTAATACTTTCCGTTGCAGTACCAGTAACTGTGCTAAAGGCATCATGCTGCGCCTCAGTCATAGTTACGGATGCATTGGCATCCACTGTTAACGTCTCAAAACCACTTACGGTCGCACCGGCAATACTGGCACCATTGCCCAGCTGTAATACATCGGTTCCGCCACTGCCCGTCAATGTACCCGTTGCCGTCAACGACCCGGTTGCCACAGTATCAGCCGAGCTACTGCCCGTCACATTTTGTGAAGCACCACCCAATGTAAAGGTGAACCCGGCACCCAGCACATACGTTTCAATGTCGGCATCACCGGAAATCGCTCCATCGCCATCAGCACTGCTGAGTGTAAATTGATTGGTCCCCGCGCCATTAATGGTGGTAAACGATTCATGCTGAGATTCGGTCAGCGTGATGGATGCACCGCTATCCGGTGTCAGCGTCTCAAAGCCACTCAGGGATGTTAGGTTTGCGAGGTTTGTGCTGGTTGGCACAGATAGGATATCTGTTCCCGTACCTCCACTGGCCGTTGAACCTGATACATGGCTGGCATCCGCAATAGTCAGGGTTTCGTCCCCTCCCGCAAACGTAATAGCCGGGCTTAGATTTGTGCCATTGCTGGTATTAAAGCCCGCAGCTGTAGAGCTTGCTGCCGTGACATCCGTGACACTAACGGTGGCTGTACGCGACGTACTACTCGCAGACCCATCGTTGATAACCACTGTCACTGTACGTGCAGTCTCGTTTGGCGTACTTGAGGTATTGTTATAGGTGATGGCCTGCAGGAAAGTTGTGACTTCGGCTGGTGTCGCCGTTGCGCCCGTAATTGAAATGGTGTCCTGCAAGGTAATATCGGATGCACCCGACACACCAGTCAGGGCATTTTGCGCTGCAGCTGTTACATTCAGGCCTTCGGATGCGCCATCCTGATCATTGGTCAATGAAATTGTTATGGTTGTTATGGTATCACTGTCTGCATCCGTTGCAGAAGCGCTGCTGGCAATGTTAACCGCACCGCTGCCTTCAGAAAAACTAGCGCTGCTGTCATTACTGCCACTACCTGTATCCAGATCGACAACAGGGGTTGTATTGGCGGTAGTAAAATTAAAGGTGGTGTCGTCACTGATCCCCGTGAAGGCATTGCTGGATGTATCTGTTACCGCTCCAGAGTCAATACGGATAGCGTATGTCCGGTTGCCGGTTAAATTACTGGTTGGATTCAGGTAGACCTTATCACTGGTAATACTTACCCGACCAGACCCCGGCGTGGTGGTCGTGCCATCACTTTCGCTGGCAACATCAAATACTTCAAAGTCGCTACTGTCGGTGACGTTACGAATGGTGATATTACCCGTGCTCAGTGCAATGTTTTCGTCAAAGGCGATAACAATGTCACTACTGACTGAAACATCCGTTGCGTTGTCATTGGGAGTCGAGCTTCCACTGACAAAAACAGGCGCCGTTGAATCGGACGCAGTTGCATCATCCAGCGTGATGTTTTGTATTGCAAAGCGTGAATCATAAGCACTGGCGGGATCGGTATCCGGAAACGTAATGATTAAAGTATCAATGTCTTGCCAGAGCGCATTATTAAAATCACTAGTACGCGTAAAGCTAAAACTCGTACCTACTCCTGGCCCAACCGGGGGGGTTAAGTCAACCGTAACCGTTTGCGCACTATCTTTGAAGCCGGTAAACCGCACCCGGTGTTCTGCATCAGTTGCAGTGGCGCGCACAAAGGTAATGCCATCAAAACTAAAGTGTGTGCCTGAATTCTCCAGAAGTTTATAGCCTTTATCAGTGGCGCTGGCCCCTGAATTACCGATAAAACCGGCTGCATAAAACGAGCTGAACGCCACAGCAAAGCTCTCTGCCGTATAATTGTCCGCACTCTCACCACCATCCAGAATAAAAGTAACTGTCCCGGCAGAATCCAGAGAAATATCTGCCACACCATTGGAGCCGTCCCTTACATCAGCGGGCGTACCTGAACCTGTTGAGTAGTCCAGTGTTTTTTGGCCTGCCCAGATATTGCCGGAAAACAACGCTGCCGATATACCTGCTGATGTGACAGCAGTTGCAACTTTACTTAATCTCATTTTACTACTCCGTTAATTTACCTGGTCCAGTGACACTTTATAGTTTTAACATCTACTTCCATAACGTAAAACGGGCTGACACGCTCTAGCCAGCCCTGATCAACCACTAGTTAACTGCGCGGTGGGAATACACCTTCTGTAGCCATAAGCCAGTTAACCGGCAATACCGGGTTTAATATGTTCAACGGTGAAGAGCCGCCTGTATTGGTAACCGTCACCGTACCTCCTGCTGAACCGCCACCAGATACTGTCAACCCTTCAATATCAGTGAGGTTTGCCGACTCAAAGCCTGCTTTAAAGAAACCGTCACTATTATTTGCTGCTATATAAGAGCTGCTATCTGGGGTCTTAGTATTAGCTGTATTAGTTGCTACCTGCAGCGTGCCGCTTACTGGGTTTGCACCACCAAGCGGAGTAAAAATTGCCGTGTGTGAGTGCGCAGGCATGTGAACAATATCAATACCTACCAGCTCAGTACCTAGCATCGCACCTTGACGATAATCCATCCCGCCAGGTCGTGTACCAGCACCCACCGGGCTGCGACCACGTAAGTCTGGTAAAGCCATGGTCGTGCGCGCATCACCACCATAAATAGTCCCGATTAAAGCGAACAACGCCTGATTTTGTGAAATTGCCATGGTCTGGCCTAAACACATTGCAAAGTTTCTGATTGTAAAAGCACCGCCGAAGGTACCCATTGAGCCAATATACGGGTCAGTAGACATATGAATTCCTCTCTAATTCGTAAACATACCCTTAAACGATAAACGCTCAGTACCACTAAAATTCACTCAGTGATTTATCGACTTGTTGCGATTAGTTCGCACCTACTACTTCAGTTACTACTTTGCCTGAACGGCATACATCTATTGCAGAGCTATCATTGCTCGGACTAATCAGGATTTCCTTCTGGTAAATGGGCGGTAAAAACGGGAGGGATAAAAAACTCGGGCAACTGCACTCTGCGCGCCTCGCCGCTCAAGACCTTGTCAAGGCAGATTGTACCGATATCATTAATGCTGATATTGAGCTCAGCCGGATCATCGCTGTCTGCAAAACGCCAGTATAATTCTGTGGTTTTATAACGTAAGAGTGCCATTAACGGGTAACCGTCAAATTCGCTGGGGCTATCGCAGAACCTTTCGTGACAGTCAACGAGCTTCTGTTCTCCCAAAAACTGGACTAACAAGCTTCCCATTCCGGGTACTTCCAAAATACTGCTCTCGCCCTGTGCGACAACTATCTCGCCAGTGCCTTCAACTTTCGCAATACGCTGTCCTTCACCACTTGGTACATCGCCTCCGTTATAAGGAAACAGCGTAAGATCATAACCATATCGGTTGGTCAGATTGATCTTTATATTCATATCTATCTCGCTTCTGAGTTAAAGTTCAGAGCATAGTTAGAAATGCAGGATAATAAGTACATCGGCTGGGCCACTCACAAGTCCTTCTCAACTAAGCTACCATTGTAAAATTTAGTACAAAGGTATCGGTTTGCAATTGATATACCTCAATCAAAACACTTAATTTTTAGCCTCTACATTCTGCCTTCAGATGAGGCTGCTACTTCTAATCCAGGTTCCAGTCCAAACAAAATTGCAAACCGGTAGCCATCAAAAATACCTTGCTCGGTCAATATCGTATCCAGGCGTATAGCACCATCAACCGTTTTAACTAACAACCCTTTGATTCGGTCGAGTTCCAGAATCGTACCAGGCTTAATACCCACCAACTTACATTCCATGCTGCTGGCCTGCATAAGCTGAAGCATACCTTCACGAAACTTAAAGCGGGCGCCGCCCAGTTCAGCATTGGCTGCACGCGCCAGGTTGACAATCTCAGTACTGGTATGGTGTCGCCAGTCAACTAATAAATCTTCCACCTGAACATGCGCTGCATAGCGAGGTTCGCACTGCTCGCCATCCATTTCGATGTATTCTTTTTGTTCTTGCCAGTTCAAAGTCCCTGCGGCCTGCTGCTGAGCAAATTGCTCGAGCAAAGCGGGCACTGCCTGGGCTATTTTCTGGTGAAAGCACTGTGAGGTATCAAAAGGATGCACCGGTAAATCAATGTGCGTTGCAGTATCGCCTGTATCGAGCTGCTCCGCGACTTTGTGTAACGTCAACCGGATGGTATCCGCACCATTTTTAAGTTGCCAGAACACAGGCATTGGGCCGCGATAATCGGGCAACGCACTGGGGTGAATGTTAAGTACATCACCGGCAAAAAAGTCTATCAGCTTGGCGCGAAGCTTATGTTTAAACAAATAGGCTATACCACTGTTTGCGCCCAGTCTGTCGAGATCGGCAATCAGGGCGTCGTCAGATTCTGTTTTATATTGCAACATAGGGATTTGATGGTGGTGCAAAAAGCGCTGTAACTGAACAAGATCCGGATTAGGTTCCGCTTCAATCAACACCACACAACTAAGCTGGCCTCTTTGCAATAGGTACTGCACAGCGGCCAGGCATAAGCAACTGCCGCTGAACAACGCATATTTCACTTCCATGGTCATCTCCTAAGCCTTGACCGGAACAAACCCAGGCATGCCGCTGAGCTGATAGTAGAATTGCACTGTGTCGCCGCTATTGGCCACAAAATGCGTATGTTCAAGCTCTCGAGGTCGGGCATCAACATAGAAGTTCATATCGGGTTTTGGGTGCGTAATGCCTGAGTCGTATTGATCCAGTCCTTCTTCGCCAAACGTGTTGATTTGGGCATAAATCGCCAGAATACGAGTCGACATATCCTCAACGCCAGTTGGTAGTGTAATTGCATTCGCTGCAACGACCCGAATGTCATCATCAAGCTCTATCTCTGTCATTTCTAACAGCGCAGACTTATCAATACGCATCAGCTCGCCCAGTTCAACGCGCTCGTTTAAAGCACTGTCACGTAAGTGATCGGAGTGGCAGTATTCGGCGTCTTTCCATTGCTGATTATATTCTGTTTCGCCATGGATCATCATGCCTTTAATCGATACAGAGCGTGGTATCATCCAGCCATCAAGCGTCAGAAATTTAACTAAGTGCTTTGCAATGGCCAGCTGCCCTTCTCGGGTAAACCCATGTTGCATGGCTTCCAGCACCAGCAGATCAACGGCCTGCTCTGGCTCATATACCGTGGCATCTTCTTCAATGATATCTGCGACAAACTCACCTAACTGCAAGTCATCAATCAGCTGTTTTAGCGTGACGATGGCACCAGGATGAGTATCTATGAATAGCACCTTAATTTGCTCGTGGTTAAACTCGTTCTGATTTTTGTAGTAGCTGAGCAAAGGTAGTATCAAAGGCGCAAATGGGCCACAAGCAGGATATAAAATAGTGACGGAGTCCTTATGAGACAGCATGCCCCGTATTGCTTTATCAATGCCTTTTGCATATCCCTGAATGCGGTATATATCCCTTATCGTGTTACGGCTATTATAAGGTGACATAATAAGACCGGTCGGCGAAATATACTGACGCGTCAATAATTCTTCACTGAGTTCTGCCATCGACATTGACTGCAAGGCATGTTCGTACATCGCTTCAAAAGCTGCTGTAAGTTGCGCGTGAGTCGCTTGCGTGGTGCTGAATATTAGCGCCATCGCCTCTACAAAGCTCTGGGTAAGCGCCTGTTGTCTTTGTGCGGTGGTGAGCTTGGCCTTAAGCAGTGATTCAAGTTGATTTCGGACGGTATGTTTTAAGAGTTGGTCTATTTTTGGATCGGCATAATCTGTCACTGACACATTACGCATCTGATGTTTTTCCATCGGGCGCTACCTAAGTATGATATTTCCGTGATTACAAGGCGTTACCTGACATACTTTGATGCCATACGTAACGCCTGTCAGCGTTCACTGTTCAGTCTAGTTGAGTGTTGACAATTTGCGAGTATCAATATTAAAAACCCACTTTCTGTCGTTCAGTTTGCCCCCTGACACGAGGATATGCTGGGTACCATCCAGTGATCTGTAAAGTGGCTTTTTGCCCAACCGAGAACGGCCGTATGAGTACAAGAAAGCGCCATTATTATTGAATACTTTGATGCTAGCCGTACCCATTTCAAGAATATGAATGTGGCCATGGGTATCCAGTGTAATTTTTTTAGGTCCGTTTAATTGGGTGTCTACTTCAGTACCAAACTCGCCGATCTCTGTGAGTTTATCACCATAAAAGTTTGCCACAGTGACAGAATGCTGCCCTCTTTCAATGAGGTAAAGCAACTGCTGATTTGGCTCAATGGCAAAATCGTTAAGACTGCTAAACCCTTGCGGTAATTTAATCGTTCCGCTAGGGTTACCGGACAAATCAAACACGTTTATCTCACTGCGCGTTTCAAAATAAACAAAAATGTTTGCGTTATAGCGTCTCGCCACTGCGGGTTTTAAGGTGATTTGCACAGCATCGCCGTTTGGAGATTCGATTGAGACTTTCGGCGCTTTAATCGCCAACGTGTCGAGCAGTTCACTACTTAAACGTTGCGTATCCTGCTCTGAAAATGTAAATGAAGTGCTATTAGCGGCAAGTGCAGTGACTGGCAATACGCCACTCGCACATAAGTATGAGCTTGTTTTTAGAAAAGTACGACGTTCCATCTTTATACACCATTAGCGACCGAAAAACTGGTTTATTATTACAAACTACTGAATAATTAGATATTACACTATATTACACCACAAGCAACATATACCAATTAAGTACTGGAATATGCCAAAAACGTAATAATTTAGCACTTTCTCTTGGTAATTTATCCCAATACTAAGCCAGAAGCATTTGACCCTCTATTGATAATCGGTGAAGATTACCGGCAAGAACAACAGCATGTTTCAGACCAATCAGTAACTATTGAAATTGTTGAAATTTACTCATGCTATGAGGTGAGTATGCAGTAATGCTTACGATCTTCATCTTAGTGAAACCTGTCTGATGTCAAATAAACGATACTGTGGGCAAGGATGTTGAAAAAACATTGTAATAATCGTAATTCTTAACAATAATTTAGAGCTTAAGTTCGAGCCCTGTTAACAAATTAGATAAAAACAAAATACTATGCCACTAACTCAATTTTCTGATCCTTATATCCAGGATCGCTTTCAGTCGACTCAATATGAGCTCATCCACAAAATCGGTGAAGGCGGCTTTGGTAAGGTCTATAAAGCGAAGAATAAAAACACCGATCAGATCGTGGCAATCAAGTTCCTGGCACTTGAACCACATCTGGACGAAGCCAAGAAGCACCGTTATGTGGAGCGATTTAAACGCGAAACCACTCTGAGCAGCCAGTTGCAGCACCCCCATATCGTGAGACTGCTGGACAAAGGCCAGGTTGATGAAAACCTGCTATACGGTGTGTTTGAGTATGTGGAGGGTCAATCCCTGCGCGAGCACCTGATCCAGGAAGGCGCGTTGGACGCAGTAGACGCAACCGACATTATGTTGCAGGTGCTCGACGCACTGATCCATGCGCACAAACAAGGCATCATTCATAGGGACATCAAACCTGCGAATATCATGCTGACTCAGGCTGGTGCCAAAACCTATGCAAAGATTCTCGACTTTGGTATTGGTACGCTTAGCCAGGAAAACCGCCATCAGGACTTTGCGACACTCACACTCACGCAAGAAACCCTGGGTACGCCTTCTTACAGCGCCCCCGAGCAATTACGCGGTGAGCCTGCGTCTGCCAAAACTGATATCTATGTATGGGGCCTGGTATTTTTAGAATGTCTGACGGGGTTACCTGCCGTAACCGGCTCTAGTATTGCCTCGATTTATCACAAGCAATTGAGCGATGTTCATATTCCGCTACCAAGCGCCCTGCTAGGCCACCCATTATCCGGATTACTACGCCGCGTATTACAAAAAAATGCAACTGAGCGAGTCATTTCTGGTCAAGAGGCGTTTGCTGAACTTAACTCCATGAACGTCTCTAACCTGGTTGGCGTGCTGGCAGATGTGCATGCGCAACATGGTTACGATGATGCAACCGTAGTGTTGCGCACCGATGATCCAGCCCACCCGGGTCAGCAGGATTACACAACACTGACAGAGCGTAAGCAAATCACCGTAATGGCGTTAAGACTGAGTGCCAAAATATTGGATGAAAACGCCAAAGATCTGGATGTCATAGACACTCTGTTTAAGTCGCAGCGTAACACCTGTATCGATATTGCGACCCGTTTTGGTGCCTACCATGTAGGCAACCTCGCCGATACCGCGTTATTCTATTTCGGTTATCCTGTCGCCAGCGACAACGACACCCGACTGAGCGCACGTACCGCACTGGATGTGATCAGTGAGCTCGGTAAGCGTAATGCGCTGATGCAAGAAGCCCACGGCGTGCAACTTAACGCCCATATTGGCCTGCATTCAGGCATTTTTGTGACTTACGCCAACGCGGTACCAGAAGGACACATCGCCAATACAGCAATGCAGCTCGCGCGTCTTGCTGGTGAACGACAAATTTTGTGTACCGCAGAGTCACGCGCCATCCTTGAGCCTTACAGTGAGTTCGATTATTTCGACAATATGCAGCTGGGGATGGCGTTTGAACAGCAAGCCATTTATAACCTGAAAGGCGAAAAACGCGTCGAAGCTTTTGGCTTTATGCGTGGTACACGCCATCACCACAAGCTCATCGGTCGTCAGAGCGAGCTGGACAAAACCCTGTCTATCATTAATAACGAACAACAAACCACCCGGGTTGCCCATATTTACGGTGAAGCCGGCATTGGTAAATCGCGCTTACTGCAAGAAATTCGTGCCAACGCCGGTAAATACCAGCACCTGGTTGCCCAGTGTTTACCCGAGCACCAGAACAATGCGCTCTACCCTATTCTAACGCTGGTACGTTACCTGTTTAATACCAGCAACCTCAGCAATACCGAGGTCATAGACCTGTTTGTATCGCTGCTAAATGAACAGGACAGCTCACTCAGTACAGAGACCATTTTGCCAATCCTGCTGGTCTGGCTGAACATCGAATTGCCAGAAGACATGCAGCCGTCGTCACTGGCACCGGACGCACAAAAAGAGTTACTGTTCAAAGGCCTGAGTGCCCTGCTGCTGTCACACAAATTCAGCCTCAGTAACCACAAGCTATACATCATTGAAGACATTCACTGGGCGGACTCCACCACCTTAGAATTTATTCATCATTTTGCCGAGAACCTTAGTGATGGCAGCGTGCTGATCAGCACCTCGCGCCAGCCTAAGCCAGACAGCCTGCACGACCTGACATTGCTGGAGCTGGAGTTACATAAGCTCACCGCCAAAGCAACCGAAGATTTCATCGAGCAACTGTTCGAAGGCAAAGCCGTTTCGAAAAACGTACGCGACATCCTGGTCAGCCGCACCGACGGCATCCCACTGTTTATCGAAGAGCTGGTTGATATGCTGAAACAAAAAGCACTGGTCAGCGAGCAAAGCGGCGAAGTCAATTTCGTCAGCCCGGATAAACTCGATCAGGTCCCCAGCAGCCTGCGCGAATCGCTACAGCAAAAACTCGACAGCCTGGTACACGCTAAGGAAACCGCACAACTCGCCGCCACCATAGGCCGCGAATTCGAATACGACCTGCTCGTCGCCGCGTCATCACTCAGCGAAGATCAGATCCAAAACGACTTGAATGAGCTGATCGAGAAAGACCTCATCATTCAACAACGCCGAGTTGAGAATGACAGTTATATCTTTAAACACGCGCTGGTGAGGGACGCGGCTTATGGGAGTATGTCAACTGATCACTTAAAAGGGTTTCACAAATCGGTCGCAGATACATTAATTAAGTACTTCCCTCAAAAATCAGCTCAGTTCCCTCTCTCAATTGCTAAGCACTTTGCAAGTGCTGAGCTATATGAAGAGGCCGTCAACTACGGAAATATAGCTATTGGGGATTTAGGAAGAATATCTTTTAACTTCGAAGCAATCGAACTCAGTTCATATATCTCTAGCTGGGTTGATAAAGTACAAATTCCTCAAAATAGAGCTGCATTACAACTTAAAATAAACAATACATTATTACCAATCAGGACTATGTTTGACGGTTGGGGAAGCCATGTAATACACGATTTAGCCAATCAAAACATAAGCTTGATAGAAAGTATTGAAGAGCCATCGCACATCATCTCCATGGAAACACTTAAAGCATGTAAGGAAAAAGCTCTATGGACAAACTTGTTTTATTTTCATCTTCAAGCAAACCGTCAAAAGGCAAGGTTATTAGGTGAAGAACTACTAGAATATGCTCTCAATGAGAAAAACCGCCAATTTGAATTAACAACCCGCACATTACTTGGTCAAGCATGCTTTTTTGATGCTGACTTCGAGATTGCAAAAACGCACTTTGAAACAGTATTGTCGCTCTACGACGAGCAAAAGGATTCCAAGCTTTTCATGGAATTCGCAATAGATCCTTATCTATTTTCCTCTGGAAATCTGCTCTGTATAGAATCCTTGATGGGCGCTCACTGTAAAAGTGAGCGCTACCTGCAACTATGTATGCGCTATGCAAAAGCAACTGATAACATCGCCAACATAATTACAGCTTATACGTTCGGCACGTGCATGTATTATGTATTTGGCTCGAAAGAGAAGATGAAACAATCGACACAAGAGGCGTTTGATATTTACGGGGACAAAATCAAAAGCGCATGGGTTCATCGATATTTTCTTATAATGAGGGATTGGGGCCATGATGGATATGAAACTGCAGAAAAAATAGTCCAAGAAGAACTTGCAGGAGGCCAAAGTGGATTTCTTTCTTGGTATGAACCTTCGTTAGCCGAAACTTATATCAGCACCAAACAGTATGAGAAAGCGATTAACTTACTCTCAGAGTCAATAAACAGACAACAACAATCCAATGAAGTCTGTATTTTACCTATTGCGCTTCGGTTACTTGCAAAAGCGACTCACTTGCAAAAGAACACTCAGAACCAGCAAAGTGAGATCTTATTTGAAAAAGCGCTAACACTGTCTAGAGAACATAAAACAGAATGGCTGATAACCCTAATAATTAACGATATGCTAATG
Organism: Pseudoalteromonas sp. DL2-H2.2; assembly: GCF_021532535.1. NCBI lineage: Bacteria > Pseudomonadati > Pseudomonadota > Gammaproteobacteria > Alteromonadales > Pseudoalteromonadaceae > Pseudoalteromonas > Pseudoalteromonas sp. DL2-H2.2. Next base: position 106,746 of record NZ_JAKGBD010000014.1, on the reverse strand, counting down.
CTCGGGTATGGAAACAGTGAACTATTAGAAAGTCAAATATCAGCATTAAAGTCTACTAACAACTTTAATGCTGAAAGTGTAACTGAATTACTTAACGATAACTTTTAAGGAGTTAACCATGGAAAATGAAAAAGTGCTCTCTTTTTCTAATATCCGCCAGGAAAATGAGTCTACAGTTCATTTCGAGAATCTCGACGTAACTATTAATGGTGAAGAGAAAAACTTTATCGAGATAAATAGTATTACTAGGTCTTACTTCATACTAATGACTAACTTAGTCGAATCTCCGAGACTACGTAGCTTTTTCTCTAGAGAAGAGTTTGACTCCGAAAATAAAAAGTGGAATGTCTATACAACTGACTATACTCGCCACTTTTTAACTGAAGGCCTTGCTATTTACTCTATAAAAAAAGAAGGTGTGCATTCATATTTGGTTGTTCCTAATGAAGCTGGTGAGCAACAAGACAAAGCATCGGCGGAACTGAAACAACTATTATCTGATCCTGCAGCTGAAGTAATCTTAGAGGACAAATTAAACGGTTGTGGTTTCAAAGTACCAAAGACTACATCAACTAAATACAAAACTAACTTTGAATTAGACCCTACTCGTCTTTGGCCACTTGTTATCTTAAAGTCAGAACAAAATGCTGAAGAAAACTTGATCGAAATCGAAAACTTTGAATGCGGTGTTAAGTGGAATGTGAATGGTGGTGAAACTCATACTGCTTACTCTGACAGCATTATGGAACTGGGCCAAACCAAAGTTAATTTAGACATAAAAGGCGATGTAAAAGAAGTTACCTTTAAGCTTCCATACATTTGCGCTGCTTTCGATGCTCTAACCTCGATTAGCTTTGATGGTGAAGAAGAAGTTATATTATTCACAACATAATGGAATCTTAAAAGTGAGGCGTAGCCTCACTTACATCTCATATGAAACATCTATCATTAAACCCCTCATTTTCTTATTTTTACTTAAAAGATAAGAGCCTAGTTATATCTAACAAAGAATCCGATTTACATATAACGGATATACATTTAGCAAGTTCTATATTTAAACTCAAATATACAAATTTGGAAGAAAGCAATTTTATAATGGAGCTATCAAGGTTAGTTGGCCCGAGTATAGCTGTCAGAACCTTTAGTCAATTAAAGTCTTCCGAAATAATAACCATCACAGATGATACCCCCCCTCCTCCCTGTGTTCATGCACATATCAACCACTCATACAACTATTTTGAAAAAATATTAGTATTTGGACTTCAAGAAGCTAACTATAGCTTTCAATCTAAGGAAGTATTGCATTTAAAATTAAAAAATTTTGACTTATGCCAGAACTGTATTGTTAGTAGATTATTTTCACACAGACCTATACTTGTTATGTCTCTAGGCCAAATTAGTGATCATAAACTAGCTAAGCCAGACAGCACCAAACAATTCAATGACATAAACGTTAGCAAAAAAAATAATTGTCTACTAGTGCAAAATACAGAATCAGAGAATGTTTGTGAGCACATAATTCGCCCCTTAAATGCATGCAACTGCTATGAGACAACCCAACCACCAAACTTTAAAAGTATTTTCGAAAAGGAAATGCAGAACAAGACGATTGGTTTTAGAGCCTTTGATTTAGAAACTACATTTTATAACCTACAGCCTTTTGTATCAAAATATGTTGGCATAATTCAAAGACTAGAAGAGTACAGAGAATCTGAATGTGACTTCATTTACAATTACAACTCAGGTAAAAATCCTCTATTCTCAGAAACAATTACAAAAGCAGCTCTAACTACATTTCGGTCATCAAGTGGTGGAAAAGGGAAATCAGCCATTCAATCAAAGGTCGGAGCATTGGCTGAGGCTATTGAGCGATACTCCATGCGGTTTCATCATCAACAAAAGCCAATTTATGGAAGCTACAATGAGTTAAAGCATAAGGCTCTATCGCCCAAACTCTGTCTTGGGTTTAGTGATAGACAGTATAATGCAATGAATCATGACAACCTCCCCCGGTATCGTGCTGTACCGCGACCTATAACTAACTCCGAAGTACTTCCATGGTTTGAAGTGCACGGTATTAACACAAATCAGAAAAAGTACGTTTTAGCAGATATTGCGTTTAGTGACTTTAACTATTCCGACACAGCCCATGCTTTTGCCGACTCAAATGGATGCGCTGCGGGAAACACATACACTGAAGCGGTACTGCAAGGTACATTAGAGCTTATAGAAAGAGATGCGGTTGCTATCTGGTGGTATAACAGAATAAAAAGACAGCATATCGATTTATCAAGTGTAAATAATAAATACATTGATAAAACAAAAGAATATTATTCTTCAATAAACCGTTCATTTACGATAATTGATATTACTTCTGACATAGGAATCCCTACATTTGCAGCAATAAGTTATGAAAAGAATACCTTGCATGGAATTATTTATGGCTTTGGCTGCCATGTAAATCCACACATCGCTATCGAAAGGGCTACTCTTGAAATAAATCAACTTTTGCCGTTAGCATTAAAAAACAAAGTCGTTAACGATAATGAATTTTTTGACTGGGTCAAAAAACAAAAAATAACGGAACACGAATTCTTAGACCCTAAAGTTAAACCAATTTCTATTGATAAATTTACAGATCTTAGTGAAAACAGTTTAGAGTCCGCAATAAATTTCATCTCCAAATCTCTTCGGACCAACAATATTGAGTTATATGCCTTGGATATCACTACACAAGATACACTAGTGCCCTGTGTCAAAATGATTGCCCCGGGAATGTGCCATTTTTGGAGACGAACTGGACAAAAGAGGCTTTACGATGTTCCCGTTAAAATGGGATGGCTAAAGCAAAAACATACTGAGTCTGAGCTGAATAGACATAACATAACTATATGAGGGAAGGAAGTGAACAACACACCATAAAATGGCGACGAGCCCCTATTACCCGCATTAAACCTGATTTATTACTAGAGAATAGCTTGGTCTAGAGTGATATCAAGAGCTTGGACTGATGAAGAATTCAACAAACCATTTATGACAGATGCTAAAGAAGCATTTAAAAAATGGATTATGGCGGTGAATCAAACATCCTTTTATGTGGAATGGTTGACCTTTATAGGTTATTGAAAAAATTGAAGGTATCTACGCCTAACACCTACCAAATGGCGCTATCAATACAGGCCCCGACTATCAGCTCTGTTTGGAATGGCCTGACGCCAACGAGTTGCTTCAGGCCGGGCTTGTACCAGTTTTCTTAATGCGGATTGGTATAACAGCTCTGAATCCGCCAGCCCTTGCGACGAGCGGACTAATAGAACACTTAGCTATTTACCCCTTGGCAAACTTGGCGCGTGCGGCGTGGAGCTTTTTGTAGCTGTCGATTAAGCGCAGGTGCTTGTCCAAGCCTTCCAGTTGCATGTTGGTTGGTGTCAGGCCATAGAATTTCACATCGCCGTTAATTGAGCCGATCACGGCGTCCATCACTTCTTTGCCGAACATGCGGGTAAAGCTGTGGATGTAGTCTTCAATTTCCAGCTCTTCGTCCAGTGCTACTTCCAGCGTCGCGTGCATAGCCTGGTAGAATAAGCCGCGTTCAACCGTATTGTCGTTGTATTGCAGGAAGGTTTCGACCAACTCAATAGCGGCTTCGATGTCGCCCAGCGCCAGATAGATGAGGATCTTCAGCTCTAAGATAGTCAGCTGGCCCCAAACCGTGTTTTCATCGAACTCTACGCCGATCAGGGTGATGATGTCGATGTAGTTATCAAGCTGGCTTTCTTCCAGGCGATTAACCAAATCGGCTAGTGCTTCGTCTTCCAGCGAGTGAATGTTCAGAATGTCTTCGCGGTATTGCAGGGCTTTGTTGGTGTTATCCCAGATTAAGTCTTCGGCTGGGTAAACCTCTGAGTAACCAGGTACCAAAATACGGCATGCCGTGCCCATATCGGTAAACTCAGCGATATACGCTTCTTTACCTAAATCTTTCAAAATGGCGAACAGTTTGTCGCACTCTTCTTCGTTGGTGCCTGTGAAGTCCCACTCCACAAACTCATAATCGTGCTTGGCACTGAAGAAACGCCAGGAGATCACACCGGTTGAATCAATAAAGTGCTCAACAAAGTTCTCCGGTTCAGACACTGCCATGCTGTTAAAGGTTGGCTTTGGTACGTCGTTCAGACCTTCGAAGCTGCGGCCCTGCAACAGCTCAGTCAGGCTGCGCTCCAGCGCAACTTCCAGGCTCGGATGAGCACCAAAAGAGGCAAACACACCGCCGGTTTTCGGGTTCATCAGAGTCACACACATGACCGGGAACTGGCCGCCCAGGGATGCATCTTTTACCACAACCGGGAAGCCCTGCTCTTCAAGGCCTTTAATGCCCGCCACAATACCCGGGAACTTGGCCAGTACGTCTTCAGGTACGTCCGGCAGCACAATTTCCTGCTCAATGATCTGCTTTTTCACCGCGCGCTCAAAGATCTCAGACAAACACTGCACTTTGGCTTCAAACAGGTTGTTACCCGCACTCATGCCGTTGCTCAGGAAGAGGTTTTCAATCAGGTTTGACGGGAAATAAACCGTTTCACCGTCGCTGTGACGCGTGTAAGGAATAGAGCAAATACCACGCTCGACATTGCCCGAGTTGGTGTCTATCAGGTTTGAGCCGCGCAGCTCGCCTTCTGGATCGTAGATTTCGCGCGTGTAGCCGTCGAGGATCTCGCTAGGCAATTCGTCGTTGTCACCCGGTTTAAACCACTTTTCATTGGGGTAATGAACAAACTCGGCGTTGGCAATTTCTTCACCGAAGAACTGATCATTATAAAAGAAATTACAGTTCAGGCGCTCAATAAACTCGCCCAGTGCTGAGCACAGCGCGCTTTCTTTAGTTGCCCCTTTACCATTGGTAAAACACATAGGTGATGCGGCATCACGAATGTGTAAAGACCAGACGTTAGGCACAATGTTACGCCACGAGGCCACTTCGATTTTCATGCCCAGATCAGACAAAATACCCGTCATATTAGCGATGGTCTGCTCCAGTGGCAGATCTTTACCGAGGATAAAGGTGCTGGCATCTGACTCTGTATTTACCATCAGCATAGCCTGTGCGTCGTCATCCAGGCTCTCTACTGCTTCAACCTGAAACTCAGGGCCGGTCTGGATCACTTTTTTCACAGTACAGCGGTCAATAGAGCGCAAAATGCCCTGGCGGTCTTTTTCAGAAATGCTCTCTGGCAGCTCTACCTGAATTTTAAAGATCTGGTTATAGCGGTTTTCGGGGTCAACAATGTTGTTTTGCGCCACGCGAATGCCGTCGGTCGGAATGTCGCGCGCATTACAATACACTTTCACAAAGTAAGCCGCACACAGCGCAGACGAAGCCAGAAAATAGTCGAACGGGCTGGGCGCCGAGCCATCGCCCTTATAGCGAATAGGCTGATCGGCAATGACAGAAAAATCATCGAATCTGGCGTCAATTCGAAGATTATCGAGATAATTTACTTTGATTTCCATGGGGAAGGTTCCGGTGTATTGCAATCGAAAACCCCTATTGTACTTGAGGTTGCAAGGCGGTGCCAATGCTGATAGCACAAATCTATAAACCAACGCAAATTAAGTCATTAAATGCCTGTTATTGGCCGCAAAGGCATGTTACTTTCTTGGCACTTAAACTCATCCGACAACACACGAGATAACAAGGATTTATTATGCGCAGCTATGTGTGGTTAGCACTTGGTTTAGGGCTGTTTTCAGGCTCTGCTTTGGCCGATAACGGCTTTGGTGTCACTTTGTATGGTGGTAAAAGCAGCAATCAGGAATTGCACACCAGTCAAAAAGCAGTGGTTAATCTAGCCGATGAGAACCACTTTGGGGTCAGCTTTGATCGCTATTTAGATAAGAAACGCTATGGCTTGTTTTACAGCATGCTCGAAACTGAATTTGAAGATGCGCCAGTCCAGAAAGTGGATATGGAATATCTGATGTTTCAAAGCGCCATAGATGTGAGTATCACAGATAATCTCGATAGCTACATCGGTGCCCAAATCGGCGTGAATAAAGTAACCCCTAACTTTGAAGAGCCGGATCACTTTTTTGCTGCGGGCTTTTATGGCGGCCTGAAATATGATTTGGGCGCCGGATTTAGCGCGCAAACTGAGTTACGCTGGCTCGCGTCTGCAATTAAAAACTCGTCTAAAGTACGTTGTGATGGCAGCGACGAGGATGTCTGTGCATGGCATTTCGACGGCGATGTGCTTAATCAGTTTCAGCTGAATGTAGGCCTGACTTACCGTTTTTAACTCGCTCGGCCGGCGTTATGTCGTCGGTCATCGCGTACCTGGTGAAACTGCAACACCAATGCCACCACAGGCAATTGCGCTGAATGTAAGTAGTTCCCGGCTCGTTGGCCGGGATGACGAGTTGGGTAGTTCGTTCAAACGACTTACCTGAAAAATCGACGGGCCCTGACTCATGCAGTACTGCACCTGAGTCATACCGCACTTGATGCGGGGTTTACTGACTCTCAGCACCAGTATCACCTTTCAATACTGAGTAGCTCCCGACTCGAATGCCGCGATGAATGGGCATTTTACACCAAGGAATGCCCTACTCCACTGTATTACAACGTCGTTTTTAGGTGCTCGATAAACAATCGGGTTTTGCGGGGAGTGTAGCTCGCCTTGGGATAATAAGCCCAGAGCTGTTTAACCTCGGAGCGAATATCCGGCAAAATCGGCACCAGTGCGCCTGAGCTTAATTCCCGCTCAATATAACTGGGCGCAATAAATAGCAGGCCAATCCCCTGCACTGCCGCCTTTAAAATGGCATCCAGATGATCGGTCACAAAATTATAGTTAGTAAACTCAAACAGCCGACCATCTTCAAGCACCACGCCACCAACTTTGTGATAATAGCTGCTCAGCAACATCTTATGCGCTGCCAGGTCCTCAACGCAGGTTATCTCATCGCAACGGGCCAGATATTCGGGCGCGCCAAATAACTGCATTTGATAATCAAACAACCGGGTGCCTTTGTGCGACACCGAATCGAATGACTCGTTATAACGGGTGATCACCACATCGTGTTGCAGATCCGGTGGCTCGCCCGGTGCCAGCACGTTCAGATGAATGGTGATCTGCGGGTGGTGCGCCAAAAACTGCTCTATTTTGGGCATCAGCACACTGCTGCCCACCGCTTGCGTAGCAGCAATTTTTAGGCTCCCCTGTAGCTCAGATTGCTCAGATTGTGCGGTTTCGACCAGGGCTTCAAACTGTGCCAGCCAGTCTCTTGCGCGAGGGAAAAAGTGCAGCCCTTGCTCGGTCAGATTGACCTGCCGGGTGGTGCGAATAAATAAACTCTGTCCCAGGTGCCGCTCCAGCCAGTCAATTCGCTTGCTCATGGCTGATGCCGAAATCCCCTGATGTTCTGCCGCTTTGGTGAAGCTGCCCAGCTCCGCCAGAACACAAAAACTGCGTGTTGCCGTTAACCAATCCATTTAATTAATTCCTGTAAGGAAATAGTATTTTAATTATTACCTTATTTTTAGGACAAGGAAAGCGGCGTATAGTGCCCGGGTCAAATCCTCTGCGCCTGGAGTGCCCGTGTATTTGTTTACTATGCTCGCTGTTTTACTGATGTCCTGCTCTCAGCTGGTCAGCCAGGTATATATGCCTGTTTTGCCTGATATCGCAGACAGCCTGATGCTGTCCAATGGCCAAAGTCAGGCAATGATCATCAGCTACTTTATTACCCTGGGCGCGGCGCAACTGATTGTCGGCCCGCTGCGCGACAAATATGGTGATCGGCCTTTGTTTATTGCCGGGCAAATCATCCTGCTGATCGGCACCCTGTTATGCGCCGTGGCACCAGACAGCACCACCTTTTTAATTGGTCGAATATTACAAGGCGCAGGCTCCGCGTCACCGGTGTTAATTAGCCGCACCTTACTGGCTCAAAGGCTGTCTGGTGCCAAACTAAAAAGTGCCATGGCAACGGTGGCTATCTCAGCCAGTGTTACTGCCATTATTGCGCCGCTGCTCGGTGGCATGCTTAGCAGCTGGTTTGGCTGGCAGGGGTTATCCCTGGTGCTCATCACTTACTATTTGTTTATCACGTTATTTGGGCTGAGCCTGCTCAAGACCCGCGCACCTCAGCCTATTGCGATAAACCCGATGAGCCTCATCAGGCACTATCAGAATATGGCCAGATGCCAGGTTTTTCTATCTCTGGCCAGCTTTAAATGGGTGCCAACCTTTTTGTATTTAACACTTCAACTGCACTTGCCGTTTTTACTGCAGGAGCGTTTTGGCTTTACCACCAGCCAGACCGGGCAGGCGATGATGCTGCCTATGGTGGGCCTGTTGCTGGGCGCCGTGTTTGCTAAGGTTTTGCAGCGTCATGTCAGCTATATGAAAATTGTCCTGTGGTTGTGGCCGGTATTACTTATGAGCGCACTGACTTTTCTGCTGGCCAGCGACCACGCCCTGGCAGTGTTACTGGCGTATGCCGCCATCATGCTGGTGTTTGGCGGCTATTTTCCGAGCTATATGCACCTGATTGGCCAGCTTCATCCCACTCAGGCCGGTACTGCCAACGCCCTGGTCGGGGCCATCGAGTTACTGATTTTCTCTGTGATTGCCTGGCTGGTTAATCTGTGGCTGCCAGACAACACACAAACTCTCTCGCTGTTGATAGCCGTATGCGCCGCGCTGTTGTTACTAAGCTGGCGTACTATCCGCATTCAGCGACCACATTTTGAACACACTTAACGCATACTTTTTGGGATCATTCATGTTCGAAAAACTTCATTTTAACACGGCCCGCCTTACCATTCGGCCATTGCAGCAAGGTGATCTGCACGCCATTTACGAAAGCAGACGCAACCCTCAGACATCCAGATATATTGGCGAACCGGCTACACTGGAAGACGCTCAGGCTCGTATTGATCAGGCAGGTGCCCCCTGGCAGGCCAAGGAGCATGAGCGGCTGCTGTTGGCTGTAGTCAGACGAGAAGACAATGTGCTGATCGGTGAACTCATGTATAAGTTTTTGAGTCACAATACTAAAACGGCAGAGATCGGTTATCGTCTGAATGAAAAATATATCGGTCAGGGTTATGCGTTTGAGGCTGCAAACGGCCTGATAGAAGCTGCCTTTGCGCAGTTTGGACTCAATAAGATCTGTGCATTTTGCGCGGTTGAGAATCAGGCTTCGTGGCGGCTGATGCAAAAACTGGGTATGCAGCAGGAGGCGCATTTACGCCAACACTTCAAATTCAGCCATGGCTATTATGATGGCTATATGTACGGTCTGTTGCGCAGTGAACATAGCATGGCAGCAACGGCGTAATACCAATTTCACTAAATACCTGTTCAATTTGACGGAGCAAATATGACGCTAACGGCGTTAAAAATTTCTCATTTAGAACAACTAAATAACAAAATTTTTGCCTTGCCTACATGGACGTAGGTACCTCAGCGATAGCAGGACGCGTGAGCGGTGTTATCGACAATATTTTCTCGCCTCAAAATAGAACACTTAATTAAGCAAATTGGTATAAGAAACGAAAAAGGCACCCTTATCAGGTGCCTTGGTTCATGGAAGGACCCATGAAGACTGTTGCGTAAAAATACAAAATTGGGAGAGTGTGCCTGAGTTATATCAGCCAGTTACAGGCGAAACTCCTGCTTAGACAGCTTGCCGTCGCCATTGCTGTCCAGTTTATCGAAATCTGAACTCAGTTCAGTCGATACTGCCGCTTCTGATTTGCTGATAAAACCATCGTCATTTTTATCGAACGATGAAAACGTGCTTGCTGCGTGTGCGCCCAGGCTGGCCATCATTAGGGCTGCTGTGATCATTAACTTATTCATACTTAGCTCCTTAGCGTAAGATTTTAATCTGTTTTATCTAACCTTGAGGGAAGTGACGCGACACTGGCGCCACTTGGTTTATTGCCTTCAGTCTGTTACTGGCGAAATTCCTGCTCGGACAGCTTGCCGTCGCCATTGCTGTCGAGCTTGTCGAAAATAACCGTCAGGGTTTCTGAGCCAGCTGCTTCTGACTTTGAAATAAACCCGTCACCGTCGGTATCGAAGGAAGAAAATGAGCTGCTCGCGGCATGTGCACCGAGGCTGGCCAACATTAATACTGTGCTTAACATGAGTTTGTTCATGATTATTTCCTCACTAAATTGGCTTAAAAGTGACTAAACTCTTTGGCGCTCAGCGCACCATCGCGATTGCTGTCCAGGCGTCTGAATGCTTCTGCTACCGCAGGGACCTGTTTCGCTTCTGACATACTGACCAAGCCATCGTTGTTGGCATCCAGTAATGCAAAGTCCACCTCAGAGGCAAGTGCCAGTGCACTGGTAAACATTCCGATTGTTAGTACAACTACATGTTTTAGTTGCATAATAAATCCTCCTGTCGGGGCGGTGTTTAGCTATTGAAGCCGGAAAATTCGCTTTTGCTCAGCAGAGAGTCGCCATTGCTATCCAGGTCTTTGAACTGACCCATCAATCTGGGATTTGCTTTTGATTCACTCAGACTGATAGTGCCATCACCATCTGTGTCATACTTCTCGAAGTCACCGCCTGCAATCGCTCCGGTTGCTAGTACAGTCAGACCCAAAGCCGCAATCATTGTCATAGATGTTTTCATGTTACTTTCCTTCTGTTTTTCGTATTTGCTGTTAATGCTGCTGCCGCGAAACCGTTTGGGGTTTGTTGGCTGCGTTTGACAAGACTATTCCAACTTTGATGCCAGCTTTATTTAGTTATTTATTTTCAATAACTTACTAGGTTATGGGTAAAAAAGTTCAGGTGGGATTAAGGTGATTTGTTGCTAAATGGCAACACTGTTTAACCTGCGTTTTTGGCTCAACTTTAAAAATCAATAACTTACACTTGTTGCTATTTAGCAACAGCGGGCCGAAAACGCACTAAAAAGCCTGATATTTTATGCAGCATGCCAGCTCAGAACCGCGCGCTCGTGAGCCGCTCAAACAATTTTTTTCTCAAGCGTTGTGGAAACAGGCACTGATGGCGCTGCTACTGGCCCTGGTGCCCCTGTTACTGCTCACCCTGTGGTTTATTCAATCGGTTGCCTATCAGCAACAAGTAGTACAGGATATTTATGCCAATAATCAGAAGGTTACATCAGATTTTAATGAGCTGAGAAACGCGCTCCAGGCGCTCGAAAAGGCCCAGCTAAACAATCAGCTGCTACAAAGCAAAAAATTGCAAAAAAGTATCAACGAAAACTGGCAAAAGCGTAAAAATTCGCTCAAAGCATTACTGATAAAGCTCGAAAAAAGCGCAGCCGTTGCAAATTGGCAACAGCCCCTGTCACAAGCTCAGGCCCCCAACAGTAAAACCTTATCAGCCATGGTTAATGTCCTGGCCCAAGAGTCACAACCGCTCCAGCAGACCCTCGATCACACGCTCAACGAAGCGCTGGCGCAGCAAAGTACGATCCGGCAACGCTTTTTAATCGGACTGAGCATACTGTTACCTGTTTTGATCGGTCTCAGTATCTGGCTGATAAAACGGATCTCCCGCCAGTTGTTTCAGCTGGAGCAGGCCATTGAGGTCGTCGGTGCCGGTCAGTTTGCCACGCCCATTCAACTGTCCGGCAGTCATGAGTTTACTCAGCTGGGTGTGCGACTTGAGCAATTACGTAATGAGCTGGCCGCCAGCAAGCAACAAAAAGAGACCTTTTTGCGCCATGTTTCGCACGAGCTAAAAACCCCGCTGGCCTCAATCAAAGAAGGCACTGAGTTGCTGAATACACCACATCTGGGCCAGCTGAACGACAAGCAGCGGCGCGTAACCGGCATTCTGAGCACCTCAGTGAACAAACTCACTCAGCTGATTGAAGATCTGCTCACGTTCAGCGCTGCCAGCCATCCGCATAATCAACAGGCACGCTGTAGCGCCCAGGCAATCAAAGAGCAGCTTGAAGAGCACTTTGCACAGCGGCTACAAAGCGCAGGTATTCAGATTGACTGGCGCTTTGACCCTGCACTCACTCACTTACCCGAAATGCCAGTCAAACTGGCGCTAACACACCTGCTTGGCAATGCCATTCAGTATACCCAGAGCCAAATCAACATAGACCTCACAGACACCCCAGCCCACTGGCAAGTCAGTGTCCGGGACGATGGACCCGGGCTCGACCCGCAAGAAGCCAAGCACCTGTTTAAGCCCTTTGTTCGAGGCAAACAGCGTAATCAGGTTGCAGGCAGCGGACTGGGGCTGGCCATAGTTGAGGAGTGCGTGACCCAGTTTGGCGGCCAGTTAGGGTGGCAAAATACCCATCCGGGCTGCGAATTTAGTATAACTTTGCCAAAACAAGGAAAAAGCAAATGAGGATCCCGTTTTTGAGCTTAGTGCTCATTGTCGTTCTGAGTGGCTGTCAGCTGAGCCCTAATACACACAAAAGCAGCTTTATCGGGCCAAGCAAAACAGTGAGCCCGGACTATGCGTCACTGGCGGTTCTGCTCGAGCGTTATTTACAGGTTTGCCAGCAGGGGTTGCCGCCACAGCATAACCAATCGGCGCGCTATATTGGTCAGGCCGCCATTGAAACCTTTATGCACGACTACTGCAACACAGTGTCGACCACCAGACAGTTACAACTGATCACCGCGCTTGAGCAAAGTCAGCCCTGGCCGGAGCACTATATGCTGTGGTTTAACACCCTGAAACAACATACTCAGGTGCTGCGGGGGCAAAAAATCCGCCTGCATCGCAGCAATGCCAAACTGAGCCAGATCCAATCACAGCTGAGCCAAACCAATCAGGCGCTGATGACCCTCAAGCAGGAGCTTGCGGATATTGAGCAACAAAGACTTCAGGACGTGCCCCTGAATGAGTCCTCTCAGACACCCAAGGAGCAGCAATAATGTCTTACACTGAAATCGAGACCACAGATCCTCAGCCTGCAACGCACAGCACCTCTATTTTGCTGGTAGACGACGACCCGGCCCTGAGCGAGCTGCTGGCAATGCGGCTGGAAAGTCATGGCTTTCAGGTAACGCTGGCCAGCAGTGGGCATGCAGCACTGCGACAACTGGCAAACACCGCCATCGATTTGGTGCTGACCGATTTACGCATGGATAACATGGACGGCCTGGCCCTGAACCAGAAATTACAGGCCAGCTATCCTGGCCTGCCGGTAATCATGATGACCGCGCACGGCTCTATCCCCGATGCGGTAGATGCCATTCAGCAGGGGATCACGGCATTTATTACTAAGCCTATCGACAGTAATGAGCTGCTGGCGGCAATTAACAAGGCGCTACCCGAGCAAAGTACGTCACACGCCCCCGAGCCAGATAATTTTCATGGCTTGTATCACCAAAGCGCGAGCATGCGCCAGCTGGTGCAACAAATTAAAGCCATCGCGCCCAGTCAGGCCAATATTCTGATCCAGGGCGAAAGCGGCACAGGTAAAGAAGTTACCGCGCGGGCTATTCACCGGGCAAGTAGCCATGCCCAGGGGCCATTTATCGCCATAAACTGTGGTGCCCTGCCTGCACATTTATTGGAATCCGAATTATTTGGCCATAAAAAAGGCGCGTTTACCGGTGCCATTGCAGATAAACAGGGACTCATTCAGAGCGCCGATCAGGGCACACTGCTGCTGGATGAAATCGGTGATATGCCGCTCGATTTACAGGTCAAACTGTTGCGGGTTTTGCAGGAAAAAACCGTTCGCCCAATTGGCGGGCATCAGGAGCAAACCGTGAGCGTGCGTATTCTCTCGGCCAGCCACAAAAACATTGCGCAGGCGGTCAGCGAAGGTAAATTCAGAGAAGATCTTTATTATCGGCTTAACGTTGTGCAGTTATCCTTGCCCTCGCTCAAAGAGCGTGTTGAAGATATTCCCTTGCTGGCGAACCTGTTTTTAAGTCAGTTAAGTAAAACCCCCAAACGGCTCTCGCCGGATGCCATGACCGCCCTGTTAAGCTATGCCTGGCCCGGCAATATCCGACAGTTACACAATGTGATTGAGTACTGCGTGGCGATGACGCCGGGCAGCCATATTTCTGAGGACAGTGTACTCAATGCCTTGCCGGCGCAGGACGACCGCCAGGCGTTTATCGGGCTTAATGATGCCAAGCGTCAGTTTGAGCGAGATTACATACTGAAAGTACTGGCGTTATGTCAGAACAATGTGCCGCAAGCCGCTAAGCTGGCACAAAGAAACCGCTCCGACTTTTATAAGCTGATGAAAAAACACGATATACAATAATCCCCTGCCGAGCCAACTCTTCATGCGGGTTCCCGCTTTTTAGGGCCCTGCATCACCCAACCTCAGCCCGCCTCTGTCACTTTTATTGCAGCACGCCTTGTTCAACCCACAGAAGTTTGTAATATTAATTCAAAGCCCATAAATTAGGCTAATTCGGGGCAAATTGCTCCGTTCACAACTACACTATTATTACAATAAAAACCGAGGTGGTTGCCCATGAGAATGCGTAAAAAGCTGATTTTAAGCTTTGTAATGACCGTTATCATTCCAATTCTTGCCATATCCATCATGAGTATCTCGCGCACCAAACAAGAGTCACTGGAGCGATTCTTAGAGACATCGGTCAACGAGATCCGACAAATAGAAAACGCCTTTATCATCTTTTTTGACCAGATGAAAAGCAATACCCGCTTCTTAGCACAAAGTAAAACCGTGCAATCCGTGGGCAAAGACACCACCACTTATTTTGGCGCAGAGAAAATGATGACGCCTGAATCCTCCGGGGCAGCAGAGGCCGCCATTTTTGATCTGTACACCACCTTTGGCAAGACCCACCCGGAGTTGTTGTTTGTGTATCTGGGCACCCGCGACGGCGGCTTTATCCAGTATCCGGCCGAGCCGCTTGGCAACTACGACCCCCGCAAGCGGCCCTGGTATCAGCAGGTGAGCGCCAATCCATCTGAGGTAGTGGTCACTGAGCCCTATCAGGGCGTTACCGGACAGGCGATGGTCTCTGTGGCCACCGGGATCCTGAAAAACGGCGACCTGCTCGGGGTTCAATCTTTAGACGTAACCTTATCGACCCTTACCGACATTGTCAGCAACATCAAACTGGGTAACACCGGCTATTTATTGCTGCTCGACAATCAGGGCACCGTACTGGCAGATCCCAAAAATGCCGATAACAATTTTAAAAATATCCGCGACCTGAGCGACGCCCGATATAAAGCAATCCGCAACGCGGGCGATGCACCTTTTATTACGCTAGAACATCAGGAGAAGGTGTTCAACGCCAAGTTTTATCGCTCTGACGAACTCGGCTGGACCTTTATTGCCATCATTGAAGAAGACGAGATCCTCACTTCGTCTTACAATATGACTTACAGCATCAGTATCATCGCAGTGATAATGCTGGCGCTGTTTGTGGTGATTGCCATTGTGCTGGCCAACAAAATTGTCTACCCCATTGAAATGGTCTCGGACGGCCTTAAAGAAATTGCTCAGGGTGAGGGCAACTTATCAAAACGGCTACAGGTGATAGGCAATGACGAGATCAGTGAACTGGCAACCTGGTTTAATCAATTTTTAAATTCGATTAATGCGCTGGTCAAAGACATTCAGGGCAATGCACGCACACTCAACAGTGAAGCCCATAATTCGCAGTCGCGGATCAATGATATCCGCAACCAATGCCGCCATCAGGAAAAAACCTCGCAAACCGCCACAGATACCACGCAGTCGATGGCCAGCATGGCCATGACGGTGAGCGACAACTGTGGCGATGCACTCAACGAAATATCCACCACAGAGCAGCACACTGAGACCGGTAACAAGATGATCCAAAGCACAGTTAGCCAGGTCGCCAAGCTCAACGACTCTTTGGGCGACTCAGCAACCGCTATGAGCAAGCTCGAAAACGAAAGTAATAACATCACCAATATTCTGGAAGTGATCCGTACCATTGCCGAGCAGACCAACCTGCTGGCGCTGAACGCCGCCATTGAGGCCGCCCGCGCCGGTGAACAAGGTCGCGGTTTCGCCGTGGTGGCAGACGAAGTACGAACACTGGCACAACGCTCCCATGATGCAACTCAGGATATCGAACAGGTACTGACAAAACTAATTGAGCAGACTCGCAGTGTGTCTGAGCGCATGACCGCCAGTGTCGATGAGTCCAAACAGGCCATAGAGCAATCGGAGCTGGCACATCAGGCATTCGACGACATCGCCAGTTCGGTCTCTCGTGTGAAAAACATCATTGCCGATATTTCCCGCCAGGCAAACGCTCAGGGCGAAGCCGCCGAAGAAACCCAGTCTCGTATCCAGGGCGTCAGCCAGTCGGTACAGCAAGTGGGGGATTCTGCCGATGCGTTGCACGCTGGCGCAACCCAATTAGTTGAGCTGGCCAATAACCTTGACCAACTGGTGGACAGGTTTGATGTTGATGACTGAGCTGCAGATTTTACAGTCGCCACCCACAGCGACTGAGTTCAGTGCGCTGCGCGAAAGTGTCGGCTGGCAAAACCCAGCCCTTAAGCAAGTTGCAGCCAGCATTGCGGCCTCACTGTACTGGGTGCAATGTCGCAAAGAGCAACAACTGGTGGCCTGTGGCCGGATAGTCGGCGATGGACAAATGTACTTTTACATCCAGGACGTCATCGTGCATCCGGATCATCAGGGTTGTGGTCTTGGCAGTATCGTTATGGATGGCATTGAGCAATACTTATCGGCGCATTGCCACAGCGGTGCAACCGCGGCATTGCTGGCGGCACAGGGCAAAGAGGCCTTCTACCAGCGCTACGGCTACGCATTGCGCAACGGCGAAACGCTGGGACTGGGAATGTGTAAGTTTTACTGAGTATATCAAAGCAAACTTGCCCTCCTGAAGCACAATCAATGAGGTGGCAGCCTTCGCGAATACCAGAGGTTTTCGCGAAGGTTAGTTGGCTTAGCGTCTAATAACCGTACATTCAGCCGGGACCGATAAATCACGGCACAGTAATCCCCGGATCTGTCTTTGATTCATGATCAGAAACTCTCTGACCTGATCGCTCAGCTCGCTCTGTTCCAGAAATAACCTGATATTTCGATGACTTCCTGTTGCAGTCAGACTGTTCAGGGTATTGTCTGTAAAGTATATCTCTGTATTTTCCATGCCATCAGGCAGGTGCAACTCCTTCACTTGGGTATTGCTCAAATCCAGGTGCTTTATGTGCGCCTTAATTGCCAGCTGTGATATCGATGTATGATCTATAGCTAAAGTACGCAGGCGATGTAAGTAAGAAATATCAACGTCCTCCAGCTGCGTATGTGACAGATTCAGGGTATGTAGCCAGGAATTCAATCTGACAGCAAACTTCGTCAGAGGGTTATGCGACAAGTCCAGAGTATTGAGGTAGCGGGGGCCCAATGTATCAAACGTCGAAAGCTGGTTGCCTGACAGACTGAGAACCAACAACCACGAATTATCCTCTGATAAATTTACACTCGCTATTTGATTATCGTCCAGCCATAGGCGCTTTAATTTGGCATCACTTGGCAATGTCAGTGACGTTAGCTGGTTACCCTTGGCACTTAGGTGATTAATGCCTGAACCACTGAAGTCCAGCGCAGTTAAACGCGCGTTATCAATCTCTAACCAATTCAGCGCAGGCATGCTTGTTAACGCTAAGCTGGTCAGCTGTGTGTTTGACAAGACAAGCTCATCCAGCGGTACACTGGGCGCTGCGACAAAGTGTTCCAGTGGTGTATGCTGAGCACTCAGGCGATGTAATGCATTATTACTGGTGACATCCAAAGCCGACAGCTGAGTATGGTCCAGATTCGCGTGAGTCAGTTGAGGAAAACGAGCCAGGTCTAACTGAGTCAGCGGGGTGTTGTTCAGCCACAGCCTTTCGACTGGCAAAGTCGCATCCATGAAAGTAATTTCTTCCAGCTGACTGTTGCTTGCCCCGAGCGATGTCAGGTTTTGCAATCCACTGAGATCCACCCGGCTTATTGCACTGCCAGACAGACTGAGTCTGGTCAAACTTGTTTGCCCGCTCAGTGCCAAAGTGGCCGGGCCGCCTTGTGTTATGGCCAACGATGTCAATGCACTATCTTGTGGCAAGGTGAGTGCCGTAAGATCTGGCAATGCTAGGCTGAGTTCCTCTAAGGTGCTCAGACCACTGAGATCCAGCTCCGGAATACTAATATCCTCAAGCGATAATGCCTTTAACTGCGTCAGTGTATTCAGTGCCACCAGAGCTGATGGGCTGATCTGTGCGCCATTGCGCAAATGCAAAGATGTCAGGTGCGTAAACTTCGCCAGGCCTGAAATATCCGTCAGTGGCAGATTGTCTTGCCCATCACAGGCCAAATGCGTTCTGTACTCGATATGCCTGTCGGGCTGCTCATTGAACTGATCAACACAGGCACCCAGAAGCGGATCCGTAATGTCCAGCCGTGCGGAGTGGCTGCCGACCCAGGGTTCAAACCGTGCGTGGATATGACAAGCACTGACAAGCCGTTTGGCGTAAAAATTCAACACCTGATCATCTTCATCGCTTAAGGATAAATCACATCCGGATAAAGCGGACAGCACCTGATCTTGCTGATATGCTATCTCCACACCCAGCCATCTGCCGTATAAGATATAAGACCCGGATATGTCGGTTACAACCTCACCTCCTGGGCCGACATCTAAGGTTACCTCGTAGGCTGGCACCTCGTAGCGAAGAAAGTGCTGTTCAGCTGCCTGACAGTCGTTACCTCGCGCAGAGCGACACACCAATATCCCTTCGTTTGTGCTCTCAATGATTTCAAGCTGGTATTGCTGTGCATCACCAAAAATCAGCTTACCCTGATCAATGGTAACCTCAGTGGCATTTTCCCCCTCAATGTGCAAATACTGTTGGATGCCATGCTCACTTTCCCGTTCAAAGAATCGCCAGTAGCGTGTTTGCTGAGGTGTTACTTCATACAAATTATTGGAAGAAGGCGTATCAATACCCGCTTCAAGTTCAGATACTTCGCGGAAGAAATGCGCTTCAAATTGTGTCAAGCTCAGGTTTTTATCCAGCTCAAACTGACGGATCTCAGCTTCAGAGTTACTGGTACTTTCATTAAACAATACGAATACCGTATCGTCTTGCTTGCTCAGTACGGTATACGTTTTTTGGTATCCCAATACACACTGAGGAGCATCAATGTTACAAATCGGATCGAACATATTAAGCTCAATGTTATACGCTGCTGACACAGACAAAGTCGGACCGCTTAACGATGCTCGCCCTGCACCATTAAACTTACCAGTGCGGTATGTCCCATCTGCATATAACTCAAAGCCATCACGCTGGTTATCAGACTGATAGCGCCACTTACCTGCTAGTTGCGCCAGCTCAAGGGGTTGCGCTTCGCGCTTGATCAGCAAGCCTGCACCATGCTGAAACCAATCTTTGTGATAGCCGAAGCTGGCATGCGTAACATGCTCAATCACGAACTGATAGCCCCATTTAGATTGGCGAATTAATTTAAACTCCGCTATCAGGGCACCAGAGCGTGCAGACAGTCGCAGTCGGTTTTGCTCTGTCAATGACCAACTCAGTGCATGCTGCTGTGCCCAGGAGCGGTGCTCTCCTGCACGTAGCTCACCAGTGTGATCAGCATTCAGATTAAACACCAGGTGCTGCTGAGTGTGCGTTTGCTGCGATTCGGCATACTCGCCAAAGGTCAGCGCCCATTGGCCTGTCAATACTTGCGGATCGATAACGAGTGCTTCGAGATCTTTAGCAAATTGGATCTGAGTCGTGTATACCGTACGTTCGGCTCCAGCACCTTCGTGCCAGCTCAGGTAGACCCCATCCGGTCGGTAGTCAAATGCAAATCCTGTAACAGTATGCGTTTTACCCTGCCCGTCGCGCACTGACGCGGCGCGATCATTCAAACGCGCAACATAGTGAGACTCGCTCTCTTTAGTAATCGTAAAATAAGCCGTGCCTGTTCGGGTTTTCAAAGCACCTTTACCATTACGATGGATATGCATATACCAGCTATGCGGGATATCGCCATTGTCCACAAACACCACATTCTTGCCGACATGCGGGGCGGAGCGCTTAAAGCTTGCGTTAATGGTGCAATTTTGTTCTGGCTCTGTCACCGAATACAGCAAAGAGTCATTGTCGATTTCTTTAAGTACGCCATCGCAGCCCGATATCTCGTCTAGTTCAAAACCTTGCTCTGGTAAAATTAGGGTATCAAAACTCTGTTTGTAACTTACCGTATTCACCGAAGGCTGCAAGGCGCCTTCACCCGACACGGCAAACTCGATATCCAGACGAGGAGCTGAAAACTGGTAGTAGAGTGAATTTGTCTCAGTACAGCTCTGCTGCTCTACATTTTCCCGTAAACACAAGGTAACACCCTGCTCGTCGGCATCAGTCATTGTCAGGTAAAGCGTATTTCTGCGGTCTATCGAAACAAGTCTGATTTCCTCACCGGCCATGGACGCCCAATACTTGTGCTCGCCGATATAGATTGCTTCCGCGCATTGAGGTTCAGAAAAGCGCGAATCACAATGCTGACCCCCTTGAAGATGAACCACGCCTTGCTCAGTCTCAGCGTATAAACTGGCTATGCCGGCAAACGCACCATTGTTACTGGTTTTGAAAAGACCATCGGTTAATCGGGGCGTGCTCAGCACATCATCGCTCAATTCGAACACATACAGCTGACGTTTAGGCAGCTCGGCACTCAAGCGGTTGCGAGCCGTAGCATACTCGACTGCAATCAGATCATCCTGAACGCTAAGCAGACGATACGCCGCATGCAGTTTGGCTTCGCACTGTGGCAAAGATACATCACACCAGGGAGTCTCCATGCCCGCAAATTCGTAGCGCTGTTGTACCAGCTTACCATCTTGTTTGTCGCCCCGGACGTGGCGACGCCAGGGGTAATGGTAGTCATTGTCTTCATCAATACGAAATATTTCGCTTTCACCTTGTCTGTGCAGTAGCTCCCAGGTTCGGGTGTAGTTGAGCTCGTCGAAGCTGGTTTGTTGCTGACGCAACATCACTCCAGGCACGATTGTTTTTCCCTGTTCAGCGTCGTACTCAACCAGAAGCTGATAACCTAAAGAGAATTCCCTCAGTAGATATAGGCGATAAGGTACATCATCCAGGCTAAGCTCAAGCTGAGCACCAATGAGCTGCCAGTGTGTTACGTCAGAAGTCAAACCCGACTTAACACGTGCCGAGCCATCATCATACAGATTGATATCATAATGGCGGTCCTGGCTTTGTGGTTCTGCAAAGCTAATTAACCATTGCGCAAGAACATCACTTGCTGAATACGCCGATAAATCATCGACAGAGACCAAACGGGTGTACCAAGGGGCATGATGGCTGTCTGGGATGCTCACGCTTGCAGCAATGTTGCCATCCGGGTCTTTGTTCAGTGACAGGCGCAATTGTTCGGTATAATAATCAGGTTGCTCAGCAACCCCGTTACGGTAGATGCCAAGTGGTTGGCTGAGCGTGAGCAGGATGTCAGACTCCACCTGCGCCCAGTTAAAAGACACGCGTTCAGAGCCTTCCAACAGACCAGTTCCGTCCTCATTAAATGTCAGCGACGCAGCGAAGCCATTGAAATAGTTCAGTTCACTCAGTAAATAGCGGCCCTCGGGCAACACAGTAGCAGGCTCAAACAAGTGCGAGTTTTGCGCCACCTGATGACGTACTGTGTCGGCAGCTGCGCCGTATTCACGCTGGTATTGACGTAACTGACGTTTGCTGGCGCGCAGGTTTTTTGCCAACGCGACAAGATCCTCATAGCCATCGGGCAAACTTAAATGTCGTTCAGACACGCGACTAAAGTCATAAAACAGCCCGGTAAGTGAACGCTTTTGTGCAGGATCCAGGTTCGCGCGCGCTTCACTCAGTTGCAATTGTGTTGTTGGCAACCCGTGGTCGTCATGCAGAAGCGCAAACTCGGCGGTCGTTGCCGCGTTAATATTGACGGCAAATAATTCATCGGCTGTCAGAACCCCGTCCTCGCCCCCAAGCGCAATCAGGTGTTGTATTTCCCCCAACACAGAGGCCGCTGCGCGCACGGGGTTATTTTCTTGATGTGCTGTTAACGCAATCATGGCATTCGCTTGCGACTCGTCCAGCTCTAATGTCAGGGTGTACCGCCCCACCTCATCAACTGCAACAGCCTCTGCTACGCCGCTGACCTGTGCGGTCACATTGGTATTACTAACAGGATATTCTCTGGCAAAGACCTCACCTGCTACGGTCAAAACATGCTTTATCGCCTGTATTGTCAGCTCTGTCTGCGTTTGTACCTGATTGCCCAGTGTGTCCGTGACCGCAAGGCTTACCGTAACAGGTAAGTCTTCTTGAATATCAGAACTTTGCAGCATCATTTGCTCGCTGAACTCCCCGTTAACACTTAACAAGTCTTGACCATTATGTGTCCAGGTATAGCTGGCGACCCGGTTGTGCGGGTCATGAAGTTGCGCACTCAGGGTAATAGGCTGCTTCTCTAAGAGTGCCTGTGTGGCCAGCTCTATCGACACTTCAGGCAGGGCACGCACTGTTAAACTCGTCTCTTTGCGGCTCTTTGCACCATCGTTATCTGTCACGATAACAAATATACTCAGTTCGGTATCCTGTCTGACATCTATTGGACCGAGTACCAACTCGGCGGCCGAATTGTCGCCAATATTAAGTGATACATCACCTTCGTAGCCCCATTCATAATGGCTAATCTCACCGTCCGGATCATTCGCTTGTGCGGTGATAGTAATATTTTGGTTTTCCATTACTTCAGCTGGAGACACCAAGGTCACTTCAGGGGGACGATTGGGTAGAGGAAGAAATTCAACTAAATGGGTAGCCTGAGCCGACAGGCCCTGATCATCACTGACCACAAGTGTGAAAGTAACAGTCTGTGATTCATTTATGAGTGGAACAGTAAAGCTCAGCTCAGGTGAGTTAATATCTGATAACAGCACTGGAAGGCTACTATCTGTAGACCACTGATATTGGCTAATCTCTCCATCCGGATCGCTGGCATTTGCCTTCAGTACGACGGCATCTTGCGCACGGGCCAGCTCTGTTCCTTTAATCTCAACAAGTGGTGCTTTGTTTGGCTCAGGGTCTGGTGGCCCTGGATTGTTTGCAGCAAATGTTACAACGTGTACAGACTGATAACTACGCCCATGCACATCTTCCACCGTGAGGGTAAAGGTCACAATCAAAGGAGTCGATATCACGGGGGGTGTCACCGCCAAGGTTGCCGTTCCCTGTCCTGTGAGGTCCAGCTCAAGCTCACTATCATGTTGCCAGCGGTAACTGACCACCTGTGGACCATCAGTCCGGCCTTCAAATGTCACTTTGTCCGAATCTGTGACTTGTTCAGGGCCGACGACTGAGATAGTCACCGGTTCGCCGGCTTTGAATATAATAGTATGACTGGCTTGCGCGGTGCGGCCCTGCTCATCAGTGACGGTGAGCGTGAACACCGCATCGCCACCGGTTGCGATATCCTGACTTGTGACGGTCAAGTTTGGCTGCCCCAACTCAGATACATCGAGCGCCAGCTCAGATTCGTAATGCCATTGATACGTGACTGCCCCTGTGGGGTTATCGACACTTGAGGTTAACGTGTGTGAGGTTAATGCTGACACTTCGCTAATACCAGTGACCTTTACTGTCATTGGCTTTGCTGTCGGCTTCTGAACTTCACTATTGCTATTGCTATTGCTATTGCTATTGCTATTGCTTGTGCTACTGCCACCACCACAAGCCACCAGCGTATTCAAAGCCAGAATAGTAAACAAGAGACGGGAAAAATAACCGAACGATTCCATGAGCTGAGCTAAATCCTTTCAACATAATTGAAAAATAAATCCAACCAATTATACCCATTAAAGAAACAACATCAAGATGATGAGCACATAAGATTATGATTATATTAATAATTGAATTTTCCCATTCAATTGTACAAAATTGCCTTTTAGCTCATTAAGCCTGCATACCATCCAGTAACCTGCTCTCAAACTCTGTGACTCATCATTACTTTCTGTCCGTTTGCCGGCTCAATCTATACTCCCCCGGTGTCAGGCCCGTTTCTTTCTTAAATGCTTTATAAAATGAAGAGCGGGCGTTAAACCCAACCTCAAGTGCAATGTGCAGCACCGAGTCTTGGCTGGTCAGCAGGCGTGATTTCGAGGCTTCAATGCGCCAGTGATTTACAAAATCAAAAAAGTTCATTTGCAGTGTTTCGTTTAACACCTGAGACAGGTAGTTAGGAGAGACACCGCTTACTTGCGAAAGTTTTTGCAGTGTCAGATCGGCATCCAGATAGAGCTGGTTATCTTGCATGGCGTGCGTGATTTTGTTGACTATCCGGGCAGACTGGGACTCATCCAGCGCTGATTTGTGATATTTACTGATTGAGCCTTCACTTAAAGATGTGCCCGGCGCCCTCTGCTTGCTCAGCGCACAATCCGCTTCAGGCGCAAGTAATGGCGAAGTTTGCTGCATGGCAAAAAAAGTGAGGCTCCAGATCAGTATCAGAGCAATAAGCATTTCGCTGCCCAGCGTTAGTATGGTGTGCCCCAGCAAGCTGGACAGGAAGGCTGAGCTCAGTGCCAACACCCAGATACACACCGCGATAAAAACGAGCCTTTTGGCAGCAAATATTCTGGGATCGTCAAGATTGGAATAACGTGCTTTTAGTGCCGCTCTGAAAGCCAACAGACGCTTTGTTATCATCAGCAGGGTTAACCCACACTCCAACAACCACAAGCACATCAGCACCAGCATAGAACCGGCCAGTATTACAACGTATAGACCGCCTGGCACCTCATCTGTGACAAATAGTGCCTGGTGCTGCTGCATCGGTAATAAAGCCATCAAACAAGATACTCCCAGCGCAGGCCATATTAAAACGAATTGCTTTAATGTCGCTTTGCTCAGGGTCCAGTGTGTCTGTGCTGTCAGCCCCTCAATGTACAAGCGCAACGCGGGACACAGTACAAAAAGCATGGGAAACCCTACCACGGTATAGGCCTGATACCTGTCGGGGAATGCAACGGGCACGATTGCATTGAGCGCCAGTACGCCACAGGCAATGAGAAACAACGCCAGCGGCAATCGATACGCACGCGTTGCACGGTTGATCAGCAACACCGGAACACTCATTACCACTTGCCCAAGCAACATTGCCGTGAGCACCATCACAATAGGTTCAGCCACTTCTCTCCCCTGACACTTGAAATAAAGTCATTCCTAGTTATTTGTTTTGTTTACTTTTAATTTTCACTTTGTCACAAAACTGTCCGAGCCTTTACGCCAGGACGACACCTTCATTCAGCGCGACTAGTCTGAGTGCAGCCCGGATACATCAGGGCAAACACCGTGACATGGACACCCAATATGACTTAAGGAACCACGTATGACAATCTCAATGACAACCGCTGACACACCACAGGATGCCCATATTCGCCGCAAACTTGCCACACTGTGGCTGCTGGTCATGCTGAATATGGTTTATGCCGATATTCTGGCCTTTGTCTCGGCCTTTATTACACCGGGTGTTATCGACACGCTGATGAGTGGATATTCCGGCTCTGTTAAGTTATCTCAGCCACTGCTGCTGGTCTCGGCTTTGCTAATCGAAGTGCCGATTATGATGATCCTCTTGTCTCAATTTCTCGGCTACTGGCCAAACCGCGTCTGTAATCTTGTCGCTGTCCCGTTGACGTTTCTGTTTGTACTGGGTGGTGTAGAAACAGATCCGTTTTATCTGTTTCTGGCCGCCATTCAGCTTAGCTTATTGTTGGCCATTGCCTGGACAAGCGTCCGATGGCGCGCGCCTGCCACACTGCCCCAGGGAAGCACCATAAGTTAGCTCAGAACACGCCCAACGCACTCAGGGATAAAAGTAACACGCAGACTCTAAAATACTCAGAAGGAAACAGACACATGAAAAACGCCTCTTTAACAGCCCTCGCACTGCTTATTTGCAGCACCACAGCCTCTGCCAGTATGGAGCGCAGTCTTGCCGCATTCGAAAAAGGGGATCTGCGCCTGGCGCATACGCTTTTGAACCAACAACACACCACTGACTATCAAAAGCCGTTGCTTCTGGCCCGCATTGCGCTAAAAAAAGATCAGGACGAAGCTGCGCTGCAACACATAGAAAATGCACTCGCTCAGCACCCCAACAACCCCGAGCTCTATTTTGCCCATGTTGAAGTAGTCGCAAAAATCGCTGAGCAGGCAAGTATTTTCAGCGTCTCCGGTTATATTAAAAAGCTCAAAGCCTCGTTTATCAAAGCCGTGGAACTGGCCCCGGATAATGCAGAGTATCGCACTGCGCTGATCAAGTTTTACATTAATGCCCCAGCCCTGTTTGGTGGCGATAAGCAGGCCGCTCTGGCACATATTAAAGAGTTAGAAAAAACCGCGCCCTTTGAAGCCTTCCTGACCCGCTTGCACCTCGCTGGAATGTCAGATGAAAAGGAAGAGTTCGCACGCTTAATTGCCATCGGCCAGCAGAGCTTTGCCACTGATCCGCGCTTCTTTTTTACCCTGGGACAGGTATATCGCGAACGCGACCAAAACGAACAAGCCTTGATTGAATTGCGCAAAGCTGCAACCCTGAAAACAATCCACAGGCAGCAAGAAAAAGCCAGATATCAGGCACTGGTGCTCATTGGCCTGCTTAGCAAGGAATTAGGCAAGTATCACAGCGAAGGTGAGGCGGCATTGCGCAAGTATCTGGAAGAGGCGCCCTATTACTACGATTTACCCGACAAAAGCCAGGTCAAATTCAGGCTGGCCGAGTTAGCCATAGACAGCAGCAAAACCCCAATGGCAAAACAACTGTTGAACGAAGTCCTGACAGAAACACTGAGTAACCAGCTACAGAAAAAAGCCCGCTCTGCGCTGAGAAAGCTAGCCAGAACCTGATCCTTGTTGCCACAGACGGGGTTGTCATGCTCCCTGTTTGTGGCTCATCGCCTGGCAAAATAATTTATCTGTGGCCTTTCTTCCAACTCATTCATATCTTATGTCAGAGATGCAAGTTTGTTATGCACCAATATGAGTCGGTAAATTTTACACACTCTGTAAAACTCACCTACATTGAAATGAATATACCCCGTTTTCATGGCCCTCAAAGCGGAATGAAAATTGAATAGTGTCTATCAGTCTCTCACTTAAGGAGTATCCATGAGCACTGCGCACTACTATCTTGCTCTCTGGCTGTTTACTTTGTTACTAACCATGCTTAGCCTGGACAGCGTGTTTCTGTTGCCTTCCATCTGGCTCAGTGCTTCTGTTGGCTGTGTCTATGTGGCTTACGCCCTGGACAGACCGGGGCTGTTTCGAAAACGGACCACAGGACAAGTACCTTTTTATATCAAGGTTTTACTCATGCCCTATTTTATGGGGGCTCAGCTTTATAACGCCTGGCAACGATATCAGGACAGTGTACCGCCCGTTCAGGAATTGCAAGACAATCTGTTTCTGGCTTGTCGGTTATTTCCAAGCGACATTCCCATGCTGCAATCCAAACAGGTTGAAGCCATTTTAGATGTGACCGCAGAATTTGACGGACTAAACTGGTCTGCCGAAGAACAGGGTCTGTATTATCAGAATATCCCCATTTTAGATCATCAAACGCCCAGCGAAGCTCAGCTGAGGCAGGCATTGAGCTGGCTCAGTGTGATGCATCAGCTCAACAAAAAGGTGGTGGTCCACTGTGCGCTTGGACGCGGTCGCTCAGTGTTTGTGGTTGCAGCGTACCTGATGGCAAAAGACCCATCTTTGTCTGTGGATGATGCCATGCAGTTTATCAACAGCAAACGTCAGACGGCGCGCTTAAACCGTTACCAGCACCGCCGTCTCAGTGCCCTCATGCAGCAGGTACACGACACTCCGAGCCCAGCCTTGCCGATGATCATCAATCCCGTTTCGGGCTCGGGAAAGTGGCATCAATACGATAATCAGGTGATTGGCTTGCTGTGCAGCCAGTACACTCCTCGGTTGCACTTTACAGAAAAAGACACCGATGTTGCGGCACTGGCAAGCAAACTGAGCCAAAACACAGAACGTCTGGTTGCCTGTGGTGGCGATGGCACATTGACTGCCGTAGCCCATGCACTGGTTAACAGCGAGTGTAAATTGGGGTTTATTCCACTGGGTACTGCCAATGCACTGGCGCACGTACTGCTGGGCGTACGCAGTAAGGTCGACCCCATTAATTGCGCTTGTGATACCCTGCTGAGCGAGCACCACATCCGCATAGATACTATGCGCTGCAACGGCGAAACCGGCCTGCTGGTTGCCGCCTTTGGCTTTGAAGCCCAGATGATTGAGCATGCCAACCGCAGTGAAAAAAACCGCAGTGGTCAGCTGGCTTACATCAGCGGTTTTATTAATGCGGTCTCTGATGGTCAAAAGCAACGCGTGACACTCAGTGTGGATGACGAACCACAGCAAAGCCTGGATATTGCCAGCCTGGTGGTGGCCAACGCGGCCCCTGTCACCACTGTGCTGGCCCAGGGCGCGGGTGAGCCGAATTATCAGGATGGCTTACTGGACCTGACGCTGATACGTCATGAGCCGGAGTCGACATCGCGTGCATTGAGTGTGGCACAGCTCATTGCACATGGTATTTCTGGCACAACGGCTCAGGAAAGCGCCGTTTCGCATACCCGCTGCCAGCAAGTCGCTTTACACGCAGACACCGAACAAATACAGTATAGTATTGATGGTGAAGTAAAAAGTGCCGAAAACCTGAACATAGAGGTGAACCCGGATTCACTGTGGATAATGGCACCAAAGCCAGCACAAGACTAATAACAAGGAACCCGAATGAAAACCGTTTTACTGGTTGATGATGACCAGGAATTTACCACAATCGCCGCACGGATCATTGAGTTTATTGGCTGTGACGTATACACCGCAGGCAGTATTGAAGAAGCAAAACAATGGCTTGCGGATATGCGTTTTGATCATCTGTTTCTTGATTTTATGCTGCCCGATGGCAGTGGTCTGCACCTGATAGACCACATTCGCAATCAAAAACTTTCAGCGCACATTACACTTATCACCGGCCATCCGTCTGTTAAAGCCGCGCTGGCCAATATGTGCGACGACCAAATTAACTATCTGACCAAACCCATTGAAGCCGATGACGTTAAGCGCGTATTAAACAGAAATACCACGGCAAAACCGCGTCAGGCAGACCCCTTTGAACGTCATTTTGGCTGTCTTATTGGCCATTCTCCGGCCATGAAAAAGCTGGTCACTATGATAGAGCGGGTTGCCAAAACCAATGCCAATGTGATGTTGATGGGAGAAAGCGGCGCAGGTAAAGAAGTGGTTGCACAGGCCATTCATAACGCCAGCCAGTGCAGCGGTGAACAAGTTGCGATTAACTGTGGTGCGATTGCCAAAGATCTGATCGGCAGCGAATTGTTCGGTCATGAAAAAGGTGCTTTCACCGGCGCCGTCGGCCAAAAGCAAGGGGTCTTTGAACTGGCGCAGGATGGCACTCTATTTCTGGATGAAGTTACCGAAATGCCGATAGAAATGCAGCCCAACCTGTTGCGGGCACTGGAAACAAAAACCGTTACCCGGGTAGGTGGCGCAAAACCCATCGACGTCAACTGCCGGGTAGTGTCTGCTACCAACCGTACTCTGGCTGAAATTGCGCATAAAAACGTACTGCGAGAAGACATTTATTTTCGCCTGGCGGTGTTCCCCATTGAAATCCCGCCCTTGCGTGAGCGTCCAGAGGATATTCCGCTGCTCAGTAAGTACTTTGTGCATCAGCTAAATGAGGAATACAAGACCCACTATCAGCTGAGTGAGCAGGCTCACTCAGTACTGGCCGCACACAGCTGGCCGGGCAACATACGCGAGCTTAAGCATTGCATCCATCGGGCCTTTATTATGGCAGACCCGGATACAACAACACTCACGATAGACGAGATTGTCAGCTCACCATTTACAATCCCACAGGAGAGCCAAGGACAAGTGCAGCCAGCGGGGCCTGCTGCAACAACCGCCAGTGTGGCAGCCCCATCCGCACCAGTAAAAGTCGGAGAAACCATCGAAGAAGTCGAGAAAAAGCTGATTTATCAAACCCTGAACTCGGTTGATGGTAACAAAACCCTGGCGGCCAAAATGCTCGGGATCAGCACCAAAACACTTTACAACCGCTTAAATGCTTATGAGCAATCAACTTCTGAACAATCACCTTCTGAAGATATCCAGTGAAGCGAGGGCAACAATGACAGACAAACCCGATTTAGCAACCCTGATCCATGATGCCAGAAAGCCACTTAATCATATTTCCATGCACGCGGAGCTTATCAAGATCCTGAGCCAACAACCGGGCTCAGAAGCCGAAATCCAGAAATCAGCCGACGACATCATTAAAGCCAGCAAGGCCTGTAGCGAACTGTTACAGACCCTGATGACACAAGACTAGTGGGAGTTGACTTGCACTCACTCAATCAATCAAACCACAAGCAAAAACTGATCTGGCTGGTCCCATTGCTGATCCTTATCGGGATCGTGTTAGTGGCCGCGCTGGGATTGAAAAATACCGATGAAATCGCCCGGATCCAGCGCAGTTTGCAAAATACCGGCGAGGTCATGCTGAGGGTCGATCAGCTGCACATTGATATTCTTAATGCCGAATCAGGGCAACGCGGCTACCTTATTTCTCAGCGTGAAAGCGATCTGAACCCATATAAGATTGCGCTAAAAAAGTTCGAGCACAGTCTGCAACAGGCGCAGACCATTCAGTCGGAAAGTCCGCCACAGCAAAAGCGCCTTGAACGTTATATTCAGCATGCCCAGATAAAGTTTGAGTCGCTGTCGGCAAGCGTAACCCTTGCCCGTGACAAGGAGCAGTTTGAGCCACACAGAATGCTGGACGACGTACGAAGTACAGGAATAAACCTGCGCACCATGTATGCCACCATCATGCGTGAAGAAACTGAGATCCGGAACCTGCTGATGGCGCGGCTGACACAGGCGCGTGAAACTGCACAGAACAACCTGATCTGGTTTACGATATTAAGCATTGCGGTCAGCACCTTATTTTTATTATTTTTACTTAAGCACCTCCATGATATTCGCAGCTCAAAGGAACAGATAGAAAGTTACAATGAGCAATTAGAAGACAAAGTAAAAGAGCGCACCCAGGCGCTGGAGCTTTACGCCGATGAGCTGGCCCGCAGCAACCGGGAGCTCGAAGACTTTGCCTTTATCGCCTCACACGATTTACAAGAGCCACTGCGCAAAATTCGCGCCTTTTCCGATCGCATCAAGGCCAATTACGAAACACTACTGGATGACAGAGGTAAAGACTATCTGTCGAGAATGGACAACGCCGCAACCCGCATGTCGGTATTAATTACTGACCTGCTTGCGCTGTCCCGCGTAACCACCAAAGGCAAGGAATTCGAAGACGTGGCACTGAACCCGCTGATTAACACAGTTCTGGATGACCTTGAAATCGCAATCAATGACGCCCAGGCCTGCATTCAGGTCGACCCTTTACCAACCATTGAAGGCGACCCAAGTCAGCTCCATCAGCTGTTTTTGAATTTGTTATCCAACGCCATGAAATTCCGCCGCGAGGGCGTACCACCAAAGATCACCATTACCATGAGCCAGACCACCGCACCTAATAAGTTGCTTGAAGACATTGAATGCGACTGGCTGGAAATTGATGTGACCGACAATGGCATTGGCTTTGCCGCCGAATACAGCGAAAAAATATTTACCCCATTTCAGCGCCTGCACAATCGCAAAACCTATGCAGGCACCGGAATTGGTCTGGCCGTGTGCCGACGCATTGTCGAGCGTCATGGCGGACAGATCAGCGCACACAGTATTGAAGGCCAGGGCACCACTTTTCGGATCCTGCTGCCCGACCTTGCTTCCACTCTCACCTTAAAGGATACCATTGATGAGCAGTTTACCAACCAGACGCATTAATATTTTGATGGCAGACGACGATGAAGACGATCGTTTGCTAACCCAGGACGCCCTGCAGGAAAGCCGGGTGCTGAACAACCTGAACTTTGTGCAAGATGGGGTTGAGCTGCTGGCATATCTTAACAATGAACCGCCGTTCGAAGACAAAACCAAACACCCCCGTCCCAGTATTATACTGCTGGATTTGAACATGCCACGCATGGATGGACGTGAGGCGCTGCAAAAAATCAAGAGCAACCCCACACTGCGTTCAATCCCTGTGGTGATCCTCACCACCTCAAAAGAAGAAGAAGACAAACTCAGAGGGTACGACCTTGGCGCGGCTTCGTACATCTCCAAACCCGTGAACTTTGATGGCCTGGTAGAGCTGATGCGTCAGCTGGGGAAATACTGGATCGAAATCGTCGAGTTACCTTAGGAGGCACAGATGCAACATGCGCAGCTGGTCAAGCTACTACTGGTAGAGGACGACGAAGACGACTATATACTGGCACTGGATTACTTACAGCAAATACCTAACTATCAGTTTGAAGTAACCTGGCTCAGTGAACTCGATGAGGTGCTTCAGGCACTGGAGTCTGATCAGTTCGATCTCTGCCTGCTTGACCATCAGCTTGGCGGACATACCGGCCTGACCATTCTTAAAGCCGCCAAAGCGCTGCCCATTAATACCTCCTTTATGATGCTCACAGGCCAGGCCGACGAGGTGCTGGACGCCGATGCCCAGGCTTTGGGCGCAGAAGATTTCTTGCTTAAATCTGAGATCAGCAGCCCGCGCTTTATCCGCGCGATCCGCTATGCTCTGTCCCGTCGGGAGCTTGAAAGTGAGCGTCTGGAGCGGCTGCGGGCACAGGCCACCAGCCGCGCCAAAGACCGCTTTTTGGCGCATCTGAGTCATGAGTTACGCACCCCGCTGACCTCTATCATGGGCTACACCGATCTGTTGCTAACCCGCAGCGAGCTGGACAATATCAAACCTGAGCTGTCTATCATTCACAACAACAGCCAGCATTTACTTAACCTGCTCAATGACGTGCTGGACTTGTCGAAAATCAACGCCGATAGCCTGCAAGTTGAGCCAAGTGAGATCTGCCTGGCCTCGTTACTTGCCGATCTGCACAGCCTGTTTTCCATGGCTGCGGATAAAAAGGGCCTGCAGTTTGAGATTCACACCGACGCGCATTTACCCGCTTATATCGAGTCTGACGAAAAACGTCTTAAACAGGTGCTAATCAACCTGGTTTACAACGCCATAAAATTCACGCCAAGTGGGCAGGTCTCAATTGAAGTGCGGCCAGCCGCTGAAGGTAAGCTCAGTTTTTCGATTGAGGATACCGGCATTGGTATTCCTCAGGATAAACTGACACATATTTTTAAGCCCTTTGAGCAGGTGCAGGACAGTACCACGCGCTCTGAGGAAGGTGCCGGCCTTGGACTGGCCATCAGCTCAGCCCTGATCCGTCTGCTTGGGGGAAGTTTACAGGTTGAGTCAAGCGTGGGCAGCGGCAGTACCTTCAGCTTTACTATTGAGCCGGGCCAATGTTCCGGCCAGCTTGGTCAGCTAGATCTGCTTGGTACCACAGTAAATAGGCCTTCGACAAGGATAACGAATTTATCCGGTAAGGTGCTCATCGTTGAAGATTTGCCCGAAATTCGCCAGTTGCTGGGGCAACTCATTACAGCCACGGGTGCCCAGGTCTGCTTTGCGGAAAATGGCAAAGTTGCGTGTGATTTACTCACTCAGGCTGATGCGGATTTTGACCTGGTGTTTATGGATTTACACATGCCGGTATTAAACGGCAAAGACACCATTGTAAAACTGCGCGCACAGGGCATTAGTACACCGATTATCTCACTGACGGCCGCAGCTCAAAAGGGCAATCTGGATACCCTCAAAGCCCTCGGCTTTAACGATACGCTGACCAAACCTATTAACGTTACTGGGCTTGAATCCTGCTTACAGGATTATTTATCCGCACAACCAGCGCAAGACGGGCTCACTACACAGCCGGGTGATTCACACATCAAAAACAAACGGATTTTACTGGTTGAAGACGACCCGGATGCACGCAACTTAATGAAGCTACTGCTGGAGTCTCTGGAATGTGAAGTCATCGCTGCGGGCAGCTGTGCTGAGGGCCTGAGCGAGCTAGAAAAACACGCAGATTTTGATGTGGTGATGCTGGATCTGAATTTACCCGATGGCTCCGGGCTGGCATTGGTTGCAGCAGCTCATAAGCGCCAGAGCCCGGCTAAACTGGTGGTGGTCAGCGGCAGTGAGCCCGACCCGGACGCCCTGCTCTCTTACCCGGTCAGCCAGGTGTTACTTAAACCCGTTTCGCTTCCCGATTTGGCCGCCATTGTGCAAAGCGCATAAAAAAGGCACGCTGTGCGTGCCTAAAAGTCCAGGGAGTTATCTTTTACATTAAGAGCGTTCATCAACAACGGTCAGCTTGTTGTTAACGCGCTTTACATCGTCTGCATTGGCTGCAATATTCACGACTAACTGTTTCTCGGCGTCTGACTCGACTTCACCGGTAAGCGTCACAGTTTGATTGTCGACATCAACATCGATATCGGTACCACTGATGTCGGTATCAAACAGCAGACGGGTTTTAATCACTGTCGCGATTTTGGCATCAACAAAGTCAGACTCTGCATCGCCTTTGTCCTCTTTATCCTTTTTCTCTGGTACCACAGTTAAACGGTTGTCTACCTCTTTTACACCGTCAATACCAATCAACAGCTCAGTTGCCAGTTTTTTATCAACGCTGTGGTCGACCTTACCTGTGAGGATCACCACGCCGTTTTTCACGTCTGTGTTGATATCGAACGAATTCAGGTTGCCATTGAACAGTAATGTGGCCTCGGCTTTACCGTCTATCCAGGCATCGCTGGCCTCTTTTTCCCACTGATTGTCAGCAGCATTAACCGCAGTAGTTGAAAAAGCCGTAGCAAAAGCTAGAGTTAAAATTGTGCGTTTCATAATCATTCTCCTTGTGGATGAGTTCACTTTCACAGGTGCAGCTTGCATGCCAATTCCCTTAACCATTTAAAATCAAGTAGTTAGGTGATTCCCTCTGCCTTTTGCCTGTATCTTTTACATACCAGCGTGGAACTATTTACTGGCAATTTCTACACAGATCAGCGCGATTTTTACTAACCTATTGAAATTAAATACATCGCTCAATGGCACGCTCCCTGCTGCTATCACCAGATACAAATAAGGAGGCGTTATGTCATTTACATTTACCCCACAAGACTTCTGGTCGCTGATCAACGAAAAGCTCGTCCACTGGGCCGAACTGACGATTAAGAATTTGCCCAACCTGGTCATTGCAACACTCATTTTTATTGTGTTTGTGATTCTGTCTAAATTCCTTGCGCGCTGGCTGCTGACCTTGCTCAAACGCTTGTTTGAGTCAAACCAGATAGCCGGACTGATTGCGGGGATCTGTCGTGTGATCCTGGTTGCGATCGGGTTTTTCTTTGCCCTGGATATTATGGGGCTGTCAAAAGCGGTGGCGTCACTACTTGCCGGTGCCGGCATCA
Source organism: Pseudoalteromonas sp. DL2-H2.2 (assembly GCF_021532535.1). Taxonomy (NCBI): domain Bacteria; kingdom Pseudomonadati; phylum Pseudomonadota; class Gammaproteobacteria; order Alteromonadales; family Pseudoalteromonadaceae; genus Pseudoalteromonas; species Pseudoalteromonas sp. DL2-H2.2. The sequence goes on along the minus strand of NZ_JAKGBD010000014.1, from coordinate 71,207 downwards.
TAGGCCTGGCAGTCGGTTTTGCCTTTCAGGATATGACCGAAAACATGATAGCCGGAGTTGTAATGGGTATTCGAAAACCATTTCGGGTTGGCGATGTGGTGGAAGCCGGCGACACCTTCGGCACCGTCCGCCGAATTAACCTGCGCAATACTTTAATTGAGAACTTTTATGGTCAGCTGGCCATAGTGCCCAACAAGATCCTGTTTAAAAATGAATTGATCAACTACTCCCGCCTGGCCACCCGACGAATAGAAATAGAAGTAGGGATCTCTTATGCCGATGATATCGAGCAGGCCGAATCTGTGATAGTGGAGGCCATAAACGAGCTGGATGGCGTCATAAAACAACACGAAACCGATGTGTATGCCTGCGGGTTTGGTGACAGCTCTGTCAATCTGCTGGTGTGGTTCTGGATTGACTATCCCGGTGAGATTGGCTTTATGCAGATGCGCCACAAAGCCATTATTGCAATTCACAGAACCCTGGAAGAAAACGACATTCTTATTCCCTTTCCTATTCGTACGCTGGATTTTAATGCCAAAGGCGGTGCTAACCTGGAGGACATGCAAATCAATATGCGCCAGCGTACACACAAACCGCAAGGTGAGAAAGAAGTACAGAGTCGTTAAGCGTAAAAGTTACAGACTCAAGGTAAAGCTTGCATCGTCCGTTTAATCAAAGAAGCATAAATATATGATATTAAACGAATTTAAAGCTGGCACGGGCAATGCATTAGTCTAAGCAACAAACAAACTTAAGCAATCAAGTAAGGAGTTAAACGATGACACATTCGAACTACGATATGGAACCGTTGAAGGAATTAGTCAAGGTGCTCAATGGTGGCATGGAGTTTTACAAAGACGCCAAAGACAAAGTAGACGATGAGCGCATCAGTGCCATTTTCAACACCATGATCACTGAAAAGGTTCAGGCTATCTCGAAGTTGCAAACCTACGCGCTGATTGATGAAGGCGAGCACGAGACTGACTCTGACATGCTGGTTACGTTGCGTGAGCATTACACTAAGGTGCTGGGTGTATTGAGTACTGACAAAACACACACCTACATATCTCAGCTGGAAGAAGTAGAGGACAAGGTGCTAGATAAAGTGGCCGATGCGCTGGAGCAACAATTACCACCTCAGTGTGTTCAGGACTTAAGACAAGTTCAGGTCCGCATGCAGGCTTGCCATGACGAAATGAAAGCACTTCAGGAATTGACCGCCTAGTTGTACAGGTCACATCACTGACTTAGCAGGGCTGTTGCCCTGCTTAACAAAACACCGACAGGAGGTTCACATGTTACGTTGGTCACTTGGATTTTTAGTACTTGCACTGATCAGTGCCATCTTAGGCTTTGGGGGCATCGCCGGTGCCGCAGCAGGCATAGCACAAATACTGTTCTTTGTGTTTATTGCGCTGGTTTTGCTGTCGTTTGTGCTGCCTGTGATTAAAAAGCCAAACGCTTAGCAGCCGCAAGTAACCTCATTGAATTGATTAAGGAGCACATTATGAACCACATTATTACTGCACTACAAGCCACTTTATTTATCACCATTTTAGGTCTGGCTGGTTGTTCTGACGGCCCGGCAGAAAATGCAGGCGAGCGCGTAGACGAGGCCATCACTGATGTACAGAACAAGGCTGAAGACCTGTGCGAAGAAGCCAAAGAAAACCTTAATGCAGAAAACGAAAACTGCTAACAGAGGGCATGCCAGCTCAACACTGAGCTGGCCCTTTCGTTTACCTTTATTTACTCGCTAACCCCCGCTTGTCTCAGCCTTTTTGTACTTTTGTTTCGAATGTGATTACAATCCCACAACAATTAAGTTAAACACATTTTGGGCCTAGCTCGCTTCACTAATAAACGGGTCACACCCGAATGTCACAAAGGACAGACATGAGAACAATAAAACTAAGCGCTCTTGCCGGAGCTGTTTTACTGGCCAGCGCATGCAGCCAGACGACACCTACACAAAACACAGACACTCAGGCTAGCCAACAACAGGTTCAGCCACCCGTTGCAAAAAAAATACCTCATGTAACCGAGATCCACGGTTACAAACTGGTCGACAATTATCACTGGCTGCGGGATGACACGCGCAGTTCAACTGAGGTGCTGTCTCACCTGGAGCAGGAAAACCGTTACGCCGATGCAAAGCTGGCGCCGATTGATACGCTGCGCACAACGCTGTTTGAAGAAATAAAAAATAAAATCGCCAAAGACGATCGCAGCGTACCGTTAAAACGCGGTGATTATTATTACTTCAGTGAAGTGAAGGGCAGCCAGGAATACCGTGCTTACTATCGCAGCCAACACGCCGATGGCAGTGATGCCACAGAGATTTTTAACGCCAATGAGCGCGCCGAAGGTCAGTCATATTATGGCCTGGGCGCACTGAGTGTGAGTCCGGATGGTAAACTCATGGCGTTTGCGGAAGATACCCTCAGCCGCCGTATCTACACAATCAGCGTGAAAAACCTGGAAACCGGTGAAATCTACACAGACAAGCTCGAAGGCGCAGCACAAAGCATTGAATGGGGCAATGACAATCGCAGCATTTACTATATCAAAAAAGACCCGGTCACTTTGCTCGGTTTTCAGGTCTTTCGCCATGTATTAGGTGAGGACCAGTCAAAAGATGAACTGGTTTACGAAGAAAAAGATAATACTTACTACACTTACCTGACCAAAAGCAAAGACGGCAGTGAGGTCTACATTGTTCACCATGCGACTGAGTCAAAAGGACTCTCTATCCTGGATGCCAATAACCCTAAAGCCAAACCGCAACGTCTGCTGCCACGCACCAAAGGCCACGAGTACGGCCTGCTTAAACAGGGCGATTTCTATTTCATTTACACCAACGACAACGCCGTCAACTTTAAGCTTATGAAAGCCCACAAGAATGACGTAGCGGACAAAGGTAAGTGGAAAACCATCATTGCACATAACCCAGACGCTAAGCTCGAAGAAGTAGAGCTGTTTAATGATCACCTGGTGTATCAGTCTCGCGTTGAAGGCATAGGCACACTGAATGTGTTAAACCTGAAAACCCAAAAACGCCAAACACTGACCTTTAATGATCCTGCCTATATGGCCTCGATGACAGGTAACTACGAGCTGGATAGCCAGTTTGTTCGGGTTAGCTATCAGAGCATGACCACGCCCAATACCATTTATGATATTGACCTCAATACGCTGGAAAAAACACAGCGTAAACAAACCAAGGTTTTGGGCGACTTTAATGCCGATGACTATGCCTCTGAGCGCCTGTTTATTGAAGCCAGAGATGGGGTCAAGGTCCCCGTGACACTGGTCTATAAAAAATCAATGTTCAAAAAAGACGGTACTAACCCGTTATTGCAATATGGCTACGGCTCATATGGCGTAACCTTTGACCCTAACTTCCGTGTCAGCACGCTGAGCTTGCTGGACCGTGGCTTTGTGTATGCCATTGCACATATTCGCGGCTCGCAGACACTGGGCAGACCTTGGTATGAAGACGGTAAAAAGCTGAATAAAAAGAACACTTTTAATGATTTTATTGATGTCACCAAGGCACTGGTTAAGTCGGGTTATGGCGACTCTGAACGTCTTTATGCCCGAGGCGGCAGCGCAGGAGGCCTGTTGATGGGCGCGGTGATCAACCAAGCGCCTGAGCTGTATCACGGTGTCCACTCTGCAGTACCTTTTGTGGATGTGATCAACACTATGCTGGACGATTCATTACCACTGACCACCAACGAATACGACGAGTGGGGCAACCCGAATGAGAAGGTCTATTTTGACTATATGCGTTCATACTCTCCGTACGATCAAGTGAGCGCGCAAAACTACCCCAACATGCTGGTCACCACAGGTCTGCATGACTCTCAGGTACAATACTTTGAGCCTGCCAAGTGGGTGGCCAAACTGCGCGAGTATAAAACAGACAACAACACCTTGCTGTTAAAAACCGATATGGAAGCCGGTCACGGTGGCGCATCGGGCCGCTTTAAGCGCATCAACGATATTGCACTGAGCTATGGCTTTATCATTGGTCTGGCTGAAGGCAAACTATAGCACGCTCGTTACACTCATCCCCGGTTGTTCAACCGGGGACACAAGCCATAACCACCTGTAAAGTTATGGCATACCTCTCCCGCTTTTAAATTCGCTGCACTTTTTTTGACAGGCATGACACATTCAGGTCCTGGGCACGACTAACCAAATAACATCAACAACAAAAAGCAGGGACAAAGTGGATACGCAACCTTCATTCGAACAAATGCTCGCTGAGAACGACGGGCGAATACGGTACATCGCTTCACGCTATGGCGGTCCGGGCGAGCGCGATGATATGTACCAGGAGATCCTACTGCAATTGTGGCGCAGCTATGAAAGCTTCTCCGGGCGCGCATCAATCGGCACCTGGGTGTATAAAGTGGCGCTCAACACCGCCAATTCATTTGTTAGAAACAGGGTCAAGCGCAACGACCTCCACCACAGCATATCAAATCACGTTGCGCAGCAATCTGAAGCTGAGCATACAGGCTGCCAGGCCGATATTCTGACGCAGTTTATGGATCGGCTGGGCGATATTGATGTGGGCGTCCTCATCATGTACCTGGATGGGCTTAAATCGGAGGATATTGCAGAGGTCCTGGGAATAAGCGATAACGCAGTGCGTTCGCGGATCAAACGCATTAAGCGTGAGTTTGAGCAAAACTTTGTAGGAGATGAGTCATGAAACTGGATGATCTAAAGCAAAATTTCGAGCAACAAATTCAATCGAGCAGCTCAGAGGCAGAACTGACACTACAGGTCGACGAACTGAAAGCCAAAACAAAAAAATATCAGCGCGACATTAAGGTGCGCGATTTTATGGAGATCTCCATTTCATTGCTGCTTATCCCCGTCTGGCTGTATGGCCTGACTATCAGTGTTAACTGGATGCAGTCTTTGGGCTGTGTGCTGGCAACGCTCAGCAGCTTGTATATTCCGTATAAACTGCTCAAAGCCCGACGTCTGACCCCCTGCAAAGATGACAGTATCCGTGCGTATTTACACCAGGAGCAGCAGAGGCTTGCTCAGCAAAAACAACTACTGGAGAACATTGTCTGGTGGTACATAGCACCGGTCTTTGTCAGTGTTATGCTGATCACGCTGGGCGCCAACATGGATGATAACGGGGTGATTCAACTCGATACGCACATGCAATTGTATTACCTGATTGTGCTGCTCGGTATGGTGGGGATCTACTTTTGGAATAAACGCGCCGCCGAGAAAAGGTTTGGACCTTTGCTTGCGCGCGTGGAGCAGCAGCTTAATGAGTTGAGCGACGAATAAACACATCACGTTGAGCCCCGGCAGACTTACCGGGGCTCAACGTACTAGATAGCCTGCACAGGTTCTGCTTCATAGGCCTGATGAAGCAGCGTGCGCAAAGACTCAGACTCTCTCAGGCTGTGCCCGGAAATTTCTGCTACCGCCACACCTGGCGTCCAGGAGTTCATCACCACAGCCCCGCGCAGCGATGGCACACGGCTCAAGGTGACCGGCTCGGTACGCTGCTCGATATTAAGTAACCTTAGCTGCCGCTGTAGCACACTCATCATAGTGCCTTGTAGTTTAGGAGCCTGTGGCCAAATTACCGCTTCGCCATCCCAAAAGGCCAGGTTCCAGATGGTTCCCTCACTCAAACAACCGGTACTATCTAGGAATACCGAATCATCATAGCCCTGCTCTACCGCCCTGTGGAGATAGTAAGTTTTGCTGATTTCGCCGACATGCTTAATGTCTGGCAATGGCCGACTATATTCCGTAGCCAGCAGCGTAAGCGGTCCGGTTGGTCCGTTTGCAGGCGCGCCAGTGCGTACCATTATCTCAGGTTGACCATTCATGCTGGCAGAGGTGAACTCTCCATGGGCAGAGTACACAGTTACGGTCAAAGAGGCGTCTTTGTCCGATGCTGCCATGGCAGCGCGCACTGAAGCCAGAATGTCAGCATCAGGCCGCGCCTGTCCAAACAGCGCCACCGACGCGTTACGTAACCTGTCCAGATGCAAGTCCATACCTTTTACCCTGCCATCTCGTACCTGCATGGCAGTAAAATGTGCAAAGCCGGCAAAGGCTAGGGGGCTCATCTGTGGCTCTTGAATTAACTGGCCATTAAGTACAGTTTGCGGTGTAAAGGTGTGTTCATTCATACAATTAACTCCCGGTTTGAATGCATTGATGGAAGCCAGTACTATAAACCCTGACAGTACTGTGAGAGTCAAGGGAGCAAAATGAAAATTGGTGAATTATCGAAACAAACAGGGATTAGCATACGTATGCTGCGCTACTACGAAGAGCAGGGCTTGCTGCACCCTAGCCGCACCCATTCAGGCTATCGTGACTACAACTCAAAGGACATACAAACACTGACACGTATCCAGTTCTTAAGTGGTGCGGGCATGACGCTCAGTACCATTTTACAGTTCCTGCCCTGTATTCGTGGTGACAGACCCATTTTTGAGCCCTGCGACGAGCTTCGAACCCTGTTGCATCGCGAAATAAAAGCGGTTGATGAACAAACGGCGCGGCTGGCCGAGAGTAAAGCGATACTGAGTCAGTTTTTAACAGAGATTGAGCAGGGGTAAAGTGATTATCTCTGCACTTTAAAGCTGCATACCACATCTGTAGCGGGGATAAACCGCCGCCGCCCAAGACAATAGTATTAAAAACACCACATTATGTATTTATTAAATGAACAAAACTGATAACATAAAAGAAACCATCTATTAACCAAAAATTAGAAGGATACTTTTATGAAACTAAAGTCAGCACTGCTACTGGGCGCATTATGGATGCTCCCCTTCAAATCGCTCGCAGCTATGGACTTGGCCCAATACAAACATCAAGCCTTATACGGAGATAAAAGCCGCTGCATGGGCGCGAGACCACCGATCCTTATTTCAGAGCCTATTGACTATGCCCTGCACGTTGGTGCCATAACCGAGCGCGCCGCAATCTGGGGCAAAGCCAATGGCTACTACCCAGTTCTCAGCAGGTTCAACAATCAGGTGATGTTGATCTGCCAATTATCCTAACTTGCCGGTGCCTCTGACCCTCAGAGGCACTTTACTGCTCAGGTTACTCCCGGGTTCACGCGCTCTTCAATACAGCACATGGTTTTCCAGCAAGATGCAGGCTCACCAGTTGCGTGATCTTATCCTTCAGCCAGCCAGGACCAAAGTCGGCAATATCATCATGGCGCGCCCTGGGAATGGTCACCACACAGCTACCAAATTCGGCTTGCTCTGCCTCGCTGGGTAACACGCCCGGGTCTGCCGCAAAGTCGCTGGCACGGATCGACAGCACCTTGATACCCTTGGTTTTTGGCAGTGGTACACGGCGGTGGTCTAAGGTAATGATCTGTTTTACATAGGGCTTGCCTTCATTACCCAGCCAGGCAGAAATATCACCCCCATTAGAGTGGCCAACCAAAGTTAAATGATTAAAATCGTACCCTGTTATGCTGCGTTGTAATTCCCCCTGTAAAAACGCCAGTGTTTTTGCACCCCGCTGCCAGTTCTCGCTGCGCGTTTCAAACAAATTACCAGAGACAGACAGCGGCGGATCACCCGGCAACTCATGTCCAATTGCGACCACCATATATCCATGTTGATTCAGCACTTTAGCTAAAAAGGTGTAAGCGGTATGCGATATACCGTAGCCCGCGCCAAAAAACGCCACCGGACAAGGGGCTTTGTCACTGCATTGTGCGTGAGATTTGGGATAAGTGATCTCAACCGGAATGGCCCTGTCACGGGCTTTATCGTAAACACTGGCAGGTTGAATATCGGCCGCAGCTGTACTCAGCCAGCAGGCAGCTGTCAGACAAAATCCTTTTAAAAACTTCATAAAAACTCCTGAACTACATTGTTAAAAAGCCGTATTATGCGGCTTTGAAACGTCCAATACCACTTTTTGTACCCGGTTCAAAACCTGATTCCTTTGCTGATGCTGGACGTTATAGCAAGCCTCGACAAACTTCAACGCCAGCAAGATTTGCCGCATGTGCTCCCTTTTTGCCATGCGTGACGAACAGGGAGGCACTTGCGGGAACAAAAAGTTACAGAGTATCGATTTTGTCCTTAATCTGGGCCAGCTGATATTCGTTATCAGCGACCTTAGCGACGTCTTTGAGCGCCAGTTTATAAGCCGCATTGAAAGCCGCCTCACTGGTCGTAACAATGTCTGGCTTCACGCCAACGCCTTCCCAGTTGCTTTTGGTTACAGGATTGATAGCCTTGGCAATAGGAATGCCGGCCCGAAAACCGTTACCCAGCTCGTAGTATTGCCAGGGGTTTGCGCCCCCTTTGGTAACCACCCCCACCAAAGTGGCTCTGCTCAGATGCTTCAGGTTGTAGGCAAACTCTTCAGCTGCCGAGAAGGTTCCTTTGCTCGTGAGCACATACAAGGGAATGGTCAAATTCGCCTTCGCAGCTACCTCTTTTATAGTATAAAACTCGCGGGTGGTGTTGGTGGTGCGCCAGTAGATGCTATTTAAATGCGTTTCGGGCTTTAAAAAATAGCTGCTGATCAGCTGCACCATTTCCCCACTGCCACCACCATTTTTTCTCAGATCAATGAGCAAGGCATCCGCATTGGCCACAAACTTCATCACCCCTGCCACGGTACTTTTTGAGTCATCCGTAACATTATCAAAGCCCCAGAAGTCAATATATCCGACGTTGCCGGGCAAGATCTCAACCTTATTAAAGCCTGAGTTATTGCGCGCCAGTTTAGCGAACCAGGATTCATTTTTTTTCTGTGCCACACCACCACTCGGATCGCGCCACTGCACACTAAAATGCGGGTCGGTTTTTTTCAGCTCTGTGGACAACAAAGCGGCAAATTCATCCTGAGTAACAGCGCCGTGAAAGGCTGGGTTATCTTTGAGTTGACGTAAACTCTTTGTCAGGCCGGGAATTTTGTCTGTTTCAACATAACTGTTTTCAATTTCATTCACTAAAGAGCTGACAACTTCCTGCTTGTTAAGACCCTCATTAGCACTGCTAATACAAGATAGCAGCGCCAAAGGTAAGCCAAAGTACTGAATAAGCCTCATTTGTAATTCCTTCTAATTATTAGTTATTAGGCAGTTAAGATACCCGATTCAGGAAAACGTTCATTTTTTCTCACTGCTCAGGCTTTTTCAGCTCATCGCGGGATTGTTGGGCAAAATAAAGGCGCACCGAAGGGTTATTTTGCCTTTTGCTAACAGACATTAAAAAAGCCGCATTGCGCGGCTTTTCCGTTATTTTTTATATTTTTCGAACCACGCGAGCGTGTGCTCTATTTTACTGATCATCCGCGAAGGACGCCCGGCAATACCATGGGGTGCACCCGGGATTTTCACCAGCACAGAGTCAATCTTACGGTGTTTTAGTGCCTGATAAAACTGCTCGGTTTCAGCCATTGGGGTACGCAAGTCTTCTTCGCCCGTCATCAGCATAGTCGGCGTAGTGACATTGCCTACCAGAGACAGCGGCGAGCGCTCCCAGTAATGATCAACATGCTCCCACGGCATACCTGGGAACTGAGTGGGGATCTGCACCAGGCCACTGTCGGCCGTCAGTACTTTACTTAACCAGTTGATCACCGGCTTAACCACCACAGCAGCATTAAAGCGATCGGTCAGGCCAATGGCATAGGCAGTCGCGATACCGCCCGCAGAGCCACCCGCGATAAACAGGTTATCCTGATCAATAAAGCCTTTGGCAATCATGGCGTCTACACCCGAGTTGTGATCGGCAAAGTCTTCTTTTGAGCTGTACTTGTATTTCAGCAACATGGCAAAGCGCTCACCATATGAGCTACTACCACGATGGTTGTCGTAAAACACCACATAGCCCTGTGCTGCGTAGCGTTGTAACTCAGCCGAGAAATGTGGGCCATAAGCCAGGTGTGGACCACCGTGGATCTCCATCAGCAGCGGGTACTTCTTGCTCGGATCAAAGTCCGGCGGCGTAACGTACCAGCCCTGGATTGGCTCACCATCGAACGATGATTTGTAAGTGATCTCGTGCACTTTACCCAGTGATTTGTGCGCCAGTAAGTCCTCATTCAGGGCTGTCAGCGGCTTCACTTTGCCTTTACTGGTTGTCACTGCCACATCCGCAGGGCGCGAGCTTGAACCTTTGGTAAAGGCGATTTCACCATCAAAGTTGGCGCTGAACTGACCGCTCAGATAAGGCCTGCCCAGCGTGGTGCCCGACAGCGTGTCGGTGAGATCTTTAATTTTGCCTTTAGTGGTAATGGTGGCCAGCTTGCGCATACCATGGTCGTCATAGGCGATGGCAAGCTTAGCGCTGCCTATCCAGCTTGGGTTTTGGATTGAACGGTCAAAGTCTTTCGCAATCATGCGAGATTGCTTGCTTTGCCAGTTCATAATGTTCAGTTTGTGATTGCGGTACGGGTTCAGCTCGCCTGATGAGCTCAAAAACGCCAGCTGCTTGCCATTTTCCGAAAAACTCGGAGAGTGCTCACGACCCGGTGCATTGGTCAACTGTGTGATCTTGCCGTTAAAGCCTACTTCAAACAGATCGCCTTCTAAACGTTTATATTCCCAGTCTGCAATGCGATTAGCCGAGAACACGATACCCTTTGAATCGCTGCGCCAGGCCAGTTTGCCACTGTGGTGATAATTACCTGAAGTCAGCTGACGAGGCGTGCCGCCTTCACTTGGCAACACAAAAATTTGTCTATACCCGGGCTTAACCAAACCGCGCCCGTCCGCCTGATAATAAGCTTTATCAATTACTATGGCCGACTCTGACCACTGCGCGCCTTTGGGCTTAGCAGGCATTTTGGCAATCACTGCCGGCTTTTCTTCTACTTTCTGGCTAAATGCCAGCCATTTACCATCTGGCGACCAGGTCAGGTCACTTATCCCAGACTGTAACTGAGTCAACAATGCTGTGCGATTTTGCGCAATGTAATGCACGTGCACCTGAGTGCTGCCAGACACATCGCTCAGAAAAGCAATTTTACTGCCATCAGGCGACCAGCGAGGCTGATGATAACGGTTTTCGTCTGAGAACAACGGAGACTGTACGCCGGTTTTGGCATCCACCAGCCACAGATTTTGTCTTTTGGCGTCTTTCATTACATCGTTGCTGTTACGCACGTACACCACTTGCTCACCATTGGGCGATATTTGTGGATCGCTTGCATACTCCAGCTCAAAGATATCTTCAGCCTGTAGCCCGGCACTTGCCTGCGCCAATACGGGTAGTGTTGCAAACGCCAGTAAGGAACATTGCAAAGTACGTTTGAGTCCAAAAGGCATGGACAGCCTCCTATTGTTATCATTTTAATAAGAGCCACATAGTTATGCAGTGCGCCACAGATGTCACTTGATACGCGATAAAAGCGGATAAAAACCCGATGTGTTATAAGGTCACACTGTCAATGGGCTTTCAGGCAGTCAATTAAAGCCATTCCAGCTGTTTATAAGGCTTAATTTTAAGCGCGTCCAAACGGCTGGTCAGATTACCTGCATGTAACTCTAGTTTGTGGCCATCCGGGTCCAGAATATATAAAGAGTGACCTTCACTGGAATTTTGTTTCCACTGTTTTGTGCCGCCAGCCAGCACCTTCTGGCAATAGCCGGGAAAGTCAGCGTCTGATACTGTAAAAGCAATGTGCGTATAGTCCGTTTTGGCACTTGGGGTATCGCACGACAGACAAAACCACAACTCACCGACTGATAAGTACGCACCCGTCTCCCATTTAACGTGACCGGTAAAGCCCAATACATCCATATAAAAATTTATAGATTGCTGTAAATCACTGACTGCTATAGTGATATGGTTCAATCCTGTGATCATGTTCCCCCCAAATCTTTACGAATGTGGTAAACGCTTGCACATCACAACCACATTTACACCGCGATAATTCACTCGCTCCTGAGCCTGCCAGCCCAGGCGAGCGTACAAACCACCATCTTGCTGCTCGGTTTGCAAGTGTAATTCCCGGACACCAAAAGAAAGCGCCAGCTGCTCAATTTTTTGTACCAGTACCGATGCAACTTTGTTGCCTCTTGCATGGGGAGCAACATAAACCCCACCCAGCCAGTGGGTTTTATCCGGATAGATGGTCATTTCATGAAAACGCAGCTGAGCCGCGCCAATGGGCCTGTTATCTTGCATCAACAGCACGATTAAAGGGATAGCATCCGTTTGCAGATACTCTGTGAGCTTATCTTCAAACGAAGACAAAGAGGCATCGGGCACGATAGCGCCCCACTGTTCAAAATACCATTTTGCGACCAGCGGCTTGAGTTCGGGTCGTTCGGCGAGAAAACAAAATTCCAATGGTGTTATTCCTTGTCTGACTGATAGGCACTAATACCTCAATATTAATGTCTCAATATTGGTACGTGTGTGCAAGTATGTATGCTAGTAAAAAATGGCTCTGTCAGTGTGTTCTCAGCGCCACTCACAGGCGCAGATCAGGTTCGGTTCGTTTGCATCTAAACAACATCTGGTTGCACCGCCTATTTCGCGTAAACTGGAAACGCAACTCGGCTATTTTGCGCTTGAGCAAGAGTTTTAGCGGTGCTAGTTTATTATTCTTATCGCAAGTTGTGATTAGCATAGAGCGCTTTTAAGAGCGCAGTCAGCTTTTGGCTCAGGCTAATCTCGCTGCATTATTAAAACGGACAGCAAGTCAATTGTTATGGCTACAAGCTACAAATTAACCAGGCTGAAAGCTGGCAGGGATTACATTACTGACAATTTTCAAACGCCACTTAGCCTGGCTGATATGGCACAGCAGGCATATCTCTCGCCCTACCATTTTTTACGTGTTTTCAAGCATACTTACGGTGAAACGCCCAACGAGTTTTTGATCCGGCTCAGAGTTGAGCAGGCTAAGAAAATGCTGATCACAGAGAATTATAGTATTTCAGAGGTGTGCGAGCATGTGGGCTACACCAGTCTGGGAAGCTTTTCTTCGTTGTTTTTAAAACAAACGGGTATGGCGCCAACTTTGTATCGACGCAAGCTGTGGGCTTTGTCGGCTGAGCCATTTTGCTTTCCCGCGCGGGCCATTCCTGCCTGCTACGCTTTTCACTTTTTGGGCAAATAGCGCAATATTGGAGAAACCTTAGCAGGATTTTATCTATACAATAAAGTTGAACTTACAATAGGGAATATAACCATGATCACATCCATAGCACATGCAACAATCTATGTCCTTAACCAGGATGAAGCACTTGATTTTTATAAAAATAAGCTCGGATTCGAAGTTGGTGATGACATGAAAGTAGAAGGCGGTTTTCGATGGCTGACGGTTTATCCGAAATCGAACTCTCAGCTTCAGCTGGTACTGGCCGAGCCAAAAGAGGGCCCCATGTTCAGCAAAGACGCAGCGGATAAAATCCGCAGCCTGGTCAAAGAAGGCGCATTTGGCGCGGGCGTGTTCGAAACGGAAAATTGCCAGCAAACGTACGACGCACTTGTCGCCAAAGGTGTGGAATTTATGCAACCGCCCACAGAGCAGCTATACGGCATTGAAGCAATGGGTGTAGACAACTCAGGGAACTGGTTCAGCCTAGTCCAGCGATAGCTGAGCGATAAATGAACGACAGTAATTAGCCGATGGGCCGCGTTATAAAGCCCATCCGCTAGTGACAAATTGCTGAAGGCGCAATTTCAAAGTACCCAACTAGGACGACTTTTTGGTGAGATAGATAAACAAACCCAGGGCAGCCAATAACATGGCGGTACTGGTAATAATTGCCACCGGGTAATATAAATTGCCTGCCAGCTCAAGCTGACTGTATTTAATCACCATGATCAACCCTTCCAGCGAAAGCGCTACACAAACCATACCAACAAACTTTGGTAGTGCACGCTGAATGCCCGACACTTCTTCAGAGCTGGTTTCGCGCACTTCTGCGTATTCAGCATTGATTATGGTTGCCAGCTCAAACACTGCCAAACCAATAATGCCGGTATTGATTGAGTTAAGGAAAATCTGCATCACTTCTTCACCTGCCAGGAAGGAGGCATAGATATTACTGATCAAAGACACAACGATAGCGAGTGCAAGTAATAAAAAATTAACGCAAATACCAGTGAAAAAGACCGCTTAAGATGCTCTGTTACAACTTGTTTAGATAGGCTCATAATACGATTCCAATACCTCGACAATGACGGTCATTATTCAGCGCTAAACATAAGTTTCTCGCATGAATAATAGGCTCAAAACGCTTTAATCATTGCACAGTCTGGCTGAAAATGGCCTTAACGAGGTTGCAGCCAACTCTGAGGCTTGCATGTGCAGTTAGGCTCCCGGACCTCAGAGCTGGGACGCAACCCCATTAGCAAAGCTATTCCTTTGCAGCAAAAAGCTGTTCAAGCAATTGCCGTGAAAGCTTCACGCCTTGCTCTGTAAACTGAACCGATTTTTGCTTTCCCCTGGGGTCGTGGATTAAGCCTTTTTCGTAAAGCCTGCTCATCACTACCCAGTCAATTTGCTTCCAGGCACGGCCATCTTCGTTCAGTGTCAAAGACAGTATCGCCAGCGCCGCGTCATCAATTTTATGCTCATCTATGTTCATTGAAACCTCCATCCGGAACCCGTGGCTTATCAACAGCCGTCACTAAAAACTCCCACCCTTTTTACCGACAGCCCCAGAAAACCAAACACCATCTTCATTTTAGTTGCCAAACCGTTCAAACACAGCTCAAAGCAAGAAACCAATCGAGTTGTTAGGTCAATATTACTATTTCGTTAAATTATCAAAGAGGTTTTAATATCTCTTGATCTCGCGAGTATCAATACGCCCATTTTTACATGGGGAACATCCTTAACAAAAATAGCAAACAGCTGGGCTTTTGGGCCTGGCTGAGGGATTGGTATGGCTACTTTACACGCAAGATATAAAACATGGCTGATTAAATTCAGTGGCTTAGCGCTAATACTTATTAGCCTGGGAAGCAATGCAAACAATGACTGGCTCATTGGCTCTGGGATCTACGATATTACCGGACCTGCCGCCGACCGTGGCATGGTGGGATATGGTGACGTTGGACAAACCACAAAAGGCATACATACACGATTGTGGTCGCGTGCGTTTGTGATTGGCAAACCGGGCACCAGTCAATTTATCTCCTTTGTCAGTGCCGACCTACAAAGCATCACGCAAGGGGTGCATCAGGGTGTGCTCAAAAAGGTGGCCAGCGATCCTTTACTGGCACCTTTTTTCAATCAGAATAATGTGATGCTCAGTGCAACCCATGTCCACGTAG
Source organism: Pseudoalteromonas sp. DL2-H2.2 (assembly GCF_021532535.1). Classification (NCBI taxonomy): domain Bacteria; kingdom Pseudomonadati; phylum Pseudomonadota; class Gammaproteobacteria; order Alteromonadales; family Pseudoalteromonadaceae; genus Pseudoalteromonas; species Pseudoalteromonas sp. DL2-H2.2. The sequence goes on along the minus strand of NZ_JAKGBD010000014.1, from coordinate 55,917 downwards.
GGCCAGGCGGTTATGATCACAACATAATGCTGAACATGAGTGCCCTTGGCTATGATGAAGACAATTACAACACCATAGTCAACGGTATCTACCTGTCTATCCGTAATGCCTTTTTAAGCCGCGATGCTGGCAGCATTCATATTAATCAGGGCCAGTTATCGAATACGGCGGTTAACCGCAACCCCACCGCCTATAACCAGAACCCGGATGCGGGAGACTACGCAACCAATGTCAACGAAACCATGACGCTGTTAAAACTGGTACGAAGCAATGGCCAGGAGATTGGCATGATCAACTGGTTTGGTGTGCACAATGTCTCGAGCAATCAAAGCCAGCGGCTTATTACGGGCGACAACAAAGGTGTTGCAGCACAATTGTTTGAAAAGCAAAAAGGCGCTAACTGGCCGCTGTCGGGTCAATTTGTTGCTGCCTTTGCCAACAGTGAAGAAGGCGATGTTTCGCCCAATGTGTGCGGCCCTGAAAACGGCTGTGCCGGTAACAATGAAGCCAATGTCGCGCTATCGGCAAATAAGCAATATAACAAAGCACTGAGCCTGTATAACAACGCAACAGACACGCTCAGTGGTGCTTTAGACGTACGCTTTCAGTACGTTAAATTGCCCGGGCTGAGCATCTCGGGGCACTACACCGGCAACGGTTCGCAGTCTTTGTGTGAAGGCGCGATTGGTTTTTCGATGACCGCGGGTGCCACCTATGACGGGCCGTCTGGTCAGTCGGGTGTATTTGAAGGCATGACCCAGGACAACGAAGGGTCAAGCTGGGATCGCACCACAGTGATCGGCGCAGTAGGCGGGGCGTTTAAGTTCATTAACGATTTTGGTGGCCTGCTCGGGTTCGATAAAAATGTACTGGGCAGCAAAACACATGAGGTATGTCAGTATCCCAAACCTACCTTTTTGCCGACTCAGCTGGGCAGCAGCGCAGACCTCTATACCGACACACTGCCGTTTCAGCTCTTCCAGATTGGCAATATGGCGCTTGTGGGTACTCCGGGAGAAATGACCACCATGGCCGCACGCCGCCTGCGCAATGACTTGCAGGCAGCCCTTGCACCTCGCGGCATCACGACTGTGGTATTTGCCGGACTCGCCAATGCTTATGGTGGCTATATCACCACCAAAGAAGAATATCAGATCCAGTATTACGAGGGCGCACATACTTTGTTTGGCCAATACAGCCTGGCGGCTTACCGTCAGATTTTTGCCGGGCTCGCCAGCGCTATGGTAAACAATCAACCTGTCGCGGGTGGTCCCAGCCCGCTGGATTGGTCAAACAAACAAAAAGTGTATGCCATTGGGGTGGTTTACGATGATAAACGCCTGTGGGAGTCTTTCGGGCAAACCTGGAATGATGCCAACAGCAGTTACGTGCGTGGTAATACGGTTAAGGTGAAGTTTCGCTCCGGCCACCCTCAGAATAACTTTAAAACCATGTCGAGCTTTATGGAAGTACAGCGCTATGAAAATGGTGGCTGGTCTACCGTCTTAACCGATAATGATCTGAGCACCAAATTTACCTGGGCTCGCGATACCGCAGCGGATTGCATGGCCTGCTCGTTCGCACAGCTGGAATGGACCATAGATGCAGATATGCCCGCCGGTACCTATCGCATAAAACACAATGGCCACTGGAAAAGCGGCTGGGGTGGAAACATAAAGAGTTACTCAGGCAAAAGCCGAACCTTTACCGTCAAATAAGCTGGCAACATAAACAAGCTGACCAACCAGGCCATCTCTGCATGGCCTGGTTATCCATTTGGCCATATCTGGCCACGATATCAAGTCCTCAGCGCAACCCCAGCGGTGACACATAATCCGCATTGGGCAAATCAAAACACATCAAAGCTGATAATTGGGTTTCATATTGGCCCCTGCAAATTCATGACTGTTGCACTTATTATCTAAAATCAGGAACAGCCGGGCGACGTTGGCCAATAGTAGATTTAACCTAAACGCGTCTGATAATCTGACCTCTACCCGCTCACAGCCCGTGCGCAACAAAGAATAACAACACGGACAAAATAACATTATGACAACCCATTTAAACCGTGCGGCTTCAGACTCAGAAGCCTTTATCAGCACCTTATATCGAGAGGCCACGCGCATTGCCCCGGAAAATTACCGGGTCTGGGCGCTCGAGCAACTATCCAGAGTCATCGACTTTGACGCCGCATTTTGGGGCAGCGGCAACAGTGCAGATATTCACTTTCACTATGTTTGTCATCTTGGTTTAGACGAGCAATATGCCCATCACTTGCAACAAACATTAGCCATTAATCCGATAAAAGAAGCGGTGATCAGCAACCTCGGTAAGCCAGTCAATATGCAGGATGTCATCGCCGATGATGCCTTTTACCAGTCTGAGTTATATCAAAAATTGTTTAAACCCTATGGCATTGAACGCATTCTGGCTGCGGGTCATTTTGACCAGGACAATGGTCTGTATTCACTGATCAGTTTATATCGCTTCGACCGCCAACAGGTGTTTACCGAGCAGGAGCGCCAGTTGCAGGAGCGGCTGGTATTCCACCTGGTCAACGCAGTCTCTCATGCCTTTTTTCTGCACTTGCGCGTTGGCAGTGCGCTGCAACAAACCCAGGATCAGGCTACGTCTGCCATTTGCGACAGTAACGGGTGTTTCCATCAGGTGCAGCCGCGCTTTGTCGCGTTATTGAATGAGTATTTTCCCAATCGCACTGGGGTGACTCTGCCCTTTGCGATAGGTAAAGACCAAACCACCGTGGAGATTAATAATCTGGCGGTTTCGTTTCGCGCGCTTGGTGAGCTGTTTATGGTTACGCTCAGACTGCCCGGTCCGCTCGACACCCTGAGCCCGCGCGAACGCCAAATTGTTGAATGGGTGTGTAAAGGCCTGGCTTTTAAGGAGGTTGCCAAACAGCTGAATGTGGCCCCTTCAACCGTGTCTAATCATTTATACCGAATTTACGACAAGGTAGGGATAAACAGCCGCAGTGAACTGGCACAACTGGTGGATAGCCAGCGCGCTGGGTGAAGTGAGTTGGGTCCTGGGCTGTATCAACGCTAGCCGCGGGGTATGGATACACCCTGCACTTATCGCGCTGGCCTCAATCCGCCCGGTTAGAGAGCCGAGTGGCGTTAAGCAGATCCCGGGTCGCAAGCGCCCGGGATGACAAGGGTGGCGTATCAATTAAAGCACTGGCTTTGCAAGTTCAAACCCACATTTGTACTGCGCCTCTTTTTCTAAACTGCCACACTGTGATAGTTGAGCGATTACCTTTGCAAAATCTTTAACGACAGGCTGACCAGTGGTGCTGCGATGACAACTCTCTGCGCGGTAAGCTGAATATGCCACTTTAGGGAGCGCTTCATGAGAATAAATGTCCGCAATCACCTCGAGCATTTGTTCACCCAATAGCCGCTGTGCAGTCATATTCTTTGGATAACCTGCTAATACTTCTTTTGATGGTAAGGGAGCTAGCATTTGTTGTTTGGTTTTCCCTTGGCTTTTGTGTGAAAATGCAGAATCTACTATTTGGATCAGCTGAATACATACTAGCGATGACTGCCTGTTTTCAGTTTGTGCAGCACCTTGCATTGAAGTCACAAGCAAGATGATTGCCAAAATATACTTCATATTATTCCTTTTATTTGTAAAACGATGCGTATACGGCTGAAAATCAGCTCGAAATTTTTTGCCCGGCAGTTAACACATCGCCTGTTATTTATTCATTACTCTGCTGTGATTCAGCTCGCTTGTTATTCAAACCAAGAGGTAGTTTACTAGGCATATACAGGCAACATTCCCTCACATCAGCAAGACCAGCCTCATAGCTGATAACAGAAACATCGTGAGTATTATATGCAACAGCCCCAACACCGGCCATATGAATATCTCCACCGAACTCAACAAAATAGTACTTGCCGGGTGATACATCGAGCGTAATCGTCTTACCTGGAGTCAAAGCGAGCAGAGGCCAGCTTATATCGATACGGTTCTTCCCTGGCGTTAAGAAAGTCCAGGAAAATGCATCGTTAGGAAGCGTTGCAAAGTCATTACCATTAACTTTGGCTGTTACTGAATAGATTAACGGCGGAACCGTTTTCCTGTATAGAACAAGAACAGCTTTGTCGCCATCCGGCTCGCCAACATTTGCATTAGCGTAAGTAGCGGCACTTTTGGGTGGCTGTGCACACCCCAAGACAAACAAAATCACAAGCCCAAGTAAATATCTCATTTTTTCTCCTTTTATAATTCTTCACTAACAAGTGCAGGCCATTTATTTATCCAATTGAACCTTAATCACGTATACATGAGTTTAAAGCAATGCTGCCTGCTCTACCACAATGGCATGGCGCTGAGCCAGGCGCAGGTGATCTTTGTCGTAGCCACCGCCAATCACAGTGGCAACTGGAATGCCGGCTTGCTGGCAGGTTTTGAGCACCAGGGCATCGCGCTGCTCCAGGCCGCGCCAACTGATATCCAGTTTGCCCAGGCCATCGTGCTCCCAGATATCCACACCGGCATCGTACAGTACCAGATCCGGGTTTACATCACTCAGCAGCCCTTTTAGTGTGTCTTCAACAATACTCAGGTACTGGGCATCTTTGAGGTTGTTCGCCAGGCCCATATCCAGGTCGCTTTGGTGTTTACGAAACGGAAAATTCTTTTCGCAATGGATGGAGCAGGTAAACACGTAGGGATTGTGTTTAAGCATGGCCGCCGTGCCATCCCCCTGATGAACATCCAAATCAAAGATGAGCACATTGTTTACCTTACCTTGCTCTATCAAGGTTGTGGAAGTAAACGCTAAGTCGTTCACCATGCAATAGCCAGAACCAAAGTCATAATGCGCATGGTGGGTGCCCCCCGCAAGGTGGCAGGCAATGCCATTTTGCAGCGCCAGTTCGGCTGTTTTAAGTGTGCCAAGCGGGGCGGTAAAGGTGCGTGCCATCAGTTGCTCTGACCAGGGCAGACCAATGCGGCGCATGGCTTTATCATCCAGCTGATTGCGCCATAAGTCCCACAGGTAGGTATCGCAGTGCACCGTTTCCAGTGCTTCAGGTGAGCCCAGTGGAGGCTGATATAGATTGTCGCCAATTAACCCCAGTGCCTTCACCTGCTGATATAAATTGGCGAATTTACTCATCACAAAGCGATGATTTGGGTCAAAACTAAATGAATAGTTGGGGTGATACACCAAAGGCAAACGGGTATTAAGGGGTTGGCGATTTATATACATATCCAAAACAAACCAAAACACGGATGGCGTGAGTGTAACGCATCTTTCCAGCTGATAGTTAGTGTGGCACCATATCTGTCCCTTTACTTTGCCTGATTTGCCTTATGGAACTGAACTTTGCCGATTTTTCGCCAATCCAGATTTATCACCTGATGACTCAAACCGTGATCCCCAGGCCCATTGCCTGGGTGTTAACCGAGTCGGGCGAGCAAAACTATAATCTGGCCCCCTTTTCTTATTTTACGGCGGTATCCAGCGCCCCGCCTTTGTTGATGTTTTCAGCCGGAAAAAAGCCCGGCGGAGAAATCAAAGACACAGTGAAAAACATCAAAGCCACACAGCGCTGTGTGATCCACATTGCCTCTGAGCAAGATGCTGAGTTAGTGACGCAAACAGCCGCAACTTTGCCCCATGGCGAGTCTGAGGTCACAGCAAACAACGTCGCACTGGCTGATTTTAACGGCTTTACCATGCCGCGGATTGCCCACTGCGATATCGCCTATGGGTGTGAGCTGTATGAAGTACAGGAGATAGGCGACACGCCGCAAAATCTGGTGTTTGTGAAGATAGTCAGTTTATACCTGAGCGATAAAGTAGTTGAGCTTGACCACAAGCAGCGGATTAAAGTGCACGCCGACAAAGCCGCGCCACTGGCACGCCTTGGCAGCGCAGAGTATAGCGGGATCACAGCACCGTTTACTAAGGCAAGGCCTGATTAGTCAGCAGAGCAGCCTACTGTTTAAGGCTACCGGCTGAGGCTTTATGATCTGCAAGCGCAGTGAGACACCTCACAGCGCTTGCTCAATATAAGCTCAACTGACCCGCATGTTTAGGCAATCACTAAAAAGCCTACAAACGCTATGCAAGCGGCCAGCCGTGCATAAGATAAGACCGCGAAAATAAACGCAGTTCATCACGACGTCACTCTTTCACGATTTTTATTCAACGAAGGCTGCATCCCTGTCTCTTTCAATTGGTTTATGTATACTAGCCGCTTTTAACTCAGCAGAAGAAGAATAAGATGATTGGAATAGGCGAAGGGGCAGCCATCAGTGCGGCGTTTGTTTGGGCGTTTTCAACTTTGCTGTACAAACGCTTTAGCCACCACCTGAGTCCGTTCGAGTTGAATGTCAGTAAGGGCGTGATTGCTTCAGCCTTGATGGTGCTATGTCTGCTCCTTGTTCAGGATACCGCCTATCCCGCCCAGTTATCGAGCTGGGCCTGGCTTATCGCCAGTGGCGTACTCGGTATTGCCATTGGCGACAGCGCCTACTTTGCTGCGCTCAGAAATATCGGCCCGGCGCGCACTTTAGTGGTAGAAAGCCTGGCACCTGCGATTGCGGGTATGCTGAATATGCTGATCCTGGGCGTCTATCTGGGTCCGGTTGCCTGGCTGGGTATTCTAGTGACCACTTTTGGCGTGATGCTGGCGATAAAACCTGGCAAAGCGCAGCCTATTCCCAATCCAAAGCATTATTTTTTAGGCATCGCATTTGCGCTGAGTGCTGCAACCTGTCAGGCCGCTGGCATGGTGCTCTCCAAGGGCGCTTTAAATAATGAATCCATCGGCAGTTTGTGGGCCGCCTTGATCCGCCTCGCGTCGGGCACTTTCTTTGTTGCCTGTCTGGTCGCTTGCCTGAAATCACACAGCCTCAACAAAGCACTCACGCTCAGACAGCTGTCAGGAAAACGCTGGCTATTCGTGGCGGTGTTTTTTGGCACCTTTATCGGGCTGTGGTTACAGCTTATCTCCGTTAACCACACCGATCCGGCCATTGCGCAAACTATTTTCGCGACCGCCCCCTTGATGGTGATGACGCTGAGCCTGATCCGCAAAGAGGCCGTTACCAGAGCCATGCTCTGCGGCGGTGCGATTGCTTTGTTTGGGGTGTTTTTGTTGTTGCAGGGGTGAGGCTACATAACACTTAACAGATAGGTAAGGAAGCAGGAACAAAATACCTGAGCGGCACCATTGTACCTGCTTTCATATCTACCTTACTTAGACTTGTGCTGCCAGATGCGCTTTGTAAGCTTTTACCCACTCCTTTTCGACAAACCAATCATCGCCGTTTTCTTCGATCTGCCGAATGATTTCATGGGGTGTCAGTGTATCTGCCCATTTAAAAACATACTCTGCGGTGTTGATCATCGCCTTTTTCAGCAACTCTCTGGCTTCGTCTTCAGTAACGATATCGGCACCGCGTTCAGTGATCCAGCCAGGAAGTAACCCCTTTGGCATTTCCCACTGTTTTTTAACAAAAAAGCCTTGCCTTATCGGCTCGGCCCCAATCAGCCCACCGTAGTAGAGGGGGAAATAGGCGGATGTTTCCCCACGACTATTGTGCGCGTTTGTATACTGCCATTGTTCATACGCAGGAAGCTGCATAGGGTTTATCTGCACCGGACCATAGTGATCAGCATACTGCATCGGCTGCATCGCCTGGAAATCCTCACACTTAACATAGTTATAGAAAACTACCGTCAGATATTTTAGAAAAATGCTCTGGGAATGAGAAATATTGGCCAGTTCAAAAGCCAACATGTAATTGTCATCGGCGAAGTACCACCCGCCATTATTAAACCTGAAACCCAGAGGTAATAGATACTTGCTCCCCAGCTCTTCTGAAAGGCTGTAAAATTCATTGGCTTTCATTCTGATACATTCCTTTTAATACACTCATAATTTGTCTATATCATGGATATAGTAACGTAGAAAAGGCGTTAAAAAATACCAGCCCCACTACTTATTGGCGTAAAACAAAAGTACGTTGTTCAGAAGTAAGACCAGCCTCTGTGTTCTGTCTCCTGGTTCGCGCTCCCCAGTAAACACTTCACCCACAGTAAACCCCACTGCAAGCACATACGTACAAAGCCCTAACTGTATCAAGAATGGAAGTTAAACATGGCTAAAAATGTACTAGGTGGAGCGCTGCAGTCTTGCTGCACGGATCCGTTAACTGGCTTTTTAAGAGATGGTTTTTGTAACACTAATCAGATGGATGTTGGCACCCATGTAATTTGTGCGACGGTCACTGAAGACTTTTTAACCTTTACCAAATCAAGAGGCAATGACTTAAGCACCCCCTACCCGGAATACGGTTTTCCGGGTTTAAAGCCGGGGGACGGATGGTGTCTGTGCGCACTAAGATGGAAAGAAGCTTACGAAGCCGGCGTTGCACCGCCCGTCAATCTCGAAGCTACGCACGAGAATGCACTGGAAATTATCCCACTTAAGGTGCTACAGGCCCATCAACACTAGTTCATACGCCCATTCACACTTGGGCTTGAATGACCATGCTTGACGCTTACTGAAACCAGTCCCTGCAATAGGTTACTTGCAGGGTTTTCTAACTTACCTGTGGTTCGCGTCATGCAGGAGGTTTAAAAACCTAACTATCATGTGCTTATAGTCATTTAACTTTTTGCATCCGAATGACTTTTGATACCTTTCTAAATACCAAATACTGACCGCTCTTAATGCATATCAAACAAATACCGATTCAGAATTCTATCCAGTTCATCGGTTTTAAATGGCTTACCAAGGTGATCGTTCATACCAATTGCCAGGTATTTTTCGACCTCACTTTGCATCACATTGGCCGTTAAAGCGATGATCTTAAGCTGTGACTCATCAAAGCTTTGGCGCACAATGCGAGTGGCTTCCATGCCGTCCATTACCGGCATCTGAATGTCCATTAAAACCAGATCAAACGCGCCATCGCAGGCTTTGATTGCATCGACGGCTTGCTGGCCATTCTCTGCCACCACAATCTCCAAATTAAACCGGTCAAGCAGTTTGGTGGCCACTATGCGGTTAATATCATTGTCTTCGACCAGTAAAACCCGATATGTGGGCGTCTGAGCTGTCTCTGGTGGTTTATCAGAGCTGACTACAGGCATCTGCTCTTGCGTTGCCGCGTTATCGCCTACTCCATTTTTGATAAAAATACCAATCAAATCTCTTTTTAACAAAGGCTTGTAGAGAATTGGATAATCAACCGTAGGCGTTATACTTTGCTCTGAGTGTGCGGTGTAAATCACCACCCTGTCGGGCAATATCGCAAGGGCTTCAAGTTTTTCTAACAGCTCATTGGCTTCACAGTCTGGCAGCACCCAGTCAAGCAGTAGCATATCAAAGGTGTCGGATGACAACCGCGCCTCGGCTTCGGCGCCACTGTGCGCACGCGCGACCGTCAGCCCAACCGAAGTTGCAATATTGACGCTGACCTCCATGTATATAGGGTCATCTTCAACGATCAGTATCGAGCCTGCCAGTACAACTTTATCTGCCGCTTCGTTTGCCACCGGCGCTTGGCTGAGCGTTGCCATCGGTAGACGAACCGTGAATGTTGAACCAACACCAACTTCGCTGCTGACGGTGATCTCCCCTTGCATCAGCTCTGCGAGCAATTTACAAATGGTCAAGCCCAGCCCGGTGCCGCCATAGCGCCGTGTGGTCGAAGACTCGGCTTGAGTAAAGCGCTCGAACAGCTGCGCAACTTTGTCTTGCTCAATACCTATGCCCGTGTCACTGACCGAAATCTCAACCCAATCACTGGTGGCATCTTTAGGTTGCCGGTGAACACCGAGTGTAATTGCCCCTTCTTCGGTAAATTTAGCGGCGTTAGACGCAAAGTTCAGCATAATCTGATTAATACGAACCGGATCGCCGACATACCATTCGCCAAGCTGAGGGTCGATATCAAAAATCAGCTTCACCCCTTTGGTGTTGGCTATGGGTGTGATCAGGGATCTCAGGTTATCCAGCAATTCTTCAAACTGAAAGGGGGTTTGCTCAATGTGCAGCTTCTTAGACTCTATTTTTGAAAAATCGAGAATATCGTTAATGATGGTCGTCAGTGCATTGGCCGAAAAGCGCACTTTCTCCAGATAATTTCTTTGGACTGAGGTCAGTTCCGTCGCCAGCAGAATATCTGTCAGACCCATGATCCCGTTCATCGGCGTTCTGATCTCATGAGACATATTGGATAAAAACAACGACTTGGTTTCGGCTGCCTGGTTAGCCTGCGCATTGGCTTTTTTAAGGCCGCTCATCAGGCGTAATAACACGATTACAACCAGGGTAAACACCAGCAATAAAAAGAGAAAAATTGACTGTATCATCTGCCAGTAAACAACATCGATTTGCTCACCAAGCTGCTGGGTGTCTTTCAGAATAGCGGTAGATAATGTGCTATTTTGCACAGGCACCAGCAAGTTAGAAGCCGTTAGCGCGTTTTCCAGAATAAAGGCGATATGCAAACGCATCACCCTGAAGCTACGGTCTTCCTGTTCAAATTGCTCAAGCGAGGCCATGGTGTGCTCGAGCTGCTCTCGCACCTGCTCAATAACAGTGTGCGAATTGGTCACCTGCAAATTAGACACCAGCGCGGCGCTGTGACTCACCACGGCCTGTGCCTGCGTCGAAAACGTGCTTTTTTCAAGCTCCTGTTTTGCGATATAACGATAAGAGGTCTTAAGCATTGAGGCCAGCTGCATATAGGTATCTATGGCATCGTGAAACCGCGCAACCGCCTGACTCATTTCATCGCTCAGTAAGTGCTGTGACGTCAGCTCATTATATACACTCTCAAACTCCAGTTGCTTTTGCGCATGCCGGTCAAAATGATAAATGTTGCTGTCCATCGCAGAGAGCGTCTCGAGCGATAGCTCAGTCGTTGCCCGGTTGAGCCGCGTTTTTAGTGCCATTTTTGCCTGGGTATCTTGCAGCTGCTGGTATTGCTCAATGACCTGAGTGCCCGCCCACCAGATCAGCAAAAGTACTGTGACTTCAATTAGATATTTCACTCTTTCAATGACCTCGGAAGTTCGCCGGAAAAAGCATGTAGTAAGGCTTCCAGATCAGCAACATCCTCATCGCTGATCTCAAGCCCCAGCTGCCCTCTTGCCATCAGCCGAATGGCATCCGACAATTGCGCCACCGAGCCATTATGAAAATACGGGCCGGTACTGGCGACATTACGTAAACTCGGTACTTTGAAAACAAACTTGTCCTGCTCATTGCGGGTCAGCTGATATCTGCCAAAGTCGTTCAGAAGCTCACCAGGCATACTCTCCAGACGGCCCATTTTCTGATAAATATTGCCCCCGATATTGCGCCCCTGATGACAGGTCACGCAGCCAAACTCAACGAATTTGCGATAGCCGCGTTGTTGTTGTGCGCTTAACGCTTGTTTATCCCCAAGCAGATAGGCATCAATAGGGGTATTTTCAGAGACTAGTGACATTTGAAAGGCCACTATGGCCTTAGTAATGTTCTCGGCTGTGATACCGTCGTCCGACAAGGCTTTAAAGCTGCTTACAAAGTAAGGCTGCTGGTTCAACTTACCTATCACCTGAGGCCAGTTACTCGCCATCTCTAACGGGCTGTGGATAGGCAATGGCAGCTGACTGGTTAAATCCGCGCTGCGCCCGTCCCAGAATTGCCTGAAATTAAAAACCGCATTGATAACACTGGGCGCATTGCGACTTCCCAGTTGCTGATCTATGCCCACCGAAACGGGAAAACCATCGTCTCCGCCGTTATATAAATCGTGACAGGATGCACAAGAAGTGGTGTTGTCGGCCGAAAGTAGCGGGCTTTTAAACAAGGCTTTGCCAAGCTGCACCCAGCCTACTTCGTATTGCTTTATTTGCGGCAACGGCTGGATAGCCGCATCAACCCATTGAGGTTCATAACTGACAAGCTCCATGCTGCTAGGGTCAGAGCTCAAACTGTGGCGATGCGGATCAGAAAAATAAAATTGAGCGGCGAGGAGCAAAAATACCGCTATCAGCGCGCTAAATACAATCACCACATATTTGGTACTCATACATCAGACGTCCTTGAAGCGACTTTTAAGCCGGTGACAAAACGTAAGTATAGACACTTAAATCAAAAACTTCTTATCGCACTCACAGAGTGATTAAGGAACTTGCCATGACATCACTGTGTGTGGTTTTAGCCTGCTCCCACCTGCCAGACGAAGCTCAGATTTAAGTTAGTGAAAGAGAGATTTCACTGTACATAATGTATTGCGGACCCGCAGGGCCACCTAAGTATTTTTCTTGACGCACTTTCAGCCCGGCTTTTTTATAACACGCGTAGGCACCGGGATTCTCGCAGTTAACGCCCAAATATAGCCAACGATATTGAGCATAGTGAAGCGCCAGGTAACTTAGTAGGGCCCTCATCGCCGCACTTCCCAACCCTTGTCCCTGGTACTGCTTGTCGATCACAAAGGCGCGTAAGCCGAGCGCTGAGCTGGGACAATAGGTGTATTTGTCGGCATAGGCCAGATCCAGTTTAAAATAGCCAACCACTGTCCCTTGATTGCAAATAACATGCAGGTGTGTGGTTTCACAGCGTTCGCTCAAAAACTCTTGCGGTGTACCGGCAAAGCGAAGCTGCTCTGGGGCAAGCTGAATCGCCTCAACCGCGTCAATATAAGTGACACTAAGCCTGTTAATTGTGATCATCTTCATCCCTTAATTTGTTATATCATAGCAACAAAAGATCGCTTGGTGGTGTTACATGGGTTCATTACAACACCTAAATAGAGTACAACTCATCATTAACCATATTAGAAACAAACACCTTAGCGAACAATCCCAAGTAGTTCAAGCAGGCCAGATGAGAGAAAAAGACAATTACTGACTTAACTGATATGTGATTTTTGGAGGAGAGAGCTTTTTGTTAATGCGCTTGAGCCCTGTTCAAGTTACAGGCAGAGAAACGAGTTACGCAATGAGTTATCCAGCCATAGCGTTCTGCACTTTCCTGCCCGTTACACTACTGCTTGCCTAATTGCTTCAAAAAAGCTAGTTTTTGTTGCTCTTGTGCACTAGGTGTATAGGGCTGCCTTTGCAGATCAGACAAATCCACTGCCTCCAGCGAATACATATCCACTTTACTGCGGCCAAAACGCGCTTTTTCCTGCGGTGAGCCAGACATGCGCTCCACCACAAACGTGGTCAGTTTTAATCCTGTTGCCTGGTCTGGTAATACGCTTTGGTGAATTTTAAGTGGTAAAGTCTGCACACCTTCACTTAATCGTTTTCTGGCAACCACATGCGACAAGGGCTGATCGCCTGCAAACAAATTTGCCCTGATCCGATAAATGCCGGCTTCCTGCACTTTGAGCCTGGCGTCAACCAGCAGATCGCTCCCCTGCACCCAAGCCTGCTCAAGACTCAGCAACTCAGCACTGGGCTTCATATACTGAACTTGTGCCACCAGCGGGATTTCATCGCCCCGAACGTGCGCGCGAACAGTCAGTTGCAATTCCCGGGGAAAGTCTTTCTTTGCGGATATGCTGGCAAAATAGCTACCTTCTTGCTCTATCAGGCTTTGGGTAGTCAGCACTTTGTTGCTCTCTACTTCGCTGACAGATATGCTGGCACCGTAAATATCACTCCCCGTCAGCACTAACTCTATTGGCTCGGGAAAAACAAAACGATACTGACTGACTTTGAGCGTCAACACCTCGTCGATATTCTGCGTCGGTATAGTGACAGGATAAAAGTGATTGGGGGTCAGTCTGTCGGCATCTGCCAGTGTGAGCGGCTGGGAGTATGGGGCATATTGCAGCTGCTGCGCATACAAATCAGCGACTTGCGCTGCCGCCTCCGTCATGGCAACGGGCATGTGACGCTCACGCTGCGCATCCGGTTTGGCCTGAGTCGCAATGATTGCTGCCTTTAGTACTGGTTTTTCATACTCTTCGGGTTCCTGCGTCTTAGCTTTGACTCCAGGCTGAGTAGGCTCAGCGTCATCGCTGAGCCACCAGTAACCAAGCCCGATTGCCACACACATCAAAATAATGAACATCCGGGGCTTCATACCTGTCTCTCCTATCGCATAGCGTTCAGCATCAGGCGAGACAGACTGTTATTTGCTGAATTTTCAACATAACGATAGGTACTCTTCCAGAACCAGGCACCGGTTTGTTCATCGTAGGTGTTGAAGTTTACGACATTGCCATCAAGCAGCTGTCTGCTGGTCAGAGCTGCAGTCACTTTGCCTTCTGCACGGTCGTTGATCACAGAGAAGTGATCGTATTTATCACTCATCAGCATAGGGTAATGATGTGGCATAAACCCGCTTACGGCATCGCTCTGAGAGGCTAGCTTGCCGCTGGTTGCAATACTGGCACTACAGCTGCCAAAGTTATCGGCACGGCTCGCGCCACACGCAGAGTGGGTTGCAACAACACTGTCGTCTGTGCCTTTGAGGAAAAGTTTGGTGGCACCCAAAAACAGTGTGCCATCTGCAACAAAGCGTAATCTGGGCGTTCTTGCTTCTGGTAACGCCGCGATTTGTCTGGCGTTGTTCACTTTCAGGTCGTTAAGCACACCCAAGCGGCCTTCAACAGAGCCGCCCAGCCAGACCGTAATGGCGGCCTCTAGCAATGGGTTCAGGCCCGCTGTGCCTTGCGCCACACTGACGGCTAAATCGGCCAGCTCACTGCCACCACCGGCACCGGCGATATCAAACGTGGCGACAATATTCAGCGGTGTCATGCCGGCATTTTCAAGCCAGTTTGCCTGATTATCTAACAGATAACGCGCAACCAAATCGCCCGTAGAGTGAGTCACTAAAATACAACCCGGCTGACAAGTGCCCTGCTGTGACATTTGCTTTAGCTTAGGCCATACATAATTGCTGGCAATCTTGCCTTCAATGCGCTCCAGCGCCGGCCAGTCAATGCGAACATCCGCATGCTGCGCCCAAAACTCAGACCAGTAAGACGCGCCATCGGCGGGTACATCAATGGGGTAACCAGACGTAATTTGGCTGGTCTGAAGACCATGAATAAGAACAACTTTATAACCACTTGCAAACGTATTAAATGCCACCGAACTTAGCAGGAAGAGCCAAGACAGACGCAGAAAGTATTTGATTTTGTGCTGCATAATTCCCTCTTTATCCTATTAATATCATTGTGTTCTGTGACCAGTCTTCAGATTTATACCACCGTGCAATATTGCTGTACCAGGGACATTCCCTTAGGTATCACTGTGCAAAAACAGCACTCATCTGACATCTGACCTTTTAGTTAAAGCGAATAATAAGCTAATGAGTATATGATCAAAAATCAACCACAAAGATAATTTAAATTAAACTTTTATTAACGTTTGTAATTTGGGTAATGGGAATTATGAAGAAATTTTGAGGCTGGGTTAGTCGCGAAGTTTTAAGACACAGCAATGGCTATTGCCGACGGTTAGCCGGCAACTTCAACCCTGTCTCGGCCATGAGATTTGGCCAGATACAAGGCTCTGTCAGCCAGCTCAACCAAGCTTTGCCAAGGGGCACCGTCTTTATATAACGCTATCCCAAAGCTGGCCGTGATCTGTCTGATAGGCTCACCGGTTTTTTTATCTTTAACCGAAAGCTTGCGAATATCCTGACGAACCATATTGGCAAAACTGACCGCTTCACTGACACTGCTCAGTGACAAAGTCAGGCAAAATTCTTCACCGCCATAGCGATAGGCATCGCCGCGACCTTGGGCATGATGTGCTAGTTTTTCAGCCACCTTGCGAAGAATATCATCGCCTTTTTGATGACCAAAATCGTCGTTAAAGCGCTTAAAATGATCGATATCAACAAATATCAACACCTTCTGCTTACTCCGCGGGTGAACGCAGAAGCTAACAATGTCCTCATCGAACTTACCGCGATTTAACAGCCCCGTGAGTTTATCGGTATTCGCTTCTCGCTGTGAGGCAAATAGTGCTTCTTTGAGTAGCTTGATTTCGTCATAAGCGACTTCCAACTTATTTTGAAAGCCCAATGCATTTTGCTGCATGGCGACGGCTTCGCGGGTTAGCCGGGACACATATTCCAGTACTTCATCGTAGGCACGCGGATCTTGCTCCGAACCCCGCTTTTTCAGGCTATGCAATCCATAATGGCACTCCGACAGAAAAGCCGAAAAGTCCTGTGAGGATTCCAGGGTTTCACAAATACCACTTTGGACTTGATCTATGGCGCCCTGGAAAGAATGAGAAATTTCATGAAACAAGGCCAAATCTTGCTGAGAAAGGTACTTGTCAAATAACTCTCTGGCCAGGTGTGGTGGACAACTTTGATAGCGGGCCAAGATCTGATCAAACTCAACATTCAGTTCTGGCTGCGACCCCACTACATAGCAATAACAAATTGAATAATTCAGTGGTGTCAGTGGGATCCGATTCCGGATCATAATGGGGAGCGCCTGTTTAAGGTAGTGCGCAGACTGAGTCAGTGTTGTATCAAATTCCATAAAGGTCCATCAAGTCACATTGTCTGGTGGCAATGTTTTATTGTTTATTTATTGTTCTACTTTTGGAGCCAAACGTGTGCAATACTAAATAATTAGAAAAAATTAATCAATCATATCGTGTCA
Source organism: Pseudoalteromonas sp. DL2-H2.2 (assembly GCF_021532535.1). Taxonomy (NCBI): domain Bacteria; kingdom Pseudomonadati; phylum Pseudomonadota; class Gammaproteobacteria; order Alteromonadales; family Pseudoalteromonadaceae; genus Pseudoalteromonas; species Pseudoalteromonas sp. DL2-H2.2. The sequence continues at coordinate 39,282 of NZ_JAKGBD010000014.1, read as the reverse complement.
TTTACAAATAAATTCACTTTGCTATCTGTGGGACATAAAAAATTCCTTCCCAGACAGTTTTAAAATAATTTATTCAGACCATTGATAAAATTAAAAAAGCTTACAGCCTCTCCTTATTCCGGCCATCTTAATTATTGCTTATTACCATACAATGACGTTTTACTTACTCAGTGCCAGACGTGCTGATAACGCAATAAACAAGGTGCCCAGCACGCCGTCAAGATGAACCGCCCAACGTTTTATTCCTTTAAAGCGCGTTGCTATGGTTTTCGCCAGATTGCTAAACGCAGCGGCAAACAATAGATTAACGACAAATGCAAACACACTGAGCATCAATCCAAGCGTGATTAATTGCGTGCTCAGGTCATGATCCGCAGTGGTAAACTGAGGTAAAAACAAACTAAAGAACAACAGCGCTTTGGGGTTAAGTAAATTATTAAGACACCCTCGCTTTATCAGCTCTGTGCCTTTAAGGCCCATGTCGGCCAAATCTGTTTTATCCTGAGAAGGGGCCATACTGCGATGTTTGTACCAATGCAGTAACATTTTCACCCCCAGATAAGCCAGATAGACAGCACCAATTAACTTAACTGCCAACGCAACCAGGGGCATGGTTTGCATTATCTGGCCGAGGCCAAAAGCCACCAATGCCGTTTGTACAAAGCCTGCAAGCAGGATCCCCAACGCAATATATGCCCCAGCCCGAAACCCTTTCGTTGCAGAATAACTGGATAACAGCAAAAGATCGGGACCGGGGCTTATCACCAAAAAGAAAATGGTCGTGAAAAACAGAGGTAATAAGGTGACATCTATCATGCTATCCCGGGGCCCGAAGCCATTTTAAGATATAAATTATGATTTAAAGTGTACCCATTTAAGTACATAAAATAAATCATGGTTGCGAGGTTTTTGCGCTTTGTTCAGTTGCTTCTGCCCTGTCTTCGCGCCTGAGATCGTTAAACAGCCCCAGCTGCCAGGGACGCATGGCCAGAAACAGGCCAACACTCTGGCGCTTATTCAGCGGCAAACGGGCGTCCTGCTGATTAAGCTGAGCAACCTCTTTAGTAAGCTGCTCCAGACGACGTCGCACCACACTGATGGTTGCTTCACTATAGCTGCCGCGTAAATAAAACCGAAAGCTATCCTCACGGTTAAAATCTCCCTGTAAAAATTTGGTCAACACCTGCTGTTCAATAAAGCGCTCTAGCGGACCGCCGGGGATCCAGCGAAAATCCTGCGCAACCAGCGATTTATAGCGATTATTGGGCAACAGCTGGATCATGTTCAGGCTATCCAATCGTGCCAGTAGACGAATGCAATCGAGCGCATCAATTTGATACTGAGAGACAATGTCTTCAAATTGCCAGCCATCACGTACGCACACAGCCACCAAAAATAGTTTAGGGTTTTCCATCAACTCCTGCTCCTGATCCTGCGTGAGCTGGCTCACCAGTGACTGCTTTTGCTCGCCGAGCTCGAACAAATCCGCCAAAGACAACTGCATCAGGTCGCAGATCTGCTCGAGTCGTTGCAGGCTAAACTGCTCGGTGGCAAACACACGTTTAATATTGGCCTCGCTCATATCCAGCGCACTGGCGACCTCTTTATAGGTCAGCTTGTGCTGCTTTAGCAGCTGTTTAAGCGTTGAAGTAATTAATGGGATCTGGCTCAAAGTATTACATTCCTATACTTATAGTCTCTAATTACTATACATCTTAATTTTTAGTATACAAATATAATCCCTGCGCTAAATTGGAAAACAAGTCAACGCAAGCCAGATGGTTTGCATACCAGGAGGGAAAAACATGGCTCACTTACTTCGTTCAGTTTTATGTACCGCACTATTAGGGTTGGTTTGCACACCAACAATGGCCAATGACAGCCATGCATCACAGGCCAGCCATCATGGTAGTCAGGCCAGTAAGTACAGCGCACTTAGCGTAGGTGAAAGCGCCGTTGAGGGCGCAAAAGTGTCTATGATTGCAGTTGCTATCCCCGTTGCAGTAGTCGGGTTCGGTGCAATTTCAGTAGGTATGGCCAGTACCAAGGCCGCAGCAGACTTATCTGACGCCGCCAGCCCAAAACCTTTGCCTATTTGTGACGATGTATTAATTGCAGGACCTGCACCGGCGCAGGCGCTTAACGGGGAGCTGTAACAATGAAATGGATACAAGGACTGTGTATGGCCGCAGCAATATGTGCCAGCACACACACTTTTGCAGGTAGCCAGAATGGTGGCGAAGCTCGCTTTGAAGCAAACCAGATTGCTCAGTTTGCCAAACAGGTCGAGCGTTATGCCGCAGCCCAGGGCGCGCACGTGTTTATTATTGGCCGGGTTGGTCGAGCGCTGGAAGACTTGCCTAAGGGCATCGAATTTACCCATGTCGCACTGGCGGTGTATTCCGAACTCACAACCACAGATGGCGAGAAGAAACAAGGTTATGCCATTCACAATTTATATCAGCTGAGCGACGACCCTGGCACGAGTCAGCTAATTGTGGATTACCCGACGGACTTTTTCTGGTCAGTACATGACCTTAAAGCGGCCATAGCGATACCCAACCGGGCATTACAACAAAAGCTCCTAAACGCCATTGCACAGGGGGTGCCAGAAAAGGTCCACAATCCGCGCTACTCGGTGGTGGCTAACCCCTTTAATAACCAAAAACAGAACTGCACCGAGCATACGCTGAATGTGATCAATGCAGCTTTATATAACACCACAGACATGGCACAGCTCAAAGTGAATACGCGGGCCTATTTTGAGCCGCAAACACTCAAAGTCAGCCGCTTTAAACTTTCGCTGGGCGCGTTCTTTAACGACGGCATCGACAGTAGCGACCACCAGGGTAAGGTCAAAACGACGACCTTTCGCGCTATCGCCCAATACCTGAACGACAATCAGTTGCTGGCGCACAGCACAGTGCTGACACCGGACGGCCCGGTTGATTTGAAATACCCACTTTAGGAGAACAGATTATGACGCATTCAACCGCTTATGCACCAAGTAAAGCATTTCGATTGGCCTCGATAGCAGCCCTGCTGATTGGCATTGCCTGTTACCTGGTTGGCCTGTTCAACGCACAAATGGCCTTAAATGAAAAAGGCTATTACCTGATTGCCCTGCTGTATGGCCTGTTTTCTGCCGTATCACTACAAAAGTGTATTCGTGACAGGCAGGAGCAAATCCCGACCTCAAATATCTATTATTTACTGAGCTTGGTCTCCACCGTGCTGGCCATCGTCTTACTGGTATTTGCCCTGTGGCGCGCCGAGTTACTGCTCAGTGAAAAGGGCTTTTATGGTATCGCGTATCTGATGAGTCTGTATGCTGCGATAGCGGTTCAAAAGAACGTTCGGGATGGTCAGAGCTTAGAGCAAGACACGCCCACATCAACCGCTAACATCATGGATGGTGAGGAATAAACTAAAAAGTAAGGCCGCGCAACGCGGCCTTAAAAGAGTGACATATGCAGATCAGGTCGAGCGTCATCTAAAGCCACTTTGGCCATTCTTTACTTGCATTTAAGTGCTGTTAAGTTTAAATGACAGGCACAAGGATCTGATATTGTGAGACATCTATGGAAAATTTACTGAGCGCACGCCAATTATTACTCGCAGCTCTGTTGCAGAGCTTTTTACTGATCATCCTGCATCAGGCTGTTGAATTCGAATTCTGGCCGGCACAGTCACCACACTGGCTGTTTGCGGCTTACTCCTTAGTCGTGTTTCTACCCTCAACTCTCATTTATTCGAGTTTTACCCAGCTCAAGCGCACTTTTTACATTCAGCTGGGCATGTATGCCCTGCTGTTCACGCTGTGCGGCTATTACATTGGCAGCCAGCTGTTACCCGAGCGCGCACCTTTGCCCTCGCAAGCCTGGCCTTACCCGCTTATTGTCTTCCTGGCCTCGGTGCTGCTCGTTCCCTGGATAACCCAAAACGCAAAAGAAAACTGGCTGCCCGACTACGACACCTTAAGCCGCGCCATGGGGCGCTTTTTGCTGGTCTTTGCAGCGGCGCAGCTATTCACTCTGTCGGTGCTGATGTTGTTGATGCTCTGGGCCGGACTGTTTGAGGTTATTGAGATCAGCTTTTTTACCGAGCTGTTTTCAGAGCCCTGGTTTTACTACCCGGCCATCACATTAAGCCAGGCCATTGGGGTGATGCAGGCCCGTAGTCGCAGCAACCTGGCCAGTCAGCTGTTCGCCATTTGCCGTAACTTTGCCACCTTATTGTTGCCAGTGCTGGTTGCCGTGGCCTTGCTGTTTATCATCGCGGTATCATTCAGCGAGCTGGAGACTCTGTGGAAAAATGGCGGCAGTGCGCTTATCTTTGTGCTGGTCGGCGCCATAGTGTTGTGCCTGAATTTGGCTAAAGACGCACTGGCACAGCGCCTGTGGTATCGGCGCTTTATCGCGCTGGGACTGGTTCTGCTGCCCTGCTACCTGGCGCTCAGTGGTTGGGGGCTACAGCTCAGAATTGAGCAGTATGGACTGAGCCTTGCTCGCCTGTGGGCGGTGCTTATCGCGCTTATCAGCATGACGATTTGCTTAGGCTATTTCTGGCAACTGATTATGCATAAAGCCAGCTGGCACACCCGGCTGAGCACGGTTAACCGCCCGGTGACTTTATCTTTGTTTGCACTGTTGATAGCGACCCAAACACCTTTGCTCGACTTTCGGGGCCTGAGTGTTGCCTCTCAGATAGAACGCCTAAAAACGGGTATCACTCAGCCTGCGGATTTCGACCCTCGCTATCTGGCAAACGAGCTCGGCAAACAAGGGCTGCAAGCACTCAAGGCACTGCAACAGGAAGTCAGCGACGGGCAACTAAAACGCCGGATCGACACTGCACTGGCTCTGGAAACACAGCCCCTGACCTCGCAAACCCTGCTGGCACTTATCGACATGTCTGAGGATGAAAAGCAGGCCCTGCCCCAAGCGTTACAAAACGCACTGGAAAATTTTGCCAAGCACAATACACATTTGTTTGATGACGCCACGGAATTGCTACTTAAACCCATTCAGCTGGATAACACACCCGAGCCTGAGTATTTGTTTGTCGCCAGTACCCAGCAAAGAGTCGAGTTACGGGTTTTTTATCTGGGTGTGATCGATGGCAAGCTGGGCTGGCAAAGTGGCTACATGGAGCAAAAGGTATACGACAGGCAATCACAGGATCTGCTCGATGCACTCAAATCAGACAACTTTGAGCTGGCCGAGCCCAGATTTAAGGAGCTCAAAGTGGGTGGGCAACGCTATCAACTAAACAGCCCGTTTTAACGGGCTGTGAGTTTAGCTTTGAGGTGGTTACGCACGGCCGGCCATTCACTGGCCAGAATTGAGTAGACCGCCGTATCGCGAATGGAGCCATCCGCCAGGATCTGGTGGCTTCTGAGCACCCCGTCCAGTTTGGCGCCCAGGCGCTCAATGGCTTTGCGTGACGCATGATTGAAAAAGTGTGTTTTAAACTCTAACGAGAGCGCACCGCACTGCTCAAACAGGTTTTCCATCAAGAGTAATTTTGCCTCGGTATTAACTGGCGTACGACGCACCGCCGCACTGTACCAGGTATACCCGATTGAAGCGCGCTTATGTTCAGGTTTAATATCATAGTAGCGCGTAGTGCCAACGATATGGCCGCTGGCAACCGACCTGACGACATAAGTCACCTGATCGTCCATACTCTTGCTAAGTGCCTTTTGCACATAACCTTGCATTTGCTCCGGTGAGGGCACGTTTGCGTACCAGAGCTTCCAGCTTTGGCCATCCTCCACAGCATCTTGCAGATCCTCAACATGCTCCATTGAAAGTAGCTCTAATCGAATGTACCGCCCTTCAAGAGGGGTATTTTTTATCCACATAGTTGGCTCACAATTATGACTGGTAGACTTGTTTAAACTGCGCATATTGCTTTGATTTCATGAAACTTTCACTGTTTGTGATATCGGCCAGCTGCTGCTCAGAAAATTGGATCTCAAAAGTCTCTTTCATAAAATTAAGCAACTCAACAGTATAGTCGTGCTCGTCGGTGATCAGCGCAACCTGCAACATGATCAAATAGCCATAGGCGCTACCCGCGTTTTGATACAGTCCGTCCAGTGCAATAGCAAACGCTTCGCGCTTATGGCCTAAATGCGCATGCACCATGGCTTTTTCCATCAAAATTGGTGGGCTTAAGCGAATATCTTCAGGCAGGTCTTCAAACTTTGTCAGTGCCTGTTGGTACTGCCCCATACTGCGAAACAGGTTTGCTTTAAGGAGCCCGTGATGCACATTCTCGCTGTCTGTGAGCAAAGTCTCGCAGAACAGCTGATGCTGCTCCCCCTCACAGGTTTCAAGGGCGCGGAACAAAGTTTCATGCACAATTGGCAAGGTTTTAACCTCGCCAGGGAGCTGCTGGTACTTTTCAAGCGCTAACTGCGATGCTTTCTTTTCCAGATGCTCTGTCACCACCGCTATCGCTTCTTCATGTCCTGCCGATTTAACCTGTTGATCATATTCAGCGAAAAAATGCACCAAACTGGAGCGATAACTCAGGTTGTTGACATCCACCAGTCTATAATCCTGTTTTGTCAAAGTGATATCGACCAGTGCAAAGGTGCCATTATTGTGAGAGAAAATATACCGGCTCAGCCAGTAGTCACCGACTTCCCGGCTGTGACTGTATACAATGTGTTCAAAAGAAGCCAGACCAATGATTGCCCCTATTGAAATATAAGCACTCTTCATCGCAAACTTGGGATCTTCCCCGCCCAGTTCATTTTTTACGTAAGCTTCACTGGCGTGTCGGTCAATCATGGCCAGCAGCACATCTTCATCGGGGTTTTTAAATAAGTATTCCAGCTTTTTGTTGGCTTCATAAATGGTGGCTGAAGTTTCCAAAAACGTGGCTTTGTTGGTCGACGCACAGCCAGACAAAACACAGATAAAAACCAGCAGGCTCAATAACTGTTTCATAGTGACTCTCCGACAAATTTCATCTTGGTTTTATTTTCAAGCTGGTTAATAAAGTCCTGAAATAAGGTGTAGTTAGGGTTAGTCTCTACCTCCATAACTGTGCCCCCAAAGCCACTATACTTATTCGCCTGTTTGATCTTACTAAGATGAGCAGGTACCGCCTCTACAGGCACAAATTCCTGCAAGGCTTCATACCTGGCATGGAAAGTCACCCGACGACGGTCGTATTCCATGGCGCTATCAATTTGCACATAAGGGTCGGTAAAGGATTTCTGATAAGCCAGCGCACTAAAGTCTACATCTGCCGGCATCAGTAAAGTCACGCGTTGAGACAAAGACAAAGGATATGCCTTGGCTAAAGGCTGCTTACGGCGCACTGTCTGAGGGAGTTTAACGTATTGACTGACATTACCAGCAGAGAGATAAAACTCGGCCGCGCCGTTTTCTCCCGGTTGCCAAAAATCAGGCACCCAGTAAGATTCAACCACGGTGATGACATTATCCCGGCGATTATCACTAAACGAGATAGGTGTTTTTACCTGCACGCCCGGATAAAACTGCGCGTAGTAGTTCAAAGAATGTTCCTGAAAAACCTTTTTCTGCGAAGAGGCCAGCTGATAACGCAGGCGCTCCGCCTGCCAGCCAGAGTACTGAGATTCAATCCGCCATTGAACCGGTGAGACATAATCCGGTGCAACGATCATTTCATTGATATCAATACCATGACGGGCGGGCTTGATATCCACTTCCGTCAAGGCGCCGGACTGGCTGTCCACCAGCAGTGCACTACCATAGTCAGGCTGATGTAAGCTGCTCAGGCGGCTTCCCTGATAGTTAATGGTTGGGTCAACCCAGTATGCCTCACCGTCCAGTGTAAAGTGGGTGATCACATGATTAAAGGCACTGTGAGTAGGTAAATACTCACTAATATGAGCACGTTTATCCGTCGAGACCAGCGCCGGCTGAGCGTCAACATCCAGCGCGCGCAGCAATGTATTGAGCAGCAATGTTTTATCCTTGCAATCTCCAAAACGTTTTTCAAATACCTGATGGGGCATGTTGGGCTGATGCGAATTCACACCCAATTCCAGACCGAGATAGCGGATCTCATCCTGCACAAACGTGATCGCCTGCTCAATGGCTTGCTGTTTGGGTAAGGCTTTTAATTCGTTAATGTAGGCTGTCAGTTCAGGGCTGTGCTCGGTTTTAGCCTGAAACAACTCAGCTGCCCAGGATTGCACTTCAAGCCAGGAGTTAAACTCGGTGAACTGAATATAAGGAAAAGGACTAAACCAGCCGGGCAGTTCGTTCTCAACCGTGTGCGCAATGCTGTTTTCAACTTTCACGGTAAAGGTTTGCGTGCCCTCACTTTGCTGATGCTGAACCTGTGTATTGAGGTTGCCAAATACTTTATGCGCCACTTGCTTATCATCTGGCAGGGTCAGTTTAAAGGTCAGTAAGTCAACCGCCACACCCCAGCCCAGGTTATCAAAATAACTGAAGCGCTCGCCCAAAACCGGGTTGTTACCCGATAAGCTGTAGCTGTAATCAAGTTCATCGCCGACCCGAATATCCTGAAGCAAGATCAACGCATCAAACAAGCCCAGATACATGTTGTTTTTCTGGTCCTCTTCAGCATTGATCACTTTAATATCCTGCGCAGCTAACTGGTAAACGGCTTTGCCGTCTCGCCACACTGTGACATTGTGAAATACCAGTTGCTGATAAGCCGGATTAAAGCGCACTCTGACCGTACTGCCCTCCTGCACTCCGGCCGCATCGGTAAACACAAACCGATTGTGAGAAACCGCTGTTACGCCTGCGGCATCGCTCACCTGACGATCAACCAGGCGATAATGAAGTGGCTTTCTTAAACTTTCAGGTAACGCTGGCAGTGACTGCTTTGAAGCCCATGCAGGAGCCGAAGAAATTGTCACATCAGGACGTTCACCGAGCGCCCTGACAGGGTTAAACCACACCATCAGAACGATGGCGCATAGGATGTATAGCTGCTTCATAATACTCAACTTTTTACTCTTCCCTGAACAGCTGACAGTGGCTATCAGGCATTTTGTGGACACAAACACTTCAGTTTATACAGACAGGCAACTGCCGGTTGCACACTACCAGAGCGCTGTACTACCAGAGCGCTGTATTGTTCTACCCTACTGGCTGGCTAATTTTTCAGAGTAAGCCTGAGTGCCCCATAAAGGAACGGTTGACAAGCTATGTTTAAAACTGCCTGAGGTTTCTTTGGTTGTATAGGACAGATACATCAGTGTCTGATGCTCCGCATCAAAAATGCGCCTGACCTTCATGGCCTTAAAAAACACACTTTTTGATTGCTTGAATACCACTTCACCCGACTTGCTCTTATCTATCTGCGCTATCATTTGCGGCGTAATTTCGCCGGTCTGACGACACGCAATGGAGCTATCGCTGGGGTCGGATAAGCTAAGATCGGCCTCTATGCTGGCGACATGACACGTCACGCCGGTAACAATCGGATCTGTCATCGAATGTAATTTAATGTCTTTGAGCGTAAACAGACCCAAAGAAACATCGCCCACCTCACTATCTGAGCAGCCCAGCAAAAACAAAGCCAGGCCTGCAGTTAACAGAGTTTTGTTCATTCTTATCCCTTCATATTGACTATTTTCGGTTATAACGAGCTGCACAGGTGGAGCAGTTAGAGTGGGTAGTCCCCTCTGCCATAAAATCGGGGGCAGCGGACTTTCTACCTAATATTCTGTCCCTAACTTTAGAAGATATCAGATCCTAAGATGTTTCAAAATACAGTATGCAGATTTCTATAAGTATAGCGGACCTTTATCTCGTGCCGTTATTGACCTTTCGACGCACAAAAAGTTAGCGATAAAATCATATTCGGTTGTCGCTGTCAGACAAAACCATGCCCAACTAGGCTGATGATCGTGTCTGAGCAACAGTAAAAAGTCATATATTTCAAAAAAGTTCCTTATTTCGTTATTTTATTTTTTCATACATAGAGTAACAAATAGAACTTTTGTTCATATATCGAACTAAAACGCTATCCTAAAGTTCGATTTAAAAATCGGGACAATCAAAATAAAACAATTTATTTCATAGAGTTAGAAATAAAATTCCGAGTTTAGTATTAAATTTAGGGATAATGCTCTAAAAACCTAAATTTAACAATATTGCAATTTCAAAATAAACAAAAATTTATCAATAAACCAACTATTTTAATACTTGAGTTTTTTATTTAGATTAATTCAGCACCCAAAACGTGCATCAACAACTAATACTACAATAAGGAACTACAGTAATCATGAAGAGCTTTACAATTACCGCTCTGCTTGTAGCTATGTCTGCTGCGACTGGTGGAGCCGCACATGCACATAGCACGGCTGATGGAAACAAAGATCACCTGTCAATTTCTAAGTACTCAGAAATCATTATGCCGGAGAATAATCTTCATCTTCGTCACAATGCTATGAGCGGCGACATGACCGAGGATGACTTTAATCGCATCATTGATGAAATTAATGTCATTTACGAGCCCATCGTAAACTCCCATGGCGCAAACTTGGTATGGCGTCGGAATTGGGACGATAACACAGTAAATGCCTATGCACTGCAACAAGGCAATAACTGGATAGTTTCTATGTTTGGTGGACTCGCACGTGCCCCTGAAGTGACAGAAGATGGATTTGCTCTGGTCGTGTGTCACGAGCTGGGTCACCACCTTGGCGGCTTCCCATTCAAAGGCACTCGCTGGGCATCAAGCGAGGGGCAGTCGGACTACTTTGCTTCTCACGCATGCGCAAAGCAAATCTGGGCAGATGAGGACAATACCCCCTATCGCTATACGGTAAACGCAACCGCTAAAGCAAAATGTGATGCCACTTATGGCAATTTCTATGACCAAAACCTCTGCTACCGCACGGCCATGGCGGGCTACTCGCTGGCGAGTTTGCTGGCAGCGGGCCGTGGTCAGACAGTAAGCTTTGATGACCGGGATACCAGTGTTGTCTCTCAAACATATGAAGCTCACCCTCAGCCACAGTGTCGCCTGGATACCTACGTCGAAGGTGCATTATGTAAAATTGACAATGATGACTACCTGATCCCAGGCAAAGACGTCACGCTGGGTCGTCAGTCAATTTACGCAGAACTCGAAGCCGCTCGCAACCATTGTGCAAGCATTTCACATAGCCTAAACGTACCTAATGCTAATGACGCCTACCGTCCTAAGTGCTGGTACAAACCTCGCCTCGTAAAATAAAATATTAAGGAAAAATAAATGACTCTTATCAAAAAACTACTTCTGGCATCCGTTGCCTTGATGACTTTGTTAGCAGTAAGTAGCGCAGAAGCTCGCCTCCCTGTAGATTGCGAAATCCCTGAGCCAGGTATGGAACAGGAATTGCGTATTGAATGCGGTGGCGGTGGTGGTGGTTATGATCCAACTCCTACCGAAACAAACCGCTTTTTAGATCAAACTTATGTTGACCAGCTTAAGTCTCGTTGTAACGGCACAGAGCTGACGCAGGCAGAATGTCGTGAGTACCGTAACTATGCCCGTGGTAACTGTATCAACAACACTGAGTATAACTACGCTGTGCAAAAAAACTTTGCGCCTATTTGTAACCAGTTTGACCCAAGTAAGCTAATTGCGGTTTGTCGCTGTGGCTGTTTTGAGGTTGGTACAAAAATCTCTGCGCGTGAAGGCAAATCTAACGCAATCACTCAGGTAAATGTCGAAGCCCTGTTCAACAACGAACAGAAATTCGATGTACTTGCCTTTGCAGAAACTGCCACTATGTCTAACGTTCACTTCGATCTTGAGCAAATCGAAGATACTACGAAGGGTCCGGAAGAGAAGCCTCTTGTAATTGTACACACAGAATCAGGTATCCGTATCGGTTTGTCTGAAGAGCACGGTGTGCTGTTAGCATCAGGTAAAATGACTGTGGCTCGCAACCTGCAAGCTGGCGATGATTTAGTAAAAGAAGATGGCAGCACCGACAAAATCGTAGCGATTGAAAGCGGCGCGGAAAATCAGATGGTTTATAACCTGTTAACCACAGCCGAAGAAGAGCAAGGACACCTGGTCATTGCAAACGGTTTAGTGATGGGTGACTTGTACTGGCAGAACATTCTTATGAGTGACATGGCTAAGTTCAAAGTTAGACAGTAACACAAAGATGGCTAGCTTTGGTTAGCCGCTTTAATAAACCCAAACTAACAACCAGCTGCTTTTCACGAGGCAAGCAGCTGGTTTATAAGGATCATTATGCTCAAGAGTCGTTATACAAAACTGGGATTACTTGCTGTCTCCGGTGCCATTTTGATAGCACTGAGTATGCCCAAAGACAATCAGCAAAGCCGTAACCCCGACAGCGGCATGGCCAAAGCTCAGTCTGTTGCAACTAAGATAAAGAACGAGAATAACAACAAGCCGAGCACATACTCGGTTGCAAACCAAAACAAATCTACGCCAGTCACGACACTGCAAACCGCAAGTGCAGACTTAAAAACGTATATAGAATTTAGTCAACATGCTGACCGTAGTGAAAGAAAGAAGGCACTCTTTGGGCAATGGGATAGCTCCACAGACATGCTGCAACTGCAAAACACAATTTTGACTCAAAAAGGCTTTGCACAAGAAATGTTTAAAGGCGAGCAAGCTCAGGCACGTTTGCTCGCGATCGAGTACCTGAGTTACCTGGCTCAAAATGGTCAAAGAGATCCGATAGAAAAAGCAATCGGACAACTTTCAGAAAGGTTGAACCAGGAAGAGTGGGTACAGGGAATAGAGCACGACTATGTGGACCTGTTATTTAAATATACAGAAACACTGACGCAAGAAGAGTTAATGGGAGACTTCGAACAAATCGTTGAAAAGTCTGGATACTCCAAGAAAACTCACGACTTGTTTACAACAGGTTTATCGCTATCAGAAACAGTGTTACTCTTGCCTGATGACAAAATGGTCGAACTAAGGAATAGATTGAATCTCATTAAGGAGCAATCATGAAAAACGCAATCTTTATTGCACTATTTGCAACATCACTAAGTGCCTGTGGGAGCAGTAATGCACAAGGTGATACATCGGTAGTGCCTGATAAATCAGTTACGCCAAGTCCAAACCCGACTCCGGATCCCACACCAACCCCAGATCCGACACCAGACCCTGATCCCACACCCGATCCAACGCCTGATCCAGACCCTACACCAGACCCGGATCCAGATCAGAAACCGACGCCCGCAGACAGACTTGTTGAGCAACAAGGGGTTATCTTTCCAAAGTTTCCAGTTTTAGAAAGTGATCAGGCCATTATTGATAAAGTAACAGAAATCGTTAATGCCTCAACTTGCGACGGGTGGGAGCAAAACTGCAACATGGTAGAAGTCACCTTTTCACCAGTATCACACAACGCAGCTAAGTTTGACAAGAACCAGCGCATCATGGTGATTGACTTCGGCATGTCTCAGCAAGCCGTATCGGCATACAGAGACAGGGTGCTCGATTTGCTCAGTTATGATGCAGATATGAATTTAGTTGCGCACCGCCCGGTCATTATGATGCCATCTGAAGCGAACCAGGTTTTCACAGAAATTGCCAGCGCCTCGCGCAGTTTGTCGGCAATTGACTTCAGTCACGTATCTGCGACATTTGCCGGTAACTACCTGCCGCTTATCAAGGAAAAAGGCGCACCTTTTTTTGCCGTGGGTGATGGCCACGGTGCGCACGTCGTTTCATTCTTATTTGAGTACAACCCCAGAGCACAGCTTCTTTTGGTTGAAGATGGGCACTGGATGGACAATAGCTCATGTGAGGCACTCAGCAGTGGCGACACTGCAATAAGAGAAGCTGAGCTGGCAAATTTGAGAACCAGGCAAGACCGAGCAATCAGTGGTTTGCAAGCTGCCGTGGAAGAACACAATATAGGCCTGATCAATGCCTCTTTTGGTGTGTCTAAGAGCGTATTGAATGATACCGTAAAGGCCAAATGTGGCGCGCTGCTTGATGACTCAGTTATGACGGCGTTAATGGATCTGGAGATCAGATACATCGAAAATCTCGCTTCGTTCACATACACAACGGATGAAAACGAGCAACGTAAAACCTTGCTTGTACAAGCGGGTATCGCAAAGTCACAACGCGCTTTGGTTGAAGATGATGCAGCTTACCCTATAGATTGTGATTCTGACATTCAGCCAAGATTGAGGGTCGCCAATCCACTTACTTCTATGAAAAGGCTTGGCATCGAGGACATTCCTCTTGAAGGTGTGACCGATAACGCTAAGTTGTCGCAAACCGATTATAATCTGTGGCGTTGTACCGATGTGTATATCCCGACTGGCGGATACAAAGAAAACGGCATTAAATCCCGTAAACGGTCTTATCCGTCAACCCTGTATGGAGTGCTGACTGCCGGTGCCATCTATGCGCCCTTCCACAGCTCTTCTTACTCAACACCAGTTGCTGTGTCTGCGTTGAACTATTTACAAACACAGAGTGACCAATACCTGACACCTGAAATGTTAATCGAGCAGTTTAATCAATCACAAAAAAAGGTCTTAGATCCATTACAACACGATCAGTTTGATGTGTATAAACACGCATTTTAATGACTTCATAAGTTACAGCGTGCCCTGAGCTACTCAGCGGCACGTTGCTTTATTCACGCTCTTCGCTAAGCACCACATCACCCGAGCATATCGACCTGAAAAACTGGTATTCACTGGGCAATGAGCTAGCTTTATGAATCTATTCATCACTTGAGCAAGGTAACCCATGGAACTGACACACCTTTCAAAAGCCACAGCAGAAAAACTCAAAATACTGGTTGAACGTATAGAACAAAGCCACATACCCCCCTCCATGCTGGATGAAACCCTCAATATCGCAACCTGGAATATTCGTGACTTTGGCAAACGACGACGCAGCGAGCTGGCCATTACGCTTATCTCGCGCATTTTGTATCAGTTTGACCTGATTGCTATCACCGAGCTGAGAGACGATTTAACCGACTTTAAGCGAGTAATGCTGCAACTGGGACCAGACTGGCAGTTTGTGATCAGCGACTGGCAAAGCGATTTTGGCGGTAACTGGGAGCGCACCGCGTTTGTTTACGACAAACGCATGGTGCAGTTTACTGGCCTGGCCGCAGAAGCGCAGCCAGACAGGCAAAAAGTCGATGACCAGTATATCAGCGAGCAATCCTGGTGGCGCGCGCCTTATATGGCTTCTTTTAAGGCTGGCAGTTTCGATTTTATGATGCTGGCCATGCACGCCCGCTGGGGCACGCGCCCTGGCCGTGAGCAAGAACTTGCCAGCTTTGGCGACTGGATAAAGAGTCGCTGGGTGGACAACGCCGATACGGTCTTTGATGAAGACCTGATTGTGGTGGGCGACTTTAATATTCCCCGCATTGGCGATCGCTTCTATCAGGCGCTTACTCATTCAAGCGGATTACAGATGCCGCTGGCCCTGGCAGAGATCAACGACACCGCAGCGAGCGCTGGCAATAAACGCTACGACCAAATTTTGCACCGTGCCAGGCATGCGTTTAGTTATGCCGACAAAGGCGGCGTGATTGACTTTGCAGCACAAGGCCTGATGGCTGCGATATTTGATGATACCGGCATTCCCGAAAGTAAATGGACCTATGAGCTGAGCGACCACTTTCCGCTTTGGGTGCAAGTCAATACCAATAATGAATTAGCCATACTTAACAACATCATACAAAACGAGTAACAAAATATTCCCTAAATAATAGACAAGTATTTCATTTAATAGCACAATGCATTTTGACGAACGATACCTGTGTGCTTAATTGCGTTGTCAGCATTGAGGTGTGGGATACTGTCGATGGCGCAGTAAATTGTGCCAGTACCTGTTTACAGATACAGTGCCGAAAGATGTATTTAGTGCTTTTGGCAGATTCCCCCCAGACAGGCAGGATCTTAACGCATTGTGTTGTGGTATCTTCGTTAACCAAACTAAGTGTAACGATGACTTCAATAAGGAAGAAGCAATGAAAGACACGAAAACCCTCACGCTAACTCTGATCTCTGGCGCACTGGCGCTGTGTACTATCCCGCAGGCACTCGCTGCGCAATGTAACCTAGTGATCCCTTCCAGCCACCATTTGATCGATGGTAATACGCTGGGCGTGGTCGCCGGTGATACTATCTGCCTGGCAGCCGGGGAACGCGGCCCGCTGCGAATTCGCAACGTTCACGGTGAAGCGGGCAATCCAGTCGTGATCCGCAACGAAGATGGCACAGTCACAACAACCCCTTACGAGTACAGTATTGCCGTCGAGCAATCTTCTCAGCTACGCATTACCGGTAGCCGGGATGAAGCAGGTTACGGTATGCGCCTGGGTGGTACGGTTGGCATTGGTGGGCTCAGCGAGTACATAGAGATTGATAATCTTGAAATCTACCGCGCGCGTTTTGCCGGCCTGTTGATTAAAACCGATCCTACCTGCGACCCCGCCACCTGGCAGGAAAACTTCACCATGCGCGGGCTGAGAGTACACCACAACTACATACACGACACCGAAACAGGCGAAGGCATGTACATAGGCTATACAGGGAAGAGCCGCAAGCTGGAATGTGATGGTGTTGCAACCACTGTGTATCCGCATAAGCTGACTGATGTTGACGTATACAACAACACTCTTGAGAATATCGGTGCCGATGGTATTCAGCTCAACTCGGTGGCAAGTGATGCAAGCATTCGCAATAACAAGATTTACCGCACCGGCGTCAGCCCGTTCGACCCTAAATACCAAAACACAGGTATTCAGGTTGGCGGCGATAAGGTAACGGTCACGGGCAACCTGATCTACCGCAGTGGCGGAAATGGCATGATGCTCGATGGCGACGGTTTAACCATCCATGACAACCGCATTCTGTACGCCGGAGAAAATGGCATTTTTGCCCGTAACCCAGCGCAGCAGAACAGCACCATCAGCGGTGGTGAAGCGCATGTCTACAGTGAAAACCTGATTGTGCATCCGGCCAGTTACGGCATTAAACTGTATGCTGTCAATACCGCAATCCCTAACCTGATCAAAGAAAACACCATTGAAGATCACGGACAGCGTGACGCGGCCAATCGCCCAATGACTTACTCTTATCTGAATAATAACGTGCTCAGACAAGAGCTTAACAACCGCCATTACGTGGTTGAGCAGTAGTCATAAAACTCTGTTAACAGCAGCGCCTGTACCGGGCGCTGTCGTTTATTTTCTGAATTTCAGAATAACTACTTACCCGGCGAAACCGCATTCGTCACATACTGATCCAGCTCAGGATTTTGGTGCACACGGGCAATGCGCTGTTGCAGACTGGCAAGCTGACTGCCGCTCAGGCGCTGCTGTTTTACATGTTTCAGTGACAATGGGTTAATAGGCTTACCATTTTTATGTACCTCATAGTGTAAATGGCGGGCCTGCGACAATCCGGTGTTACCCAGATATCCTATTACTTCGCCTTGCTTAACCCGAGTACCCGGTTTCATGCCCTTGGCAAACCCGTTCAGGTGCGCGTATAGAGTCTCGTAGCCATTGCCGTGTCGGATCACAACCCGGTTACCAAAGCCACCCCCCCAGCCTGCTTTTTTAATGGTGCCATTACCCGCGGCAAAGATAGGTGTGCCAACGGGCGCACCAAAATCCAGTCCAGCGTGTAGCCGTGTATAACCGAGAATAGGATGCTTTCGGTTGCCGAATTTAGACGATAAACGCGCGCCATTTAACGGGGTTTTTAGCAAAAAACTCTGCGCAGGACGCCCGTCGGCAAAGTAAAAGCCGCTTTGCGCGCCCTCTGCATCATGGTGATATACCGCCAGGTCTTCTCCCTGATTCTGAAGCCGGGCAAAGCGCAACTGGCCAGCCTGTTCCAGCTGCTGCTCCAGGCCGTCTTTGGTCATTAAAATGGCTTTGTCATACATCAGAGTCAGTGCATCGCCTCGATGTATTTCCCGCTGAAAATCAACAAAATGAGAAAACACCGTGATACTCTGATTGACCACATCCAGCGGCGCCGAGTCGGCAATCAGCGACTCGTAAAGGCTTTGAGTAATGGCAACATCGTGCACCGCCTGAGCCGGGCGCGTATCGAGTTGATAGCGGCGTTTTTGCCACTCGCCCGTCATTGAGATGCTCAGCCGCTGCGCAAAGCCGGTCGCTACAGTGACTAAACGTAATTGACCCTCAAAGACCTCTATTTTTACTTTTTGTCCAACCGGCAGCTTGCTGAGATCCACCTCAGGGGCCATCAACTTTTGCAACTTATACGCCTGACGGTCACTCAGGCCGAAGGGTTTCAGTAAGGCAATAAATGACTGACCCGCTGACAGGGTTAGCAGTTTGTGTTCAACCTGCGGCGTCTGCTCAGGCTCAATAGGCGCCTGAAAAGACGCTACTTTTTCGCTTGTTTGCTCTGAGCTTAGTCCAGCCTGTGCAACAGCAGGCTTGCACACAGGGCCACTTTTCGCCGCTGTCTGCTCAGGTAAATCAGACACAAGCGTACTTAGCACCATACCCACAGGGATGGCGATCATCAGATGGTATTTCATGAATTAGTCCTTTGAGAAAATGCTCAGCGGGTCAAGACGCGCTCCGTCAGCCAGAATTTCGAGGTGCAGATGGGCGCCGGTAACCCGGCCACTGTCACCTAAAGTGCCAATCACATCACCGGCCGATACCCAGTCACCGGGCGACACGGTAATGTTATCCAGATGTGCATATAAGCTTTGATAGCCATTACTATGCTGGATAAGTACCACCTTTCCGTAGTTTTTGGACAACGTGGTATCATCGGCAACCAACACTTTGCCAGTGGCTACAGCATTCAATGGAGAGCCTTTTGCAGCCACCAAATCGACCCCGCCATGAGGCTTGTGGTTACGAAATGCCGAAACATGACCAAAGTGTGCACTGATCTCATATTCAGTCATTGGCCACTGCCAGTTTGGAGTCTGAGGGCTCAGCAGAGGCTTCACCTGAAAAGAGATAAATGCGCAGCACACGCCTATCATCAGCAAGTTAAAGAGCACAAAATGATGTCGCGCCTTAACCGGCTTCATGATCTGCACCAGGCGACTTTTGTAATCAGCCAGCGATAAGGCTTCTGAGGCAAACCCTGCGACGGCATTGGGTGTCTTGTTTAGTGTGCTGTATTTCAGTGCGTCTAACAAAGTCGCCGCGTACTGCTGCCGGTTAATCCCATAACGGCCTATGGTTTGTGCATCGCAGCGCGCTTCCATGGCATTGATAAATGCCGCTTCCATTTTGGCAATCGCCGGATTAAACCAAAATAAACACCGCACTAACTGCCAAATCATAATCGCAATATGGTCTTTGTGGACCAGGTGCGTCATTTCGTGCAGCAGTAAGGTTTGCTGTTTGTGCTGAGGTAAGGTAGTAAAATAGCGGGGCATGACAATCACGGGGTGACGCACACCCGCTGCAAAAGCCGTGCAATCGAGGGGTAGAACATACACAGGTACCTGATAGCCATTATGGTATCCATTATGGCGACCATTAACACGTGTAAAAGGTGCGAGCGATTTATAAAGGCTTTCCTCCAGTGGCTCAGCGCTGGCCATTAAGGCACGCAGGCTGGTGAGCTTGTTCAGTAACCGCGCGCCGTGGCGAACACTTTGCAGCGCAACCAGCGAAGTTAGCGCTATAAACACCCACAACCAGTCCCACTGCGTGTTCGCGGTCAGTAAAATCTCCGTATTTACTTGGAACTTGTCCGTCTGCTCAGCAAAATCATAGAGTATCAAGGGGACAGGGCCGTTTGGCGTCATGTCAGGCAGCGGAATAAAGGGCACAAAACTCAGTGCCAGCAGAGCCCAACATAAGCCGGGAGACGCAGGATGGTAGCGACTCAGAAAACGGCCCACCCGCATCAGAGCAGCACTCAGCAGACACCAGATCAGCACAGACCCCAACATTGCAAGTAAGGTTGCCAGACTCATACTACTGGCCTCGCTTATCCTGCTCAGACAAAGATGCCAGCAGGTGCTCCAGCTCCTCCAGCTCCTGCGACTCTATCAAACGACTATCAGCAAACATGGCAACCGGCAACGGGCCGTCCAGTTCCAGCACATTTTTAGCAAATTCCTGGGCGTAGGCGGCCAAAGTCGGCACTTTTTCAACGCGGGCCGTGTACGACTTTTTACTGCCCTGTTCACCAATGCTCAGCAACCCTTTGTCTCCCATGCGCTCAAGTGTTTTGCGTGTTGAGGAATACGACCAGTTAAAACGCGCAGCAATGGCATCGTGAATTTCTTTGGCGGTGCGCGGCTCCTGTTGCCACAGCAGCTTGAGGATCTCTAATTCGGTGGTATTAGGTTTCATATCTGTTGTTGTTTTAATGTGACATATGTCGCACTTTAACAGTTAAAAAAGTGCGACACAAGTCACACTTTTAAAATGACGGCACAAATCAGCGCAACATGACCGCTAAATCTTCCGTTAACCTTGCATCTCGTTCAAGCCAGGTGCCTTGACTTTCCCAGCTTCTGCTTATATCCCTAAATATATGTGACCGTTCAAAAAGTTGACCTCAGACAACGCCCTTTTTAGCAATCATGGTAGTTTTGACGGCGGTAAAATAAGGTGGACCGAGCACGCTGTGCCACCACAATGGGGTTGAGTAACTATGGATACACTTCAACTGATAGGTAGTCTGATTGGCGGCCTGGGGATTTTTTTGGTCGCCATCGGTATGATGACAGATGGCTTGAAACTCGCCGCCGGCGCGTCGCTGCGCAAAGTGCTGGCGACCTGGACCAAAACCCCACAACGTGGCATTGCCTCGGGCTTTTGCATGACGGCACTGGTGCAATCGTCCAGCGCAGTAACCGTTGCCTCGCTGGGCTTTGTTAATGCGGGCCTGATTACTATGCATCAGGCACTGGGGATCGTCTATGGTGCCAATGTCGGCACAACCATCACTGGCTGGCTGGTTGCCGCAGTTGGGTTTAAATTCAATATTCAGGCCATAGCCCTGCCGCTGATTGGCATAGGTGCACTAATGAAGCTGTTGCGCCCGCAAACCCGGCTGGCGTCAGCGGGCCTGGCGCTGGTTGGCTTTGGCTTGTTTTTCATCGGCATCGATATTCTTAAAGACGCGTTTGAACATGTTGTCGCCACTTTTGATCTGAGCCAGTTCACCGCCGAAGGATTGACCGGCATGCTGACGTTTTTACTGGTTGGCATTGTAATGACCACTCTGACGCAGTCATCCAGCGCGTCCATCGCGCTGACTATTACGGCGGCAGCCAGTGGCATGATTGGCCTGTATGCAGCCGGCGCCATGGTGATAGGAGCCAATATTGGTACTACCTCGACCTCAATTCTCGCTGCCATTGGTGCCACGTCCAACGCCAAACGCGTAGCCGCGGCGCAAGTTGTATTTAACGCGCTCACCGCTCTGGTGGCCTTTGTCCTGTTACCTGTGCTGTTTTACCTGATCGCCGAGATCACCGGCTTTTTTAATCTGACCGCCGACCCGGCGCTGTCACTGGCGCTATTCCATACCCTGTTTAATGTACTGGGCGTGATGCTGATCTTTCCACTCAATAACCGATTGGCAGGCTTTTTAATGAAACGCTTTTGCAGCGCCGAAGAGACTGCCGCCCGGCCACGATTTTTGGATAAAACCATTGCCCAGACACCGGCACTGGCCACCAATGCGCTACTGCTCGAAACCAAATTAGTGGCCGATAAAATACTGGCGCAGTACGAAAAGTCTCGCCAGCCTCTGGACGCTCTGGCCATTGAACAAGCGATCCAGACTATTCAGAAGCTCTGTCAGCACATTAGTAACTTTATTGTTACCGTGGAGCAGTCGGCCCTGTCCCAGGAAACCACTGGTCTGCTGGCAAAGCTGATGCGCATTGAGCACTACCTGATCACCTGCAGTCACTGTGTTGAAAAGCTAGCCCACTTGCAGCCACAAAAGCAACTAGCCGATCACCCTGAATTACACGCCCAGCTTCAGGAATATCAGTCGCAGCTGGGGCACTTTATGAAAACCAGCCTGACAGCCGAATCGATGAGTGAAAGCACCTTAACCGCCGCACTTGAACAACTACAGCAGCTGCATGACGACGTTAAGGATGATTTGATCCTGGCCGGTACTAATGCAACCCTGCCTATCGACAATATGGTGGTCAACATCAATGGTCTGTCCGATATGTGGCAGCTGACACAGCAATGGCAAAAAGCCATGTTATTGTTATATATGATAGAGCACCAGCTTTCCCCTGGCGTAAACAGTAATAGCACCAAATAATTCACTGTTGGATAGTGCTCAGATAGCAAAAATAAGGCTATCAAGAAGCCGACGTAACATTAAAGTGATGTGGGCATCTGAGTTTAAGATAGGTGCGTATCTCTGCAGTTTTGAGCCGAGATATCGCCTCGTTCGTTTGCGAATAATGGCACACTATCAGTCATTATTCGCCCGTTGAGAACTGCTCAATATAATGGGAACCCCCTCCCCAACACGTGCAAGATAAACAAACTAATCCCCCTGCATATGCTTTAGTAAAAATAATCCAGAGCGCAACAAGCCTGTCACATTGTACCTATATTGTTTTATTGATCATTTAATCACCACCAAGGAAGTGACAGTGTCAATGATTTTTGAATTAAGGCCTAATAAGCTCTTGTTATTATTAAGCATAGTAGTAGTCTTCGTTACCTTGCTAATACTGATTGGTAAACCAGAGAAAACAGCAAGCATCGCGCCTACTCAGACGGCCCCGCAAGTATTACCGGTAGCAACCACAAAGACAGCCAGTACAAGAAACTCGGACAACAATACGTATGCGTTACCGTATGCGTTACCGCCTTCCGGGGCTAAAATAAGTGAACAAAATCCCGAACCAATGCTCTGGCAGTCACCTGAAGACCAACTGATACACTCTTTAGCATCGCTACAAGAAAAGGTTGCTGCCAGCACGGCGTCTTTACAGCACGCAATATTGGGCCCTAATCAGGCATATTCAGAACTACGCATTGATATGCTGATGGCACTTGAGCAAGACCCGTCTTTGATAATTCATATTGTGGATGCTTTTGTGCAGGCACCTGACAGCTTACTTGGCAGAGAGCTGAGCGCCGTTCTTTCAAAAACGGGTGATCCACTGGCACAACGCGCAGCTATAGAGCTGGCAACCGAGCTATCCAATAGTGAGGACGACAGAGCCGCTGGATTATTCTTGCTAGCAAATATGGACAGTATTACTGGGCAAACTCGTGACCGCTTGCTGGAGCATATAGATTCAGAGCAAGAATCCAGTTCAGATATGAAGCAGTTTACAATTATGGCTCTGAAACCCGCTCCGGGTACTCGGGAAGATTATGAACGCGTACAACAAACTCTCTCACGCGTCGTTGTTTCCACAGATCAAAACGTAAGACGCCATGGTGCTTATCAGATAGCGCAATGGGCCACTTCCGACACAGATCTTACTCCTGTAAGACACATGGCCATACATGAAGAAGATGTTAATGCGCGTGCAAGAGCGATTATGTCCATTGCTGAAAGTACCTTCAAATCAGAAGACAATCGCGCAGTTTTGTGGCACACAATCAACAACCAAAATGAACATACTGCTGTTAAAAAACATGCGCTAAAAGCACTTTCAACCTACTCGCTTAGTCACCAAGAATTAGCGCATCTTCGCGTAAAAATGAATGAGCTAGCTTCTGAAGAAAATTAGTAAGCGATTTAGTATAGCTACAACGAATTTGAAATTAGACCTTCAAATACCCTGATATTGATATCGAAATACTCATTTTACATTAAGGAAAAATAATGAAGTTTAATAAAATCTCCACCCTCGCGGGTGCATTCATCCTTATGGCGTCTGTCTCTCAGGCAGCTCAGGCTAATACCATCTATGGCACCAGTGGCAATGATGTTTTGATCGGCACTTCTGCTTGGGACACCATCTTTGGCAACAGTGGCAACGATGAAATTTACGGTAAAGACGGCTGGGATAACTTGTATGGTGGTAATGGTAATGACAGACTCCATGGACAAGAGGGGTCTGATAACTTATTTGGTGGTAGCGGCAACGACTATTTATACGGTGGTGGTTATCCTTATGACAACCTGAATGATAGCCTTTACGGTGGCTCTGGTTACGATATTTGCTATAACAACAGCGACAACCCCTATTATAACTCATGCGAAAAACGCCGCTGAGCCAGATTACTTTGATGTTATAACACGACGTTTATATCAGCTTGTCTGAGACAGCGTTGTGCAGCAAAAAACACCACCATCACAATAAAGACGGTGGTGTTTTCATTCTGTACAGGTAAAACATTTTCTCTGAGGGCCACCGCTTTTTACGACGGGTGAATAAACCCACTGAACCACTGCCTTTTTCTGGCTGCTTAACTGCCACTTTGATGATGCTTGAAAAGAATTGGTCACTGTAACCGCAAACTCAAGCACTTGAACAACTACAGCAGCTGCATGACGACGTTAAAGACGATCTGCTCCTTGCCGGTACCAATGCGACCCTGCCAATCGACAATATGGTGGTCAACATCAATGGCCTGTCCGATCTGTGGCAGCTGACACAGCAATGGCAAAAAGCCATGTTATTGTTATATATGATAGAAGCGCAATTGAGCCCGCAGCAAGGCACCAGCAGTACGGGAACTTAAGTCATCCCCCCGACGGAACACTGCCTGGCAAACGTCACAGTAAAAGGAGCAAGGCATGGCATCATTTTGGGGAGATTATGCGGCTTGGGCAGGCATTGTCTTTTGCCTGTCTCAGTCGGCGATGTTTTCGGGACTAAACCTGGCATTTTTCAGTCTCAGTCGGTTACGCCTTGAGGTTGAAGTTGCTCAGGGTAACCCGGCGGCAAAAACCATCTTAGCACTGCGCGAGGATTCTAATTTTCTGCTGACAACCATTTTGTGGGGCAATGTCAGCATCAATGTGCTGCTTACTTTACTGTCGGACTCTGTGATGGCTGGTATGGTGGCCTTTGTGTTTTCCACCGTGTTTATCACCTTATTTGGCGAAATTGTGCCACAGGCCTACTTCAGTCGTAACGCCATGCGCATGGGCGCGCTGCTGGCACCCGTGCTCAGGTTTTATCAGTGGCTGCTCTATCCGGTTGCCAAACCTTCGGCCGTGTTACTCGACAGCTGGCTCGGCAAAGAAGGCATTAACTACTTTCGCGAAACCGACCTGAAAAGCGTCATCGAAAAGCACATTGAAGCGGAAGAAGCCGAAGTCGACGTGGTGCTGGTCTGGACCGAACAACCTCGCATCATCACCGGCGCAGATATCCTCGGCCGACTGTTAAAAGGTACCGCAGATGTGACGGCGTAAGCTTAAGTTGAGTGCAGCCACATCAAGCCTTTGTAAATGAAAGTGCGAACGCTACGACGCCTGATTAGGGATAATCTTGATCTCCACGCGGCGGTTTTGTGCTTTGCCCTGCTCGGTGTTGTTACTGGCGACAGGCTGAGATTCCCCCATCCCCTGCGCGTCTATACGTGCCGGGTTTATCTGGTAGGACAGCAAAGACTGCTTTACGCTATTTGCCCGTTGCTCTGAAAGGGTTTGGTTAAACCCGGCTGAACCGGCAGAGTCGGTGTGGCCAATGATGGTCAAAAAGGTTTTGTCGTATTTTTGCATCACACGGGCAATACCCTGCAATGTTTTGTTAAAACCTGGGCTAATGGCCGACTGGCCGGTGGCAAAGGTGATGTTGGCAGGCAAAACCAGGCGCATCTGATCGCCTTCGCGCACCACTTCTACGCCGGTGCCCGCAAGCTCTTCGTTAAAAGCCGCTTCCTGTTGATCCATGTAATTGCCAATGGCTGCACCAGCAATGGCGCCCACCGCCGCACCAATGGCAATGCGCTTGTCTTTGTGATTGCCCGTGGCTTTACCCAACACGGCACCCGTTGCTGCACCTATCGCCGCGCCTTTACCTGTGTTGTTCATTTCACATCCTGATAAAGCAGCCAGTGCAGCGGCGCCCAGTAGTATCTTATTGATTGTCATATTCATTCCTGAGTTAAATTTCATTATCTCAATTATTGCAATAAAAAATTAACTCGAACTGAAGAGATGACTAAGCTACGTACAGCACGCATAAGCGCAGCTATTGACGTCTATCGCTTGCACGACAGCGCGCGGCGATTCTGTTAGGATGCCTTTTTTGTCTGTCAGACCTTTGGAAAAGCCGTTGAAATTGCCTTTTATATCTCGCTTACTGGCGTTACCTGCATTACTGTTAACGCTGACAACGCAGGCCGTGCCTGTCTATGTACAAGCCGGGCCCGGAAGCTTTAATCATGCCGCGCTTGACTTACTCGCTGCCCGTAACCACATGGATTATCAGCGCTTTTACTCAGGCACCCCAGAGCATACCTATACCAGCGCGGCGCAGGCACAGACCTGGGCTTTTAGTGCACTGGCCAACTCCACCATTAAAGGGCAACTGGTCCCGGCCATTGTGGATGCAATGCGCAGCTATCAGGTCACGGAGCTCAGCGCGGCCGTACATATGCCCATCGAGATGTGTGTATTTGGCTTGAATAAAACCGGTAAAATCACTCATGCTGCCTCGCATCCGGCAGCACTAAAACAGATCAGCCGCTGGCTCAGTGCGCATCAGATCCAAACCAAGCCAGTACCAAAAGGCACCAACGAAGCCGCCCGCTTACTCGCAGCTGGCCAGTTTGACCAAAACACAGTGGCAGTGGGCAGTTGTGCACTCAAAGCCGTGTACCCTGAGCTAACCTTGCGCGAAACTGGCATTCAGGATAACGCAGATAATCATACCCTGTTCGGCCTGATGAAAATGGAAAAACGACCTCAGCCAATCAGCGAGGACGAAGCGCGCAGTGCACTGGCCCACGTTGTGGACCAGGCAAATATGCTGATAAACACGCGCACAGATTCCGCTAAATCGCTGTTCTTACATATCAACCAACGCCTTGCCCTGATGCAGCCCGTGGCGCTGTTTAAAGCACAAAAACACAGGCCCATCGAAGATTTATCCCGTGAAGCTGTCGTGCTATCAAAGGCACTGCAACAAGCCAGTCAGCAGTGTCTGGATACTGCCAGTGTTAAGGCATTTTTCCAGGCGCAAATGGATGCTGCCAAGGCCATTCAATACAGATATCGGGCACAATGGCTTGCAGAGGGCGTACCTAATCAGGAAGCCGACCTGACGCAACTAAGAGACACACTAAATCAGCTCGGCACGGCTATACTCGAAACGCTGACCACTCACCTGGCACAACATGGCAACCTCACCACGGAGCTAAAGCCTGCTTTTCTTGCTGCGCTAAATACAGATAACCTAACTGTACAAGACAAACAAAGGCTCTACCAGGCACTACAGAGCGTACGCAGGGTTGAAAACTGCCAAGCAACCGATTAAAAATCCGCCTAAACCTATCCATCAGCCCTTAGCGCAAGCACAACATAAAGGGCTGATATAAAAGCCAAACAGTATCTATCTCACAGTAATTCGATTAACTTATAATACCGTGCAAGCGCCTTCAAAATTTGCAGCGCTGAATCTTTATCATGGCTAGCAATGACCGCCTGGTTTTCTGCGATTTCGGCTCTCACCATGAACACGTCATGCGCACTTGGACTGCGATAATAGGTTTGCGTCACTAATGCGCCTGCAGAGTTAAATTGCACTTTTAATGCGCCCTCATCAGTCACTTCCCATTGAGTATCCATACTCTTGTCTTTGTCTATGTACTTAAGTTTACCTGTACCGTCTGTATTAAACGTATGCTCGATTACAGTCAGCTCTGCACGCTGGTTTGCGTCATTGGCACTGTTATCAATCACTGTATATAAAGCCTCAGTAATGAGCGTCTTTTCGCTGAATTTCGCTGCCATATTTACTGATACGTCATAGTGTCTGCTGAAGAAGAACAATTCGCCCGTGGAGTTATCTGTCGCCAAAAGCAGTCCCTCTAAAGTCTCAAAAACACTTATTTCCTTGCCGTCCATGACAATCACATTGCCATCAACTTGATAAGGAATAGACTCGTCACCCACTGACGCCACGCCATCTTGCATCACCAACAGTTTAACGCCATCTCGCGCGAAATCCCCGGCACTGAATAACCCCATGTACCAGCGTCCTTCGCCCAACTCTAACTCATCCTTCAAGGTCCAAACATCTGGTACAGGGTAAGATGTTTCTGTCACCCAGTGCGCAACCCACTTAAGGCCATCTTCGCTCTTCTCCAGTACCAGACTGTCTATATCGTCGAGTGCCATTTCCAGAGCGTATTGCACCAACCCAACGGTGTCGGCAACCAACTTCTCTGGAAAACTCACATCGTCTTTAACTAAGGAGAAATTCTCAGGAAGCAGTTTAACAATTGAACGGGCAACCAAGTGAATACGCCTTGATTTAGCTATCGTTGCCGGGTCGTCTGCCGATTTGGCTAATACAAAGTCACTTTTGATCAAAGCAGCATCGAGATTCAGTTCAGACGCTAGCGTATCCATATCGACATTTTTAAGCGTAGCCAGCGTCGAAAATGGTGAAACAATATCTGTGTCCGAGTGTGCAAGTAGTGTGTATGCCTGACCTGCGAGAAGATCAAAATCGCTGTCATACGTCTGCTCTCCAACCACTTTAATCATGACATTGGCATCTGTTGATACCTCAGCCTGCCCTTTTTCATTGGTTGTTAACACCTGTGATGCACCGTCGCTGTCTGTGACAGTTACTTCTTCACCCGAATCACATACCAGGTTGTCGTTCTGATCATCACAGACAATCGCATTGACCAGGTAGCCATCAATGGCGGTGATCGTGCGTGTTTCAGGGATCTTTACAACCACTTTCTGATCCTCAGTCGCCACCTTTGAGTTATCTTCTTTTATCTCGTGGTGACCGCCACAGCCAATCAAGGCCAATGAAATCACATAGGTCAAAAATGACTTGCATGAAGTGAATTTAAAAAACATTGGATTTCCCTATTAAACAAAAAATAAACGTAAATACATAGCCCTGAGCTTTGACGCACCAACTTTACGGCTACAAATCATTGAGGATTAATCGGGATAAATCAATGGAATAAATGTGAATATACAAATTGAAACAAGCAGGAACAGGATGAAACACAATGCGAATAATATTAAACACAAAATGGGAATAATACCTCCCATTAAAAATAACACGCCGTATCTCTGATATTAGATATCTTCAATAAAAAACCGCCATCACATTAATGATAGCGGTTTCAATACCTTTTAGGATTGTACTTTATTGCTAAAGTTTACTTCTTCATACGACGAGTAAACAACACCAAAGACATAAACAACAAAGCAAATGAGCCAAACGAACCACTGTCTTTTTCTGGCTGCTTCACTGTCACTTTAATGTTCTCAGTTGACGATGCGCCAAAGGCATCCGTCACGGTCACTGCAAACTCAAGAACTTCGTTTTGGTCAACAGTAGGCGCTGCTACGCTCATTTGTGCACCACTGCCCGAAACATTCACGCTGGTACCAGAGACCTGCTCCCAGTTAAACGTTAATTCATCTCCTTCCGGGTCAACAGAGGCCGATGCACTCAGCTCGATATTCTGACCCGACGCAACCAAAGTAGAACCCGCAGTCAACACAACCTGAGGCGCATTGTTTTTAGCAACAGCAACAGTCACCAGTTGTCCTGCCTTAGCGCCAAACTCATCCTGTGCAACCACTTCATAAACCAGCGTTTTACCAACCTGTGCTTCATCCGCTTTGAGTTTTACAACCGCTGTTTCACCAACAGGAGCCGTGCTATCACCTGAGCGATTTATCCAGGTATAGGACAGCGTGTCGCCCTCAGGATCCGCCGTGCCGCTGGCATCTAATGTAAACTCCAGCCCGCCTCGCACTTCAATATTCGCTTCGGCAACCTTAATCACAGGCTGCTTGTTCTCGTCGATAGTTACGGTAACACGTTGTTTAGACGCTGCTCCGAATTCGTCAGTCGCTGTTACTTCATAGGTCTGAGTTGTTGTCTCACTTACCACAGGTGCAACAGGTGTAAACGTCTCTGCCGTGCTCAATACAACCTCTGGCGCGCTCATTTCAGCCCAGGCCACAGCATAGTTGTCTCCATCCGGATCCCCTGTACCAGTTGCATCCAGGGCAATGCCCATACCACTTCTGACACTCAGGTTAGTTTGTGCCAGTTTGATAGCAGGGCTCAGATTATCACGCATTTTCACGTCAAATGCTTTCAATACGATATTGTCGTCACCTTCACTGACAGAGCTATCTTTTATGTATTCGAACACCACTGTGTTTGAACCTTTATTCAGGTCAAACGACGTCTTCTCATATTTATCGGCTAAACCACTCTTTCTGAGCACTTGCTCGCCGTTAATGTAGACATTAAAAAAGTCATAGCTCTGCTCAGATGACAGCAGGTACTCGAAGTCAAACCCCAGTGCTAACCCATGGTCAATTTCAGCCAACAGAATAGATTTTTGTGACGCATCCTGAAGGTTAGGATTTTCCTCTCTGTCAGATATGTCACCACTGATCAAAAGTGGTGTTCGGGTGTTGTCTTCAGCGACATCTTCACTGACAAACCAAGGTGCATCGCCGCCAGTATACCACTGTACAACTGGCTCGGAAGACATATGCGCATCAATCACCCTACTGGCGGGGATCTTCTCATAACTGTATGTATAACCACGCGAATGAACCGCCTGATTTGCCAGCTCTGCACTTACTGTGAACTCACCTGCTGAGGAGCTGTCCGATGTAGCCACTGACACTTCACAGTGTTGACCTGGCTCCAGAACCGTTGCCGTACAGTTTTCAGACGCGACGGCAGCGCCGGCAGAATCCTCAGATAACTGAATTCCAGCAACTTCAACCGAGCTGGCAGACTTGTTGTATAAGCTCACAGACACTGTTGCATTGGGTTTATCAGCAATGGTGAACTGCCCAGGTTCAAACCCGGCATATTGTTGGTTTCTATTCGCCCAGGTATTTAAAAATGCAACATCAGCATATACACCTGGTCTGTTTGGGCTTGCACAGCCAAATCCCCAGCTGACCACGCCAACCTGGATCCAACGATTATTGCGATTGACAATCAGCGGGCCACCACTATCGCCCTGACAGGAATCTTTGCCGCCCTCATCGAATCCGGCGCACAGCATACTATCGGAAATTCTGCCATCGTAGTGCTTGGCATCATTACACACTTCATTTGGAATATAGGCCACATCCACTTCATGCAGCTTATCCGGTGATGGACCACCTGCATGTAGTGCTCCCCAGCCCATTACTCTGAAGTTTTCACCAGCCACATAACTGCGCTTCAGCTCATCGTCAGCCAACTCAATGGGCGTGATACCCTCGACCGGATTTGCCAGGGTCAATATCGCGATATCATTATTGTAGTCGTACTCATCCTTGTAACCTTCATGCATGACGATGTCCGTCACTTCATAGGCCTGTCCCTGACTTTCGTCAGTCAGGTCATGGCCACCAAATTTAACCGCAAAATCACTGGCACTCCAGCCCTCAACGCAGTGCGCTGCCGTCAGCACCTTGTTTGGAGCAATGAGCGACGAGCCACAATAGTGAACAAATTTCTCACCATTAAAAACTTGCAAACTACCCATAAACGGATAAGCAAAGGGTGTTGTTTCACCCCCACCTACGATTCTGACATTGTCCATCGCAGCACGAGTTTGCAGCGGTAGTTTTTCCTTCGCTTGCGCAACGCCCGTTAAAGAGGTGGTTGCCAAAGTAAGTAAAAGTGCTTTTTTTATTGTTGTTTCCATGCAATTGTCCTGATTTAAAAAGACTTATTCATTTAAAACTAATGATTTAGACAAACTATCACAAAAAGTTCCTAAATATAAAACAAAATATACATCAAACGGCAATATTTACAAAAACAAAACAATTGGTGGCTAGATAATGCACAAGCTGTGCGAATGCGTACGATGATAAAGAAGGGTTATCATTTAAGATGGCGCATTTGGTGCTGCGGGACAGGATAAAAGAGAAGCTATCTGAGCAGAGGTTTCTACCCAGATAGTCTATTGGTTTTGCAGATCCGTTAGCGGGGCGATAACGGAACTGTGTTCACTTATTTAGAGTGTATCGTCCAGCCACTTGAAGAACTCTCGCTGCCAGACAATGCCATTTTGTGGCGAAAGCACCCAGTGGTTCTCTTCAGGGAAATACAGGAAGCGGCTTTTCAGGCCACGCAATTTTGCTGCCTGGAATGCCTGGATCCCCTGCTCCAACGGTACCCGATAGTCTTTACCACCGTGGATAACAAACATAGGCGCATCCCATTTATCAACATAGCTGATTGGGTTAAAGGCCGAATAAGTTTTGTCGGTTGCGGCGTTTTTCTCCCAGTACGCCCCGCCAAACTCGTGATCCACAAAGAAGATTTCTTCTGTGCTGCCATACATGCTGCGCAAGTCGAAGATGCCGCAGTGGGCGATAAAAGACTTAAAGCGACCATCATGATTGCCAGCTAAATAAAAGGCTGAATAGCCGCCAAAGCTTGCACCAACAGCAGCAATACGCGATTTATCAACGTACGGAGCCTTGGCAACCTCATCAATGGCATCCAGGTAATCTTGCATCACCTTGCCACCCCAGTCCTGGGTAATATCTTGGTTCCACTTAACGCCATGTCCCGGCATACCACGGCGGTTTGGTGCCACCACAATATAACCCTGTGATGCCATGACCTGGAAATTCCAGCGGAACGAATAAAACTGCGACAACGCCGACTGTGGCCCACCTTGCAAATACAACAAAGTTGGGTACTTCTTCGTTTCGTCAAAGTTTGGCGGATAAATCACCCAGCTCAGCATATCCTGGCCATCTTTGGTCTTTACCATCTGCTTTTTAACAGTTGGCAGGTCCAGATTTGCGTAGAGCGCATCGTTGACCTTAGTCAGCGCAATCAGCTTTTGGCTTTTCAGATCAAAGCGGTAAATTTCATTCGCTTTGTTCATGCTACTACGTGTTACTACCAGGTGTTTATCCAGTGCAGCCACTATACCATTCACATCAAACTGACCTTTGGTAAGCTGTTTAATGAGCGGTCTGGCTTTTGGATTGGTGGTTACTGCAACCTGGAATAACTGGATAGTCCCATCGGTTGGTGCCACAAAGTAAATGTGCTTACCATCGGGGCTCCACTTAAAACTGTTTACTGTGCCATCCCAGTGCGCTGTCAGGTTGACGTTATAATCGTTCGCTCTGATTATGATGTCATTCTTATCGGCTTCATAACCAGGTGTGGTCATTTGTAACCAGGCAAGGTGCCCTTTTGGCGAGAAAGCCGGATACTTATCGTAACCCGGATTGCTTTGGGTCAGATTAACGGTCTCTTTACTGGCCAGATTGTAGCGATAGATATCCGTATTGGTGCTAGATACATACTCAGCACCGGTCAGCTTCTTGCTTACATAATAGATGTTTTCGCCCTTTGGTCCCCAGATATAATCACTGCCACCGCCAAACGGCGAGGTGGGACTATCAAAGGGTTGCCCCTGCATGATATCGACTTTTTCTTCTGTTTTCAGATCCTGATAAAACACATGCTTGTAGCTGCCATCTTTCCAGGTGTCCCAGTGACGGTAGTTCAGGTCATCAAACACATAGGCATTTGCCTGAGTCAGCGTCTTGTGTCTGTCCGTTGCCAGAACCGCTTCCACTGCAACTTTCTCATGGAACAGCTTTTTACTGCCATCCACAGAGATTTTATCGTTTGCCAGCAGTCCCTGGTATGCATCCAGCAACTGCGGTGTGCCACCTTTAAGTGGCACCTGGTATACTTTACTGGCAAAATTGTTTTGCTCAACACTCGGCGTGGTTACTTTGTAGATGACATGGGTTTTGTCTTTATTCAGCCCCAGCGCGCTTACGCGCTTTACCTGCCAGAGCTTTTCCGGGGTCATCACCTCTTTGGCGGCAACGCCGGTTGTTACTGCCAGCCCCAGGCCAGCATATGCAAGAATTCGCAACATCGCGAAATACCTCCGAAAATTGAATCCCGGCTAGACTACCTAAATCAGCAAAAACTTAAAAGAGATAGCGATGAGTGGCTTGTCCTAGCGTGAAATATTAGCAGCAGAAAATAAAGAGTAGAACGGGGACGTTACTCCCCGCGGCATGGGTTATTCAGCGACAACAACCCCCCACTTCTTAACGAACTTGGCACTGGTAGTGACGGCAAAGTGCGCTTCCTGCTTTTCCTCTGTTGGCATGACGCCAAGGAAGAAGCTGAAGTTTTTCGGCGAGGTCACTTCGTCAGCCCTATCCAGATCAACGCCAAATTCCAGCTCGCCGCCAACTTTAGATATCAAACCGCGCAGGTCAATTTCATTAGTGTGGAAGTTGGGATAAAACGTCTTCTCTTGCGGGTCATAATCGTAAACGACGAAGGAAAATGACACACTGGTATCGTTCATCGAGGTATGCTGCAGCACTGCACTGCTTTCCTTGTTGCCTGTAGAAATGCGACAGTCGAAAATGATCGGGTCGGCGTGCCCGCCTTCCCAAAAGATATGTGAGATAACCCCCACCACTTTGACTTTGTCGCCACTGATGTCTGTGGGCACAGTGACCGCCAAGTCTTTTTTATATTCTCTGTCGCCAATTTTCAATGAGGTAATATAACCTACCGGTATTTGCGCATCTTTTTGAAAGTTAAATCCCTGCTCAACGCTACAAGCCAAATTTGTTGAAGCCATCTTAGTCTCCGTAATAAGTCAATTTTTATAGTTTTGTTTCCAGTCTCAGCTCAGTATCCAGTCCTTCAAACTGTAGATAAAAAGAGATACTCACCGTACATTTATACCATTATAGACCCCCGTCCACGGCAACTTTTCAACATTAATTGCTTTAAAAAGATAACCTTGCAGGACCAAAACGTCTGGATTGACGGCCGTCGCAACATATCTGAATATTCCGCCCACTTACCGCGTATCTATTCCCAAAGGCGTTACAATGTATCATAAATAGGGGTTGTACTGAGTGACGGTTTGTATTCCCAGTGCTGGTGTATAAGCGGTCAACCACTAATATGAATAGAGTACTAAAACAATGAAAAAACTTTCTATTTTAACGTCTTGTATTGCACTGACGTTGTCTGGTTCAGCGATTGCCGCTGAGTCTGCGCACACCAACAATACGCTTACCTATCAGGATGTATTTAACATTGAATACGCCGCGAACCCGGTGGTTATGCCAAACGGCAAACAAGTTGTCTATGAGCGCCGCAGTATGGATATCATGACAGACAGCATGAAAAGAAACCTGTGGACCGTATCACTGGATGGCAAAACACACCTGCCGCTGTTGTCAGACACACATAACCATTTCAGCCCGGTGTTCTCCCCGGACGGCACAAAAATGGCCTATCTTTCCAGCAAAGAAGGCAAAGTTCAAATCTACGTACGCGACTTAGCATCGGGCCTGACTGCACGGGTAACAGATGTTGCGATGACACCCAGTAGCCTGAGCTTCTCGCCGGATGGCAGCCAGCTGGCTTTCTCCATGTTTACCCCGGGTAAGGCAAAGCCCCTATTCAGCCTCGACTTTAAACC
The DNA here is from genome assembly GCF_021532535.1 of Pseudoalteromonas sp. DL2-H2.2. Classification (NCBI taxonomy): domain Bacteria; kingdom Pseudomonadati; phylum Pseudomonadota; class Gammaproteobacteria; order Alteromonadales; family Pseudoalteromonadaceae; genus Pseudoalteromonas; species Pseudoalteromonas sp. DL2-H2.2. The sequence goes on along the minus strand of NZ_JAKGBD010000014.1, from coordinate 3,674 downwards.
CAAAGACGCAAAGTGGGCCGACAATGCTCAGTATATAGATCAAGCCCTGTTCCAGCGTGATGGTGCTGGCATGAAACGCCCGGGCAATATGCACATGTATGTTGTGCCCGCCATTGGCGGCTCGCCGCGACAAATGACCTCAGGCAAACACGACTACGCAGGCTCACTGGCCTGGTCAGGCGATGGCAAGCAGCTCATTGTCGCCGCCAATACCCATGATGATGCCCAGTTTGATGTGTTCAACAGCGATTTACTGGCCATTGATGTACGCACTGCCAAAGTCACCGAACTGACCGCTATGTCTGGCCCTGAGTATAGCCCTAAGCTTAGCCCCAACGGAAAAAAGCTGGCATTTCTTGGCTTTGAAGACAATGGTAAATCGAACCAGATCACAGAACTTTATGTGATGAACCCGGATGGCTCAGACATTAAACGACTGACACCTAAGCTGGATCGCAGCGTTGGCGACATAAAATGGGCCGACAACAGTAAGGGCTTATATTTCAGTTATGACAACGAAGGGAAGAAACACGTCGCCTACGTTTCTTTATCTGGCAAGATAAAAACCCACACCAATGCGCTGGGTGGCATGAGCTTAGGCCGTCCTTATACCTCGGGTCATTTTGATGTAACCGACAATGGTCAGATTGTTTACACTCAATCTACTGGCGTACGTCCTGCCGACTTGGCCGTGGTCAGTAAGCGTGGAAAAGTCTCTCAACTGACCGACTTGAACAGTGATGTGTTCGACCATAAAACACTGAACCAGCCTGAGCTGATGGAAGTAAAAAGCAGTGTTGACGGCAGACGCCTGCAAGCCTGGATTGTGACCCCGCCTAACTTTGACCCAAATAAAAAGTACCCGCTGATCCTGGAGATCCACGGTGGCCCACATACCGCGTACGGCCCGGAATTTTCGACCGAAGTCCAGCTGTTCGCAGCCGCCGGTTACGTCGTGGTTTATGGTAATCCTAGAGGGTCCACCTCGATGGGCGCTGACTTTGCCAACGAGATTGATAAAAACTACCCGTCAGAGGATTACAACGACCTGATGGACATGGTTGACGGTGTGATTGCCAAAGGCTACGTAGATCAGGACAATCTGTTTGTCACCGGCGGCTCTGGCGGCGGTACATTAACCGCTTGGATCATCGGCAAAACAGACCGCTTTAAGGCTTCGGTGGTTGCAAAGCCCGTTATCAACTGGACCAGCATGATTGGTGCTTCCGACATCTATACCTTTATGACGCGATACTGGTTTAGCGACCTGCCCTGGAACGACTACCAGCAATACTGGAACCGCTCGCCTCTGTCTCTGGTTGGTAATGTGAAAACGCCCACTATGGTACTCACCGGTGAACTCGACGTGCGCACCCCAATGAGTGAAAGTGAGCAGTACTATGGCGCACTGCAACTACAAGGGGTAGACAGTGCCTTTGTACGCATTCAGGGCGCCTACCATGGCATTGCCGCCAAACCCTCCAACCTGGCACGTAAAGTGGGTAACATCCTGGCCTGGTTTGAGAAGTACCGAACTGATACTAAAGAAGACTAAATCTTTGCAGCCACCCGCATGGCGGGTGGCTTTTAATCACCTCAAACTGTAGTGCCAGGTCCTGAGCTCTACGCGCACAGACTCCAAAAAGTGACTAAGACACCTTTGCACCAAGCGCTATTTTGGCTTGAGAGCCAGAGCCACAGAACCTTGCCAAAGCGTGAAAAAATGGGTTTAATGATACCCATAATGAAGGTTGTTCAGGCAGGGAATGAGTCAGGCTGTAACGGTTTAAGCCACAATCGGTTCAAATCAAATGTTACTCATCAAAAGCAAATCCCCATAGCATAAACCACACCAGCCGGAAACGCGTGCAGGTAGCGGCCCAGTTCAACAAGCGATTTTGCGTACTGCGTACGCATGAATACTAAAGCGTTATAAGCTAAGGGTAGAGCATTGAAGTCTTCTATATTTTTATTTTTTGTAAGTATTTTTCTAACCCACTTCACTGTCCTTGCCGATTCTAAAGTTAGTTTTGCTACGACTGAAAATATACAGCTTGAATATATTGATATAGGTGCTGGAGATATTAACATCATTATTGAGTCAGGCATAGGGATGGGGGTTGATTATTGGAAGCCACTATTAACTAAATTAAAAGCACTTAAACATCGAGTTATTATTTATTCTCGTGCTGGCAATGGCAGATCAACAGCAGCTACTGATGTTTCCATTCAGAAATCCAATAAGCGCCTACATGCTCTAATGAAGCTTTTAAATATTGATAAAAATATTATTTTAGTAGGTCACTCATATGGAGGTATTCATGTTCGTGAATATATCACTTCTTATCGAGACCAAGTGATAGGCCTAGTTCTGCTAGATCCAAGTCACGAGAAATTTTCTAAAAAGTTAACTCAGTTAAATAAAGCTTGGGCGAGTAAAGATGATAGAAAGCTAAACTCACTTTTGGCTAAAAGCCAAGAGTGGAAAGTTTTGCAAGAGATATATAAAAATGAGAAATTAAAAGATAAAGGCTCTATTACTAAAATACCGACTGTCATTGTCACCTCCAGTAAATTAGGAGAAAGCGATTGGTGGATTGGGCATAGTGAGCAAGGAAAAGAAATATGGAGAGAGCTCCATTCTTCATTAATACGGCATAACCCTAATTCAATTCATATTGTTTCAAACTCAACTGGTCACAATATACCTATTGATTCACCTAGCTTAGTTAATATAGCTATTGAACAAGCAGTTAATTTGGTTAATGGCTTATAACACCTATTCTGAGTGTTGAACAAGCCCTGCATTACGGGTGGCTTTATCCTTTACCCAGGGTAAGAGCATGAAAAATCATTTGCTATTCAGTACCTTTTCAAGGTAGCTCTCGCTTCTAGCTGCTTTCATTTGTTTGGCGCGTACGCCCTTTTTGAAGGTCATTTCTTTTTTCAATAAATTCAACGCCATATGGCGTATACCAGCGAATACTTCTGCTCCACCATCTCGACGAATGCGACAACCATCTTCGTTCATAGCAACATCTAAACACCAATGAAGACTATGGTGAGTAGGCCGCGGGAACCTCCCCCGCAGCCTCTCGCAGAACGGTACGTTAACCTCTCAATTCATACCGCTCCCATCAAGCAAACGCTCCTGCCATTCCTGCCCGCCAATGAGCAAACAACCTCGGGTTCTTCTTTGCTATCCCTTCGAGGAACTTCGAGGCTCGGGATTTGTGTCTGCGCAGAGCCTTAAACTTACGTCTTGCCCAACGCACCAGTGTTTTGTTGAGTTGTCTGAATACCTTGTACATTTCTGAACGGCAGAATTGACCATAGTAACCCAACCAACCATTTATCATGGGGTTGAGCCTGCCCGCCATCTGCGCGATATTCAGCTCTGTTCGCATTCGGCTCTTCAACTTACGGATCTTGAATCGCATTGCCTTCTGAGCTGACTAGCATCAGGATCACAAGGATCACACAGGATCACAGACACCCACCCCAAACTGGCGTGCGGAGGGGAACTCGTCCAAAGGATCACAGACACTGTTGTGATTCAATAAAACCGGACACTATTTTAGGTGGTATTATTACCACTCAATGAGAGGTGTCTATGACCAGAAAACGTCGTACTTTTACACAAGAATTTAAATTGGAAGCCGCTGCATTGGTGC
>NZ_JAKGBD010000013.1:0-145969 GCF_021532535.1 Pseudoalteromonas sp. DL2-H2.2 | reverse complement strand
AGTGAGGTTTTTGCCGTCCTGGAGCGCTTTCAATACAGAATCTAAATCAAATTTTTGTGTAGTCATGAGTCATTTCTCTTTTTGCATCTTAACTTATCGAAATGACACAGAAAATTGAACACTACCGATGTACAGCCTCCACGGCATTTGTCGTGTAGATAGGCGTTCTTACGTAATCCGGGTACTTGAAGTAAGCGCTGAGTGTCGGCCATTTACAGCGCCATGATTTGATGACCAAAGGGTATTTTTCACCCCACTTGGCTTCCAGTTCGTCCAGCGCGATTTCAGCAGCATTCAGGGTTGCAGCCTTATAAACGCATTTGAGATCCGCCATGAAAGCCTTCTGGTTTTTGGATGCCACGTATTTGAGTGAGTTACGGATCTGGTGAATGATACAGTGTTGGATCTCTGTGTTCGGATAAATGGTTTCAATGGCTTCAGGGAAGCCTTTGAGGCCATCCACGCAAGCAATCAGGATGTCTTTAACGCCTCGATTATTAAGGTCGGTCATCACGCTTAGCCAGTGATGTGCACCTTCCTGGTCTGAAAGGTAGAGGCCCAAAAGCTCCTTTTTACCTTCGATGTTGAGAGCCAAAATGGTGTAGATGGCTTTACTGACATAACGTCCGTTTTCTTTGATCTTGTAGTGAATAGCGTCAAGCCAAACAATGGGATATATGGCTTCCAAATCACGTTCACGCCAAGCCTGGAGCTCAGGCAGTAGCTTGTCTGTTACGGTATTAATAGTACCGTTGGAAATAGATATATCGTACATATCGGCGATGTGAGTGCGGATATCCTGGTAGCTGTTACCCAAGGCAAACAGCGCAAGAATCTTACGTTCTAAGTCTTCGGTCAGATGGGTTTGGTGCTTTTTCACCAACTGCGGCTCGAAGGTGCCAGCTTGGTCGCGAGGCGTCTCAAGTTCGAATGCACCAGTGGGCCCTTTGACCGTTTTAGTGGATTTACCGTTCTTACGACTGGGCTCGGAGCTTTCGGCTAAGTGGTTTTCCAACTCAGCCTTCATTGCGGCTTCAGTGAGCTGTTTTATCAACGGGGTGAGCGCTCCATCTTTACCAGTGAGGTTTTTGCCGCCCTGGAGCGCTTTCAATACAGAATCTAAATCAAATTTTTGTGTGGTCATGGGTCATTTCTCTTTTTTTATCTTAACTTATCGAAATGACACAGAAAATTGAACACTACCTGCACACATAGCATGGGGCACATCCTTTGTGCGCTGACTCTGCCTGTTTCAACCTGCTGTTAAAACAGACAGAACACTGAATATCATATGATGGTTACCATTATTATACCTCACCATTATTTTTCCGATTAACATTTTGATATATATGGTTTTAAAGTGGTTTTTGGATTTTTGACCCTGAGTGTTCGAGCTGTTAATTTTGATCCGTACTCAGGTACCTGCTAACGGGGCGTTGATTTGGTTTTACAGCCTCCCCAGGTGGTTTAAAGACGTTTGATAAAAGGAAAATGTATGCACTTAAAAATTAATAAAAAGGCCATTAAAAACTTGTCTCTTGACGAAGTTGCACGCGTAGCTGGCGCAAATCGGTCACAAGTCGCGGATGTGATAGATGACTCATGCCAAAGCGTCTGCTCTATGTCGCTGTAGTACAAGTGATGACATGTCAACAACCCCAAGAACAAACTGAGTGAGTAAAAAATGAAGCATATCGAAAATATAGAACTGGTATCTGGTGGTCGAGCTGAAGGTGGATGTATTCCTCCTGATCTGGACAAGCTAATTAACCGATAGAATTTTTAACAAAGGAGATCATATGATTACTTTAAAAAAGACAGTAATGAAACGGCTAGTAGCCGAAGAGTTTACACCAGCGATGACCAAAGATGTGGCTGGTGGGCATGATTTTCAACCCAGCGCATTCCGTGGTTGTCAATCAAATGAAACGCGTGAACAGTTTCCAGTATAACAGGAGATAAACAATGAAATTAAAAAAAGTAAATTTAAAAGAGCTTAACAGCGACGCGACTTTGATGAAAGTCGCTGGGGGTTGTCCTCATACTGTGCATGATTGTGGCGTTGATCGCACCATTCCAGTGCTCAATGAAATTCACTAAATCACGTTTCCTAATTGCAAAGAATAGAGAGGAATAGATATGTACAAGCTAAACGCTGAAATAACACTGGTTTCTGGTGGGTGCGATTACGATCCTGCAGACGATTTTGATACTGGCGACTGGCCTAATCCAAAGAAAATCAATCAATACTAAAAGATGGTGAACATGTGTTGTCTGAAAGTCGTTAATCGCAGTGTGGGTTAGACCGCGATGTCAATTGATGGCCTTGTATTCAGTCAACTATCTGGGAGGCGATTATGCAATCGATACAAATACATGAATTAAACACTGTCTCTGGTGGAAGTCACATAGAGAACCCGTCAATCCCTTGCCAGGTAAAGGATTGGTAATTTATAGCTGTAACCCGTGGAGGCTTATATGCAGTATTTAAACCAAAGTGATTTGGATATGGTCAGTGGTGGCCGTGACCCTGATCATGATTGTACTCGGCCTATTCGGCCAGGCTCAATTAACTAACTAGTATTGAGCATGAAAGTAACGATTTTGGCGGACAGTTACTTTTCACCCTAGTGCGAGAATGTTGTTGAATAAGGAGCCGGATAGGCTCCTTTTTTATATCCGACAATTAATATATCGTGAGCGTGTGTCATCAAAAGGAATGTTGATAGCAGGGATCTTCAGCGCCAAAACTCGCCATGTCACTTAGCAATATCCTGGCTTAAATACTTCGGGCTAAGATGACCATCTTCACTGTGTCATCTCTTTTTTGTTGTTATCACTCTCAAAGTTCTCAAACACTATTTGGTATATCGTTTTAAGGCCCATCATCAGTGCATCATGATTGTTTTTAATTTCATTGAAACACTCGCTGAATCTTGAACTTGCCGAACTCCAGCCCACGATAGAACGCTGTGCGCGAAACGTTAAGCGTGATAGCTATTCGTGAGACCTTGAACTCTGCTGAGTGTATTTACATGAAGTTTAATCGTTTTATTCTTGATTACTCGTGAAACTAGTTGGTGTGTCAGTGGCGAGTTCGGCTTCACTTTGGGTGACGATTTTCTTTTTCTAACGTTTTTTCGCCAGTCATAGATTTGCGATTCATAAATATCTAAATCACTGGCCGCGGCAGCAATCTCATTTTAGCTGCTATCTGAACGGCTTCTTGTTTTTATTCCGTCGTACGAGCCGGGTTCGCGCAACTAGCCTCTTAATAAAGTGGGTTATTCAGGCGCGACCGCATACTGCTTCTTCTAACTCGGTCATGACGGAATTACAGCACGTATTTCACTTCGCAGATTCAGTGAGGTGTTGCTGTTTTTCCTGCTGAGTACGTAAAGCAACAAGCCAAGTGAGGTGATCCAGAAGAGATGAATTCAAGGGGGACTGGTGTATGAGATGTGTTGACGCGTTATGGTCATATAAAGAGCTCATTGTTCGGTTACTGAATGCAGGGGTTTTTGTTTAAGTCTTTAATTAATTTAATTTTATTTTGTTTTTTCTAATTTTGACTGCCTCTCTGTTCTGCCCCATTATGGCTTCAGGCACTTAAGTAATTTGAGTGTCAGTAATCAATTAAATGAGGTGTTCTATGTTCAATGTATTAGAGAAAAAGCAACTGACTCAGGTTTCTGGTGGTGACACGACTCACAAGATGCTTGAGAAAATGGAACGAGAGAAAAACGGTAACTAAGTGCTCTGTGCATACGTTATTAAGCCAGGCGCAAAATGTGTGAGTGGCTAAGTAGTATATCTTTTGTTCTTGCTGATAGGGCAGGTGCGTCATTACATGGCGACAAAGTACGCCCACAATAAAAGAAGAATGAGTGCCCAAGATACGCAGGTCGTTGATATCTCAGGGTGGTAAATAAGTTTTGAGGTGAATTATGTATTTGATCAATGAAAAAGCAGTGTTGATAACTGGCGGTACACTCAAGCCAAAAGTAGATTATTCAAAAATTGAGTGTGATCTTTAATTTTTTAAACAGGAGAAAAACATGAAAACTATCGAAAAAAACAGTGAGCTATTGGTATTGGTAAATGGCGGGATCGTTGAAGGCGGTTGTATTATTTACCCACAAATTGGTAAAAAATAATTTATCAAACCACCACGTACAATGATGCTAAACACAGCTGAATTGTTCTTTTAAGCCGTATAGGGTTGCCTGTACGGCTTCTTCGTTTTGATATATTTTCCTCCCCAGTCCAGTCCACTTCCCTGATTTTTCAGATGACAGTAAGAGCCCCTTCTAGCCATGATAGGTGTGATCATACAACTACTGCCCGCGCACTATGTCTCTGAGTCGGACCAATTGCCACTGTTTTTTATTGGGGGTGATTGCTATGTAACGCTGTCAGCATACATAGATAACAACCTGGAGGGAGTTTGGTAGAACTGTTGTTTAAGTGAGCATTATTAGAATCTCCAATCCCATTGTGTATTCATATTTAGCCCATAATTAAGCCATATCTAAGGATAACTTAACTATATAAGTTATTGAAAGTATGGGTTATGTTTGTTTTTTTGTGGTTTTGATTTTTGCAATTTCCAATGTCAAGATTCATCCCGTCAAAGCGTTACAGCGCAAGACAAAAATTAGTAATTGGAATTTAACTTGAACATATTGAACAGTTAGCCAGGCATTCATACAGATGAGATTTCGCATGATGCCTGAGTATTTGGAGGCACAATGGCGAGAACAAAGTTTTATACAGACAAAGAACTATCTTATTTATTAAATCAACAACTGATTGGTGACTGCCTGGACGACCACTTTCAGCCCGAAGGTTTAGAGTGTTCGCTTATCAATGTTGCCGACGCCGATTTGAACATGGGCGACGAGCAACACATAAACTTCTACCGTATGTAAATTTGGAGAGCATCTGGAATGGCATTTATCGTACTTGGACAACAGCAGGATGAACATGCGCAGTACATGCTGGAGAAGCTGAAAATGCGCGGGCTTGAGGCCTACTTGCTGTCTACGCATGAGTTCCCGCGTAAGGTTCTATTTAGTTATGAGCCTGATGAGGAGTCCGGTAGTTTGACTCTGGCATGCGGGAAAAAGTTGACCCTGGATGAAATACAAGCGGTATTCTGGCGCGGCTTTTCAGGTGTCTCAGATGAATCTACACGAGAAAACTACATGAGCCCAGAGAGTATCGCGGCTCAGGATGCTATGGCGTGTCTGAGAACCTGGTTCTTATTGGATAATGACACAATCTGGCTAAACAGCTGGGAAGCGTTTCAACATCATAAAGAGAAGCCCTTTCAGCTGACTAAAGTAAAACGGCTGGGAGTACGTATTCCTAAAACTTATGTTGGTAACAATCTGGAAGACATCAAAACCGCGTTCAACGCGCTTAAACAGTCCATCTTTAAACCTGTATTTGGTGGCGCACATACTGAATTGCTAACAGAGGCGCATCTGGAGTCGCAGCGAGTAACCCAAGCGCTGGCCAAGTCACCAATCACAGTTCAGGAGTTTATTGCGGGCACGAATATACGTAGCTATGTCATCGGGGATAAAGTCATTTCGGTTGAACTAAGAAGTGAGCAAGCTGATTTTCGCGAAGATGCCAACATGGAACTACTGCCGATTGAAACCCCAGCAGAGATAGTAAAGCAAGCACAACAAATTGCGCGGACGCTGCACTTAAACTGGACGGCAATTGACTGGCGCAGAAACCAGCATGGTGAGTATTACTTCTTGGAAGCGAACCCTTCCCCGATGTTTATCGGGTTTGAGAAACTGTCGGGGATTTCTATTACAGATCATTTAGTTGACTACATGCTGGGCAACGGATGAGGTTGAGCGTTAAGTGAGGAAAGAGCAATGGCAGAACAAGAAAGAGTTGTTCAGTCGTCTGTGCGTGGTGATAAACCATATCACACCCAGATGAAGCCTGGGTGGCAGTATGCAATGCGGTATATGAGTGCTTTGCGTAACCTATGGTCACCTTTTTTACTGGCACTTTTCTATCTTCACCTTGGCGCAGATGGCTACTCCTGAAGATGGTGATGATCCGTTACCACAATTCCTGAGCTGGTCATGAGTAATCGGCCGGATTAATCGCCAAGGGTATAAACAACTTAATACTAATTAATTGATAGAGAGAAAAAGATGAAATTGAAAAAGAGAAAAATTAAGAACCTGTCTGCGTCTAACGAAATGCTGACAAAGCAGACTAATCAAGTCGCAGGTGGATTTGCCGCCATCAGTGGGCAAGATTGTAATCTGCCGGATACACTGGCCTGCAACTCTCAGGCATGTCTGGCACCATCTAAGCATTTTCAGTGTATTGAAAGCTTACTGATGTGTAGAGCTTAATTTACTGGCCTGATGAATAAGTCAGCGTCTTTTGCACTATTCTTGGCGGAGTTAAAAGCAAAGGCAGCTGTCACTGTGAGAAATTAACCTAATAAGGAAACACTATGCACCCTTTTTCACTAGATAACACACAAAAGCAAAATGTCACCGGCGGAAATATCTTTGTTTCCGATCTGCTTGAAGAAAATGGTGGCCCAATTTATGTGACTTTGGCCATTCCTGAAGATGGTAACGATCCTCTACCCCCTTTAGAGCGTTTTTAATTTGGTCTGGCTGGACCTGGTTATGCAGTAGTAGGTCCGGTGTGGATTTTGGGGCGTCAATATGCCCAACATTGAATGACTTTGCGTCATGCTTGGCGGAGCTTAAGCAGAGTTGATAAAAACTGAGAAAATTAAAGATTAATAAGGAAACACTATGCACCCTTTTTCACTAGATAACACACAAAAGCAAAATGTCACCGGCGGAAATATCTTTGTTTCCGATCTGCTTGAAGAAAATGGTGGCCCAATTTATGTGACTTTGGCCATTCCTGAAGATGGTAACGATCCTCTACCCCCTTTAGAGCGTTTTTAATTTGGTCTAGCTGGGCCTGGTTATGCAGTAGTAGGTCCGGTGTGGATTTTGGGGCGTCAATATGCCCAACATTGAATGACTTTGCGTCATGCTTGGCGGAGCTTAAGCAGAGTTGATAAAAACTGAGAAAATTAAAGATTAATAAGGAAACACTATGCACCCTTTTTCACTAGATAACACACAAAAGCAAAATGTCACCGGCGGAAATATCTTTGTTTCCGACCTGCTTGAAGAAAATGGTGGCCCAATTTATGTGACTTTGGCCATTCCTGAAGATGGTAACGATCCTCTACCTCCTTTAGAGCGTTTTTAATTTGGTCTGGCTGGGCCTGGTTATGCAGTAGTAGGTCCGGTGTGGATTTTGGGGCGTCAATATGCCCAACATTGAATGACTCTGCGTCGTGCTTGGCGGAGCACGCGCAGAGTTGATAACAACTGAGAAAATTAAAGATTAATAAGGAAACACTATGCACCCTTTTTCACTTAGTAACACACAGCAAGAGCAAGTCACCGGCGGTCTAAACGGTGAGGTGATCACCAATCAATGGATGTGCGAAACTGGCGGACCAATTCGCGTTACTATGGCTATCCCTGAAGATGGCAACGATCCGTTACCTCCGATTTACCCTGTAAAAGACATCATGTAAGAGGAACAAGAACTATGCATCCTTTTTCATTAAAAAAAGAACAAGAACAATTGGTTACAGGCGGTCTGCGTAAGGGAATTATAGATATCACACTGGCTGAGGGGGAAACCGGCGGGCCAATATACGTGACTATGGCAATTCCCGAGGATGGTCATGATCCGTTACCGCCGTTTGAGCTGATGTAATCCTGTAAAACAGGCGTTAGAGTTTAAAAAGCTGTAGCACCACGTGATGTGTGCTACATGATGTATTGAAACAATTAATATCAAAGGAAAAGTACATGAAAGAGTTAAATTCAGTTAAAGAATTAGCGTCAGTCACAGGTGGTATCGGCATCGGCCTGGGTGATCCTAACGACCCAACACGCACTATCTGCTAATAAATGGCAGATACCCAGAATTACTTGTTGTTAAGGGCTGGATGTAAATTCAGCCCTTTTTGTGTTTTCATCGCGCTGTATCATGCGACCTGCAGGGTCATGATACAGCGCGATGACCATGGACCATGTATGAGTGCTTTTGTCCGTCACAAAGGAGATTGTTTACATCATGACAGCGCTGGACCTTTAAAGGGAATTTTTTTAAATTAGTGAAGTTCTCAGCATGTTTCTATATATCAGTGGTTTAAGTTTTGACCATAAGAACGAGCGGGAAGATTCTTCACCGTTAATATTACTAAATTGTTTTGTTTTTGTGATTTACTATATATTATCGTTGAAGATGAAATGAAAGAGTCACTATTATTTAAAAGATGTGACTCATACTGATTTAATAACTTGCCATTCGCTGTTGTCCCTATCCGAACTCAGTCAGGGATAAGGTGAAAGGATATGGGATCATGAGTCACCATGAATGAAGTAAGATTTTCAAGGCAGGTCAAGGAGGTTCGGTTTGGTGCCTGGATACTAGATCCAAAGCATCAAAGCATCACTGATGGAGAGGTTGAGCGGGAGCTTGAACCCCTGTTGTTTCGACTGCTTTGCTACCTTATCATCAACAATGAGCAGATCATCACTCGACAAAACCTGGTAGAAGATGTCTGGGCGCAACACTATGTCGATGACAACGCGATCAATCGTGCAATGTCAGAATTGCGAAAGATCCTTAAGTCTGAAAAGCAAAAAGGTACGATTGTAAAGACGCATTACCGTAAAGGGTATAGTTTCTTTCTTGAGCCAGAAATTGTTTATTATGAGCATGTTGAAAAACCGTCGACGTCTTACGCAGCGGCCAATACTGACTCAAACACCCCCTCCACTTTGCCTGAGCAGCCTGTACTTTCTACCCAGCAGCATACTGCAACAGCTGATAATCATGGCAAACGTGCGCTGCGGTGGCGTTATGTGTTACTACCTTTACTCCTCATCTTGGCTCCACTGGCTTGGTATATCCTACCGGCAGGCCTGTTTACAACAAACCAAGAGTCTCATTTACTGACCCGCAGTAAAATAGAAGAAAGTGTGCTTTCCTGGTTACCTGGTCGTTATGCCACGCTCAACCTGTCTCCCAATAAACAACAGGTTGCCTTTTCTTTTATTCAGTCAGATAACAAAAACTATGCGCTGGTGGTGAAGTCTCTGGAAAGTGGGCATGAGAAGCGCATTGGCAACCCGGGTGTGAATTACTTCCCGGTCGGGTGGTCGGTTGATTCCAGCTTTATTTATTATCGGGCTGTGAGTGAAGATCAGTGTCAGGTGTGGCAACTGAGTGCAGATTTTATTACCAGCAACCGCCATGTTTTTGATTGCACGCTGCACTATACAACGGGTGGTGGCGTGTCGGCAGGGCGCTTTGTTTATTCCAAAAGTGGTTATCGCAACCGCGATGAGTTGTCTGTATTAACGAGTCGCGATCTGAGCAGCGGTGATGAGTTTCAAATTACCTCACCTAACCTGAATTCTTATGGCGACCGTTTTTTAACATATATTGCTCAGAAGCAGGTGATCCTGTTTGAGCGCAGACAGTATGAATCCAACGAGCTGTATATGACGGATTTGGACGGTGGCAATCAGGTTAAGTTGTTTGAGTCGGCAAACCGGATCTGGGCCGTAAACTATAATGCTGAACAGGATTTGGTCAGCTGGTTTGATAATACCGCAAATCAGCTATACCGCTTTTCTCTGGCGCAGCAACGACTACATAGTGTTGAGCAACTTCAGACTGCACAGCAATATGCGAGCTCACAGATACTGGATAGCAATACCTTATTGATGGTGAGTTACCCTTTTCAGGCAGATGTATTCTTATTGGATCAGCAGACTCTCGCTCTGACAGAGCTTATTTCGAGTCCACTGGAAGACACCTCTGCCACAGAGGTGGGTGACGAATTTTTATTCCTGACGCGTCAGGGGGATCAGCGCATCGTGAGAAAGCAGCAATCTGATGGTCAAATTGTGCCGCTGGCGCTGCCACAAGACAGTTACACTGCGTTGCGCTATAACTCAGCCAGTGATCATTTATTACTCCAGTATAAGGACAAAATTGAAGTATATAAGCGGTCGGATATGACGTTAGCTGACAGTATTCATGCCGATGGGGTCGTAGTGGCAGCCGAGTTTATCGGACCTCATGAGCTGGGTTATGTGGTGGTCGATGATCATAAAGTGAAAAGCCGGGTGTTTAGCTATTCTCTGACAGATAAAAAAGTCACGCCACTGCCAACATCGGATTCGTTGTGGATAGGGCGTCTTGATGACGAGCACCTGGTGTCTTTGTCTTCCAGTGATAAAGTTGTACTTTACAATATCCAGTCGGGAGAGATAACCCAAACCATTGATTTGCCGCAGGTGAAGTATAAACACACGCTCGCTATTGGCGAAGGGGATATCTACCATTCTGACGGTGAAACCATCTACAAGCTGGATTTTAGTACACCGTCAGTGATCTCTGAGTTTTACCATATAGATACCTCCAAATATGTGATCAGTAATATGAAATACTCTCAAAAGCGGGGTGGGTTAATCCTGGATCTGATTGAGGTTGTGGAAAATCAGTTGATTAAAGTCACGTTGAAAGAGACGGAGTCATTGTGACATGTCTGTTCAGGCTGTCGCTCATTATGGACGGTAAAGTCGTGCGGCCACTCAACAGCAAAGCATGACATCCTGCCCGGCTGCTCCCTCAGGAGCTGTGTATTCTAACCAGGTCAGCGCAAAAGAGTTGAGTGTCTGGTTTTAGACGAGGCCATCACATGTTTGCTATGTGATGGTCGCCGTATTCTGTTTCAAAACTAGCGCTGTAATGCCTGTATCCAGTAATAAGCGCACCTGTCTATCTCATTACCTGTACATGAGCCCATTCCAGATGAGTATGAACCCGCTGTGCACGGCGGTAAACCTGATTTGTCTTGAGCTTTTCTTTCCCCTCAGGGTGTGAACTTCGGCGTCACCCTGTAAGTCGCGTTGCTCTGGCAACCCTCTTCGTTTAATAAGGGCGGTGGCAGTTTTGTCGTAGTCTGATCCTTTGTCTGCTTTGCCAGGCTCAGTGTGCTGTGAAACGGATAATCCACATAGATCTCTTGATTTTTTGTCCAAAATGGAATTATTCGGCAATCGCAGCAATTCTTACACTCCATTATTCGCATATATAACAATAAGTTAAAAAGTGGTGCTGGAGGTAAGATAAGATTTAATAATTACCGAATTTGCGATGGCTTGGCTAAGGTAGTTAGTAACGAAACAACACAGTTTCAATCGCACAACTAACCCAAACAGCAGGAGCTTCACAATGCTTACACTAAAAACAAAAAAGCTAAAAACATTGTCTAAACAAGAGCGCTTAGGTGCTAAAGAAACACGCGCCATTGCGGGTGGCACTAACACAGAGACTTTTACTGGCACTGTTGATTCAGAGCAAAGGGCTTGAGACGCAAAACCTCTGCATCACATTGCGCAAACGAGTCTTTTATCGATAAAAAGCAACCATGCTTGCAGCGCGTAGTTGTTGTGATGCCCATACACAAGGAAAAAAACATTGCTGAATATGACATGTCCTCTGCTGGCTGCCGGGGTGCTTGCAGGGCAGTTAACACTGCAAGAGCCCAGTAGTGAGTTTTATTACTCCAGAGATCCCGTGACCATTTTGGCCGCCCCTCAAGTGGCAAATGGTACATGGGTCGATAAGGGCTCGGTCCTCGTGACCATCCAGCCAGAGCACGGCGATAAAAGTCACGCGCTGATATCTAAATCCGACGGTTACATTGATTATGTCAGCGATAAATTGTCACCTGGGTATCAAGTGATGGCGGGTGAGATACTGTTTATTATCCGCTCTGCGCGTATACTGGCCAAGCACCAATTGGTTGAACAGTTCTCTGTGCCTGATATTCATCCGCAGCAGACGGTTTGGTTATGTGAGCAGGCAAAAGCATGGCCTATGCGTGTTGACGAAGTAACACAAACGAGCTTGCTGGTTTCAACGCATGTGCAGGCCGGTGACTATGCCGATCTAAAATCACTCAGTCAGAAGCCACAACTTGCCTTGTACACAGAACGGCATGCCTGTTTGGCTGACAGCATTCAATTGGCGTCTGAAACACACGCTGTTGACTGAATTGGCGCGCATCGCGGCATTTAAGTCCCATGTTGTTCTGCATCCTCTGTAGTTGCCATGAATCACTGCCCTTTTTTCTCTTAATACAAGCAACTACACCATTAATACTGTGCCAGATGGTATCGCCAGGTATCCCGCATCGGGTGCAATTAAATGTGCACCAGGTACAGCCTTCATTCTGCTACCACGACTAAGAATTAAAACGCGCAGCGGTCAAGATCCTCTATCTAAACGATTATGTGTTAGCGACAGTACATGAGAGAGGTTCGCTTATGCACTCGTGATGGTGACGGCACTTCGACCGGCACTGCGGCTATACACCGGTGGGGTTGTTCAGTTACAGGCTTATCTATTTCAGTCGTATCGCAATGAAATTGGTAAACAGCGGGTAGCCGGATAATGCGGATCCAAAACTCGTGTTCTGTTAAACCAAATCAATATCGGCCGTCCAACTTTGTACCTGTATGCCATTGAACGCTGTCAGCGACGTAGGCGCGTTGTGGTGTTTTCAGGCCACTATTTTGAGTGGTTCAGACAGCAGTATAAAATGGCTGAAAAATAAGGGGCGAAAGAGGCTTCAATATAGACTCTTATTAATACATACAGAGTTCGTTTTATTCATAATGAAATCTCTCAAGTAATTGAAATAAAAGCTAATGTGATTGTTTTCTCAGTTTTGACCAAGACCTTTTAGTGGCGCAGTATAGAGACTAGATTGATTTGACAACACCACTTGCAATTACTTGATCCGTAAGGAGCCGCCAATGAAAGCACAACTCGAACATTATGCACATGACCTGTTTGCCAGTAACCATGTACTGAAGTCGTCTATTGAGCAGTTTGAGGCGATAGAACAAGGTGATCAACTGTCTGGTGCACTACAGGAAATAGCCTCACAGTCAGGCTATGAGTGCCTGGCTTTTGTTGATTTCATGCCTATGTCTACCACAGTATACGACATGAACTTATACGGTCATTACCACACCACACTAGAGAGCCATCTGGATACGCCTAAGATGTATAGTCATTTTAAGTCGGGTATACGCATTGCTGCTATGTCGAACTTACTGGCTCATGCGGATGAGCTTGAAAACCTTTACGCACTGCCTTTGCGCGGCGTATCTGGGATAGTGGGTGGACTGGTGTTTAATATTCCTGAAGATGTTGCAAAGCAAAGTAGCATTGAATCTATTGATTGGTATTGGACGCTTTTGTCACCCTACTTGCTCAACGCGGCTTTGCGTTGCCGAACCGTCAGACTCTCGATCACCAAGCGAGAGCGAGACTGTCTGTTGTGGGCTTCAGAAGGCAAGACATCCTGGGAGATCAGCCAGATCCTGGGTATTACAGAGCGCACGGTGAATTTCCATCTCACAAACTGTATAGAAAAAACCCAAAGTGCTAATCGTCAACAAGCCATTGTTAAATGTATTATCAATAACTTAATCTAGTTTTTGTGCGTAAGTTTTACGGCTGTATGCCACCTGCTGAGAGCGATACAGACCAGGGAGATAACCATGTTCGGGTTTGGAAATAAAAAATTAAGTAAAGAAATTATTTGGGGTGTAGGGCCGTCGGAATCCCAACCGGGCAGCCTGCTCCCCACTGATACGAAACGGGATTTATTTGATCTCTAAGCACCAATTGTCGTGCGAAGTGTCCTGTTAGCGCACTATCGTACGGGTGTCGTGCACTGGCTGATCCGCCGGCAAATACTCCGTGGATCAGTGTTGTCGTTTGTGTACGACGAGGCAGCTAAAATCGACTCCACAGAAGCGAAGCCAACCGTTCACTTTTGGCCTTTCATTTCCTCGTCCTGAACACTTGGCGCTCAAAACCAGTGTCTCCTTAGCGACAAGTTTACCCAGCATCTAAAGCGAATGATCCGAGTCGTATCACACTCACAGCACTTAGCCCCTTTTTGATACTGAGCCCTATCACACCGGTAAGGATTGTCGTACTTGTCGCAGTATGAAAGCGTGCGCGATGCGGGGGAAGTTGCCAGTGCCTGGCGAGCGAAGAGCAAATTATCACATTACAGGCCGGGTGGCTTGATAGGCATTTGCTTGAGCAGCTATCGTCTTATAGAAAACGGGTATAAATCTGGCTGACAACGGCAGCGCTTGATGTCCTGACACAGCATAGGGGTGTGATTCAATAAATCCGGACACCGTTAGCGCCGTCCATGCTTGCGCAGGAGGTTTAGTTCAGTACATCTATGCTCAATCAGCTCCAGGAATAGGTCCGGCCTAACGGGTTAAACTTTCCTTACTCAGCACATCAACCTTGGGCATAAACACAGGCAATGTGTCCAGCTGCCAGAACTGTGAGTGTCCTGCGGCAGTTGTACGTACGCGCAAGCGATGTGCGCCCGAATGAAGTGACTGCATTAAGCGGTTGGTGTCAGGTGCTGACAGGAAAGGAAAAAAGGGGCCACATTGCTGTGAACCCCTTTACAATCATGATTTGGTTGGCTGAGCGCTTTATTCGTAACGCAGCGCTGCAGAGGGTTTGGTACTGGCCGTTTTAAAGACCTGTGTGGCAACGGTCAGCCAGGTGATAGTGCCCACCAGGGCGGCTGCGATCAGGTAAATGGCATAGGGGTGTGCAACACGCTCGTTAAAGTTCGTGAGCCAGTCGCTGACCAGCCAATAGGCCAGCGGAAAGGCGATGAGCGCGCTGCCCAGCACTAACTTGATATACTCCATGGCCAATAAGTTGATCAGCTGAGGGCGCGTGGCGCCTAATACTTTGCGGATGGCCACCTCTTTACTGCGACGCTGGGCACTGAAAGAAGATAAACCAAAAATACCTATGACAGTCAGGACAATGGCCAGCGCGGTGAAGGTGAAGATCACCTTAGATGCCTGCTGATCTCCCTGATAAAGCAGCTGATAGCGCTTAGAGATTGACTCGATATCGGCACCGACTACACCAAGGTGCTGTTGCAACACGCTCTGAACTTCCTGACGCAATTGTGCCAGGTCGGTTCGGGTATGCGCCAGCACGAGATTGGCCTGCGACATGCGGCTGTAACCACAAATAAAGAACAGCGCAGACGATGCATCGCGAGAGGAACCAATTTTAATGTCTTCCACAATCCCAACGACTTTTGCACGGATACTCTGACCTTCTTGGTTGCCTACCACCACGCGCCAGGTCTGGCCTATAAGGCTGTCCATATCCACCTGATTAGCCTGCATCGCAATCTCACGACTGATAATGATGCTGGCACTGGGCTGCGACTCATCGCCTTGCTGATACCAGTCACTGCTAAACTGGCGACTGAAGTCCCGACCATGTAGCAAGGTGAGGCCCTGGTTCTCGACCGTCTGGTAGCCGGTGCCAATAAAAGGGATGGGCATATTAGCGGGATCGGCACCGGGCCAGATTAATCGCGCCGAGGTATTGGTGCTGCTGGTCAGCGCGGTGTCACTGACGCCAACACTGGTGACACCGTCCAGGCGTTGCAGGGCATCCGTCAACGCAGAGCGGCTGTTAAATACTTCAGTGGCATTCAGGGCGCGGATCTCCAGACGGTTTTCTTTGGCATAGCCGGTGTCGAGCGTGGTGAGAAAGACTAGTTGCTGATAAAGCACAAAGGTTGCGATGATCAGGGTAATAGATAGAGCGGCTTGTGCAACCAGTAAGGACTTACGCACCCAAATGGCCGTAGCGCCACGTTGCAGATCGCCACTAAGCACGCGTTTTGCGTCAAATGAAGCGATAAACAGGGCCGGGTATAACCCCGCAATAACACCCACCGTTACTATGGTCGCACTAAACAGCGCAATAAAGGGGAGGGTAAAGGTCAGTGACAAAGACTTATCAACCAGCTGATTAAACCAGGGCAGTGCGAGCTCGACAAATACCAGAGCCAGTAAACCGGCGATCAGGGTGATGAGCACCGATTCCAGCAAGAATTGCAGCATCAGCTGAAAACGTGAGGCACCCAGCGCCTTTTTGACGCCCACTTCTTTAGCGCGCTGCGCCGCCTTTGCGGTGCTCATATTAATAAAGTTAAAACTGGCAACCAGGATCAGCAAGATACTCAGGCCAATGCTGATATGGACATTATCGGCAGAGCCATTGGCTTTGAATTCAAACCGGGAATGACCATACAGGTGGATATCCAGCAGGGGCAACAGTGTCACCTGCACCATGTTTTTACCCTTGTATACCATCTCGTTGTATTGCTCCGTGAGCACTTGTTCGAGCTGTGTGCGCGGCTGCTGTGCAGAGTCATCAAACCGGGTGCGCAGATAGACATAGGCATCATTGCTTTGCAATGCAGGCTTCCCGGCCTGTGACGGGGTCATGGCGGCAAGGCCATTAAAATCAAAGTGGGTGTTGTCTGGCAGGTCAGCAAAGACGGCAACCACACTCCAGGTAATATCACCTTGTACCAATGTCTGGCCAATCACGTCGCTCTGGCCAAACAGACGGATCGCTTGGGTGCGCGACAGGGCGAGCTTGGCCGGTTGTGTCAGCGCAGGCGCGAGTTCGCCATGCAGTATATCCAAAGCAATAAACTGAGTGAGGTTATCCGTGGCGGCGAATACCTTGTCTAACTTTTGCTGTTGGCCGCGGATCAGGATATCACTGCCATGACGCTGGCTCAGATTAAGCAGGTAGAATGCGGCTTCAATATCATTGAGTTTGGTAAATTCTTCAGCCATCAGTGGGCTAGACACAGGCGCGTCCAGGCCCATAGAGGGCCAGCTTTGTTCTAGCCTGAAAACATGACTGGCATTGGGCTGGTGGTCATCATAGCTGAGTTCAAACTGGCTATAGAGTGCGATTAATAACGCCGCGCCCAGCCCGATGGCCAGCCCGGTGACGTTAAGCAGCAGGTGAAACTTCTGCCGTAAAAAGGCCCTCAGTGCGCCCATCAGATAGAGTTCAAGCATACGCTGCCTCCGGCACGCTGTGCTGAGCCGCTGGGCGCTCATGCGAGATTATTTCACCATCCAGTAGCCGGACCGTTTTGTTGCCGTATAAGGCATCCTGCTCCGAGTGTGTCACCATCACTATGGTGGTGCCGTCTCGATTGAGCTGCTGCAAAAGCTGCATCACTTCTTCGCCATTTTGTGAATCTAAGTTACCGGTTGGTTCATCGGCGAGGATCAGGCTTGGGTTACACACTAAAGCGCGTGCGATGGCGACACGTTGCTGCTGACCTCCCGACAATTGCTGCGGCAGGTGACCGGCACGGTGGGCCAGATTGACCCGAGTTAGCATGGCCTGTACTTGTTCCTGACGTTGTTTTTTAGCCACCTTTTGATAGATCAAAGGCAGTTCAACATTTTGCGCTACGGTCAGGTCATCAATTAAGTTAAAGCTCTGAAATATAAAGCCCAGCTGGCGTTTTCTAAGCTCTGCCAGTTGCTGTTCGCTGTAGCGCTCAATGGCTTGATCTGCAAATCGATAGGTGCCGCTGGTGGGGCTGTCTAGCATGCCCAAAATAGAAAGTAAGGTTGATTTTCCGCAACCCGAAGGTCCCATGATGGCAAGAAAATCTCCTTGCTCCACATGCAGGTCAATGTTGTGTAGTGCCGTGGTTTCGACCTCTGAGGTGCGAAAAACCCGGTTAATTTGTTCTAGTTTTATCATGATTGTTCTCGGTTTGTTGAGGTATTAGTTCAGCATTAAGGTGTCGGCGTTATTGAACGCGCTGTAGCTGGACGTGATGACAACATCCCCTGCGTTCAGGCCACTTAATACTTCGAAATAGTCGTTGTTCTTTTTGCCCAGACGGATCGACTTTCTGATGGCTTTATTGCTCTCTTTATCAAGCACAAAGACCCAGTTTCCACCGCTTGCAGAGAAGAAGGCGCCACGGCGTAGCATCAAAGTGCTGGCCTGCGCATCCCCTAAATGCAACTCCAGCTCAACGCTCTGACCGCGCTTGAGTTGGGTCAGCTCAGTGGGCAAGTCGAGTTCGACCTGGAACTTGGCGTCTTTCACCCGGCTGTCTATCTTGGTCACAGTCAGTGCAACGGGTTGACCATCGAACAAAGCAATGGCCTGCATATCAACGGCCACCTGGTTGAGGTAGTACTCGTCAACTTCTGCAACCAGTTTGTACATATCGGGAATATCAATTTGACCCAGGCGATCGCCTCGCGCTTTAGATTCACCAATCTCCGCGGCCAGTTCGCTGACATAACCATCTGCCGGGGCACGAACGAGCAGGTCTTCGAGGTTTTTACGTGCAAAAGCCAGGTTTTTCTGCAGCATCTGAGCGCTGTCTTCAAGCTGCTCAATCTGGATATTGCGGATCTCATTTTCCGCTTTTTGACGTTGCAAAGTGAGCTCTCTGCGCTGCTCGTAGTAGGTCAGGTCTTGCTCTAATGTGGCAATCTGGTCTTTGGTGATCGCACGGTGTGTTTGTAGTGCCAGCGCTTGATCCAGCTTACGTTTCAGGTGCTGGATTTGATGTTCAATTTCTAACAGGTCGCGACGCAGGTTCAGCTTGTTGTTCTCCATCGTCATCTGAGTATTACGTAAAAAGTTAAGCTGCTCAGTGACCTGGGCTTCTCTGCTGATCACGTCGAGTTGCAACGACATGTTAGACAGACGCACCAGAGGTTGGCCTTTGGTGACGAAATCGCCGGGTTCCACATGTTTTTCCTCAACGCGGCCACCCGAGAGGGTATCGAGCAAAATAGCGCGCTTAGGGGCAATACTGGCTCTGAGCCTGATCTGCTCGGTAAAGGTGCCTCGGATCACTTCTGAATGAACCAGGGTGCTTTGATCTATGGTCTGTGTCTGTCCCTGTGAGCGGCTATCCTGATAGGCGTAGCTAATTGACAGTAAACTGCCACACAGACCTGCCCAGATTAATGACTTCTTTAGTTTAGTGTTACGTGAAGTAGTAATTTTCTTATCCATGCTCATGGGCTTTCCCCTTTGGAACCTAAAGTGAACTTTGTAGATTAAATATACTTGTCGGACGGGGGCTTAGTTAGCTGTAAAATACAACAGGATCATGATGGCGGGCGCAGAAAAGGGCTACCCATCCATGGGCGGCCCGTGTCGGTGTTTGGTCTGTGAGGTAAGGCGTCAGACGAGCTTAACGTTCCCTTGTCCCTCTATATTTAAAAAGCGGTTAAACATATGACTGAAGCGGTTTCCTTCGTGCATTATCATCAATAAAGCCGCATTTTGTGTGTAGTCATTAATGATCTGCAGAATATCGCTTTTGCTGGCATCGTCGATGTTGGCCAGTGGCTCATCAAGCAAGTAAACACTGGCTGTTTTAAGCAGGCATATCGCTATCTGACACTTTTTCTTCTGTCCTTCAGACAGACGTTCAAAGGGCTTATCTAAACATTCCAGTATGCCGAGTTTTGCAATCAGTTCGTCTGCTTTTTGGCGATCGCCGCCTTGCGCGATAATGCGGTCAATATTGTCCCCTACGGTGCCAGGCAGCAGGCCAAAAGGATATAAAGAGGCGCTGATGTGTGACATCGCCGGTTTTGAGATCTCGCCCTGGTTCGGCGTGTAAAAGCCTGTCAGCAAATGTGCCAGGGTACTTTTACCAGCTCCGTTAGGACCACTGATCAATACGCGGTCGCATTTATCAACCGTCAGGGTGGTGCTCTTTAAGATGGGTTTGGCCTGAAAATCGAAGTCGACATTGTTAAAGCTGATCGTGTCGCTGTCGGTGAGCGGAGTGTGCGCATCGGCATCTGTGGCCAGCGATTTAAATTCGGAGTAGCGGTCCAGTAATGCGTCTAAGGTTGCCAGGCGGGGCACCAAGGCTGAGAGTTGCTCAACGGCATTGATGATCAGGCTGAAGGCGCGTGTCAGGGCAAATAAGGAACCTATGGTGATCACACCCAGAATGACCTGAAATCCCGCGACTATGATAACGGCTAACTCTGTGTAAGAGAGAAAAACGGCACTGATTGACTGATACAGGGCACTGTAACGGGTATTCTTATACTGGGCATCCAGTGAGGCCTGCAAACCTGATTTAATGGTGCTCTGCGCCGTTTTATTTAGCGAAAACAAGCGGACATGCTTGTAACTGTCGACAACGGTCGCCAAAATCGACTTAAACTGCGCTTCAGATTCCTGTAATTGTTTGGTGCTGTCACTGATCTTACCGCTGAAGCGATTCGCCAGAAAGTACAAGCAAGGCAAGATGATGGCCAGCGCCAGCGTGATCTCCCAGCTGATCCAGATGGCTACCGAAATACCTGAAATACAAATAAAGATACAGGTCGTAAATGCAACCAGGGTATCTATCATTTCTGAGAGTTTTTTCGGCTCATCATAGAGGCGGGAAATATAGTAGCCACGACCATGATGGGTGATCTCCTGGCAGTCATGCTGATAGTAGCTATTGGCCAGGTCGACCGATAATTGTTCCTGTAAGGTATTTTTGATTTTCTGTCTTGTCAGTGTGGTCCAGTAAATAAGCAGGCGACCACCGGTGGCAACGGAGGTCACAATAATGGCTAACCACATAAAGAACGACTGATTACCTTCATTGATGGCATCAATCAGCCATTTTAAGGCGAGCGGATCGACAACAGTAAAAAATACTGCCTGAATTGCAGTCAGTACCAGCAACAAGGCCAGCCGAGACTTTTGCGGGGCCAGTAATTGCCCGGCGGTTTTTAAGTTCGATTTACTGATAGGCATAAAAACACTTCCTATATAACCCCGGTTCACCGGGGATTGTGTGGGCAGTCTGATATGGCCTGACTGCCTCCCTCATTTTTTACAAATCATGCATGAAGCGATGACCACCGGTAGCAAGCCTGTGCAGCATCATGCCAATGCCCGAAGAGCCAAACGCATAATCCACAGATAAGCGCACAGAGTGACGGCTTGGGTAGATTTCACCTTGCTGACGGTCGATGGAGAACAGCGTTAATCGTTCACTGATCTCGCAGGCAACCTGACGATAGTGATTATTTTCAGTGATTTGATAGAGGTCGATGAAAAACTCAACGATGCCTGAGACACCAATAAACTGGCCCTGGTCAACTGAGTAGCGAGAATATGCCGACAGTGCAATCGACTGTGCGAGTTCAAGGTAGCTGGCATCGCCTGTTTCTCGATAGAAGCGGATCACCACGGCACCAATGCCTGCTGCACCATGCTCCCAGTAAGGCAGAACGGTTGTGCTGTCTACCGTTTTACCCCATTGATATTCGCCCTCATCGGTGAGGCCGGCCTGAATATCGTGCGCCAGCGCCGCTTTGGCAAACTCCAGTGTCGCTGTGTTATGGGTCAGCTTGGCCAGATAGAGCAAGAACAGGGCGACTCCGGCGCTGCCGTGTGCAAAGCCAACCGGGGTTTCTTCCTCTTCTGCAACGGGAAAGTAGCAACCATGCTCGGTGTCGCAAGCGCGCAGTTGAAGTTGCTGTGCAATGGACTCGGCATGCTCAAGGTACACCGCGTCGTGATAGCGGGTATACAGCTTCAGACACATATAGCCGATACCGGCCAGACCATGTGCAAAGCTTACCGCATCAAATTTATTCATTGACTCAAGGGCATAGTTGGCCCAGCGCTTTGCCTGTACTTCTCGGTCGAGTTCGAGTTCGGCCAGTGCCATACCTGCGTATCCAACGAACAGGCCTGCAGTGGAGGTTTGAGTCTCAAAATCGGCGATTTTCTCCAGCAAATGGGGCGGTACATCATGCCCTGTTTTGGCCATAAACACGGCGGGCCCATAGTAGCCATAAGTCAGTGCCAGAGGGTGAACATCAAATGCCGTGTAATCGATGGGCATAAAATGTGGGTCGATGTTGGTCTTGATCCCGTGTGCAATAAACGTGGCGATTTTATTCACCCGAAGCGAAAAGTCCTCAGCATGTGCAACGGGGTGTTGAGCGTAATCAGGTAAGGCCGTTATAAAGTGCGCGCTGTTATTCGCACTCTGTGGATTGGCGGTCGCGGCAAGCTTATCTAATGCGCTGTGTGCTTGCTCAGGTTCACCATCGGCCAGCTTCTGAATGACTTCGATCAAATAGGGGTTTAGTGCGCAATCACTTTGGAGTTTGTGCAGTAGTTGCCACCGCTTTTCAGGGGCTAGGGAGAAAATATGCAGCGCCGGAAAAATCATACTGTACAGCGCCATGGCCAGAGCAAACCAGTCGCCTTTATAGGTTGCACCGGTATCCATAAAGTCTTCGTTACTAAACCCGGGGGTCGTCAGTAAAGCCCGTTGCATCTGAGCATTTTGCTCCGGATGATAGGCACCTTCGAAATCTATGAATCGGATTGTTTTAGCCTGTTCGTCAACCAGGATATTGTTTGGTGATACATCGCCCAAGACCACGCCGCGTCGATGCGCTTCTGTCACTGCTGCAATGGTTTCGCGTGCGATCCAGATAAAATGCTGTTGGAATCGCTCAGCACTGGCAACGTCTGCGACAAATGGCACCAAAGTGACTTCTTTTTTACCGCGATAATTGCGTAGCGGCGTGCCGTCAATGTATTCCTCAACTAAGAATGAATGTTCCCACTCGGTAAACCAGTCTATGGCGGTTGGAAAGTAGCGGCTACTGCTGAGGGTTTTGATCACGTTAAATTCGTTCAGCAGTACTTGGTCGGCGTACATCGCGCCCTGATCTGCCACGCTGGAGAAGTGCACGTAAGGCCGTGCTTCTTTCACGACAACCGTCTGTGAAGTTTGCAGATCTTTTGCTTTGTACACACCGCCACTATTAGAAAAAGACAGTGCCTCAAGTACTTCATACCTATCATTAAGGGGCGCGATACTTTCATCCGTGCTGGCTGTAAGTTCAAAGGGTTCCTGTACCCACTCAGGCAATGTATAAAAGGCTTCGCGTTCATCTTTGATAAGCGTGCCATCAGGCTTTTTGATACAGGCAACCTGGCTGCCATCCGCTTTTTGTTGTGGCAATAATTTAAAACCACCATAACGGTAATATACGACCTTACTGTCTTTATAACGCTTATCTGACAGGATATAAGGGCCACTAAATGCTTTTGTTGCCTCATAAATGGCTTGGATCAGTTGTTTAAATATGGGCACACTGCGTGGGTAAATGGTGATGAGTTTGCCAGAGCTTCCTCTGCCGGTGGCTTTAGATGCCATTTGGTTGGCGATGTCCTGGCGGCAAATAACTTTAAATGATGTGTCGAACTCTATACATTGTTGCAGGGTTGCGCGAATGATTGCTAGTGCATCTTCGCTAGAGGCTGAAACGTGAATTTTAAAGCCCTGCTCGGGTAGTTGGTGATAGCTGGGGGTTGCCGAGAGCCAAATACTATGATGCTTGGTTGACCAAGATTCTGGGACTATTGACGAGACTGCCTGCGCAATGGTTTCGTCTGGCTTCATGATAGCGGGTTGAGTAAAGTACTCATTGTCACCCAACATATAAGAGTTATTATACATACCGACACCTGTTGTTATTTAAAGTTTTTTGAATAGCAAGGAGCTGAGCAAACAGGTGGTGTGCACTCTTGGTCAGGCAATCCATTATTAACCCGACCCAGAGGTATCTGAAAGAACTTATCTCCTTTCAGACTCAGTCACTGTTTTTATCTCAGCCCAGCCATAGAGCACTTAAAGTGCTTTTTCCAGTCTGCTGCCACAGTGATTGGAAATGGTGCTCCATTCCTGGATCTCTGCGTTGTCATTACCTGATGCGATGCTTTGTAGTTTTAATACGTTGTTCATTTTTTATCTCCGATATAAAGTTATAATTGTCAGGCTTATTTAAGCTGAGAGCTGCCACAGTGGTTAGAAATAGTGCTCCACTCTTGGATTTCTGCACTGTCTTTACCTGCTGCTACTGCTTGTAGTTTCAATACGTTGTTCATGTTTTATCTCCGATATAAAGTTGTAATTGTCAGGCTTATTTAAGCTGAGAGCTGCCACAGTGGTTAGAAATAGTGCTCCACTCTTGGATTTCTGCACTGTCTTTGCCTGCTGCTACTGCTTGAAGTTTTAATACGTTGTTCATGTTTTATCTCCGATATAAAGTTATAATTGTCAGGCTTATTTAAGCTGAGAGCTGCCACAGTGGTTAGAAATAGTGCTCCACTCTTGGATTTCTGCACTGTCTTTACCTGCTGCTACTGCTTGTAGTTTCAATACGTTGTTCATGTTTTATCTCCTATATAAAGTTGTAATTGTCAGGCTTATTTAAGCTGAGAGCTGCCACAGTGGTTAGAAATAGTGCTCCAGTCCTGGATTTCACCGTTGTTGTTGCCAGATTGTACTGCTTGAAGTTTTAATACGTTGTTCATGTTTTATCTCCGATATAAAGTTATAATTATCAGGCTTATTTAAGCTGAGAGCTGCCACAGTGGTTAGAAATAGTGCTCCAGTCCTGGATTTCACTGTTGTTTTTGCCAGATTGTACTGCTTGAAGTTTTAATACATTGTTCATAATGATTCTCCGTTTATTAAATTGCTCTGTTTACCCTGGTTTCACAAAGGTGGCTTGATAATTTTGCTGTTTTATCAAAGCTCAAGCCGTCATTAATTATTTCATCTTTTTTAATGTTGCTTGATATATTCATCTTTATCTCCAGGGCGGTTTTTTGTAACAAACTAGGTTTTATCTTCTTGGCGCTAGCCAGTGATTAAACAATAGCAATAATCGGTTTTTTTATAAGCTGGCTTTTATTACAGGTTTCATTCATTTGTTCGTTTTTTATTTACTGTTCATATAATACTTTTTCCTAGCTGTATAATATGACAGGTCGCATTGTCTTAATTATGTGGGAAGGGGAGATGTGTACCTGCTATCGCATGCTGATCACGCAGTCACTGTCACAATAAGAAAGAGCGCATTCGTTACTGACAATACGCAGAGTTAAGCGTTACAATATTGCCACTTAAATGGAGCGGGTTGCCCACGCAATGGAAAGGCACTCCTATGCTCTTCGTGGTAGACAACAGATTAGAAGAGATTAATGTTATGGCATTGACTACAGTTATACTTGCCGCGGGTAAAGGCACTCGCATGCGTTCAAAATTACCTAAGGTATTGCACCCTGTTGCAGGTCGCCCAATGGTGCAGCATGTGATTGATAATGCCAGCGCGTTAGGTGCCAGTACCACAAACCTTGTTTACGGTCACGGTGCGGAGCAATTACAAGCGGCACTGCAACACAATCAAGTAAATTGGGTACATCAGGCAGAACAGCTGGGTACCGGCCATGCGGTAGCAGTTGCAAAAGAACACATCGCTGACGATGATACTGTGCTGATTCTATATGGTGATGTACCGTTAACGCGCTTATCCACCTTGCAACGCCTGCTGGATGTAACGCCAGAGCGAGGTTTAGCGGTATTAACAGTAAATCTCGACAATCCCACGGGATATGGCCGTATGATCCGTGAAAATGGCAAACTGGTCGGCATCGTTGAACAAAAGGATGCAACAGCCGAGCAGCTGGCAATCCAGGAGATCAACACAGGTATCATGGCGGCTAATGGTGGCTTGTTAAAAAAATGGCTGGGTCAGCTGTCCAATAATAACGCACAGGGCGAGTACTACCTTACCGATATCGTTGCGATGGCACACCAAGATGGCGTTGAGATAACCTCTGCACAGCCGGATGACGCGATGGAAGTGGAAGGGGCTAACAACCGTGTCCAGCTTGCCGGTTTAGAACGTGCCTATCAGGCTTGGCAGGCAGAAACCCTGATGCTCAATGGTGCCAGCCTGGCTGATCCGCAACGTATTGATGTGCGTGGTGAAGTGACAACCGGTCAGGACGTTCAGATTGATGTGAACGTGATTTTTGAAGGCCAGGTCAAACTGGGTGATGATGTGGTGATTGGTCCAAACTGCGTCCTGAAAAACTGTAAGATTGGCAATGGGGTGGTGATTAAAGCCAACACCTTAATAGAAGAAGCGACCGTCGGTGATGCTTGTACTTTGGGTCCATTTGCCAGACTGCGCCCTGGGGCCGTGATGGAAACTGATTCCCACATAGGTAACTTTGTCGAGATGAAAAAGTCGCGTCTGGGTAAAGGGTCTAAAGCGAATCACTTAACTTACCTGGGCGATGCTGAGATTGGTGAAAAAGTGAATATTGGCGCAGGTACCATCACTTGTAATTATGATGGCGTTAATAAATCCAAAACCATTATCGGGGATGGTGCTTTTATCGGGTCAAACTCGTCGCTGGTTGCACCGGTTGAAATTGGCAAAACAGCGACTGTAGGCGCCGGGTCGGTGATCACCACCACCGTGGACGATGAAACGCTGGCGGTTGCCAGAGGCAAGCAGCGAAACATTGGTAATTGGCAACGGCCGACAAAGAAAAATTAATTAAAACGGGAGCTTACGCTCCCGTTTCTCATTCTGGTGCGAGGGAAATTCGAGACGTCATCTCGTGAGTTCCTTTCTGCACGCCAAAGTGGTACATTACTCGGGGTTAATTAAAATTTAACAATAAAAAACGCAACCAATCGGGTGTTAGGAAATTATGGAAAATCTCTTTAGAAAAGAAGTATTAGAGAGTAAAAGACACCGACTAGAAGGAGCTGTAAGTTTAGTTCAACCACCGGTGTTCAGGACACTGGCTTTACTTATCCTAATCGTCGTTGTTATTAGTATCATCTTTCTGGCAAGTGGCAGTTACGCGCGCAAAGAGCGCGTCTCTGGTGTTATTGAACCTAATACCGGCGTGTTAAAGCTGGTTGCCCCACAAACGGGGATCATTGCTGAGGTGCTGGTGTCTGAGGGGGACTATGTCGAAGCCGATCAGCCCCTGTTGCGCGTTGCTTCCGCCAAGCACAGTACCCAGTCACTGGAATTAAACCAGGCGCTTCTTAATCAATATGGTTTTCAGCTGCGTAATTTGCAGCAACAAATTAGCCAACAAAAACGCCAGCATATCCTTGAGCTGACAGAGCTGCGACAGCAAAAAGCCACCGCAGAAGCACGCCTGAAAGAGTTAGATAACCAGGCCAGCACGTTCGAAAAGCGACTTAAGTTAAATCAGCAAATGGTGGGGCAGATCAGCACGCTTAAAGGGACTGGCTATATTTCTGAACTCGAATTACAACGTCAAAAAGACACCCTGTTGTCTTTGCAGCAGCAGGCGTCCAGTATTCAGTCGGAACGGCTGACGCTGGCTTCGCAAATTCAGCAATACGACACTGAGCTGGAAAAATTGCCACTGCAACACGATGACCGCCTCAGTCAGCTGGAATCTCAGCAGGCCGATCTGCAGATCCAGCTATCTTCTGTGGAGCAACAACGTCTTGGGGAATTGCGCGCACCAAAAGCGGGTGTGGTGACCGGGCTACTGGGCAAGGTTGGTAAAAGCGTGAATGCGGGGCAAAACCTGTTGAGTATCTTGCCGCAGGGCAGTCAGATGCAGGCGATTATCTATGTGCCGACCTCTTCGTTTGGATTTATCAACCCCGGTCAGGAAACCAAGTTGCGCTACCACGCTTTCCCTTATGAGAAATTTGGTATTTATAACGGCACCATAGAGCAGGTCAGTAACAGTGTGATCCTGCCAGACGAAACCAGCACCCCGGGGGTCATTCAGGAACCTGCTTATCGGGTCGTAGTGGCACTGCAGGAGCAGCAGATCTCCGCCTATGGCAAAGCAACGCCGCTGCGCGCCGGGATGATGCTGGATGCCGACATCATTGTCGAAGAACGCTCTTTATTGCGTTGGTTATTTGATCCCGTGTTTAGTATTAAAGGACAGCTGTAGGCTGCAACTACAAGAATAAAAAGGCTTTTTATGCACGTTGAAGACGAATCTCCGGTACAGCAGTTACAGTTCTGGTCAACAAAGTCACTGCCTGTTATTTTGCAATCTGAGGCCGCCGAATGTGGCCTTGCCAGTCTCGCCATGGTGGCGGCTTATCATGGTTATCACAGTGATCTCACCACACTAAGGCAAAAGTTCAGTATTTCCATCGAAGGGGCAACCTTGCTGGATATTATGCACTTTGCCGAGAAACTGGAAATGAGCTCACGGCCATTGCGCATTGAATTAGAAGATCTCGATGCCCTGCAAACACCCTGTATCCTGCATTGGGATATGAATCACTTTGTGGTGCTGAAAAAGGCCAATGAAAAACGCATCGTGATCCACGACCCGGCGTCGGGCGAGAAAACCTTCACCATGGCGGAGGCCTCTAAGCACTTTACCGGGGTCGCGCTTGAGTTGACCCCAACCAAGAGCTTCGAAAAGAAAGAAAAGAAACCCAGCTTACATTTCTCGGATTTCTGGAGCCGTATTACCGGGCTGAAACGCTCGCTGACGCTGATTTTCCTGTTATCTATCTTACTGCAGGTGTTTACGCTTGCCGCGCCCTATTATATTCAGCTGGTGATCGACGATGTGATCCTGACCGGGGATACCAACCTGTTGACGGTGCTCGCCACCGGCTTCTTCCTGGTGCTGGTGTTTGAAATCGCCACCAATGCGCTGCGGGGCTTTACCTTGCTGCACTTTGGTAACCAGATGAACATTCAGCTCGGCGCCAACTTATTTCATCATCTGGTACGTTTGCCCATCTCTTATTTTGAAAAACGCCACATGGGTGACGTAGTGTCCCGCTTTGGTTCACTTCAGCAGGTCAAACAAATTCTCACCACCGGGGTGATTGAAGCAATCATTGACGGGCTGATGGCGGTGATCACGCTGGCGATGATCTTCTTTTACAGCCCCACGCTGTCGGCCGTCGTGTTAGCGGCGGTGGTGGCCTACGCCATTGTCCGGATTGCGATGTACAGACCATTTCGCAATATCAGCGAGCAGGAGATCATGGCGCGTGCGGAGGAGAATTCCAACTTTATGGAAACCGTGCGGGGCATTCAGACCATTAAACTGTTTGGCTCAGAAGTAAAGCGCGAAGGCCAGTGGCAAAACCGCTACGCCAATGCTATCAACCAGAGTATTCGCCTTGGTAACTTTCAGATTGGCTATGACGCCATCAACCGTGCGCTGTTTGGCATTGAGAATATTTTGGTGGTGTATCTGGCGGCGCACTTAGTGCTCGATGGTGGTTTTAGTACCGGGATGCTGTTTGCCTTTATGTCGTATAAACGCCAGTTTATGGACAAAACAGCCAATCTGATCGAAAAGCTAATTGAATTTAAAATGGTGGGGCTGCACTTTGATCGTATTGCCGACATTGCATTGACCGACAAAGAGACTTTGCAACCGGATCAGGTGAAGCAGCATCAGGTGAAGGGTCAGATTGAGCTACGCAATATTAGCTTTGCTTACTCAGATGCCACACCTAACGTACTGAATGAGCTGAACCTGACTATCGAAGCGGGTGAGTCTGTGGCGATCACCGGGCCTTCTGGCTGTGGTAAGTCGACCTTGCTGAAAATTATGCTGGGTCTGAACCAGCCAAAAAGTGGTGAAGTGCTGATCGACGGCGTACCTATGGAGCAGATAGGTGCGCGTCAGTATCGTCAGCAAATTGCCGCGGTGATGCAGGATGATGAGTTACTGTCTGGCTCCGTGGCCGATAATATCGCCTTCTTTGACACCCCGATTGATATGGAGCGGGTCGTCTACTGTGCTCAGCTGGCTGCCATTCACGATGACATCTCTCAGATGCCGATGAATTACGACAGCCTGATAGGCGACATGGGTTCGAGCCTGTCTGGTGGTCAGAAGCAGCGTATTATTCTGGCGCGTGCCTTGTATAAACAGCCCAAAATTTTGTTTATGGATGAGGCAACCAGCCACCTGGATACCAACCTGGAGTCAGATATCAATGAGGCGGTATCGCGTCTTGATATCACCCGGGTGATCATTGCACACCGCAAAGAGACCATCGCGTCGGCGGACAGGGAGGTGCGCCTGAAAAAAGCGGATGTGCCTGACCCATATACGCAAGAGGAAGAATCTGTGTGCGAATAATACCTCTGCCCATTGTTTTTATTTTGTAAAGTTTGTGACTTTTTGCGGTTGAGTCAGTAGGTGTTTTAGGTTAACGTCAATTTAGATCATTCAGGTACAGATAACACAGCGTGCATCAGTGATGCACGCGAGTCGCC
The DNA here is from genome assembly GCF_021532535.1 of Pseudoalteromonas sp. DL2-H2.2. Classification (NCBI taxonomy): domain Bacteria; kingdom Pseudomonadati; phylum Pseudomonadota; class Gammaproteobacteria; order Alteromonadales; family Pseudoalteromonadaceae; genus Pseudoalteromonas; species Pseudoalteromonas sp. DL2-H2.2. The sequence goes on along the minus strand of NZ_JAKGBD010000013.1, from coordinate 115,805 downwards.
AATATTATGATAACAATAACGAAAGACGATTAGATTAAGGATGAACATGCCAGAGCAAATTTCATTGTCGACGCAGCAGCGTGACACCATCAGGACTCTTCTGAAGATTATCACTGACAAGGTCAGTACCAATATACAAGATGCCCAGTTACCCAATGGGTTGCTAAGTGGGTTAGCAGGTCAACTGCTGTTTTTATATAAAGCCTATGAATACGATGCGAGTCTGGTCGACGAGGCCCTGTTCAGTGAGAAACTTGAAGCCTTGCAGGAGGGCTTGGATCAGCAAACCTTTGAGCTGAGCAATGGCCTGGCCGGGCAAGCCTGGATGCTGGAGTATCTGAATCAGGCGGACCCCGAAAACTACGACCCTGAACTGCTAGAAGAAGTAGACGAGTTGTTCCGCGCCTCTCTGGATATTCAGCCCTGGCAGGGTGAAATCGAAATGGTACTGGGGTTGTCCGGGTTTGCACCCTATGCGTCTCGCCGTGCCAAACAATCTGATCAAGCTGCTTTGTATGAGGTCATTGTCAGCGGCCTGGAAAGTACCGCCACGCGTTTGGATAATGGCCATATAACCTGGTCGCAACCACAAGAGTCGGTTTACCGGTTTAATAAAGATGAGCCCACAGAGCCCGAGTATAACCTGGGTCTGGCCCATGGTGTGCCAGGTATCATCGCCGCCCTGCTGCCTGCGGTACATATTCCAAGCTTGCAGGCGCGTGTGACCACCTTGTTATTGGGCGCGTGTGACTGGCTGTTAGCGCAGCAGAGTCCCGACAGCACATCGCAAGCGTGCTTTGGTTCTTGCGCCGGAGGTGAACACCATTCGCGGCTGGGGTGGTGTTATGGCGACCTGACGATTGCCATGACGCTGGCACGTGTTGGTCAGCAGCTGGACCGTCCAAGTTATATCGAGCGGGCATTAGACATTGCGCTGCATGCGGCCGAGCGCGATGAACAGTCTGGTCACATTACGGATGCCGGTCTGTGCCACGGCTTTTATGGTATGGCACTGATTTACCAAATTCTTAACCAGTTAATGCCCCACCCACGTCTTGTTCAGGCGATGCAATACTGGGTCGATTATTCGCTACAGCAGTATACCGAGCGGGGTGTCGAGTCCCTGTATGCGTACAATGGGTTAGACAAAGACTATCATGAAGACTTTGGCTTTCTAATGGGGTATGCCGGGATTGGCCTGGCTTTGACCACCTTGTTTGATGATGATACCGGCTGGGTTGATTGTTTGTTAATGGCATAGGGAGTAAGTGATGTCTAAACAGCTAAAAAATGAAGACTTTTTTGTAATTCGTACGCCTCGCCTCGGGCTTGAGCAACTGGCGCAATTTGGCGAGGACAATGCCGATACCAATGTCGTGCTGGCTGCCTGGCTGGCCACACCGGGTGTTGAAGAAGCCATTTACCTTGCCAGCCCGTCGTTACTGGAGCGAGTTGAACAGTGGCGCACCAAGCCCGACTCAAAGCAAGGCAAAAAGGTTGCCCATGCGCTCATCAAATACATGGTTCGAATGTGCTCCCGGCCCACGCCATTTGGTTTGTTTTCCGGCATTCATCAGGGCCGCATTGAGCAGCACACCGAGCTGAATGTAGCCGAGCTGACTCAGGATAGCCGTAAAACCCGGCTCGATATGTTTTATCTGAACGCGCTAAAAGAGCACTTTATCAAGCACGCTTCTCGCTCAGATACACTGACCTACAAACCCAACTCCTCACACTACTTTATTGCCGAGCAGTGTCGCTACATAGAAACGTATTTGTCTGAAGAGACCATGCAGTACCGCCTCAGCGCCGTGGAAAGTGACGAGTACTTCCGATTTGTGCTGGAAGCTGCGCGTGAAGGCAAAAGTTTTAATGCGCTGGTTGCGCAGTTTTGCGCCCAGTATGACGAAGCGGATCGGGAAGAGGTAGAAGCCTATATCCAGGACCTGATTGATGAAGGGGTGCTGCTGGCAGATATCCCCTTGCCACTGACGGGTGAGTCGCCGGACAGGGCACTACTGAAGTCCATCACCGCCATCGAAGAGTTTGAGACGGCTGACAAACTGGCCACGGCACTGGCGCAAATTGATAGTCTGGATTCACAGAAAACGGGTGACATCAAACCTTATAAACAACTGCTGGAGCATCTGCAAAGTTTGCCGGTGAAGGTCCAGGAGAACAAGCTGTTCCAGAGTGATATTTATCGCCACTTTAACGACTGCCAGCTGGCAGCGCAGGACGTATTACGACTGCAAAAACAACTGGAACTGATCGCCGGACTGAGTGTGTCCGATCAGGGCAATGCGCTGAGCCAGTTTATGACCAAGTTTAATGCCCGTTTTGAGGGCCAGTTTGTCGCGCTCGATAAAATCCTCGACGATGAGTCTGGGATCGGCATTTCCACCGAAACCGGCTATGAAGCCCCGCTGGTAGCCGGGCTGAACCTGGCGCGCAGTGGAGCGGGCCAACAGACTATGCCTGAAGTCAGCGTACTGGATGGCATTGTGGAAGATGCCCTGAGTCAGCCACAAAACCGCGGTAAAGACTGCGTGGTGCTGCGTGCTAAAACCCTTAAGCAAAAAGTCACGAACAAAGACGCGGTAGCCAAGTTCCCTTACTCCTTTGCGGCCATGGTGAGCTTGCATCAGGATGACAAGGGCAATGCGGTCCATAAGTTTAATGGCTGTTATGGCCCGTCTGCGGCCAACTTGCTGGGACGTTTCTGCCATCTGGATGATGGCCTGAAAGACAATGTGGTGGCGCACCTGGCCCGTGAGCAGGCGCACAGCAGCGACGTGATTTTTGCTGAAGTGGTGCACATGCCGGAAGGGCGTCCGGGCAACGTGATTGCGCGCCCGCACTTGCGCCAGTACGAAATTGTTTTCCTCGCCGACAGTGCGCTGGATGATGAGTATCAGATCCCATTAAGTGACTTGTATGTCTGGGTGGAAGGGCAGAAGGTCAAGCTATGGAGCAAGCGCCTGAATAAGCAAGTGGTGCCGCGCTTGTCCAGTGCCCACAACTATTCTGCGCGCAGCCTCAGTGCCTATAAGTTCTTGTGTATGCTGCAACATCAGGATGGCAGGCCACCACAGTTTAAATTGCCAGCGAGTCTGGAGCGCGCTGCCTTTGTGCCCCGACTGATGCTGGACAATCTTATCCTGAATGAAAAAACCTGGCGTATCGACCGAACTGAGCTGGAAGCCGTGAGCAAAAAAGGCCAGTTTGATCGCGCTAAACTGGATGCACTGCTGGATACCTATCAGCTCGACCCGCAAGTAAGCTTTGCTATGTCTGATAACGTATTGCAGCTGGATTTACGTAACCCGGACATGTTTGCGATTTTACTTGCCGAAACCAAAGGCCATCGCCGGGTTGAGCTCAAAGAAGTACTCAGCCAGCATTATCCGTCCAGAGTGGTCGATGCCCAGGGTAATCGCTACAGCAACGAAGTCATTATTCCGTTTATCAATGAGCATGCTCTGGCACATCAGCACTTTAACGATGACCCTTTGGGTAACATCACCGCCGCGCCGTTGAAGCGTCGCTTTAGTGCCGGCTCTGAGTGGTTAAGCCTGAAGATTTACTCGGGTAACTCACTGGTCGAGCAGTTACTGACCGATGAGTTGCTGCCGCTGATAGAACAAAGTGGCGACCTGTACGACAAGTGGTTCTTTATCCGTTATGGCGATCCTGACTGGCACCTGCGTTTGCGTTTTCATGGCGATCCCGGATTGCTGTGCGGTCAGCTGTTGCCCAAACTGAATGCACTCCTCGACCCGAAAGTAGAGAGTGGTGAGTTGCACAAGGTCGAGCTGATGACCTATGAGCGGGAAGTTGAGCGCTACGGCGGACCTGAGTCGATGGCGCTGGTGGAGTCGCTGTTTATGTACGACAGTGAGCTGATAGCAAAAACCTGTGCGTTGATCGACGAGCACGGTGAGGATGTGCGCTGGCGTATGGCGCTGGCACAGACGCATAAGTTATTGGATCTGTTCGAATATGACGATACAACGCGTTTTACTCTGATCAGCCAGTTACGTGATGGCTTTGGCAGAGAGTTTAATGAAACCAGTGTGCTGCGCAAACAGCTGGGTAACCGGTATCGCGATTACCAAGCCCAGCTGGATAAAGACTTTGCCTTGCTGACCAAGCAGACTGACGAGCCTGCGGATGAAGTACAACAGGCCTTGTTTGCTATCCTGTCTCAGTGGTATCAGGCGGCCGAGCCGGTGGTGACTGTGCTCAATCGTATGCTTGATGAGGGCAAACTCAACTGTAGCAAAGATAATTTGCTGGGTTCTTTGCTGCATATGCACAATAACCGCATGTTCAAGGCTTATGGTCGGGAGCAGGAGCTGGTGATCCACGATATGCTGCGTCGTAAGTACTTCTCGGCAGATAAAAAAGCCGACTAAGTAACAGAGCCGTAAAAAAGCGCACTTTGCAGTGCGCTTTTTGTGTTTATGGGGCCCATTGGCTACCCTTGAGTAAAAACAAAATGAAGGATGGCATTATGACCCGAATATTGACTCTCTGGCTCAGTGCCCTGGTTGTGCTGGTGTTAAGCACGCAGGTGCGCTCAGATGACCACAAACCTGCGCCGCTTGCCAAAGAGCTGGCTGTGTTTCAGCCGTTTTTGGGCACCTGGCAGGCGGATTTTGAGGTACCGGCGGGCAAGCCACCGATGCGTGATATCAGTCGCTGGGAGCGTGCACTCAATGGCACTGCGGTGCGTACTTTGCACTCTATCAATGCTGGCATCTACGGTGGAGAGTCGCTGATATTTTGGGATAAAAGCAAAAATGCGCTGGTGTTTTATTACTTCACCACCGCTGGCTTTTATACCCAGGGCACCATAGAGGTGCTCAGCCCCACCGAGTTTGTCGCCTTTGAGGACGTGACCGGCAATCAGGATGGCATTACTCAGGTGAAATCCATCAGTCGTTTTAAGGAAGGCCACTTTACGGTATCGACCCAGTACCTGAAGCAAGACAAATGGACCGAACCTGAGTCGCGTACCTATGTGCGCAGCAATGGATCGGTACAATTTAAATAACCGCTGCGGTCAATCAGTGCGGTCAATAATAACCATAATAAAGAGTTAAACGTGTTCACCTCGCTCAGTATTTCAGGGCTGACTGTGTTTCAGCTGATCTTTGCCTGGCAGATGTGCTTTGCCGCTACCCTGGTGTGGCAAAATCCTCACAGTCGCTGCCTGGTGTTATTTTTTGTTTTTCAGACCTTACTTTGCCTTGCCAACGTGCTTGAAAGCGCTGGCTTTACGCTGGCAGGCTATGTCATCACACCGGCCTTTACTGTGGCCATGGGGCCAGTCTGGTATCTCAGTGTCCGTAATCTGGTCGGTGCATCAACAGATTGCTTGCAGTCTGCCCGTCATCTACTGTTACCTTTGCTGTCGCTAGGGTTGACCGACTATGTTCAGCCGCTGATTGCGCTGGGCAGCATCATGCTGCTGGGCTATCTGGTGGCGTCTTTAAAACTGCTGCGTGATTATCGCGATACGGTGTATCAGGTACATGCCGATGCGGCAACGATGGATCTCACCTGGCTGACCAGATTGCTCGGCGTGTATGCCGTGCTGAGTGTGACGGATTTTGTGCGCATGAATGTGCAGCCCCTCACGCCGATGCCCTGGAAAGCCTACTGGTATTTAGCCCATGAAGTGGGCTTCTTTGCTATTCTGTCGGTGTTGCTGATTGGCGTGATAAAGCAGCCGCAGGTGTTTAATCGTCTGGCCCAATATCAAACCCTCAGTCAGCGTGATGACGTTGCACAGGACACGCAGCTGGCGCAGTCGATATTTGCATCGGTAGACGCACAGGTTCGGGAGCAGGGACTATTTTGTCAGCCTCGACTGAGTATTCAGCATATCGCGGATCAGCTGTCACTGGGGGTGAAGCAGGTTTCGTGGGCCATTAATTCGGTGTCTGGAAATAACTTCTCTAACTATATCAATGAAGTAAGGCTTGAGCAGATTGAAAAGCAATTGGCTGATCCAGCCCATGCTGGGGCGTCGGTGCTCGATATTGCGATGAACAATGGCTTTAATGCTAAGTCGACCTTCAATCAGGCCTTTAAAGCCCGCACGGGAATGACGCCGACGCGTTTTCGACATGGTGCGCTGAAAAACTAACCAAACACCCCTTTTATTCGTTCAGGATCCGGAATCTGGACGAATAAAAGTAGTTTATTCAATACATTGGTTCCTAACTTAAGAGGAGAACCAAATGTATAAAGCCGTTTTTGGACTACTCGGACTCATTATTTTGAGCGCTCAGCAGTCACATGCAACCCCATCCCGTGGCACACCCGGGTATCATAACGATGCATATCAGATCCCTGTATTGCCTGGTCAGGTGCGCGATCCACTGGGCTATTACCACAGCAAAGAGCAGCTGTTTACTCTGGTTGAACGTGAAGACTGGCCTGCGGTGGTTAAACTGGCCAGCGAGCTGACCACAGACTATCAAAACGATGGTGTTACCTGGTATCTGCTGAGCCTGGGGTATCGTCAGCAACAACAGTGGCGGGCAGCCATTGCCCCCCTTAAACGGGCGTTGCGGTTGGGCGTGCGGTTAAAGCGTTTGCCGAAATGGCATGACAACCCCAACGACATGATGGTGACCTTAGCTGAGTTGTATGGTGCGCTCAAAGATAAGCGCAATGCCATGTTGTGGCTTGAGCGGGCACTCGAGGCGCGCTGGGATGACAAACCGGCACTGACGGGCCGCAGCCTGTTTAGCCGCAAGCCCAATCCGCACTTTGCAGCGTTTGCTCAGGATGCCGATTTTCGTCGGCTAGTGGGCGCAGAGCCAGTTGCTGAGTTCGACAGAGAGGCACGCTGGCGTCATGATCTGCATTATCTGGCTGAAGAGATCCGGCGTTTACATGTGTCGGCCTTTCACCGCATGAGCGAGCAGGACTTTGAGCGCAAGGTTGCACAGATTGATAAGCGCATTCCCGCTTTGAGTGACCAGCAGGTCGTGTTTGAACTGATGCAGTTGCTCGGCATGCTGGAAAATGGTCACAACTTCATTATTCCGGCCTGGGGTAAGGCGGGCAACACTCAGCAGTTACCCGTGCAGTTTTATCTGTTTGAAGAAGGGCTGTTTATTGTGGCGGCCGACTCCGACTATCAACACCTCATTGGCAAACAGGTTTTGACGATAGGCAATACCCCGGCATTACAGGCACTGGAAAAAGCCGGGGAGGTTAACCCGCGCGATAATAATATGCAGCAAGCGTGGCTGGGGCCTTACTATTTGAGCCTGACTCAGGTATTGCAGGGACTTGGGGTGGTTGAAGACGCAAGCAAGGTCACGCTGACGGTCCGTGGAGATGATCTGCAAACACAGCAGCTGACGCTGACGCCGCGCGCTATGCAGTTTAATGGCTTTCCAAAGTTGCCACGCCAGCACCCACAGTCAGAGCCTTACTGGTCCAAATTGCTGCCTGAACACAAGGCACTCTATGTGAACTTTAATGCCGTACGTGAGCGCAAGGATGTGTCGCTGGATACTTTTAATCAGCAGCTGCGCGATACCCTGCTGGCCGGGCAGGCGGAGCACTTTATTTTGGACCTGCGTGATAACAGCGGTGGAAATGGCTTCCTGCTGCCCAGTACCATTGCCACCGCAGTGTTGTTTGAGGCTCTGGTACCTAAGGGCAAGCTGATCATCCTGGTTGGACGCAATACCTTCTCAGCCGGTCACGACTTGCTGGTGAGGATCAGTAAGCTGACCAGCCCTGTTCTGGTCGGCGAGCCTTCGGGGACCCGACCCAATGCCATCGGTGAGGCGGGCTGGTTCACCTTGCCCTTCAGTGGCCAGATTGGGGTGATCTCATCCCAGTTTCATCAGCAGGGCGCAGCAGAAGACAGCCGGGTGTGGCTGGCACCAGACCTGCCGGTTGCCCTGACGGCAAAGGATTACTTTGCTAATAAAGATGCGGTGCTGGATGCGGCACTGACCTTAGTATCGGGTAAATCACGCTGATCCTGCTCTGCCTGCTGCACATAAGCGTGCGCCAGCTTGAGTGCAGCTTCACCGAAGATCCAAAACGGCTTGGTTTTACTGTTGATATTCACCGCTACGCTAAGCTGGTGGCGAGGTACCACAATTAACATACTCTGCGATCCTCGCGATACGCCGCCGTGGTGATAGTAAGTAAACGCGGGCTGACCGTTATGCTGGTACTCATGACGACGCCATCCCAGTGCATAGTTTTGCGGGTTGACCTCGCCATGATTCAGGCGCTGTGGTGTCCAGATCTGTTTGCGCACCGCTGGGTGCAAATAATGAGGGTCGAGATAACCACTGCCGAGCCGCACAAGATCACTGGGTGTGCTGATCAGGCCGCCGCCGGCCAGGCGGTGGCTGAGGTTCACTGGGCGCCAGGGAATGTACCGGGCATCTTGTCCGCGACGATTAAAATAGAAGGTTGCCAGCTTATTGCCCTGTGACTCCGTGCCACTGTGGCGCATCCCCAGCGGCGTCAGCACATGCTGCCGGAGCAGGTCGAGATAGGGGCGCTGAGCATGCTGCGCCAGAACCGCACTCAGCAGCACAGTACCATAGCTGGAGTAATAGAATGCATCGCCCGGCTTGGCACGCAGCGGCCCTTCATCAAACTGCGCAACGGCATCCTGCACCCGATCAAACTGGGTATTCAGGCTGAGCGAGCGATACAGCCCGATGCGATCCTGATTGCCTTTGTAATGAGGCAGACCGGCGCTGTGCGATGCCAGCTGGCGCGGGGTAATATCCCGCCACGCCGGGTTGGGCAGCGGGGTCAGGCTGTCTTGTAGCGGCGTATCCAAATTAAAGTTTTGTTCCTGCATGAGTTTTGCCATGAGTGTGGCAGTCACGGCTTTGGAAGTACTGCCAATGCGAAACTGATGCTCAGGTGTGAGCGCCGTTTTGGTTTTGATGTCGGCATACCCGAGCGTGCCCTGCCAGACAAGCTCACCACGATGGGCAATGGCGGCAGAAATACCGGGCGCCTTGCTGGTGGCTCTGGTGGTCTTAAGAATATCAGCGGCCCGGGCGTTGAATGCATTGAGCACTGGCGAATGATGCGACTGGTGTGGCAACGGGCCCCCGGGGAGCGGCGTAGCGCTGGCCAGCACCGGCACTTTTTCCAGGTTGAAGGCATAAAACTGATAGACGGGCCAGCCAAAATAGGCCAGCGCGGTTAAGAGCAGTAATGTCAGCAGACTAAGCAGGCGTTTCATTGTTGATCCTTAATTCGCGATAAACAGGTTTAACTATCTGAGAATTAAGCTTTTAAATCTTGTCTAAAGTGAAAAATGCTGGCCGATTGTGAAAAGATGGCTAAATCCGTGGCTAAATCCGTGGCTAAATAGGTAGACCTGTTCAGGCCATATGTGCGGCAAAAACACCTGTTTTGCAGCGCTTTAATCTTGCATGAAGCTGGTATGGCGCAATATTCCTGCGTATGCTTGGATATTCATCTTGTTATTAATCCATGACTTACCAAGACTGGCCGCAAGATAAACAACACAAGGACCTAGTCATGACACTTGGACAATACATCAAACAACTCAGACAACAAAGGGCGTTGAGCCAGCCGCAACTGGCCTCGCAAATGACGGTTGAGCAGAGCTACCTGTCTAAACTGGAGAACGATCATTCAATTCCTTCTAATGAGGTGTTCAGGAAACTGCTGGCTGCACTTGATCTGGATTTAGGGAGCTTTATGCAAGGGGTTGCTGAGCAGGGGGACAAGCAGAGCCTGGCACAGATCCCGGACATTGAAGCCTGGTACCAAAACCTTGATAAACATAAGCTGGCACGGCGGCGTAGCTGGATACTCATGGCACTGGTGTGTATCTCTTTGGGGTGTGCGCTATTTTACAGTGGCTATCGCACGCTCTTTTTGCCTGAACGCCAGTATGAATACCACTCCTATGGAGAGCTGAGAGACGAAGAGCCTCTCGATTTATACACTCGCTGGCATCGTTACGTGAGTGACGCGGATAAACAGAACCGGGCCGACTATGAAGCGTTGCGACTGATGTATCAGAAGCGCCAGGCGCCGGAGCTATTGTATAGTTTTGACTATCGCGGCAGTGCTTTTGTGGTACAGGTTGATAACGGTCGCCGGTATTTTGAGGTGCAACCTGAGCGTGTGCATCATGTGTCTCGTCCCGGTAATGCCTGGATGCAGTTTATCGGTATCGTGCTGTTTGTCGCAGGTTTACTGGCCCTTTTACTTGAGCGTCGCTACGCCCGGGCTCACTAGCCTGGTCGTCATATACTGCTTAGGCGGGAAAATACGTGCGTAGCGCGATATACTCAGCGTATCAGTAGCAGGAGTGGGTTATGGCCAGGCGCTTATTTTTTGGCATAGGGTTGGATGCACACAGCCGGGCGCACATTAATGCCTGGCTGCGCACTGAAGTGCGTGCCTGCAAAGCACCGACAAAAATGGAGAACTGGCACCTGACGCTGGCTTTTCTTGGTCAGGTGACTGAATCGCAGGAGGCGGACATGGTGGCGTTTGCCCGTCAGCTTACGGTATCCGGCTTTACGCTGACCTTTGCACAAACCGGTTACTGGTCGGGTAACGGGATTTTCTTTTTACGCCCGGAGCCTGAACCTGCACAGTTAAGTGCGCTTGCTGAGCCGTTACGTGATATGGGTGCCAAACTGGGGTTGCATTGTAACCGCTTGCCTTTTGCACCGCATATTACCTTACTGAGAGGGCACAAGGGCGAGCCTGAGGTGCGCTCATCGATTACTCCCTTCATGCTGACTGTCACCCGGTTTCACCTTTATCATTCTTATCGATGCGACACGCGTGGGCTCGTTTATGAGCCCGTGCAATCTTTTGAGCTGCTCTGAACAGCGCTCAGGTGTTGTCTGCGGTAGTCGCCTGGTGTCAGGGCATAAGCTTGTTTAAAGGCGCGGTTGAATGGGCCGATGGAGTTAAATCCGGCATCGTAAGCAATGCTCAGAATGGCCGTGCGGGCATGCGCCAGGTCGCGCAATTGCTCGGCAGCATACGTCAGCCGATACTGATTGATAAAATGAGAGAAGTTTTTGCAGCCAAGCTGCTGGTTGATCAGGGTGCGCAGCTGGTGAGTGGGTATATCAAGGCGCTCGGCCAGCAGACCAATGGTGAGTTCGGGCTCACGATAGATACCCTGTGCCAGCAGGGTTTGCAAAGCCTCATAAGTGGTTAGCCAGTGGGCAGGCACTGGCAGTGTTTGTTGGGCGGCCTGACTGGGGTTGCCGTTGCCTCTGACGGCTGGTCGGGACAATCCGGTGAGTAGTAACAACAGGCAAAAAATAAACACCACATTGGCCAGCAGATAAATGGGATCCCGTCGAATAAGGCTGTCACTGAGCTCAAATCCAACCAGCACCAGGCAGTGCAGCAGGGCAAAGGCGGCCAGGATCAGCCGCATGCGACGACGGCTGTGCACCAGGTCGTCATTAAAATTCGCCAAACAATAATACAAGGCGGCACACATGGCGAATGCTGAAAACAGATGCATCAGTGTATGCCAGTGGGTGTTGCCCCCATAAACCAAAAACACACTGCTACTGGCCAGTACAGCACACCCCAGCAGCCAGCGTCCCCAACTCAGCGTCAGCCAGTGCGGTATACGCAGGGTGATCAGATACCAGGCACAGGCACATAAGATCAGAGGCAGCAGCTCCGTACCTGCAAGAAACAGGTTGCGTAATGGGTTAAAGCGCCACTCAGGCAAAGGCTGGGTAAGCAGCACAAAACACGCCAGGCTGGTGGCCAGGGCTACGCTCAGCAGGCGCTCAAAGTGAGTCAGGCGGGGCCAGTTAAACAGCACCAGCGCGATGAGTAACCCTAGGGCGCTAAAGCGAAAGAACAGATCCGCGAGCGTGACTAGCGCCATAATTTACGCCACAGTCGCCTGAGCAGCCGGGCCACCAGGCTGTCATTTTTAGACGCTTGCATAAATAGCTGCCGGGTGGCCTGATTGCGGGCTTTGCTGACATGTTTGCGGGCACATTCGTTTGCCGCCTGTTGCCAGTCTTCGCGTTTCAGGGCAGCTAAGAGCTTGGGCCAGCGACTACTCAAATTGGTGGTGCCCAGGTTGTAGGCCAGGTCTAACAGCGCAAGCCGGGCGTTCTCAGGTAGCTGGTGGTATGCCCGGGTGTAACCATTGGCGGGGCAGATCAGACGGGCCAGCTCTTGCTCAAAGGCCCGTATCTGCTCCTCAAGCAGGCGCATACTTTCGCTGTGGGGTAAGTGTAAGGTGCAGTGCTGTTCATACCAGCGAGCCGTTTTCCCGGCTGGCAGTCGTTTTAATGTCGTGTACTCTTGCTGTTTTTGTGCCCGACTGGCGGGCTTGTTGGTGCGCTTGTCGCGCAGGCTCAGGCGGGTAAAGGCATCCTGACTGGCGACATGAAAGCCCACGCCTATGGTGGGATTGCCCCGGGTATCCAGATATAAGTGATCGACCACGCCCTCAAAGTGACAAATATGCCGTACGGCGGGCGATGAGGTGCGATGTTTTGATAAAAGGCGTTTCAGCAAACCCGCTAATGCTCCTCTGTGGTCGTGTTATCTTGTTGCGCCAGGGTCAGTTTGCCCTGGGTGCAATCTTCGACGGGTGACACATGCGACTCGACGGAAGAAATATAGCATTGTTTGAGCAGCGAGCAATAACAGGTAAAGACCTCTACCTGCTCCGATATATCATCAATTTTATCCCATAAGCGATTGTTAAAATTGCTTTTTTGCATGGTGAAAAGGGGCAGCGTGGCGCCGTTGGCAAGCAATGAATGTTCGGCCCGGCTGGTAATATACCAGCCAAACTTGGCGAGCACGTTAACCTCGTTGTCGTCCTGCTGCGCAGTATCAAGTGCTTCGCGATACGCGCTGATGTTACAGCAGGCATCGAACAGGGCTGTGAGCGAGTCATAGGCCTGGCCGCGGTAGTGGTATTGCACCCATTCAATCAGGGCGGGGCCGGTGCCCGAGTTCAGAATGCCAATGGTGATCCTGGGCCTTTCTGCCTCAAGGTCAAAGTTACTGTAGCTAAATTGCAGCCAGGGCCAGGTTTCGGCTTCCAGTTGTCGCTCTGCGGCGGCCACTTGCTCCTGTGCGGCCTTGGCCTGCATATAGGTGGCATAAAAAGACGCGGCCGAGATCAGCATGGCGCACAGTGCCAGCACAGTATTCATCTTGGAGCGTGACAGGCGCAATTGCTTGCCCCTAAAAAACCGCTTTGGTTTGGCCTGCTGTGTCTCGTCAGGCTGATGAGGGTCGTCCTGTACGGGGGTTATGTGGTGCGTGTTATCCACCTCGCTTGAGGTGGTTTGCTGTTGCGTCATGGGGCGAGTCCTGTCGAAGTACGTTTAAGGGGCCGAAAGATGAATGGCAAGGGTTTCTCCCAGCCTTAGCCGGTTGGTGTCGCGCTGGTTCCAGCGTTTCAGGTCCTTGACCGAGACACCAAACTGCCTGGCGATCCGCCACAAACTGTCGCCGCGTTTAACCACGTAATCCAGTGTTTCTGAGCGCGATGGCAACAGCAAAGTCTGGCCGATGCGGATCATATCGTTGCTGAGCTGGTTAAACTGACGCAGTTCAGCGACCGACAAACCATGCTGTTTTGCTATCCTGCTCAGGCTGTCGCCACGGCGCACCACCACCTTTTGCCAGCGAGTATCTGGTAATGTCTGAAAATCAGCGGCTGCCAGCTGCCACTCCTGCGTGCGGGTTGTTGGCACCAGCACATGGCCTGGCCCGTTAAGCAGCACCGGGAAGCGGCGAAAGCCCGGGTTGAGCACTTCCAGCTCTGCCCAGTTGTGTTGCTCGGGTAAGATCACGGCTTTATCCAGGGCCAGTTGAGTAAAGGCTGGCTGGTTGTCGATGGCCGGAAAATGCATGCGCTGTTGTTTTAGCAGGGCGGCGGCGGCCAGAAGCTTAGGCACGTAATGGCGGGTTTGTTTTGGTAATTTAAGCGAAAAAAAGTCGGTCGGCTTACCGGCTTTGCGATTGCGGGCAATGGCGGTGGCAACCCGGCCTTCGCCGGTGTTATAGGCGGCAATGGCGTGATACCAGTCGCCATCAAAACGCTTGTTCAGATAGAGCAAAAAATCCAGCGCCGCCTGAGTGGATTGGATCAGATCCTGCCGTCCATCAAACCAGGGATTAATGGTAACGCCGTAATGTTTTGCGATTAACGGAGTGAGCTGCCACAGTCCGGAGGCGTGTTTTTCCGAATAGGCCTGAGCGTTAAAGTCGCTTTCGATCAGCGGCATCAGCGCCAGCTCAATGGGCAGGCCACGGCGCTCCACCTCAGTCACCAGGTAATACAGGTAGGGTTGAGCCCGTTCGCTGATGGTGTGCATATAATTCGGGTGTTGCAGATACCAGTTAACCCGCGCCAGCACTCTGGGGTGGGAAGAGGGGGCAAAGCTCAGCTGCATGCGGATACGCTGCCAGACATCATCACTGGTGTGGGGCGTTGGCAGTGCGGGTAACGGCCTGTCCGGCTCGAATGAGACCTTGGGTGTATTGTGTGTGGTCGCCAGACTATCATCAAGGTGGCTATCTGAGCGGGTAGACTGACATCCACTGAGTGCGATCAGGGTTATCAACAGGGCAAGGATTCTGGCTGGCATCGGACTATTTGGCATTATTATTATTGGTTTTGATTGTATATAAATTGGGAATTTTTGCCACTCTTGTTGGTTGTGGTTGATCGCACTGGCCGAACTGTACGTAAATTGAGCTACACTCATATCCAAGGGCAAACCGTTTTTTGCCTGAATAGTTTGCACCGTCAGGGGGTAGTTATGTTACGTTCCGAGCTAAAAAATGAACTGGATCAAAACCATATGGATGCCGTGATCCTCAGTTATGCCGACTCCAACCATTATCTGGCCGGCGGGCTTGATGCGCTGGGCAATTATCATTTGCTGACCGACCGCGACGGCAAAACCCTGACTTACAATTCCCTGCGTGAAGCCGAGCTGGTGCTCAGTGAACTGGGTGCCACTCAGGCCACCTTTGATATGGAAACCGCTTACGATGAAATGATCGGCAATGTCAGCGATGGCCACTGCCGTTTTGTTATGCCGCTTAATAAAGCCTCACTGTAGCAATATTGTGCCACTGGCGTGCGCCTCATCCGGATGATGGGGCGCATGCTAATGGCGCACGCCGCTTAAATCAAGCCCGGTTAATGGAAGGTTTCGTGGCTAAAGCGTAAATGCTTAGCGTCTTCCATCAGCTGTCGAAAGTCCGACTGATCCAGTTGTAGCAAGTGCCTGTGGTCGCCCGACTCAATATACACATGGGGCAGATTGAGCAACAGGTCGTCATAGACGATATCCAGGTGATAGGCTTCAGCAATCGGTGGTACAGCTCCCGGGCTACAGTCTGCGAACAGCCGATAAACCTGGCGCTCTTTCATCAGGTGAAAGCGCCTTTTCAGGGCATCGTTCAGTCTGCTCAGGCTGATTTTGTAGTTGGCGGGCAACACCGCCATCAGGCGTTTGCTTTCGTGATCTTCCAGTATCACAGCCTTTGCCAGCTGCGGTAAAGGAATTTGGCTAAGATAAGCCGAACCAAGGGATGACTGGCTCTCAACGTGTTCGATAACACGGTAAGGGATGAGGTGTGTGTCTAAGTAGGCACTGATACGATGAGTCATGGGACCTCCTCGCGTTTACTTACAGTGCAACTAAGTATAGACGAGCAGGCCCTGATCGGGTGGAAAATTCGACTCAGCGTTTTTCTGGTACGCTCAGGAGCATATGGCCGCGTGCATAATCCAGTGTCATCAGAAAGTGTTTAAGCGCATTATAGCCTACTATCCCTCTGACTTTTTTGCCTTTTACCATGCTACGTATACTTCCTTGTGTTCAGCAATGGGTAGTGCCCGACGCCAAACTAAAGCTGACCACTGAGCGTCAGGCTTAGCTGAGGCTGTATGGTTTCATCCAGCACGGCTCTGTGCGCCGGGGTATGGCTGCGATCAGGCTCGTACAGGACTCGGGTATAGCGGTATTTTGCCTTATTAAGCGTGTTCATTTCGGCCCGCAGTGATAATCCATCGCCAATCTGAGTCTGGATAAAGGCACTGAGTTCTGTGCCTGCCCGCTCGGTCAACACCTCATTATGATAGTACTCGCGCAGGCGGGTAGGCAAAAAGGCCTCGACCCCCCAGGATAACTTGGCCTGATCGCGACGAAACCCGACGATGAATTCGTGTGGGGTCAGATCCGTGATTGGACGCACACCGCTGAGTGGATCGTCATATCGTGCGTCCCGCCAGGTGTAGCTTAGCTCGATACGGCTGGCACTGAGCAGGCGGTCGGTATTGATGCTCCATTCGCTGTCCAGGCCAAAGTAACGGGCGCGTCCGGCATTATTGATGGCGCCATTACCATCGCTTTGTAGCTGATATTCCTGGATATCTTTTTGCCATTGGTAGAGCGGGCTGAGGGTGAATTCAAACCAGCCGGGCCGCTCATATTGCCAGGTGAGCATCAGCTCAGTGTATTGCATTGGCTTTAACTGAGTGGCACCACTTTGGGTGCGCGAGAAACCGCTGCTCTGCGAGGCCTGAAACAGTGCAAAGTCGAGCTGTTCAACCTGGTGTTGTGCACTGAAGGTCAGCTGTGAATGTTCGCTGAGGTCATGTCCCAGCTTAAGCTGCGGCTTGAGCAAGCGATGTTTCAGCGACTGCTTGGTGTCGATACCCGCGGTCAGAGTCGCCTGCTCCAGCGCGAGTTTGCCCGACAGCTGCCAGTTAGGCGCAATGGGCCAGCTGGCCGCCACAAAGGGCTCAAAACGTGTTTCAGTGACCTTGCTGTGTTCAATATCGCCCCCATCCCAGGTGTTAGCCGTTACTGAGTTGTAACTGCCTTCAATACCCATACTGGGTTGCAGGGCGAGCGTCGGATTACCATACGCCAGCCTGAGCACCTGTTCGCGCTCGCGCTCATCTTGCTCAAAGGTCACAAATGCCGGTTCCGGGCTTTGCCACTCTTGTATAGACAAGTCGGTTTGCGCTTGTCTGGCAAGGCCTGTGAGTTGCCATTGCCAGTCATCGGGCATGACCGTGAGCCAGTCAAAGCCCAGCTCATATTCGTCTACCTGCTCGTTGTCTGTGGTGCCATTTACCGGGGCAGGCTCAGCAGGTGTCCAGCGATAGCGCGTACGCCAGTCGGTTTGTTGGGCTGAGGCATTCAGTTGCAAGCTGCCATGGCTCAGTTGGGTTCTGCTGATCAAAGCCAGCTGCACGCCCTGCTCGCGCTCTGCAAAATGCTCCTGCTCGATACTGGCCGGCTGCTGCGACTGAGCATCGGTATACTGGGTGAGCACACCGGATGAATACGCATGGTTGTTTAGCCACTTCACGCTTGCCGTATGTTGCCAGTCAGCGTGGCTGGTTTGCAGACTTAACATGGCTTCGTTCAGTGTGTGGTCGCTATGCTGAGATTGCATGCTGGCACGCCAATCTATGGAGCCTGCTTGCGCTTTTTTAATGATATTTACCACCTGAGTGTATTCACTGAGCTGGCTGAACGGGTGCTGACCACTGTACAACTCCAGCGCGGCTATCTGGCCGACAGGCAGCTGACGCAGCAGGGTTTCGATGGAGTCGGATTTAGATAAGGGCACCGCGCCGTCTATCAGGACATTACTGCTGGCCCCGCTGAGGCCACGTTCATTGTTACCTTCACTCAGTACAAAGGTGGGCAACTGATTGAGCAGATCCAGTGCATGCTGGGCATTAAACTTAGCCAGCGCATTGTGATCAAACACTTTGTCGGCTGGTTGCTGGCCATAGGCAGGAGCCAGCAAAGAACACAGCAGCAACGAAGGTGGCAGTACAGGTTTCATCAGGTTCATACAACGCTCCTTGAAAGTTGACGCCATATTACGACATTCAAACCAAAGGAAACAAAACCTTAGGGGTAAGTTGTGGCTGTCCGGGATGAATGGACCGGGACTGTTTTCTCGTCCCGACCAGGGTGGGACGAATGGTGAGTATGTTTTTTAGACGCTTTGGGTGAAGCGCGCTTTTACTTCCTGTTTGTAGCCTTTACTCAGGGCAACCTGTGCGCCACCGCACAGCTGAATAATGGCGCTGCCAGAGGGCTTGTTCTGGATCCGCTCTATGGCCGACAGGTTAACCGCATGCGAGCGATGGGTGCGGACAAATTGCGGTGGCAGTTGCGCCATTAGCTCTTTCAGGGTGCCGCGCTTTAGGTACTGCTGCGTGCGGGTGTGGATCTCCATATAATTGCTGGCTGCGCTAATATGAGTGATGTCGTTGTAAGCCACCAGGGCTTTATCTCTGCCCTGATCGACCCATAACGCTTGCTGATCCTGCTGAGGGTCGGCAGTGGTGCGCAGCCGGGTGTGCCATAAAATAGTGATCACAAACAGCACCAGCAGATGGGAAGGCGCAAAGTAGTAGAGTGTATAGGCAATCGGGTCGTCCAGCGCGACCAGATCGAATAAGGCCTGTAACAGCATGGCAATAAAGTAGGCGGCTGTCATGATTTTCAAAAATGCGCTGGTGTCTACCCGAGGTGCCGGTTCAAGCCGGGCCAGCGCACGAAATAGCGCAGGCGTTAACAGATACCACAAGCCCCATTCCTGCACTGCCCACCACAGCGGGTTGTTGAGCCGCTCGCCTTCGGGCACCGACCAGTCGTGCAGCAAGTCAATAAAGGTCAAAAAGCCAATCACCAGCGTCCAGCCACATAGCGACAGTAACCATTCTTGTCTGATCCGAGCCGACACGAAAATTTCCCATATTTGATACACCGGCATATTTTAGCATTCTGCTAACGGATGTGAAGCCAAACCAAACAGCGATCACTCAAGCGTCATAAACATCAGCCCGCACCGCAGGTAGCGTTAGTACGTCTATCCCACAACCGTCTTCTGAGATCCCAGTACACAGTTATTTCCGTCATCCCGGCCAGCGAGCCGGGAACCACTCACAGCCCGCACCGCAGATAGGTTTTATATGCCCAACCCGCAGCCATCTTCCGTCATCCCGGCCAACGAGCCGGGAACCACTCACAGCCCACATCGTAGTTAGGTTTTATATGCCCAACCCGCAACCATCTTCCGTCATCCCGGCCAACGAGCCGGGAACCACTTACAGCCCACATCGTAGTTAGGTTTTATATGCCCAACCCGCAACCATCTTCCGTCATCCCGGCCAACGAGCCGGGAACCACTTACAGCCCACATCGCAGTAGGTTTTATACGCCCAGTCCGCAGCCGTCTTCCGTCATCCCGGCCAACGAGCCGGGAACCACTTACAGCCCGTACCGCAGGTCGGTTCTATACGCCCAATTCACACCCAAACCCATACCGCCCAACATGATTAAAATTTAACTTGTTTCGAACGTTAAGTTTCGACTATAATTCCGAAACGTTCGAAACGAAACTTATAAATTTATATAAAACCACGATGACCAAGCGCAATACACAACAACGCAGACACACAATCCTTGCCATGGTAAACGAGCAAGGTGAAGTAAGCGTGGAAGCCTTAGCCAGTGAATTTGCCACATCGGAAGTTACGATTCGAAAGGATTTAACCGCATTAGAAAAAAGCGGTCTGCTACTACGTCGCTACGGGGGCGCTGTGGCGCTGCCGCAAGAGATTGTTGCCAAAAGCGATGATGAGCGCGATACGCTGCGCAAAGTGGCCATTGCCAAAGCCGCCGCCGCGCTGATAAAAGATCACCATCGCATTATCATCGACAGTGGCCGTACTACCGCAGCCATGATCCCGGAGCTGGCGCAAAAGCGCGGGCTGGTGGTCATGACCAATGCCATAAATATTGCCAACCGCTTGTTGGCACTGGAAAACGAGCCTACCTTATTGATGACCGGTGGCACCTGGGACCCCCATTCGGAGTCGTTTCAGGGGCAGGTTGCCGAACAGGTTTTGCGCTCCTATGATTTTGATACCTTGTTCATTGGTGCCGACGGCATAGATGTGGCAAGGGGCACCACCACGTTCAATGAGCTGGTGGGATTAAGCCAGGTCATGGCCGAAGCGGCCCGTGACGTGGTTGTACTGGTCGAATCTGAGAAGATCGGCCGCAGAATACCGAATTTAGAATTGCCCTGGGATCAGGTCACGACCTTGATCACCGACAACAACCTGGCTGCCGACTTGCGCCAGGCGATCGAGGCCCGTGGCGTACAGCTGATCTGTGCAGAGGTAGAATGACAACACACAACGTGCAATTAATGGAGAGTTTATGTGTGGTATAGTTGGTGCGGTAGCAGAACGTCCTGTTAACCGTATTTTGATCGAAGGTTTAAAGCGTCTTGAGTACCGTGGATACGATTCAGCCGGTGTCGCACTAAGCGAAGCTGGCACCCTGAATACGGTTAAGGCTGTGGGTAAAGTGGTAAACCTGGAAGCGGCTGTGGCCGAAGCCGGTGTCAGCGGACACACAGGTATTGCGCACACACGCTGGGCTACACATGGTGGTGTAACCGAAGTAAATGCTCACCCACATATTTCAAACGGCGAAATTGCGCTGGTACACAACGGCATCATCGAAAACCATGAGTCACTACGTAACGTACTTAAAGACGATGGCTACACCTTCGAGTCTGATACCGACACCGAAGTGATGGTTCACCTGATCCACCAACTGCGTCAGCAGCACGACTCTCTGCTGGACTCGGTTAAAGCCGCGGTTAAGCAGCTTGAAGGCGCTTACGGTACTGTGGTATTCGACAAAGCCAACGACAACGAAATCATCGTGGCCCGTTCAGGCAGCCCGCTGGTGATTGGCTTAGGCCTGGGCGAAAACTTTATCGCGTCTGATCAGCTGGCACTGCTGGCGGTTACACGCAACTTTATCTTCTTAGAAGAAGGCGATGTGGCACGCATCACTCGCGATACGGTTGAAATTTACGACGTCAACGGTGAACGTGTTGAGCGTGAAGTAGTTGAATCGAACATTTCTCAGGATGTCTCGGGCAAAGGTGAATACCGCCACTACATGCTTAAAGAAATTTACGAGCAGCCAATGGCCGTGCGCAACACGCTGGAAGGTCGTTTAGACGGCGACAAAGTCTCGGTAGATGCGTTTGGTGATAAAGCAAACCAGATCTTTAAAGACGTTAAACACGTTCAGATCATTGCTTGTGGTACGTCTTACCACTCAGGCATGGTGGCACGTTACTGGCTAGAGCAATACGCAGGCGTAAGCTGTAATGTCGAAATTGCCTCTGAATTCCGCTATCGAGAGTCGTTCGTACACGAAAACAGCTTACTTGTAACCATTTCTCAGTCTGGTGAAACTGCCGATACCCTGGCTGCACTGCGTTTGGCCAAAGAGCAGGGTTACATGGCTTCTATGACCATTTGTAACGTGCCGGGCTCATCACTGGTACGCGAATCCGACCTGGCCTTTATGACCAAAGCCGGTGCCGAAATTGGCGTAGCGTCAACGAAAGCGTTTACCACGCAATTAGTGGGCTTACTGATGCTAACGGCGTCAATCGCACAGGAAAAAGGCCGCGACCAGAGCGTGATCGTCAACGCCATCAAGACTTTGCCAAACAAACTGGAAGAGTCACTGAACATGGCTGAAGGCATCGAAGCGCTGGCAGAAGAGTTCGCCGACAAGCACCACTCATTGTTCCTGGGCCGTGGTTCACAGTACCCAATCGCAATGGAAGGCGCGCTTAAGCTTAAAGAAATCTCGTACATTCATGCTGAAGCTTACGCCGCAGGCGAGCTGAAGCACGGCCCACTGGCCCTGATCGATGCCGACATGCCAATCATCGTCGTCGCGCCAAACAACGAGCTGCTTGAAAAGCTGAAGTCAAACGTTGAAGAAGTCCGCGCCCGCGGCGGCATCATCTACGTCTTCGCCGACAAAGACTCCAACTTCGCATCAGACGACACCATGCGCGTAATGAACGTGAATCACGTAGAAGACATCATTGCCCCGGTTGTCTATACAATCCCGCTACAGCTACTGTCGTACTACGTTGCCGTGATCAAAGGCACCGACGTCGACCAGCCGAGAAACCTGGCTAAGTCAGTTACGGTAGAGTAAGTTGGGTTAGATTGAACAATAAAGATGTGGCTTAGGAATAAAGATTCATACTAAGTATTAAAGTATCATCCTAAGTAATAAAGTTTCATACTCATATTGCGGTTTTCCTCTCAGATGTCATGACACACGTATATTTTTATTTCATGTGTGTCTAAGGGAAGCCGCAATTTTTCCTTTCAGGTTGCTGTGCATGATTTCTAATCCCTAGAAGTAATCCAGTAGTTTGTTAGCCTCTGCTATCTAGCCTTTCACGTTCATACCAGTTCTGCTTAGTTTTTTTAACCCAGGTTAAAATACTTCCCTGCTCCAATTACGAATAATGATGTCATCAAGCCAAGAGCTGGAAAGTGTATTTCTTAGCGGTATTTTCCACCGAGGAACCCCTTTGTTGTGTGGTCTTTTAAGGTTTTGCTGTACAGCAAATTCATCTTTCTGACTCTGCTAGAGTGGCTTGTGTCCATTAAATGAATTGTTAAGGTGTCTTCATATGAAATTACGAGATAAAGGCAAGATTGAAGTTAGTGGTGTAATGAGTAAAAAAGGAGCTGATGAGGCGTGTAGGTTAATTGCTAAGGTGCGTTGTATAGAGTCTGCCTGCCGGGGCGGATCGTTACTGATTGCTGCATTGTGCCTTTTGGTGAAGGCAGTGATCGAGATAAACCTATGAGGGTTCAATAGGACAACGGTAAATTGCATTCTGGCCAGAATTAGTTGATGTTTCGCTGCAATTGAGCGCTCACAGTGATTCCATCAATGAATAAATTTGCATCACACTTTCACTCTAGCTATGCTGAAATTTCAATCAGTTATAGCGGTATATTATGTCTAGGAAGATTGGCCATACTGAGGCTCAATATCGTAAGTGGATCAAAGAAGGGCGCGGTGCTGGCGACAATCAAGATTACAAGCCTTGGTTGACTGATTACGATGCACCTTCAGACGGTCGTGTACATCGGGTTTTTGGTTATAAATCAAAACGCACTCATCATTTATTATCCGATCTTGAACTATCCATGTTTTACTTGCTCGAGTGGCGGGAGGATGTGCTGCAAGTCAAAGAGCAGTTCCCTCTAGAGCGCGAGATAACGCTTGAGTTAGCGGAATCTGCGGGTATCAAGCACCCAAATGTTCGTGGCGTTGACCAATACCTTTCAAGAGACTTCTTTGTTGAAACAACCTCAAGAGATCTTCCCTACTTTGCGCTACAGGGCAAATATGTCAGCTCATTTGAGGATCAGCGAAAAATAGAGATACTCGAGATCGAAAAGTGCTTTTGACTGGAAAAGAAGTAGATTGTATTGATTCTTTGAGCGTTCTTACTCATCCCGCCCCAAGATAAAATCAATACAGGGGCAATTGAAGTCTTCACCGAACATAAGGTGAAGATGATAAATCTGCTCTATGGTCATAACCGATCTGCCGGATTCGAAGTTGCTGATGGTGGATTGGTCTACATTCAGTTTGGCGGCCAGCTGGGCTTGGGAGAGTTTGTGATCGCGCCTTAGGTTGCGCAGGTTTACCTGTAGCGCTCTTAGCATGCGGTTGACCTTCTTGCTCCTGATGTGGTTGTTGTTTTTCATTGTTTCCTTTTCCTTTTGAATCAACCGGTTTAGTAAAATTAGCGGGCGTTTTATGGCTTAAAGGTATGCTACCGGAATGTGAGTCCAATAGGTTTGACAATATACGTTTAGTTTTCTTATCATTAACATTTGTGGTTGTTTAGATTGGGCACCTTTGTGCTGCTCGTAAGCGAGGTAAAAAACCAAGGATAGAAAATTGACTCTCGATTCAAAACATCTGGTTCAGCAGCTAAGGCTCTCTGGGCCTTACAGTGTGGTACAGTTTGCAAAAAAATTGGGTGTATCAAAGCAGACCGTGTATAACTGGGAGAGCGGGAAAACAGCACCAGACCTGCCTCAGCTCATCAGAATGTATGTGGTTTGTGGGCTAAATCCTAGGTCGCTTTTGCCTCAGAAGAAACAGCAAGGAGAGGTTAAAGAAGACCCCGGAATTTCTGAATGAGACACTTCTTTCACAGCAGTTCACTTGTTACACTCGAAGCGTTATTTAACTCAACAATTAGGGAATAATATGAAAAATACGATTAAAAAAAAGCACTTAAAAACATTGAATGCATTTAGTCTAAAGGCTGTAGCGGGGGCCAGCGGCGTGTCTGGTGGAGGTGGTCAGGTAGACCCTCAATTTGCACCTATCGACCCTGCTTTTCTGAAAGGGCAAAACAAGCCTAACTAATTTCCAGGATTTATATGGACGTTTTATCTCAAATATCAGTAGACCATAATCATTTGATGAATATTTTCATATGGTTTGCGCTCGTCATTGCCGTTTTTGCCAGCCGAAACAGTCCTAATGTCAGGTGGGTAGCGTGCAGTATACTTGTCGCCAGAACGGTCGATATACTGCTGTATGGTTGGGCACTGACAACCGAGGGTTGGTTTTACCTGATTATGAGTGTGCAGGATGCGGCGCTTATCCTGTTGATTATAAAACGTCACGCTTTGGCTTCGGCCTTAGTCGGGCTCAGGCTGGGTACGCTGAGCCAGTTTGCCAAAGACTGCCTGTCTAACTTTAAGATGACCTCGAACGAGCTGATGTATGTGTTGATTCTATCCGTGTCTGTTGTGGTTAATATGGCGGCGCTGATAGAGCGTGAAATCAGGCAATTCACCGAGTTCAAACCCATGTTTATCTACAACGCCTATGAACCCATCA
The DNA here is from genome assembly GCF_021532535.1 of Pseudoalteromonas sp. DL2-H2.2. NCBI lineage: Bacteria > Pseudomonadati > Pseudomonadota > Gammaproteobacteria > Alteromonadales > Pseudoalteromonadaceae > Pseudoalteromonas > Pseudoalteromonas sp. DL2-H2.2. Next base: position 90,966 of record NZ_JAKGBD010000013.1, on the reverse strand, counting down.
AGCTGGTGCTTACGCTGTTATCGGTGTTGGCTATTCTGTCTTTAACGATAGATGCGGTACGCGGGTTTTATTCTCAGGATAAGGTGGAAGACGGTCAGCGGCAGTGATTAAGTTTAGTCGTTGTTTTTAAAGCAGTAAAATAGCAAAAAACCGCTCTGGTTGTTGTAGTCACTAGAGCGGTTTTCTAGTTTTGGCTGCCTACGTTTGTTTGTAATGGCGTTGTTTCCCAAATCATTGAACTAATTTAGCCTTGTGTGATCAGCTCGGTAGAAGCGGATGGCGCTTATGGTACTAGAGGCTGTTATGCCGAAGTGGTGGCCAAAAAGGCCGACGCAGTGATCCCTCCAAGGTGTAACGCGCTGTTGTGGGAGGATGGACATGCTCGCAACAGCGCGGTCATTTTAACAAAGCACTTAGGTAGCAGTGAGTGGAAAAAGTATGTGAACAACCATCAATGTTCACTGGCGGAAACAGTAATGTATCGGTATAAACAGCTAATGGGTGACAAGCTGGTCAGTCGTGGATTCAATCAGCAGCACACTGAAGCGGTGATCAAAGTGAAAGTGCTTAATTTAAGTATTAAAGAATCGTATTAACTTGCACTAACTTGCCCTAACTAGAGCTGACGTTGCTTGGTGGATAAAAGTCGCTTGAGTGATATTATAATTTACTTTAAGTAAACTATAGCGTTCTTTTTATATGGTTGTGAGGCAAGCATGGATAAATTAAGAGCTATCACTGTTTTTCGTCGTGTTATTGAATTAGGTAGCTTTAAAGCGGCTGCTGAAGACATGGGGCTGTCCAAGGCCGCCATCAGTAAAAACATCAATGAATTAGAAGACTACCTTAAAAGCCCTTTAATCAATCGCACCACCAGAAGAATGCATATCACTGAAAATGGGCAACGCTATTATGATCATGTGCGAACTATCTTAGATGAGTTATCACACGCAGATCTCTCTATTATAGAGTCTTCACACCAACTCAGTGGCTTAATTAAAGTCAGTGTTCCCATGTCTATGGGGATCTTGAAATTAAATCCTGCAATATGCGATTTTATGCAATTACATCCAGAAATTTCTATTGAAGTGACATTGGGTGATCACTACGTAGATCTCGTTGAACAAGGTTTAGATGTTGCCATTCGTGGCGGAGGAGCGTTACAAAACTCTAGTCTAAAATCGCGAAAACTGCTCGATATGAAACGTGTTCTGTGTGCTTCGCCAAAGTATATTGAACGAGCCGATGCGTTATCATCCCCTGACGATCTCAGCCAACATAATTGCTTAATCTATAGCTTGTCATCATCCCCCAGACATTGGGTATTTCGACAACATGATGAAAAGAAGGCAATCGACTTAACTTCAGGCTCCTATGTTGTTAATAATGGTCTCGCCTTAAAGCAGGCCGTTATTGCAGGGATTGGCATTGCGCTTACCCCTGAGATTTTCGTTGATGAAGCATTAAAATCAGGAGAGTTGGTTAAGCTATTACCACAATGGCAAGCAGAAACGCATGCACTTTACGCTATTTACCCTTATCACAAAGCGCAATCTCAAAAGGTACGCACGTTTATTGACTTCTTAATCGACTACTTCGCTAAATGAGCCAGCCACTAAGAAAATCACCAGTAATGATAGGAGATGGTATTTTAAGTTTTTCATAAGCAACCTTCTTTATATTCGGGTAATTGAACGGCCTACTGAGGAGCTTGAACGTTTCTTGAGGGGACTTGTGTAACCTGCCTTTATCTGCTGATGAACAATATTTTGATTCAAAAACGCGATAACACTCTTACATATGAATATTTCTTATCCAGTGATCTTTGGTTTGATTTTTGATTGCTTTGTTTACTTAAAGTAAACAGTCAGTTCACTGAGTTGATGTTTTTCAACCATCTTATGTGCCGTAGACTTAGCTTCGTTAATCAAGCTTAGACAAATGAAGACATTAAAATCTGCCTGAGGAGAAGAGAGTCATGAAAAAATTACTTAACCTAGTATTTATTACAGTGATATCCACTGGAGCGGCAGCCCAAAGTGTTGCAAATACAATTTCAACACAAGGTCAGCTGACACTTTCTTATAGTGATGGCAGAAAAGCAACGACAGGCGTAGACAAGGTAAATGCGGTATTAAAATCTGCGGGAGTACGTGTCAGTACCTTACCGTTGCCAAAAGAAGCAACTCCAATACTTGAAGCGTCAAAAACACGAGCAATTACTGAAGCCGAAAGCGAAAAGCTACTTTCTATTTTCTCATTACATCGGGGACAATTGCTAGAGCAAATTGAGAAAGCAGGTCGTAAACCTGAGATGCATCGGGGTGGCTTTTTATCAACATCTGAAGTTGGTGTAGCGCCGTACCCAAAAGTTTATGATATGAAAGCAATGACACCTGAGGTTATGGCATTCCTGCAAGATAAATTTGGCAGGCTTCACGTAAATAGCTCAGAAAGTGGCGTTGGCATTGATGAAGTTATGACGATTGTTTCGGGTGGTCCGTGGACATGGTTTTTCTTACTACCTGATAATGTAGTCGGTAAATTAACATTAGGTCACGTAGGCATTGGCGGACAAGCATGGAGAATTAGTTACCCTGGTTTAGTGCCACATGGCGGTTACTTGGATTCTGAATATGGACTTGTAGTAGCCTATGCGCATGGCCCAAAAAACTTCGTAATGCGATATGAAGATCCAAGTGTTGAAGGCGCAGAGCTTTTAGGTACTAACTCATGGATTGATTTTACTGGCAAAACTCCTAAATTGTTGGACTAACGTCTATTAGCCTTCGAACGGTAAACAGTTAATACGACCGCTTTGTTTATTTTGGCGCAGATTCTACAAAGAATCAGCGCCTATTCTGGTGTTATATAGAACAATAATTTTTATCAACAAAGTGGTGAGAGTTAACGTGCTTTATAAGTACGCAGGTTCTGTTCTAAAGGCAATAGTCGGTGAGGGGCAGCGGTAGTAAATATAAACCGTTATTTGGCGAGGTTGCACGCTGCTGGATCCCCGAATTTTAAGCGCAAAGAACCGCTCAGGCTGATAAAACCATTGTGAGCGGCTTTTTGTATTTGCAAGTCAGTGCCTTTTGTCGGGCTGCGTCATTTCACTCTGAATGTTAAAGCTGACATAAGACGGCTGTACTCACTCCACACTCACCCCATCAAAACTCTCTATCAAAACACGCCATTATCATTTTGAATGTCGCCACCGCTGAAAAGTGAGTAAATACGCATTGACAGGTCCAGGGCCTGGATTGAGTCCCAGTGTTCTACAATGCGGCCGTCTTCGATGCGCCAGGTGTCGATGATGTTCATGCCTTTCTGGTCGTTGCCGCGGTGATCTTTATCCAGTGTGGCGTGAGAGTGAAAAATCACGAAGTCGCCGTCTGTGTAGATGTGTTTTACGTCGTAGCTGTAGTCCGGGTAGCTCTCAACAAACTCCTGTAAGAAGCCGACCAGACCGGGGATTTTATCTGGTAAGTTGCGGTTGTGCTGCACGTAGGCACTGTCGTTGTAGTGTGCCAGTACATAGTCAAAGTTGTGGTCGTTCATCAGGTTTTGTACAAAGTCGGTGACCAGACGGGCGTTGCTTAATTCCTGCTCGCTCCAGTTTGGTTTTTTTAACTGATCAAACTGGATTTTAGGGGCGTCTTTGCCAGCAGCAAGAGTGACGGTGCTGATCAGTAAAAGTAATGCTGCGCTTAAGGTTTTCAACATGGGGTGCTCCTAAGTTGTAATTCAGGGTTTAAGTCTCATCTGGTAACCATGGTAATTAATAGTAACCACCTTTGCAAGAAGGCACAAATTGCTTACCAGGGCACTTTTTGGTAACCCGTGTTGCAAGCCATTAGAGTGATTAAGTGTACGCTGGCGCTGCGTATTGCACCTAAAAAACGCATGGCGGAGTAGGCCATCGTGGTGAAGTGGGTGGCGTAAGGTTTTGAAACTATTTGAAATAAAAATAACTGCTGCACTCAACCAAACAACATAAGTACGATTCTGTGCCTTCACCCGTTCACTGAGCCAATTCAAGGCAGGCAAAAATACACGGCATACCAATACGCCAAGTTTTTTTGATGGCTGGGGCTTTAATGATGAGCGATTCTGCCGCCAGCCGGGTGTTCCGAGCTGAAAACACGGCAGCGTATCCAGTGCCAGAAGCAAGCACCGCACTAAAGCTGTTTTATCAAGCAGGAGCCGCCTCGATTATGCCAATGGGTAAATTTGGGTACACATTGCGTACCCGTTGTTGTATATTTTTAAGGCTGAAAAGTTCAGCAGATATGCATGCATATACCGTCCTTAACGACGGGTAATCGGTCGTCGGTAGTACAGGCGATACGGGTAGCAGGCGAAGGGCTATCAGGTTGGTGCGCAGCACTACATCACAGGGCCAAATTGTTGGCTGGCTGTGTTGTTAGCCTTAACAGACTAAGTTGTATTGCTATGCACTTGGGCAAGGTCGTTATTATCGGCTATCTGTTTTGCCCTGAACCACACGCTTACATGTACTTGGTCTCTCTGTGAGCGGCCGATTCAAGGGGTTTTGGTGCTGGCAGTGTTGGTGCTATCTGGGTTTCTTTTTGCGCCCGCTTTTGATGCATAATAAGTCATAAAATCATGGGTTTATTCTTATATATTCGAGTAGTCTGGTGTCGGTTTTGTGCACCGAGTTGAATTCGGGAATGACAAAGGAAGGTTTAACGGATGCACAGTGTCGATCCACTCAGTCTATTTATTTCACATTTGGCGCCTCAGTGTGAGGTGTTTTCGCATGTTCAGCTAAGGGCTCCCTGGGGGATAGAAGAAAACAAGCAGGATAACTGCAGTTTCAGCTTTGTGAAGGAAGGAAGTTGTATCGTTGAGCTGGCGACCGGCAATACCGTGCAGCTGAATTCCGGGCAGTTAATGTTGCTGCCTTATGGCACCGCACACAAAATCATGAGTGATCATGGGGTGCACTGCCAAAATAGCAGAGAGCTGTTTGTTGAAAGCGCCACCAGTGCTGCTGCTATGGTGATAGGAGGACAGGGCAACCCCTGTTACATGATGTGTGGCTGCTTTGTGTTTTCTCCCATCCAGTATTGGGGTGGCACGCAGATGAGCAGCTCTTTACCTGAAGTGATCATCATAGATGCGCCGCAACACGGTAAGCTAGACACCATCTTGTCGTGGATTTATGAAGAGAATAAAACGCCGTCTGCCGGGCGTTATTTGGCGCAAAAAGGGCTGCTCGAATTGTTGCTGGTCGAAGTGCTGAGAAGCCTGGATCGCACGTCTTTTAATCCCAGCTGGTTGCAGGCTTTACACGACCGGTTTTTGGCACCTGTGATGCTGGCAATTCAGGAGCAGTTGCAAAAAGACTGGAGTCTGGAAGAGCTTGCAAGCATCGCAGCGCTGTCTAAATCGTCTTTTTCTACCCGTTTTAAGCAAGTCACCGGTATATCTCCGCTTAACTTTGTGCGGCAATGGCGCTGCCTGGTGGCGGCCAGGTTACTGGCATCTACCAACCTGCCACTTAAAAAAGTGGCGTCAGAATGTGGCTTTCAGTCACCAGATGTACTGATCCGAAATTTCCGTCAGTTTCATAATCTAACCCCTATCCAGTTTCGCAAAGTACATCGGCTAGATACCCCCTAGCCGATTTTTTAAACTATTAATTTAAATCAATATTTGTATTTATTGGCTCTTCATTCGGATCGCCAGTTCAACTGCATATTGTCTGCAAAATACAGTGTACCCCTTGTCGTTGAGTTGGCTTAACTGAGGACGACCAGACACCTGCCTTGTGATTTCAACACGAAAATCGACGTTAAATTCAAATTTGTAGATGTAAAAAATTAGTTGCACTTTTGGCAGTAGTAATTTGGGAACGGCTCAAGTTAACGTAGCGCCATTAATTTTTTCATGAGATTAGGAGCATGTATGTCAACTATCAATTCAGCATTTGTGACAGGTGGAACAGGGAATATCGGCAGTGCAATTGTGCAGGAGCTGCTGGCGCATAAGTACCAGGTCAAAGTGCTATGCAAGGATGAAGACAGTGCGGGCAAGGTCACGCAGATGGGCGCAACACCGGTGTTAGGGTCGTTAACCGAGCCGCAGGCTTGGGTGAATGAACTCTATGAGTGTGACGCGTTTATTCATACAGCCTGTACGTTTGACGAGCACATGGCCGAGGTTGACCACGCAGTGATGCAGGCCATCGCCAACAATGCGTTACAGCGTATCAACCCGCTGATCGTCGTTTATACCGCCGGGTGCTGGACATACGGCAGTCACGACGCCGTGATCACGGAATCAACACCCAAGCAATCTGTGGCCGACTTCCAGTGGATGCTGGATAGCATCGAGTTTTTATCGGGTAAGGAAAACATTGATCTGCGAGTGGTCAGCCCGGCAAACGTGGTCAGCGAGGAAGAGCACTTCCTGCCGCCTATTCTGAGCTGGGAGCTAGAGCGTTGTGGCCATCCTGCGCTACCAAAAGATGCAACCCAGACCTGGTCACTGGTGGAGCGTAAAAATCTGGCGCAATTGTATCGCCTGGTGGCAGAAAACGGCCGCAACGGAGAAGAGTATATCGGTTCAGCCGAGCACCGTGCTCCGCTAAAAGATTTACTGCAAAAGCTGTCGGATCAACCGCTTGAGTGTGGCTTAGAGTCACAGTGGGCAGAAATCTACGGGACCTGGACCGAGGGTTATAGCCTGACTCAGGTTTTTTCAAGTGACAAGGCGATCAGGGAACTTGGCTGGCAGCCAAAGACGTTTTTAAGTTAACAGTACTATCGGAAGTTTCAGTCAATAGTAACCATTATTATTTTAAGGGGTAATATTTTGAAAAAGCATAAGTATGTCATTATTGGCGCAGGCCCAGCAGGTTTGCAAACCGCCTACTTTTTGCAGGCGTTAGGTTTGGATTATCTGGTTCTGGATGCGGCGCCTGCATGTGGAGCGGCTTTTGTTAAGTACCCGGTACACAGAAAGCTGATTTCTATCAATAAGGTTTTTACCGGCAGTGATGATTATGAGTTCAATTTACGCCATGACTGGAACTCTCTGTTAACCGACGATCAGGGCATTAAGTTCTCTAATTACGATACAAACCTGTTTCCGCATGCCGACAGCATGGTGGAGTATCTGAACGGGTTTAAAGCGCGTTATGACCTGAATGTTCAGTTTGACTGTCAGGTAACCAACATTCGTAAAACAGACAAGTTTGTTATTGAGACGAAGGCTGGCGATGTCTTTGAGGCAGAAGTATGTATTTACGCAGGTGGATTTACCAAAGCGAATCTGCCGGAGAATATTGATGGATACGAGCACGTAGTCGATTATTCCGACATGGATATCGAGCCAAGTCACTACAACAACAAAAGGGTGTTAGTGATTGGTAAAGGTAACTCGGCATTTGAAACTGCCGATCACCTGGCGGGCAACGCGGCGCTGATCCACATCTGTAGCCCAGAAAAGCTAAAGTTTGCCTGGCAGTCGCATTACGTTGGCCACTTGCGCGCCGTAAATAACAATATCCTGGATATGTACCAGCTGAAATCTCAGCATGCCATTATGGATGCCGACATCAGTCACATCAAAAAGGTGGGCGACCAATATGCCGTGACCTTCCACTACAAGCATGCCAACGGCGAAGTCGAAACCATTATGTATGACACTGTGTTGTCGTGCGCCGGGTTTAAAATGGCCGACGATATCTGGGGCGAAGGCTGTGAAGTCAATACGCAGTTTAACGGCAAGTTCCCGTGTCTGAAGCGTAATTTTGAATCGAGCAATATCAGCGACTTGTATTTTGCTGGCACCCTGACACACGTGCTGGATTACAGAAAAGCAACCTCCGGGTTTATCCACGGGTTCAGATATTGCTGTAAGGCGTTGGTAAATATACTGGCCAAACAGTACGAAGGGGCCAGCTGGCCGGGTGAGGCTGTGCCATCATCGGCAGCAGACTTTACGCAATCCATTATTAAGCGTGTTAACCGAGCCAGCTCGCTATGGCAACAACCGGGATATTTTTCTGATGTGATCCTGGCTGAGCAAGGGCAATACATTAGCGACATTCCGGCTGAGTATGCGATTGAGCTGTTTAGCAGCAAAAGTGTCTATTTCGTTGTGACGATGGAATATGGTCATTCCGAATCAGGTGATATTTTTGAAGCTGAGCGCATTAACAAGGATGCCTACAACCAGGGCCAGGAAAGCCTGTTCTTACACCCTGTGATCCGTGAGTATCACTTTGGGGTTCAAACGTCAGAGCACCACATTATTGAAGATTTGGAAGCCGACTGGACAGATCCGGAGATGGTAGAGGCACTTGAGCACTACCTGACGCAATGCATGGTTGCTTTGAGTGAACAATCCACGCAAACCGCGGATCCTGAGCGTTCTAAACTGGGTGAGGATGCATAAAATGTACACCAGCGTTTATCCAATTACTTACTATTTTTATCCAATACTCGAAGTGTTGTCGCGCCCGTCTTTGCAACAGGACTTTGAGAGGACCTTGGATAGTGAGCGTAACCACGATGCGGAAGCTGTGTTGTATCTGCACATCCCGTATTGTCAGGATCTGTGTAAGTTCTGTCCGTTTCACGTTCGTGTGCAAAACAGAGCAGAGATCATGTATCGCTATGTAGATGCGATGTGTGCTGAAATTGACATGCTGAGCCAGCGTCGTTATACCGCCGATATTGAATATCAGGCAGTGTATTTTGGGGGTGGCTCTCCGTCGACCCTGCCGCCAGAGTTGATTGAACAGCTCATAGTGAAGTTACGCAATACCTTTAAGTTTAAACCTGACTGTGAGTGGAGCTTCGAAGGCGAGCCAAATACACTCTCCGACATCACGCGATTGAACATCCTTAAAGAGCACGGTATTTCCCGTATTTCTTATGGTGTTCAGACGTTCGATCCCAAAATGCGCGATCTGCTGAACATTAACGCCGACCTGGAGAATGTACACAAGTGTCTTGAGCTAGGCCGAAAACTGGAATTCAGCGATATCAACATTGATATGATGTATAACCTGCCGGGACAGGATATTAATCAGCTGAACCTGGACTGTGCACAGCTCGAGCGCGATCAGTACGACAGCATCGACTATTACAATTTGCACTATTATGGCTTTCCTAAGTCATTTTTAAGCCGCATGGACAGTGGCGATATCCCGCCAAAGCCGTCTGAGTTTTCTCAGGTTGCTCAGTATTTGCAGTTGAAACAACGGCTACAGGAGCTGGGTTATTGTAACCCGGCCGATCAGCACTTTTCTAAGTTTAAAACGCTTAACCACTTTATGCGCCTGCTGTGGGGTGGGGGTTATGGTCAGCACAGTGCAGAAACGGTTGCGATTGGCTCTTCTGCCCGCGGTTACATTAATGGCCAGGTTTACCTTAATGAAGAGCGCGATTCCACGTATGTGAAGCGAGTGAATAAAGGTGAATTACCGCTGATGCGCTTCTCTGACTCACTGGAGGTTCCGGCGAACCGGGGTGCCTTGTTTGGGCTCAAATTCTTCAGAATTGAGAAACGCTTCACGGACGCGATCCGCAGTATCCCAGCCGGGTTGATCGAGCAGTGGATGAAAGAAGGCTTAATGTACGAAACGGCTGAGGCATTCCATGTTACTGAGCAAGGTAAGCTCTGGCTTGTGAACATGGGTTACGACCTGATGGAAGACCGCCAGACCGGGCTTGCGGGTATGTCACGGGAATCGCTGGAAAGCTCAAGTGCAACCAGAACAGGGACTTTCTAATATGGCGCACATCGTTACTATCCACGCGTATCCAAATAACTATTTGGTGTCTGAACTTTTACGTGTTGCTGATCGCTTAACCCTGGTTGTACCGCATGGGTTTGATGCGAGCGAGTTGCAAAATGTAGACGAAATTCTGTTTTGCGATCTGGACAATGACGAAGACTTGCTTCGGGACATTCGAGCGCTGCATGCTCGGTGTCCTGTTGAGGCCATCGTGCCGATTTACGAAGGCAGTGTGCTCAGCACTGCCTTGGTGGCGCGGGATTTACAGTTGCCGCATTGCGCGCTTGATGCTGCCAAAAAGAGCCGCGACAAACATGCCAGCTATCAATGCTGGCATCAGGCAGGTTTACCTGTGCCTTTGACATTTCCCGTCGGACAGCTCAGCGACCCCGATATGAGCTGGCAATCTCAGTTGCCCTATCCGGTGATAGTTAAGCCGGTCGACGCGATGAGCAGTCAGGGGGTTGTGAAGGTCAGTTCTGATCAGGCGTTTTTAGCGGCTGTTGAGCAAATTACGCAACATATTGGCCTGCAATCACGTGGTTTTGAACGCAGCTTATATAAGTTTGGCCAATTTGAACTGCCCCTTATCGTACAGGAGTTTTGCCCGGGCGAAGAGCTGGGGATCGACTTGTATGTGGATGGTGATACTGAGGTGCTGTTGGGGGTTTTTCAAAAAGCCAACGCACAAGGCCCGTATTTTCCTGAGTCTATGTCAGTGTCTCCCAGCAACTTTGAGCCCGCTCTGGAGCTGGCCTTGTTTGAACTGGCTGCACAAGCCGTGCGGGCATTGGGGCTTACCTGTGGCGTCGCGCATGTTGAAATTCGCATGACAGACAGCGGCCCGAAAATCCTGGAAGCAGGCCTGAGACCGGGTGGTGCTTATACGGCCGCTGCCATTGCCCTGTTACTGGGCGTCAGCTCGCTGGAATTGCAGGCGCGTTTATACCTGGGTTTGTCTGTCGAACTACCAGAGCGAACCAATATCGGTGCCGTGTTATATGGTGGGGTCTTGTATCCAGACTCCGGCACATTGACCGGGATTGAAGGGTTGGAGGTGTTTGAGCAGCTGAGTGGGGTGAAAGAAGTGAAGCAACTGAATCAGGTTGGAGATGTTGTCAGAGCCATGCCTAATTCCGCCCAGCCCCACCTTTTGTATTACCTGTTGTCGTCGGCGACACGAGAAGACGCTTTGCAGATACACGAGCGTATTCAGAGTCAGGTGCGTCCAATCATCTTGCCTGATAGCGACCGGATCAGCGCTTAATATATTAATAGAAGGATCAAAGCATAAATGAACATTCGTTTACTCAAAGTTTTCGTGGTTGCAATGTTGGCACTGTGGAGCTCGCTGACATTTTTAGAAAACGTGGTTAGCTACTCTTTGCATAAGGGGCAGGTTGCCGACGTGATGGCGATGGGCAACATACCTGACGTGTTTTTGTCTGCGCGTCCTTTTGTCAGGGAGCTGAGCCCTGATCTGGCGCTGCTTGGCATCATGATCGGTAAGTTTATTGCTGCTGTCTGCTTTGTGCTGGCAACGGCAAAAATGTGGTCAGCAAGAAACAATGCCCAGGCATTTAAGCATGCCAAACAATACGTACTGGCGGGGGCGGTGTTTGTCAGTGTTATGCTCTTTACTATGTTCTTTATTTTCGCCGATATTGTTTACATGATCTGGTTGCAAGGCGCTGAAGCCGCCATGGTGCAGCAGTATGCGTTCATGTATATCCTGGCCATTTCGGCACTCACTATGATGGTGATGCAGAATGAAGACGACAACATGCAACTGACTGGTGGAGAAAGACATGGCTAATTCAGCTCTTCTTGACCAGTTGGACAGTGTACTTGCCCATTACCGGAACACTCATGACGATGTCGAAGATGTCGTCTGGGAGGTGATGGATGAACTCAAGTGGATGCTGGTCGAAAACGACTCGTTCAGACTCGCAGTGAGTAATGCATTGAGCTGCGCAATAGCCAACTCCTATGGGTGGCCTGAGTCACCCTTACACACTGCGCAGCACAGTGCCTCACTGTGGATTTGGCGAGAAAAAGAGGCTGTTGATTTCTTCACATTTTTTATCGCGTTTTTGGTCAATATCCCAACGCCACAGAGCAGCGTGTTATTTTATATGTGTCTCTATGGCCTGTTTCACCAAAACCCGGCCGCATCCGAACTCTTTTGTCAGGGGGAGGGGTTGCAGTGGAGCCACCGTTTTATCCGCGCAAGAGGCCGGTTTATGGACAGCGCTGCATCCTGGTCGTTAGAGTGCCAAGCGGTGTGGCGAAAGGCGATGGGTGAGCAATCCTGGCAGCGCTTTGCTATTCCCGCGAATGGGTTTGAAAGTTACAACCAGTTCTTCACCCGCGAGCTTCGCGACCCCATTCAGCAAGACAGCGACGAGGAAAGCCACTATATCGCGCCTTGCGATGGCATCGTGAATGTCGTTAATCAAAACCTGGGTCCTTTCTCTCAGTTGGGTACTAAATTTGAAACGTCGCTGGATGTGACCACCTTGCTGTATGGCAGTGAACACAGTGAGGCTTTCTACGGGGGGACTGCAACCTCCACGGTGTTACTGCCTACAGACTATCACCACATTCATGCCCCCATCAGTGGCACGATTGTCGAATCTCGTTTGGTCGGTTGTGACAGTGGCGTGGTGTTTGGCATGTCCGGGCAGTTTGAGCGGTTTTACAACGACGGTAATGTTGGCGGTTACAAAACGCATTATGGCGCATTTGGCGTGTACCACCGTTACTACATCATTATTGAAAACCCGGTGTATGGCAAAGTGGCGCTGATAGCAATTGGTCTTGACGATGTGAACTCGATTGTTTTTAAGGATCACGGTTGCACCCAGTCTTTGGCTGATGATCCCCCATTTCCAGTGGGCAGTACCGTGCAGGCCGGGCAAAAGCTGGCATGCTTTCAGTACGGTGGTTCAACCGTGTTGACCTTGTTTCAACAAGGCGTATACCCCGCTATTCGAGTTAAGCAAGGTGCATCGTTAGGCGCGCTGAGCCCGATCTGAGTTGTCCAGTATTGGAGCCATCCACATTTCATACTAATTTTACTTATGAGAGAGTCTATTTATGGTCATTAAACGTTGGCTGCTCACACTGATCGCGTGCGCATGTGTTGTGGGTTCCCTGACCACATTCAAAGTACTACAAATACAGCAAGCCATTGCTTATGCTGAGTCTTTTCCTGAACCTTCGGCGACAGTAGAAGCGGTTAAACCTGTCTCCAGAATGTTACAGCACAGAATTGAAACCATTGGCGAAGTTATCACGCCGCAAACGATTGAGTTGCGCAATGAATTGGAAGGGCGTGTGGTTGCTGTGAACTTTGATTCTGGTCAGAAAGTCAAAGCCGGACAGGTGTTACTGCGTCAGGATACGTCAGAGGAGCGCGCGCAGCTGGCGGCATTACGCGCGAAATCTAAACTGGCGAAAGCAAAACTGGAACGTACCAAGCGGCTGGCCGAACAGAACACCGCCAGTGCCGACCGGTTAGATAATGACCGCAGTGAATACCTTGTTATCCTTGCCGAAATCGAGGCGCTACAAACGCGCATCGAACGCAAGACCCTGGTTGCCCCATTTGATGCAACCGTTGGCTTGCATGAGCTGGCAGTCGGTGAGCTATTGTCTGCCAATACCCATATTACCACTTTGGTTGGGGCGCAGGATTACGTCTGGGTTGACTTTAAAGTGCCTTACAGAAGTACAGATCAGTTTGCTGAGCGCAAAGTCTGGGTCGAATTTACCGATGGCCGGCAAACACACGCCGAGGTGATTGCTAAAGAAACCTTGCTGTCTGAGTTTTCCAGAACACAAAAATATCGTGCCAGGTTACCTGGGGTGCTGCCAGCACATACGCCATTGAGAGTATTTGTCCCGCTGGGAGAGCCAACCAGTGAGCTTTATGTACCGAGCAGCGCGGTATTGCAAGATGGCATGGGCCACTATGTCTATAAGCTCGAAGGTGAGCAGGCACAGAACCAATACCGGGCAGTTCGCCAGCCTGTGACACTGATACGCAGTGAGCAGGAGCTGGCGGTGATCAGTGCTGGCGCAGAGCTCAATGAAGCGCACCTGATCGCGGCTAATGGGGCTTTCAAACTGCAAGAGCAGTTGCTGGTGTTTGTCTCTGAGCGTGAAACCGGCAAAGGGGCAAATCAGTTATGATGAATACTCAAAAGCGGTTTGTCGATGTGTTTGTCAGGCGGCCCATCTTGGCTGTGGTGCTGTCATTATTATTACTCCTGCTGGGGTTGCGTGCGGGGGTAGAGCTGCCTATCTCGCAGTATCCTCAGGTAGAAAGTTCCTCTTTGGTTGTGACCACCACTTATGTGGGCGCCTCAGCTGAGGTGGTTGAGGGCTTCATTAGTGCGCCGATTGAGCGGGTGGCTATGACACTGCCGGGTGTGGATTATGTCGATGCCAAAACGGTTGAGGGGCTCAGTACCGTGACAGCCTGGATGAAGCTGAACGAGGACAGTTCCGCGGCTTTGGCTGAGTTAGCTTCGCGGTTAGATCAAATCAAATATGAGCTACCACAGGGAGCGGAAGATCCGGTCGTCAATGTCGTGCGAGCAGACCGGCCTGCGGCGGTATTTTATCTCGATGTGGTCACCGATCATTACTCACGCGCCGAAGTAACGGATTATCTCACCCGATATGTAAACCCCTCACTGGCGTCTATTGAAGGCGTGCAACGCATTGGCCTGGAAGGGGGCCGTAAGCCTGCGATGCGAGTCTGGCTTGATCCATCCAAAATGCTGGCCTTTAACATCAGTGCACAAGACATCAACAGCGCGCTGCAACGCAACAATGTGATCTCGACCCTGGGGCAAAGTAAAAACCAACAACGCCGCATTAATATTCTTGCCAATACAACGCTCACCAGCGCGCGCGAGTTTGAGCAGATGGTGATCCGTGAGCATGAGAATGCGCTGGTGCGTCTGGCCGATGTCGCAACGGTTGAGCTGGGCGAAGAGGAAGGGGCGCTGAATGCGCGTCAAACGCAAAGCGATGCGGTGTATATTTCTGTGTGGCCCTTACCGGGTGCGAATGAGTTGGCAATCGGCAATGCGTTATACGACCAGATTGAAGAAATCAACCAGACATTGCCGAGTGGGCTGGAGATCCGCATTGGTTTTGATGGTACCTTATTTATGCGTGATGCCATCAATGAGATATTCATCACGCTCGTTGAAACCATCCTGCTGGTAGGCGTTGTGGTCCTGCTTTTGATGGGCTCCTTTCGCACCGCAGTTGTGCCGCTGATTACCATCCCCATTTCTATTTGTGGCGCGGTAGCTGCGATGTATTTGATGGGTTTCTCGCTCAACTTACTGACCATTCTGGCAATCGTACTGAGCGTGGGCTTGGTTGTGGACGATGCCATTGTCATGGTCGAAAATGTCTCCCGATATATGAGTCAGGGGGTACCTCGCATGCAAGCCGCGTTAATGAGTGCCCGGCAATTACTCAATCCCATCATCGCGATGACCATTACTTTGGCCGTGGTTTATGCGCCTATCGGGTTTTTATCCGGACTGACCGGTGTACTGTTTAAAGAGTTTGCGTTTACTCTGTCTATCTCCGTGATTATTTCGGGCCTGGTTGCATTGACCTTGTCGCCGGTACTGAGCGCATATGTCTGTGCTCCGGGTGGTAAGGAAAGCTATTTAACACTGCGTGTGAACCGCTTGTTTGCGCGTCTGACGAATCGCTATAGCAAGATGCTGAATGTCGTTTTTAAATGGGATGTGCAGATCTTGTTTGGTGGCGTCATTATTGCGTTGCTGGTGGTGCCTTTCTATATGTTTTCTCACAAAGAGTTGGCACCCATCGAGGATCAAAGCAGTATCAATATTATCTTTGAAGCTGCGGGGGACTCGTCGCTGGAGTACACCACGGATTATATGCAGGACGTGACAGCGAGTATGATGCAGGTGCCTGGCGCCAAATCCATGTGGCAACTGATTGGCCCTGGAGGCGGGTTCGGCGGTATTGAGTTTGTGGACTTTGCTGATCGTGACATGGCTGTACAGGACATGCTTGAGGATATCTATATCAGCGCGTCGCAAGTGACAGGGCTGACGGTATTTCCGGTGCTGTTTCCCGCGCTACCTACTGCCGGTAACTTTGATGTTGAGCTGGTGGTACAGTCCGGCGACTCCCGGGAAGAAATGCTCGAATATGTCCACAAAATGATTGGCGCGGCATATCAAAGCGGCCAGTTCCTGTTTGTCGATACCGATCTTAAAATAGACTTGCCACAGGTGGAGCTGAAACTAAACCGCGAGCGTATTGCCGATTTGGGCATGGATATCGCGGATGTGAGTCAGCAGCTGGGAGTGTTAATGTCGGGCGATCACGTTAATCACTTTGAGCTGGCGGGCAAAGCATATCGCGTTATTCCCATGATAGAGGGCCATGCGCGACAATCGCCGGAATCACTGCTGGCGCTTCATTTGCGTGCGCCATCGGGAGAGCTTATTCCCGTGTCTATGATAGCGGACATCGAG
The DNA here is from genome assembly GCF_021532535.1 of Pseudoalteromonas sp. DL2-H2.2. Taxonomy (NCBI): domain Bacteria; kingdom Pseudomonadati; phylum Pseudomonadota; class Gammaproteobacteria; order Alteromonadales; family Pseudoalteromonadaceae; genus Pseudoalteromonas; species Pseudoalteromonas sp. DL2-H2.2. The sequence continues at coordinate 74,643 of NZ_JAKGBD010000013.1, read as the reverse complement.
CATGTTGTTGCACCACGCGCGCTGGGTAAGTTTCAGCAGCAAAATGCGTTCAGGATTTTCGCAGGGTTAGTGCCTGGTACCACCAAAGAGCAGGGGCTGGCGACCCTGGAGGAAGCCGCTAAAGGCCTGTTGCCAGAGACGTATAGCATTGACTATGCGGGAGAATCTCGCCAGTTAAGGCAAGAGGGCAATACCTTGTTTGGGGTATTATTGTTGGCCTTGCTGTTTGTGTATTTTGTTTTGTCGGTACAATTTAACAGCTTCCGGGATCCTCTGATTGTGCTCATCGGCTCTGTGCCGTTGGCTTTATCGGGTGCTATGCTGTTTCCTTTCCTTGGGCTGACCACCATTAATATTTACTCGCAGATCGGGTTGATCACCCTGGTTGGCCTTATTGCGAAAAATGCCATCCTGATCATTGAGTTTGCCAATCAGTTGCAGCGTGCCGGTAAGGCAAAAGCCGATGCCATTGTTGAAGCCGCCAATACGCGTTTGCGACCTGTGTTGATGACCACCGCAGCAACGGTGCTGGGTCACTTCCCGCTGGTGCTGGTATCTGGCCCAGGAGCAGAAGCACGTAACAGTATTGGTATCATCCTGGTGTTTGGCATGCTGATAGGCACGGTCTTTACCTTGTTTGTGCTGCCATGTGTCTACCGGCGTCTGGCTGCAAACCACCATGCCGCTGAGGATGCGGAGTTTGAGGGCACTGAGAAACCGCAAGGGCTGGCAAGTGCATAGTAATCACTGCTACTGATTTTGCCGATGGGAGCTGCCGCAGTGATGCTGTCGGCAGATCCCATTTAAGCCAATCCCAGAGTAACGCACGAGTTAATGCTACTCAGCCCTTCTTTACTCGCCTTACTTATCGTGTATGACGCCCTGTTTATTTTTGTCTTCCGGTTGCGGTGCATCATCGGGCTCTTGTTCCGCTGGATCGTAGTCTCGGGGCTGGGTGTCGCCCACTTCATCTTCATCCACAACCAGCATTTGTTCATGTGCTGTGGTTTCTTCAATCCGCGGGTCCATGGTGGCGGCCAGCGGTGAATTAGTGACATCGGAGGTGCCCACCACGTAGTCGCTCGGCTCGGGGCGCTCAGCTTTTTGTCGTGAGTTGATGTAAGTGAGCAGGGTAAACATCAGCACAGTGAGCAGCGCAATCGAGGCATACAGCGCCTGATGACCAAAGGCGGCCATCAGCTGAGCATTTACCGCAGAGCCAATTGCCGCACCGCCACCAAAGGCGACCAGCAGCGCCGATGAGACGCCAACCCTGTCTTCGTCATCAACGCGTGAGTTTGCCAGTGCAGATGATAACGGATATAAGGTAAACGCAAACAGTCCAAAGATAAAACTCAACACATAGGCGGTTTGCTGCGAGACAGGCAATAAAAACAGCAGCAGGCTCACCACACCAATGATCACAGCGTTGCTGCGCAGCAAAATACTACGACGGATCTTGTCTGAAATGATCCCCATCGGCCATTGCGCCAGTAGCCCGGCAAAAATGGTGATCGACATAAACAGGGCGATTTCTTCTGCGTTAAAGCCCGATGAGTGGGCGAAGGTCGGTGCAAGGCCATAAAAACTGCCGTTGATGATCCCGGCAAACAGAATGGCTGTCATTGACTGGGGCACCTTACGGATGTAACTAAACAGGCTGACCTGAATGGGTTTGAGTGGCTTGGGGTGGATCCTGCGGGTAGTTGAAATCGGAATGATCCCGACCGACAGCGCCATACAAACCAAAAACAACGGTGCGTAGCCCAACTCTGGAAAGTGCGACAACGCATATTGCCCCGCCACCATGCCCAGATATGAGGTGATCATGTAAAAAGAGAACACCCGGCCACGGGATTCCGGTGCTGCCTGCTCGTTCAGCCAACTTTCGAGCACCATGAAGTTACACATCATCCCAAGCCCGACAATTAAGCGCAGCGCCAGCCAGATATAAATATTATCGCTCACCCCGTGGGCAGCCACACAGGCGGTGACCGCCGCGGTGCTGGCTGCAAAGGTGCGGATGTGCCCCACCGATTTGATCAGGTGATAACCCAGTTTAGAGCCCAGTAACAGGCCCAGGTAATAGCACGAGGTTAGTAAACCTATCCAGAAGGTGGAGACCCCTTGCTTGCCCAGATATAAAGCCAGATAGGTGGTCAGTAAACCTGTACCACCGATCAAAAACAGGTTGGTAAAATAGAGCGACGGGAATGATTTCATTTGATTGTTATTTATGCGCCAATACAGTCACATAGTAGATGAACAATGGCGCTTTGACTAGCAAACTTTGGGGCCGAAAGGGTGAGTACCTGCGCATTAGCGTCGGGTCAGCGGGGGCACCGGCCCCCAACACAATGACACTCTTACAGCGCCCGTGCAAACATTGCCCAGAACATCACCCGGACGTGTGATTTGGCTACAATATCAAACTCTTCTTCTTTGCCCGCACGGTACTTTTCTGCCATTTTAGCGTGCGCAAAGTCGATCACCTCATTGGTATAACCGGCATACCAGCTGAAAGGCGATTCACCCTTAAAGTGCTCGGCAAACTGGGCTTTGGCCAGTCCGGCATGAATAAAGGCCTGCACATCGCGGATATAGTCCTGAACAAACTGCACATCGGCTTTGTAGCCCAGATTGCTGTGGCCGGTGACCATCACGTCCCAGTCCAGCGCCATCAGAGTATCTATGTCATTTTTGTAGGCAATAGCGTCTTCAACGTTCGAGAAGCTGCGAAATTCTAGCTGATCCGGATGGACCAGGTCGATGGCATGGATGATGGTGCGTCCCTGATCCTGAATTAATAACACCGTGTTGTCCTGAGTATGACCATTAAAGTTGCTAAGTGTTTTAAATGTGTGGCCTTCGAACTTAAACGTGTCGCCTATGATCTGAGTGACTGGCGCAGGTGCAGTTACCTTGTGGGAATGTAGTGCATCGCGTACCTCTGCGGTGGCGTAAATCTCAATGTGGGTGTCGGCCAGTGCTGTTTGGATAAGCCTGGAGTCGCCCACATGATCGGCATGGGCGTGGGAATAGACGATGCCACTGAGCGGTTTGTCAGTGAATGATTTAATGGCGGCGAGCAATTGTTTGCCTGTGCCGTGCGGGGCATCGATCAGCAGCACACTGTGCTGGCCTATCACCGCCGTGACATTGTAATTGGCCACGGATATCCAGTACACATTCTGGCTTAGCCGCTGCACTTCATAGGGTTTCACAAAGCGTTCTCGGTGGCTGCCTGCTACTTTCTGATGGTGTGCTGCTATCTCAGTGGCAGAGGCGGGTTTGTAAATAAAGTCACCAGCCAGAGCGGTGGTGGTTGAAAGCATAGCCAGTGCGCCGAATAAAGCATATTTTGATGTGGTCATGAGTGTTTCCTGATGCAGTCGTGTTACGTTTCTCAGGGCCAGCCAGCACAATATGTGCCTTTAAAACTAATAAAAGTATCAAAATGGCCCTTAGTATCTTTTTGAAACTATAGAGTTCAGATATACTCAGATCAAGTAAGCACCAATTTGTAAGCTAGTATGGCTGGGGTAACCAATGACAAAAAACAAAGCGTTACGCACAGAAGAAAATGACATTAATTTAGGTGGCTGTCCGATGACCTCAGTCATGAACGTGATCGGCGGCAAGTGGAAGGTGATCATTCTGTTTCACCTGCGCGATAATACGCTGCGTTTTGGTGAGCTGAAAAAGCGCATTCCAAAGATCACGCAAAAGATGCTGACTCAACAGTTGAGAGAGCTGGAAGCCGACGGATTGGTCTTTCGTGAGGTGTATGCCGAGGTGCCGCCCAGGGTGGAATACACCAGTACTTCATTATCGGATGAGCTTAGGCCAATTCTGGATATGCTGTGCGAATGGGGCCAGCGGCAACAGCGCCAGAAAAACTAAAAAGGCGACACTCAGGTGTCGCCTTACATCTTACTCTCAATATCACTTTGTTTGGTGTTTAGTTACAGGCACCTAAGTCTGTCCAGTAATTCCAGGCATTACCCACATTGGAGTTTTGCGCCGGGTTTTTGCCACGGTGCCACCAGTTGCTGTGGTATCTGTGACCATTGTAGGCTACTTCATTACCTGAGCGGTAAACCTTACTGGCCGACCAGGTTTCCAGGCCGCTGCAACCGCTATTATTGCCATCTGTGACAGAGACTGACTGAGTCACGGTATGCGTCGCGCCAGCATCATCGGTCACTGTCAGAGACACCTGGTAGCTACCCGCATTAGCAAATGCATGGTTTACGTTTGCACCTGTGGTTGCGAAGCCGTCAATATTCCAGTCGTAAGCAACAACCTGGCCATCCGGGTCGCGGCTGGCGCTGGCATCAAAACTACAGGCAAGGTCGGTACAGCTTGCAGTAAAGCTGGCAACCGGCAGCTGGTTGTCTTGCGCGCCGCTACAACCGTTGGTGGCAATATAATCAGACGCAGCTTTGGCTTGCACTAAGCCATGACCGTACTCATGGTCACGACCTGCCGAGCCTAAGTCGATGGCGGTGGCATTCAGGGCGTTACGGATATCGACATTGCTACAGCTTGAGTGCTGGCTCCAGACCAGCGCGGCAACCCCGGCTACGTGTGGGCTGGCCATCGATGTGCCGGATTTTTCATCGTAATCCAGTATGGCTTCTAGCTGCACTTCGACCGTACTACCTACAGATGACAGAAGGGCTGTACCGTCTTCCTGCGACAGGGAAATAACCGGAATGGTCACGCCATGTACGCCATCTCCTAAGGTGCCACCAAAGGAACCCGGCGCATTGTTGTACACTATGGCTGCGACACCGCCACCGGCCTGGCAGTTGGAGGCCTTGTCTTTAAAAGACGCGCCACCACGCTCAATTAAACACACGCTTTGCGTTGCGGCGCAGGCACTCAGGCCCTGACCACAATCAACCAGTTCGGCACTGACCTTACCTTCAACCGAATTGGTCATGCCACCACCTTTCACAAATACGCCGTTGGCGGTCACGCCAGCCGCAATACCAGTGCCACGCGGTACCGTTGATAAAATGTTGGTGCCAGGTGCGGCAATCTCGACCTGCGCATTGTACTGAGATGAGCTGTTTTTAACCCGGTTTTCATCAATGTTGGCCACCGATACCACAGTATCATAGCTGGCAGGGTAACTTAGGGTGGCGTCGCCGCCGTTACCGGCTGCTGCGATCAGTAGTACGCCTTTGTCATAGGCCGCCTGCAGACGCTCCTGGAAATATTGGCTGGGGCTGCCACCACCTAAGCTCATATTGATGACTTTAGCGCCATTTTCAACACAGTTATCGACGGCGCGGGCAATACGTGAAGTTAAACCTTGCTTGCCGTCATTGTCGAATACGCGCACGTTATGCACGCCAATTTTGTCATTGGGCAGCACACCAACCACACCCTGACCATTTTTCAGTGCCACTATGGTCCCGGCAACGTGAGTACCATGACCAGAGCCGTCCTGATACCAGGTCAGGCCGCCCGGCAGATCGGTAAAGCCAGTGGCATTTTGTGGCAAGTCCGGGTGACCCAGATCATAGCCAGAGTCAATCACACAGACCTTAAACAGATCGGCGTTGGTGTCTTGTAATAGCGACGCCTGTACTTCGGCCAGACCATAAGGCGACACTTCAGCGCTGGTGGTTGATGTGAAAGGCACGTACTCGTAATCTTCTTCAATGTAGGCATACTGGCCAGAGGCTTTTAACTGAGCAACCTGCTGTGCAGTCAGTTCCATGGTGACCACAGTGCCCTTGTCATCATTTGACAGTACTTCAGCCTCCGGCTCAGAGGCAAAGTCTTGGCTGATGGCGGCGCGCTCAAAGCGGCTGGTTTGTGGTGCAAAAATCGCTAAATTGCTTTGCTTAAGAATGTATTGTTTGGTTTCCTGTGCGTTGACGGCGGTTGATGACAGTGCTGATAGCGCAAGAGCTAACGAGGTAAGTCTGAATGTCTTAGTCATGTTACTTCCTACTGATTTTTGTTGTTGCTACTTGTTATTTTTGCTGCATCCAATGCAATGAGGTTTGATTTATTGTCTATTTTGTACCCCATTAAGGATCAAACTACCCCTTGAAATTGTTATTTGCAACCCATTGTTAATTAAAATTACACAAATAAGTAAAAAAGGTGACTAATTGAGGTGCATGCTCATGCTGAGGTGATCTAGCAAGGGGTCTCAGAGTTGGGTTGTATGATGCTGAAATGTACCTGCTGGCCTATACGCCTGATCTGACAGATAAAAAATACAAAATCCGAGTACAGATTAGCCACGGTGGTGAGGTTAGCCGTCGGGCATGTACGGAAAATCTCGCGACTGGCAAATGGCGTATAAAGTCGAGCACGTGCAGTGCTCGTCGTTGTCTATACCCGCTGAAGTGGTGCTACGGGCGCTCAGAGCAGAGTCTTGAGTAAAAAGAACGCCCCCATGCTGGCCAACACCACAATCAGCGTGTTTTTTACCAGCAGGCTTAATACGATAGCCAATATTCCCCCCAGCAAAAAGGGGTTGGTGAGATCATGCGTATTGAATGTTACTTCGCCAAATACAATGGGGGCAGCCATCGCGGTTAAAATACACGGTGCGGTAAAACTTAAAAACCGCTGCACTCTCATATCGAGTTTGATGGGCAGCTTTTCCATAAAAAAGGCATAGCGCATAAAAAAGGTGATCAACGCCATTAAAAAGATCAGATCATAACTCATAGCACGCCTCCTAATCGCTTTCTTTATCTAAACAATAACCGACGACCATACCGACCAGCGCAGAGAGCAACAGGTCATTGGGGACCTCGAGTTTATGAAACAAAACTGCGCAACAGGCTGAGACCAGCACCGCGACTAACACTGGCGAGGATTTTATATTCGGGACCACCATGGCAATAAAAGTGGCAGCTATAGCAAACTCGAGCCCCAGGCTTTCAAGATTTGGAATACTGGTACCCGCCACAATGCCAGCCAGTGTTGACAAGTTCCAGATGGCATAAAACGTGGCGCCTGAGATCAAGGCATAGTCGAGGGGAAAGTAGCCCAGCTCCTTACGCTTATTCTCCGTTACGGCAAACATTTCATCAGTCAGCAAAAAGGCCATCAGCATTTTGTGATGTAAAGGTAAGCCCATGGCATGGCTGCGAAAAGTGGCAGAGTAGAGCAAGTGACGTGAGCTGATCACGGCTGTACTGCCTAAAATGGTCGCGATACCGCCACCGGCCCCTGTCAGGGTCACCGCAGACAGTTGCGCCGCGCCGGCAAAGACCAGCAGTGACATCAGTTGTGATTGCAGCGGACTCAACCCCACTTGAATGGCCAGTGAACCACATAAAATCCCCCAGGGGATCACGGCAATGGATAAGGGAAGAATGTCAAAAAATGCGGCCAGTTTGATTGACCTGACCGGCTGTGCTTGGTCCGTGCTCATAGTATCTACCTAAATCTGTGAGTGGCATGACAACCTGCGCAGATAACAGTGAAGACTGAATGGGTGTTGTCGCGAAGGCTGCTTGTTTTTATTATTTTAGATTCAGAATGTACCCTGAACAGAACCTGTGAGCAATAATTAAGCACTAAAACTTCATCAGGTGGTGGGCTTTGTTGGTCCAGGTTTCATGTATTCAAGTAGGCACGCAGGTAAGGAAGTCGCCCAGCCATGGAGGCTGAGTCATTGCATGAACGCCAGCCGAACTCAGTAAAAATAAACCTCTACTGCTTGATTCGACCTGTCAGAACACCTGCAAAGTTAATATTTATGGGCTGAGAGGGATCAGGCGGCTTAATTGGTGTTATTTGACTTGATACATCGTACCTTTCACGGGTAAGATCTCCGGCTGATTTTTGCGGTAGAGATAACGTATTGAAAAATAATATTAATAATGACGCGGTGTTAGAACGCACGTCAAACATGGAGCGTATTTTTAGTCGATTACAAGGGAATACTTTATGTTAAGGGTTATATCCTCGTTAATTGCACTGTTGCTAAGCGCGAACGTACTGGCAATTAGCTCTCCATCTTATGTATCAGCGTCTATAAATGGTACAACTGTATCTCTTTATTGGGGGACCGTTTCAGGTGCTAGTTATTACCAGTTGCAGTATCGAGATGGGTATGGTGGCTGGGGGACGTCTGGTGGTTCATACAGTGGTGGTTCACACTCTTGGTATGGTTATACCGGCACATTGCTAAACCGCAACTATAGAATGCGCGCATGCGATAGCAGTAATAACTGCTCCTCATGGTCAAGTGCATCCAATTGGATAAGTACGCCTCTGCCCGTTCCGAGCACGCCCTCATATGTATCAGCATCAATCAACAGTGATGGCTCAAGTGCATGGCTTTCTTGGGGTACAGTATCCGGTGCGAGCTATTACCAATTACAGTATCGAGATGGGTATGGCAGTTGGGGAACGTCAAATGGTAGCTATTATGGCGGCGCTCATACATGGAGCAATGTAACAGAGACCCTAAATGATCGTAATTACCGTATGCGTGCGTGTAACAGCGAGCACAACTGTTCATCTTGGTCTGGCGCTTCTAACTGGATCAGTACGCCTTTACCGATCCCTGCAACTCCTGCAAACGTTTCTGTATTAATGGGCGCGCAAAAGGTAACGCTTTCATGGGGTACTGCCTCTGGTGCGAGCTACTACCAATTGCAGTATCGAGACGGAAATGGTGGCTGGGGAACGTCAAATTTTAAATACTACGGCGGCTCACATGTTTGGGAAAACCCAACTGAAATTTTAAATAATCGCAACTACAGAATGCGTTCTTGTAATAGCGAAAACGGCTGCTCGTCCTGGTCAAGCCCCTCGAATTGGGTGAGTACGCCAACACCAAATGCACCAAACAAGCCTGATGCACAACTGACGGGAAAAGATATTCTGGTAACCTGGAACAAGGTGGATTGGGCAACAAACTATAAGATACAGGTACAATGGTCGCATGCGGAGTTTTCTGATGTTGAAAATTACGAAAGCACAACAAACCAGATTGCGTGGCAAGATGCCTATCCTGGTGCGCGTATTTACTCAGTACAAGCCTGTAATGCGGTGGGATGTTCGAGCCTATCTGTGCCCTCTGAAGAGATCCGCATTGTAAGCATTCCGGGGCGTCCGAGTAAGCCACAAGCAAGTGCACATGGCAATAGAATACAAGTATCCTGGGGATCATCGTATGGTGCAACCTACTATGATCTCAGCATTAAATACGAGTCAAATGATTGGACAGAGCCTGGTCGTTACGAATACACCGGCACTAGTATCAGTTGGTCAGACCTTGAATCGGGTACAAGACGGTATAAAGTCAGAGCGTGTAATAGCGCGGGCTGTTCTGATTATTCTGAGGTGTCATCTCCTTTGATGAACTACATTCAAGCTCCACAGGCACAGCTTACTGCAAACAATGGTGTTGAAGTTGTGTGGAATACACCTTTAGTCGGTAAGTTTGATATTCAAATAAAATACAATGGTAAAGATTGGACTACACCTGGCAATTACACCAGCAACGATACCAGTATTCGTTGGGAGAACCTGCCCTCTGGTGAGCGTAGCTATAAAGTACGCGCGTGTGATGACAATCTAGCCAACTGTGGTGCCTGGTCTGGAGAATCAAACAAGGTGCTCATACCTGTTTGGATCCATAATGTACAAGTCACTGGCAGTACGTCAACTTTAGAGTGGGGCGCGGTTCCCAATGCTGATTATTACGATATTTTGATCAAGTACAATGACAATGACTGGACAGAACCCGGTCGATATATCATCCATGCCGATAGCGTGACCTGGAGTAATCTGGAGGGGGGACAGCGTTCTTACAAAATACGCTCATGTGAGGGGAATGTAGGAAGTGCAATCTGTTCTGCCTGGTCGGCGCCAACAGCACAGTACCTAACCGAGGGATTACCTGAGGATACCTCAAAACTCGAGGTTGGCGTTGCTAAGCGTACGTTTATTAACAAATCAGAGCAGATCACTTGGGAGTTTGTAAGTCAGCCAAGTACCCCGCTAATGACAACGCTATTTGTACTTGCCCCAGAGCAAAGAAATATGGTGGAGCTTGCAAGTAGTGCCAACGGCACTAAGGGCACCTATGAATTTGTGTTTGAACAACCTGGTCGATATAAGTTTTTCGCGCAGGCTTGTCGTGTGGTTAATGGCTTAAAAGCGTCTTGTACGAATCGTTGGCTAACAGAAACGCTTGTTGATGTTATGGATATCGAGTTTTCGCCAGAGATTAAGAATCAACATTTGGTGTGGTCACTGGTACCTGGTGCAATGCATTTTGTAATAGAAGATGCGACTTGTGAACGGACATGTGATATGCCCTCGTTGAGCTGGTCTACACTTGTGACCCTGGATGGCAGTCATGATAAGCATGATATATCGAAATCTGAGGGGAACGCTTATCGTATAAAAGTGTGTTTCAGCGAGAGCGTGTGCACGTCCTGGACGTATGTTGAAAACACAGTACCACAGAAACGCGTGATATTTATTCACACTGATCTGCTTGGTAACCCAATCGCAGAGACGACTCAGCCATAGGTAAAATGAGAGCACAGCAATTGCAAAGCGTTTTATAAGGACGTATTTGGCTGTGCTCTCAGACTTTCTATGTGTACTTTGTCCTACATAAACTCAGAAACATCGTTCGCCTAATTTCCTCACACGTGAGCAGATAAAAAATATCATTAACGCGAAGAGCACGTTATGTATATGCGAGAAAAGCCATAGTGAATATGCAGTATTACGTTACTGTATTTTTGTTTCCTATTTGAGCGTTTTTGGTTTTTCTTCTTGATTAAATATATAAGCCTGCTAATAAACAATGCTTTGCCTATTGTTTGTACCTAAAAGGTTGTTTTTGGTTTTTGCGTGGCTATACTGGCGCTTTAAATTTAATAACAATTAATTAGGAGTAATATAGGGTGGATTTGAAGCTGGATCTATTTGAGTGCCAAGGAGTAAAAGTATTGAAAGGAAAATGTCGTGTGTAGGTTTTTATTTTTATCAGTAGCATTATTTTTCAGTCAATATGTGCTTGCTATTCAGTCGCCAAATCTAAGTTCATCAAAGAGCTCTATGTATCTGGGAGATACAACATATTTGTCATGGTCTAAGCCAAGTGGAACTTCATACTTTAATTTGTGGGTAGCCAAACCAGGACAAAGCGCATTTGCATTTAGAACAGGTTATTCTGGTACATCTTTTAGTCGGTGGATCCAAAACTATCCAGGTACACATACTTTTTATGTTGAAGCCTGTGATAGCAGTGGTCGCTGTGCACAGTCAAACAGCGTTGGCGTCTATTTATCCGAACGTCCAACTATTCCATCGGTACCGGGTGAGCCTGATGTGAACTGGGACTTATATCACCCTGCAGGTTCTTCCGTGCGCGTTAAGATCCCGAGTATTGCAGGGGCTACTTATTATCAGGTCTATAACGGCACATCTTCAACCAGCACCTCTGTGAGTCGTACGTTTTATAGCAGTACCTGGGAATATATTTCTTCAGTATCAACTGGGCCAAACTATATCAGAATTAAGGCCTGTAACAGTGCGGGGTGTAGTGCCGAGAGCCCTCCCCGTAGAGTTGTGATCTTTACGACCCCAAGTGCCCCCTCTGCATCGGTGAGCCCTGTCTATCCAAGTAAAAACGCAACGGTAACCGTGGCCTGGAATCGTCCAAGCGGTATGATTTGGTCAGGGGCCTACTTCAAGGTTAGCTGTATAAACAGCGCCGGGACAGATGTGTGTAACCAGAATATTCCACACATTGGCGGGTCGAACAAATCAGCCTACTCCTATAGTTTCACGGCAAGCAGTGTAAGTGGCTACGATATTCAAGTAAAAGCCTGTAACAAGACGGATTCCTACTGCGCCGGTAGCCATGTTAGCTCTGCCTATGTACTTCCTGCGGTTCACGGCGACCCAGGATACAATGTTGATTGGGACTTTTACTACCCGCAAAACACGACTATGTCAGTCAAACTGCCACAATCCTTAGAAGGTGCTGACAGTTTCAAAGTTTTCTATTACGCAGATGGCAGTTCGCCACAGCTATATGCGCACGTGCCAAAATCTCAGCGAACGATAGACGTTAATGTTGGCAGTGCTGGTAAATATAATCTGGCGTTGGCATCGTGTGTTTCGTCAAACTCCGGCGGTGCTCAATGTAGTGCACAGAGCCAGGCTCGGACTATTGTGTCATTTATTAAACCTGAAGCTCCAATACTATCGATAACACCAAATACACCTGAGTTAAATGAGGAAGTGACCATCAACTGGAATCGTCCGAACGGCATGATTTGGTCAGGTGCATATTTTAAGCTCAGTTGTGTCACCGACACAGGAAAAGATGTCTGCAATCAGAGTATTCCGCATGTGGGAGGCTCAAACAAATCACAGTACAGTCATCGCTTTACTGTACAGGATATTGCCCAATTTGATATTCAGGTAAAAGCTTGCAACAAAACGGCCTCGTATTGCACATCAAGTAATACCAGCAGTTTTACGACAAACCCTGCGCAGCACGGGGATCCAAGTCATAACGTAAACTGGGATCTGTACTATCCAGAAAACAGTATGATGACAGTAAACTTGTCTCAGTCACTGAACGGTGTAGATAGTTTTGATGTGTATTACTACCCAGAGGGTGGTGAAGTCAGAAAAGTAAAGCACGTTTCAAAAGCTCAGGGCAAAATGGATATTAATGTGGGTGAGCAAGGCTACCATACGTTGCAAATCGCCTCGTGTACCACATCAAGCTCAGGCAGCACTCGCTGTGGGGAGTTAAGTAAAAAGATCCGTATTGTGTCGTTTAACAACCCACAAGCCCCTGTCATTTCTGTAACACCACAAGTGCCCGAGGTAAATGGACAGGCGACAATTACTTGGAATCGTCCAGATGGCTTGATCTGGTCTGGCGGCTACTTCCTTGTCAGCTGCAAAGCGGACGCTAAGCTTGAAGCTTGTGGACAAAAAATCTCGCATCAAGGTGGCTCAAATAAAACTGAGTATAGCCATACGTTTACCGTTCCAAATGCGGATAAGTTAGATATTCACGTAAAGGCGTGTAACAAATCTGATGCGCACTGTGCAGTGAGTAAGAAGACAACCTTGTCAACCACACCTCCTGGGCATGGTGACCCGAGTTACAACGTCGAGTGGGATTTCTATTACCCACAAAATACAACGATGACGGTCAACCTTGCTCAGTCTATTGTGGGTGCGGATAGCTTCGATATCTACTATTACCCAGAAGGTGAAGCTGCGAAGAAGGTTGATCACGCGGCTAAAACGCAAGGCAAAGTCGACGTAAATGTGGGCGCTAAAGGGTTTTACACCTTGCAAATTGCGTCATGTTCAGCGACAAGCTCAGGTGGCTATCGTTGTGGAGAGTTGAGTGAAAAGATCCGTATTGTGTCTTTCGCTAAGCCTGGCGCCCCGGTCGTTTCGGTAACCCCCGCATCACCATCGGTAAACCAAGCGCTCAAAATAGACTGGAATCGCCCTGATGGGTTGATCTGGGACGGGGCCTATTTCAAGGTCAGTTGTGTCGCAAGTGATGGTACAGATAAGTGCCGAGGTATCGACATTCCGCATACGGGTGGCTCCAAAAAGCTTGAATATTCACATGAACTCTTAGTGACGGACCCAACATCACTCGATATTAAAGTGCAGGCTTGTAACAAAAACGATGACAACTGTACAAGCAGCGCTGTGGTACGCAGAACCGTTGAAATATCAGAAGACTTTGCGCCAGAAAATAATGGAAAAGAGTTAACTTGGCAGACAGTGTCTGGCGCAACCAGTTATGTTATTGAAAGTGCCGTTTGTGCAGAAAGCTGTGACGATTTATTAGCGTTAGAGTGGAGTGCTTTTGCCACCCTTGCAGGCAGCGATACTCGCCATAAGATTGTACCAACAGAGAATCAGTTTTATAGGATTAAAGCATGTTTTGGCGATGGTACCTGTACTCAATGGACTTATATTATCAAATATACCCCGAAAAATAAGACGATCTTTATTCACACAGACTTACTCGGCAACCCTGTTGCCGAGACGGTAATGGAATAAAGGCAAGCAGCCCCTCAAAATGATTTATGAGGGGCTGTTTAAAAAATGACAACAGGGGGCATTCCCTCCAATTTATTTATCTTCTTTTTTTAGTGATGTTAACTAGTTGTTATTGTTTGTTTTATGGGTGCTTGATAAGTAAGATTAGTTGTTAAATCTACTGGTTTCATAATATCAAGTTTTTTGTTCTTGTGGTTCGGTGCATGTTTTATGAAGCTGGTGTTTATGAAGTGGATTGTTTTTTGTGTTTTTTAAGTTTTAGATTTTGCTGTTCAAAGGGGTTTAAACGTTTTTTGGATAGAGGTGATAATTTTTTAAATGAGAATTAAAGTAAAGAGCGAAGAGAAATTGCGAATGGAATTATTAAAAAGCAGGCTATATTGTTGCCTTTCAGCGCTGGTGGTATTCAACTCAGCGTATGCTATGGAGGCATCTGAATATCAGGGTGAGAAAATAAATTATCTCAAGGTTGATGATCAGAATCAGTATGGAGAAAAAATCGACTTACAAAGTGGGCGCTTATCCTACGAAGTCGTTGATGCGGTTATTCCTGGTAACCCGGGGTTGGACATTGTGCTTTCAAGAAGCTTTGACGACTCTGAGCGTGTGTGGGGTAATAACGGTCAAGTTGCCAATATGAGCAACTGGCGATTGGAGATACCAAGAATAATCATTCCCACGGTGCCTTTTGGTATCGTTCGCGGTTGGGACCCAACGGGACCTCTATATGGAATGGGTGATACACCATACATCTATGACTTTGACACTGCTGAGTACGATAAATACATAAAACATACCAGCACAACACGTCAGGGAATTTGTAAAGACCCATACCCTGGCGATGGCAGAGCTTCATGGCTGAATAGCGGTGGTGATAAAATTGCCAAAAAGTATTGGTCGGGCATGCGTCTGAAAATACCTGGTCAACCAGCACAACAGTTATTTAAAAACACCGATACCACTCGTTATCCGACAGCTAAATGGGTAACTACCCATAACTGGGTTGCTTCATGTACAAATGATGGCAACGGTTTTATTGTTAAGTCACCGCAAGGGGTCACTTATACAATAGATAAGGTACAAGCGCTCAGTGCTTTTCCAAGCTACTTAAGTTCATCCTTTGCTCATACCGGTACTGTGACAATGCTGGCCTCAGAGAAATCAAATGTGCATGGAGAAAGCGTTCAGTACGTTTATGAGGTGTTCAACTTTTCAAAGATGCCAAGAAATGATATCGGGGCTATGGCATCACACTTCAATGTACCTTACATAGAGCAAAGGTTGGTACAAATACTGCGTGAGAATGAGACGCCTATCAGGATCAACTATGATACATCATTAGAGACTATTCCAGGAACACCGAACCCAGATGGGACGCCAGGGGATGATATTGTTGTTACATCAGCGACTGGCTGGGAGCGTATCAAAAATATTTCAATGGGGGAGGGGGATTATGATTTTTACACTCATAAAACTTTCATTCGTTATGATTATGAAAAAAGCTCGCAAGACGGGCGTCACTACCTAACAAGCGTTAAAACCGGCGGGAAAAAGTGGGGCTATAAATACGGTGAGGGAACGATTGACGATAAGAAGGCCTATTTTGATATTGAATCGCAAAGCGCGGCATTTAATTATTACGGCCCTCGTTTATTGACTCAAGTAACACTGCCATCGGGCGGCACCATCAGTTACGACTATAAAGTATTTGATAAGCTTCGTCGCGATCCATACAGTGAAAATATTAAGCTGCATAAAAAAACTGTGAATAATGGTACAGCCGATATTGACGTGTTAACCTTTGATTATGCTGATACTAGCTATGATAAAGAAGATGCGATTGAGGTAACGATTACAAATGCAGATGAGACCATAAAGAAAACCTTCTCAGATGATAAATCGTTTCAACATGGTCAGCTTCTAGAAGAAGTTATTACAGACACCAGTAGCAGTAAAACTAAAAAAACTAAGTTTGAATATAAGCAAATAGCAAATATCGGTGATTTTAAATTCTTAGACTTTCCAGAAGATATACCGGAGTCACTCACTTCACTTGTCGCGGTAAAGAAAAAAACCATCACATTAGATGGTAAGGACTATGTGACCGAATACTTGCAACACAATATTTATGGTTACCCAACTAAAATCAAAGAGACGTTTTCAGGAAATAACAAGTATACAAAATTAGGATACTATAATCACACTGGCAACTGGATCTTAGGCTTGCCGACGTATGTTGAAGTATCTGATACTGATACCAGCGATAAATACGAAAAGGTGACGGAAGTTGTCTATCATGATGAGACAACACAAGATGGTGATTACGTCGGGTTGGGTCTGCCGTATGAGCATAAAAAATTTGGTACATGGGTGACCAGATATACGGAGTATACTGCCAAAGGAAACCTCGCGAAAGAAGAGTATAATGCTGCAAGAGCCGTTGGTACAGGTAATCGCTTTACGCAATATTTAAACTACAAAAGAGGGACTCCCGGAACCATTACAGTGCCCTCACTTGAGTCAGACAGCACTATTAGCCGCACACAGGAAGTGGATGAGTTTGGCAAGATTGTAAAGGCCACAGACTTTAACGGGACTGAAACACGCTACAAATACAAATATGGCAACGGCTATCTGGTGTCAATTGCGCTTGAAAGTGACGCGGTTCATGGCCAGTGGTTGGGTACGTTAGTTGAATGGGACGACAAACATCAAACCCGTACTATTTCTCGCTGTACTTTGAATAGTTATAGAGATGAATGTACTGACGAGGCGACTTTCAAAACGGTTGAGACATACGATGGCTTGACGCGCCTCATAACAACAGCATCACATGATACTTCTGAAAATAGCACAATTAGCCGCTATCAAAAGTTTGGTTATAACAAAAATAACCAACTGACATTTGAATCCTATAAAGCGGATACCTTAGATGGCATTTCTGGTGGCATAAGTACTTATTATGACTCTTTTGGCCGCAAGACTTCCGAGGTAGCAACTGGCCGGGGAACGGTTCAGTATGATTACCTTGAGGGTAATAAGATCCGCTTTACGGATGCAGGTAAAAATGAGAATAATGAGACTCATAGCACAACGACAACTTATCTTGCCTATGGTGCGCCGGATTATTCAATCGCGACCAAAATAGAGTCACCAGAAGGTGTCACAACGGATATTGATGTTGATGTTTTTGGTATTACTAAGACTATTTCTCAAACGGGATCTAAAAAGGACAATACCACTCATACGATTACCGAAACACGTTTGTATACGTCTTCAAAACACTTGTGTCTTTTAAAACGGCCTGAGCTGGGCACGACGATTTATGGCAGAAATAACCTGGGTGAGCTGACCTGGTCTAAGTCGGGTGTAGAAGATGCTGAATGTACCACAACCAAACCAAGCCAAGCGATTGCTTATTCTTATGACAATCAGGGTAACTTAGACAAGGTTGACTATGCGGATAACAGTGGAGATGTAGAGTATACAAGAGACAATAATGGCAATGTGACCACCTTAAAAGCGGGTGACGTAACACATACGTATAACTACAACAACCAAGGTTTACTCGAAGATGAAACCGTCACCGTAGGTACCAACCTGTCGCTGCAAACGGATTATGAATATAATGCGTTATTACACCGCAGCTATACAACTTATCCCGATTTTACAGGGCTGACAATCAGCCACAAGCCAAATGGTTTTGGTGAACCCACAGAAGCGCGTGTCTATAATGAGCTAGGCGAAGTAGAGCTTGATTTTGCGCAAAATGCGAGTTATCACGCAAATGGATTACTAAAAAGCTTCACCTATGGAAATGGTGTCACTCACTCTATGGAGTTACACCCATCTCAGCAGCCAAAGTCACTTATAGACTCCGTAAATTCAGCGGATGTTGTTAATCTTAAATACACGTATGACAATAACTCTAATGTTACGTCAATTACCAATGCGGTCGACCCAGGTTATAGTTTATCTAAACTGACATATGACGGCTTAAACCGTCTCAAAGAAACCACGGGTGGTACTAAAGCTGGCTCAAGTAGCATGAGCTACGATGGCTTTGGTAACATTACAAAGTACACCAGCTTAAATCGTAATTTAGACTATACATACGATTATACTAAAAACCGCTTAACGAGCGTGTCTGGTGTGTCGGGCAAGTACTCAAAGTTTGACTATGACAGTAAAGGTAATATTACCCACAATGGTCTATTTAGCTTAACGTTCAATCAGGCAGGCCGGATCGCTGCTGCGCGTGGGTTCTCGTATAAATATGATGGTCATCATCGTCGCGTCTACCAGTCAGATAATGGCGGTAGTTATTCGGTATATACCCAAGATGGCACCCTGATTTACCGTGAAAAAGGGACTTCGATCGAGGGGAATGGAACCAGTTACATCTATCTGGGCAGTAAGCTGATAGCAAAATATGGCGATGTAGAGCTAAATACAGATCCTGAGGCAATGCAGCACCGCCCATACGGTGAAACCATTGGTGAAGCAAGCGATGATATAGGCTACACCGGCCACAAGTTTGATACTGCGCTTGACCTAAGCTATATGCAGGCACGATACTATGATCCAGTCATAGGTCGCTTCTACTCGAATGATCCGGTTGAGTATACTGCATCTAACCCAGTAATGTCGTTTAACCGTTACTTATACGTCAATAATAATCCGTACAAGTATACTGATCCTAATGGCGAATTTTTAAATTTTGCTGTTAAGTTTGTTGCAGATGTTGCCATGGGAGCTGCAATTAATTATGCCACTACGGGTTCTGTAAACCTTGGTGGTGCAATTAAGGAGTCAGCACAAGGAATACTGAACCCAGCTAAATCTATCGCAAAAGGGCAAAAGTTACTTAAGCTATATCGTGGTGGAGCGCATGGTAAAGTGAGAGGTGTAAAAGGAAATGAGTCACACCATATGCCTGCTGATTCTGTAAGCCCTTTATCCAAAAATAAAGGACCTGCAATTTCTATGGACAAGGCAGATCATAGGCAAACAGCTAGCTGGGGGAACTCTAAGGAAGCTAAAGCATATAGGGCGCAACAGAAGCAATTGATTGATAATGGACAGTTTAAAGAAGCTCAGCAAATGGATGTAAATGATGTTCAATCTAAGTTTGGAACTAAGTATGATTCTGCTATAAGAGAAATGCAGGACTATACCGATAAATTGGATAAATAAATGAAATTTAATGTAACACCATTGTTAGGTATAGATGAGATTCAGTTTGGAATGTCGTTGAATGATGCTCGAAACGCGATCAACAGCTCTTATAAGTCATTTAAAAGGACCCCTACCGCTGCGCACCCTTGTGATTTTTACGAAAATATTGGCTTGTTTGTATATTACGATAGCTCTTCAACTGTAGAGGCATTAGAGTTTTGTGAACCTGCACAGCTAAACTTTAAGGGTATTGATTTAGTTACTTCCAGCTTTGAGGATATTGTAAAGCTTCTTAAGTCTCTTGATAACGCAATTGAGTTAGAAGGAGAATCATTTACCTCATATTCTCTAGGGGTTGGAGGTTATGCTCCTAACTTCGACGAAGAGCCCAATAGTGTTTGTGAGAGTGTTATTTTGTTTAAAGATGGCTACTACGATTAATCACATATTAATTTGAATACTTTTGAATCTAAAGCCTCGCACTCGCGGGGCTTTTTGTTGTCAATCCGCAATGAGAAGCTCGATGTGCGTTTTGCCATAATATGAGCTATGCATAAAGTCCTTTGTAACTTCAACACTATAAACAATAGAAGAGATACTAGATCCAAAACTTCTATATCTACAAACCTGTTAAGACGCCGTTGACAGATCAGAGGAAGTTTCACTCTTAGTAACAAGGCTATATTACCCGGTTCTTGTTTGAACTAATCCATTAGCGTTCACCTTATCACTATCTACTTACTCCTGTTTCGTTATTTAGTCATCTTGAACATGTTGAAGATAAGCGCTCTTTTATCAACCAACTTCTAGACCTTACTGATCTTTTCCTATCATGTCGGAGACCTTATCCGGATGTACAGGCTGGAAAGATATGGGAGGCTCGATATTTCAGGGTCTATCGTCACACTTGATACAGTACATTGTTAGAAAGTGGCTGGTGCTTTTCAAATTAACTATCATTCAAGCCCGTTAGTTCCCAAAAAAGCTTTTTTTTTGTTCAGCTTCATATACAATCCTGTGCTTTTAAAAATTTGGATGAATTAGCATGGATATCAAAAAGCTAGCGTTAGTACTGTTGCTTGGCAGCTTTCAAGTAAACGCTCAGATGAGCGTAAAGCAGTTTAGCTGGTCGCCTTCAGTTATTAATGTAGGTGACAGTACAACGTTTTATTGGGATGTTGAAGGGGCAAAGTATTGTCAGGCTTATGCACACAGCAGCGGAAATACAAGTCCAAGAGCTACCTCTGGGCGTTCAGGACCGCACCGATACACAAGTGCAGGAGCACACACGACGCATTGGTTTTGTGAAGACTATCGCGGAAATCGTATAGATTTAAGAGCAACCAGAATTGTTCGAGAACCACTTCCCCCCAGCCCGTCATACTCACCCGTTGCAAGCCCGGCTTCGAGTTATCAACCGATAAATCAACCGCTTACCATTACTTGGGGAGCCGTGTCCGGTGCCACTTCATATCGTGTATATCAGGATGGCACCTATATCTATGGTGGCGGTGGTAGAAGCACTGTTGTAAATCTCAGCAACTACGGGCGTCGTTACTATAGCGTTGAAGCCTGTAATCGAGGAGGGTGCGCCTCCAAATCTCAGGCCATTCCAGTTTATTTCTATACCACCCCAGGAGCTGTAAGCAACTTAACCGGCTCAGTTAATACTGCAAAAGTTGGTGAAAGGGTCCAGTTAAATTGGGGCCAAGCAGGAGGCGAAGTACCCGGAGTGGTTTATGTGGTACTTGCAAATGGAAGAGAGGTTCAGCGCAGTTCTGCTATGAGTGCATCAGTTGAGGTGACCTCAGTGGGTAGCAACACTTTCGAGGTGGCAGCGTGCAACCCCCAAGGTGCCGGGTGTGGTACATCTCAGCGACACACGGTAACAGGCACGATTGATCCTCCAAGTGCTTCACCTCAAGTTACCTTTAACGCCGGCTATCAGCCTGTTAATCAGCCAATAGCGGTTAGCTGGAGCGCGGTAACGGGTGCGGATAGATATCGACTATACGAAGACGGTGTTCTTGTTTATCAAGGTAGCAGTCGCAGTAAGAGCATTAGCCATAATAACTATGGTCGCCGATTTTATAGTGTAGCGGCATGTAATCAGGGAGGCTGCGCGTCTCGATCACAAGCGCTTCCTATCTTCTTTTATACAACACCGGGTTCAGTAAGCAACTTAACTGGCTCAGTTAATACTGCAAAAGTTGGTGAAAGGGTCCAGTTAAATTGGGGCCAAGCAGGAGGCGAAGTACCCGGAGTGGTTTATGTGGTACTTGCAAATGGAAGAGAGGTTCAGCGAAGTTCTGCTATGAGTGCATCAGTCGAGGTTACCTCAGTGGGTAGCAACACCTTCGAGGTGGCAGCGTGCAACCCTCAAGGTACCGGGTGTGGTACATCTCAGCGACACACGGTAACAGGCACGATTGACCCTCCAAGTACTTCACCTCAAGTCACCTTTAACGCCGGCTATCAGCCTGTTAATAAGCCAATAGCGGTTAGCTGGAGCGCGGTAACGGGTGCGGATAGATATCGACTATACGAAGACGATGTTCTTGTTTATCAAGGTAGCAGTCGCAGTAAGAGCATTAGCCATAATAACTATGGTCGCCGATTTTATAGTGTAGAGGCGTGTAATCAGGGAGGCTGCGCGCCTCGCTCACAAGCACTTCCTATCTTCTTTTATACAACACCGGGTTCAGTAAGCAACTTAACAGGCTCAGTTAATACTGCAAAAGTGGGCGCAAAGATCCAGTTAAATTGGGAGCATGCAGGAGGTGAAGTCCCTGGGGTGGTATACGTGGTATTTGCAAATGGAAAGGAGATTCAGCGAAGTTCTGCTATGAGTGCATCTGTTACCGTTGCCTCATTAGGTCGTAACAACTACGAGGTGGCTGCGTGTAACCCGGAAGGTGTAGGGTGTGGTACTAGTCAGCATTTTGTCGCGTATGGCATGGATGTAGTCCCAGTTCAAAAGCGCTTTGAATGGTCTAAAACACGTTATGACTTAGGTGAAGTGGGAACATTCTATTGGGATATTGAAGGCGTACATGCATGTAGAGCTATTAAAGATGGTGTACCAGAAGAGCGCTGGCGCGCCTCTAAAGGTGATAACGGCAGGCATCTGTTTGTTGAGCCTCGCAGTAATCCAACGCAGTGGGAGTGCTTTGTTGACGAAGCCAAGACTCAACGCTTTCCTGCAAATCCTTCAGAGTATTTGAGCGCTGATTTGGTTGTATCAAACAAGTTAGTTAAGCCTTTAATAATCAAGGGCGAAACGTCAATGACCATAACCCACCCCATCACTGACGCCGAATTGAGTTATGCCATTGTTGAAAAAGCAACGAGTTGCAACGCAGCTAATGTGACATGGAAGAAGTATATCGCAGCCATCGCCATTGACGCCAATAGCAATAAACCCAAAATTTGTGCCAAGGCTGTGTATAACCAACAGTATATTTCCTTCGCAGAAAAACGGTTTCTACCAGTTGTCAAAAAAATCATTTTTATACATACCGACTTATTAGGTAGTCCGATTTTAGAGACTAACAGTCAATAATTGTACAGCATTTGGAGGAGGCGATTTATTACGCCTCTCACAGTTAAGGAGAAAGTTTTGAAAGTTTCTAAAATATTTAGGCTAGGATTTATTGCACTGGTCGTGATATCAAAGGGGGCGCAAACGTTTGAAGATAAAATTCCTGATTTTAGTTATAACTATAGAGAGTACACGAATAACAGCTCAGAGGTCTCAACGTTAAGTACAGATTTATTTGGTGATAGCATTGATTATGCCAGTGGGGCTGCGAGCTTCAGTCAGTCAGATTTAGTGTTAACATTAAATGGCGGGCTTGAATTTCCGATTGCTCGTACCATGAGAGACCCAGACAGCTGGCATATACAGACAAAAGAGTTGGGCAACTGGAGTCTTAAATTACCACACATTCGAAGTGTATATGTGGAAGATCTGAAAGGAAACCATAAGGGCGCAGCATGGGCAACTGGCTCATGGTGCTCTACCAGTATAAGTAATAAACCTTACTTCTCACACACCGAAATTCGTGAAAAAAGTACAGGCGTATTTGACTCAACAGCGTACATCTATACAAAAGATCATTACTGGAATGGTGACTCCATTCAATTGTTAAATGGTGAAAGTTATAAAATATTAGAAAAGACTGATGCGTCAGGCAAGATCACAAAGGTGACCAAAGGTAATACCAAAATATCTTGTTATACCAGTGATACAACGGGCAAAGAAGGCTTTCAAGTTGTATCTAACTCTGGAGTGACTTACTACTTTGATATTGAGCGCGTAATAACTGACAATGCAACTCACAAAATGGCAACGTACCCAAAGCAGCCATGTACGCGTGAGTGCCCTCCCCCAACAGTGGGAGGTGAACCTGCTTCTCATCCATATCAGATAAATATGCTTAAAAGGCATGTGTTTTTATACCCGTCAAAGATTGAAGACAAATATGGCAATACAATAGAGTTTAGTTACTTTAATAACGGATTGCTAAAATCTATTTCAACATCTGATGAGCAAAACGTCGAATTCACCACTATTAATGATGGTAAGTATATAGGCTCCATGACATTTAATAATAGGAAATGGGTCTATACGATTGCGCAAGGAACTAAGGAAGGTTCTAAAGTGTATGACTTTTTAACTAACGTTCAGTTACCTAATACTAGTAAATGGCAGTTTAGTTACCCTGATGAGGTGAAAACTGTTCGCAGACTATCTCAATTGCCGGTTGGTGGCCCTAATTGTGTGCAAAGCGAGGGGGCTTTTGTTTGGGTTGAAATGACACACCCTAAAGGTGCTGTTGGTACGTTTACTGGGAGCCCTCGCTGTGAAGCACAAACAAATGTACCTAAAATTAAGATGCATAATCCTCATTCCACCAATCCGAACAGCCCACACCAGGAATATTATCTTCCCAAAAGTACCCTTTTATTTTCTTTAACTAATAAGAAAATAACGTTTAATGATAAAGAGATAAACTGGAGCTATACATACAATAACACCAATGGACACTTTGCTGGTGACAGCGATGTTCAACACATCAAAATGACAAGTGAGATAAAACCTGATGGTTCTTATACTCAGAGAACTTACAGTCGACAGTACGGATTAAGTTATAACAACTTAATAAGTGTTGAAACCTACAGCAGCGAAAATCACTTACTTGAAAAAACAGAATTTGAATATAGGTATAGCCCTAGTAGCTATGGTACGGATCATTCATATATCCATATAGGCTCGTCCCCAGAATCTTTCGAGAAGCAAAGGAAAGATTTTACTTCAGATGTTAACGTTGAAATACTAACAAAAAAGACAGTAACGAATGGCGATACGTTCGTAACCAAAACGTTAGAGTTTGACTCTTTTGACAAGCCGCTGAAATTTGAAAATACATTTGGTAATAATAAGAGGTACTTAGAGTATTCTTATTTTCATGATGTTGATACTCACCACTACCACCAGCCACTTCTGCTTAAAGTGGGTAAGGAACAAGATAAGCTAAAAACAGTTTCTAAGTTCATTTATGAAACCAAAGCATTTGGTGCTAATAAAAATATTCAAGCTCAACACTCGTTGAGTGTTCATGGCGATTTAAAGAAAACCTTTACGTCGTATCACTCGTTTGGCGCATTGAAAAGAGTAGACTATAACGTCGATAATCTTTATTTTTCTTTCAATAATTATAAGTTGAATCAACCACAAGAAGTGATTGTTTCGGAGCGTTATGATAGTAACAAGAAGGTATCGTTAACAAAGAGCATTGATGGCAACGGTTGGGTTGAATCGATTACTGACTTCAATGGCGTAACAACATGGTTTGACTATGACTCTATTGGTCGTATCACGGCAATTGACTTAACTGATGAAGTGTCCAATAAATGGCTAGACTCAAAATTTGTCTGGGATGATACAAGTAATACTCGTACGATTAAGCGTTGCACCCTAAATAAAGACAAAGAATGCAGTGAATCAACGCCTTCTTTAGAAACGGTAGAAACCTACGATAGTTTACTAAGGCTAACGCAGACTAAAACGACAGATAACACTGCAAATGCAGATCTAAGTACTCCCATCCGTTATCAAAACTTTGAGTATGATTATCAAAATCGTCAGACCTTTGCCTCATTTGTTAGCACGGATAGTACTGAATTAAAAGGGAGCAGTACGGCTTATGATGCGTTAGGGCGCATCAAATCAGTCGATGTATCGGGCCTTGGTGAGACTAAGCATGAGTACTTAGCTGGCAATAAAATTAAAGTGACGGATCCACTCTCTAAAGTTACCACGACAACGTATCAGGCATTTGGGGCTCCTGAATATAAGGTTGCCACCTTTATCGATTCACCCGAAGAGGTAGATACAAGTATAGCCGTTAACCTATTTGGTCAGGTGGAATCTGTTACACAATCAGGGCATGACAGTAATGGAACGGAAATCTCAGCCGTCGAAAAGAGGCTTTACGACGCTAGCCAGCAGCTTTGTTTGATTACGCGCCCGGATGTAGGTAATACATTATTAGGACATAATGCTCTAGGGCAAATGATTTGGAAAAAAGAAGGGGTTACAGATACTGATTGTGTCGCAACAAAACCAGCTGATGCAATTGAGTATGTTTACGATAACGTTGGTGACCTATATAAGATTAACTACCCTGAAAACAGTAACACACCTTCAGTTACTTATACTCATGATAACAATGGTAATTTGACTGGATTGACAGCAGGAGATGTCACGCATAGCTATGCTTATAACAACCAAAACTTACTAGAGGTTGAGCAGCTTCTCATCAAGGGGCAGCTTCACTTAGAGGTTGACTATGGTTATAACGCATTACAGCAACGTGAGTTTTTGGCTTACCCTGACGGCACATCGGTACACTTTAGCCCAAATGGGTATGGTGAGCCTACGCGCGCAGTGACCTATAAAGCAGGCACAGATGACGTCGAACTCACATTTGCTACAGGTGCCAGTTACTACGCAAATGGGATGTTAAAGGGCTTTACGTATGGTAATGACGTTACACATAGTTTAACCCTTGATCAAACCAGCCTACTGCCTGATGTGATCCAGGACAGCCGAGATACTAACAATCTCATCAAGTTAGACTACAGCTTTGATAAGGTGGGTAATGTCACCGCTATTTTGGACGAAGTGCATCCCACTTATAGCTTGACCAGTCTGGTTTACGATGATCTACATAGATTGACCTCTGTCAAAGGCGGCACGGCCATTGGCAACAGCAGTATTAAATATGATGCATTAGGGAATATTGAGTCATATACCAGTAAAGACAGAAACCTGAGTTACACCTATGACAGGGTAACAAACCGTCTAAGCAGCGTAACGGGAGCAGGAACTAACGGCAAGTATGCAAACTTAGTTTATGATACGCGCGGTAATATTACCAACAATGGCGCTTACCAGCTTAACTTTAACTTAGCAAACCAGCTTACTTCAGCAAAAAATAACACCTACCTATACGATGGTCATAATCGCCGCGTTAAACAAGTGGAACAAAGTGGTACAAGCTATAGCTTATACTCGCAGGATGGCACTTTGCTGTATCGTGAAAAAGGCGATGTAATAACGGGTGATGGCGTTAACTATATTTACCTAGGCAAAAAACTCATAGCCAAATACGGCGATGTAACGCCAGTATCAGAAGCAGGCAGTCGTCAGCATTACCGCCCATTTGGTGAAACGCTAGAGCAGCCAAAGGACGATATAGGCTATACTGGACACAAGTTCGATAAAGAGCTTGGCCTAAGTTATATGCAGGCACGATACTATGATCCAGTTATAGGTCGTTTCTATTCGAATGATCCAGTTGATGTCTTGGGGCACATGTATCGTGGTGAAAATGTTCATGGATTCAATCGATATGCATACACTTATAACAACCCCTACAAATATACAGACCCTAGTGGAGAAATACCTTTAGTTCCGCTAGCTATTTGGATTTTAAAAGAAGCAGGTGGTGAAGCGTTTGAAGCAGCAACTGGAGTACCAGCACCAACTATTAAAAACTTGAGCAAAGCTGCTGCCAAGCAGGTTATGAAACAAACGCTTAAAGATCGACCAGAAGTTCAGGGCGTCTATAAATTTAAAGAAGGCGACAAAGAATATATAGGTCAATCTAAAGATGTACTTAAAAGGCTACAACAGCATGAACGTTCAGGAAAGCTGGATACAGATGGAGTGAAAGAGCTAAGTGTTACAAAAGTCAGTGGTGGTAAGGAAGCTCGTGAAAAATTTGAACAAAAAGTATTGGATAAAGCCACTGACGGTGACGGTGCAAAATCTGATAAAGTTACGAATAAAGTTAACCCTTGTAGAAGGCGGGGATGTTAGTGAGTGAAAGCAATGCCAAATATAAGCTATTACATGATGACTCAGTAAACGGAGTAAAGATGCAATTATTCAGCAATTTCGACGATGAAATTGCTGAGGTTATTGACCGAGAAAATGTAGTTTCTTTGATGCTAAGTCAATGGTTAGGTTGGAAGTATGAGCAATTGGATTTTTTGTCAAAGTTAACCCAACTTAAAGCGTTATATATTTTTGACTCGACAATCAAAGATATCTCAAAAGTATCCGATTTAGTGAATCTAGAAGTTCTTTATTTAGAGTGCCCCAGATTAAAGATTGGGTTTAATGCTTCACGACTTTGTAACTTAAAAGATGTTCGGATCGACTGGAAACCTTGCTTAAAAAATATTGCTGAAAGCAGTTCAATTAAGGTTCTATTATTGAGTGGGTTTAAAGAGGAGTCATTAACTGATTTCTTACCACTAAACATCAGTAGGCTAGACCTCATAAGACCAAGCAAGTTAAAGACCTTAGATGGTTTAGAAAAATTAAGTCAACTAAATTCTATTTCGTTATATCAATGTAGAAAATTGGAAAGCATTGATGCCATTGCTTCGTTGAGCCTTTCTTCTATTGAAATAGAAGGGTGTAAACAGGTCAAAGGGTTATCGAAATTGCTCACTTTATCTGGGTTGGAAAGTTTAGTAATTGAGAATTGTGCGAACATTGAATCTATTTCTGGCATTTCAACGCTGAGTAAACTTCAAAAATTACGAATAGCTTCGACTACGATAATGGACGGTGACTTGTCTGAACTTGTAGGTATGAGAATTAGTAGCCTCTTTTTCGATAGAAAAAAGTCGTATTCTCATAGCTTGGAAGAAATTAGAAAATCTACTAGTAAAGAGATATTATTACGGACAAATAATTTTTGAATCCAAAGCCTCGCTCTCTGAGAGCGGGGCTTTTTTCTGGCTTTGGGACTTTGCTTTTTCTGGGGTAGCAAGCTTGGGAGGCAATCCAAATCTAATGAAGTTTACCCAGAGTTGCGGTTCATTTGCTTAATTTGCTTAGGACTAAAGCCGTTCCTCAACAGTTCAAAATCTTCAAATTCGACTATCGCCTCTTGGCCTTTGCGAGGGTGTTCATAAATCTTCTCTAGCCAACTGGCGCATGATTTTTTAGGTAACTTTTAACAGCTTGGTAACTGTATCTTTTCGTTGTTTGTCGTTGAAATGGTGGCCTGTAGTGGCCAACCAACATCATTTGGGTAGCACCAGTGTAAAGCGGCAGCCCTGATCTGGCTCACTGTGGCATTCTATGGTGCCCTTGAGCTTTTGCGTCACAATATTAAATACAATGTGCATCCCGAGCCCAGTGCCACCATGACTGCGTCGGGTGGTGTAAAAGGGTTCAAAAACTTTATCCCGTGTTTCTTCGCTCATGCCGGCGCCGTCGTCAGTAACAATCCAGGTGAGCTGCTCTGGTGTGTCCTCTATGGTAATGCGGATGGTGCCGGACTGTGTACCTTCATCAAAGGCGTGTTTAATGGCGTTGTCGACCAGGTTTGTGAGGATCTGGGCAATTGCGCCGGGGTAGGTCGATAAGCGAGCCTCGGGCGGAAAGTCGGTTTTCACTGTGACCTGAGTGTGCTTCCACTTGGGGTGCAAGCTGGTTAACACATCATTGAGATAATCCGGCAGGTTGATGGTGCTGAGCTCTTCTATGGACTGATCAACCGCCACTTGTTTAAAGTTTTTCACCAGCTGGGCTGCACGACCCAGATTCGACTCAAGCAGTTGCAGGCTCTCTTGCAAGGTGGCAAAAAACTGCTCCAAATGGTCTTTGCTGAGCTTGCCACTGGCCAGTTTCTGCTCACACTCTGCCAGTGCTTTGCTGGCGTATGAGCCTGCGGTTATGCCAATGCCAAGCGGAGTGTTAATCTCATGGGCAACGCCAGAGACTAAGCGGCCAAGGCCGGCCATTTTTTCCTGCTGTACCAGTTGTTGTTGAGTAACTTTGAGGTCTTCATGGGCGGTTTGCAACTGGTTGAAGGTGCTTTCAAGCCGCGCCACGGCATCGGCGTTGGCCAGTGCAATGGCGGTATAGTTAGCGATCGTACGCAGCATTTGTACATCGTTGTCGCTAAATGCATGCGGCTGAAAACTTTGCACGGTCAAGCAGCCGATGATCCGGGTATCAATAATCAGCGGCAGATAAACCAGCGACTCACTTTCGGCGCCGCTGACCGGCGCTGCAATGTGGTTGACGTACTGCGTCAGCTCGCTGATCTGATTGACCCTGAGCTCTTTTTGCTGGGTGACGCACCACACAGCCGGGCGCTGGGTGTCGGACAAGGCATATTCAAATTCGGGTAGCTTTTGCCCTTTTTCAATTGCCAGTCGACAGGAAATGCGCTGATTTTCACGGTCGAGGATCCCAACCACAAAGACGTCTGCGCCCATCAACTCATTCACGTGTTTGTAGACACGCTCCAGCACCGACGACAGATCTAACGTAGAGGTGATGTCTTTGCCTATGGTGCCCAGCATTGAGATATTGGCGGTGCGCGATTGCACGAGGCTGTCGAGGGCGACTTGTTGCTGTTTGAGCTCTTTAATTCGCCATAAATACGCGAGGTATAACAAAGAGGTGATCAGCAGCAGTAGCCCCAGGCGAAACCACCAGGTTTCATACCAGGCCGGTAACTGGGTTACTGTCAGGCTTAACTGGTGCTGGCTCCATTGTCCCTTGCGGTTGCTGCCTTTGATCTTAAGTTGATAGTCACCGGGTGGCAAGCGGGTGTAGGTAATATGGCGCTTACTCGCATCGACCGGGATCCATTGCTCGTCATAACCGACCAGCTGATAGGCATAACGATTGCTGTGTGGCGCAGTATAGTCCAGTGCGGCAAATTCGACCGAAAAGCTGCGGGTGCTGGGAGGTAGCACCAATTGTTTGGGTACTGTGACGGGCTGATTATTGACAGCAAGCTCGCTTATCACCAGTGGCGGGTGATAAGACCAACGCGTCCAGCGCTCGGGGCGCAGCAACAGGATCCCTTTTGTGCCACCAAACACCAGCGTGCCATCACGCAGTTTAGTATAGGAACCCGTCCACATGGTCCCGGTGTCCCAGTCATCGGCAACGCCCAAATCTTCAAAGGTTTTCGCTGACGGGTCCAGCCAGCCATAGCCATTCCAGATCCGTCCCTGCGCATCTTCCATCAGATTCCCTGCGGTACCTGTGGGTCTGCCCGTCAATTGATCCAGTGACTCGAATTGTGCCTGATGGCCATCGAAGTGAACCAGTCTGTCTAGCCCGTGCGGGGTCGCGACCAACAGGCGTCCCTGACTATCAACCAGCAAGCTTTTAATATAATTGTCTGAGAGTGTGTCAGTGGTTTGTGCCCGGGGACTGATCTCGGTCACGGTTTTCGCCTTCAGATCAAGTACCAATAAACCAATGCGGGTGCCGACCCACAGAAGGTCCGGGGCCATATAGGCCATCGTCAGGACCGGCTTGCCTGCTAGCAGGGTATGATTTTTAAAGGCGCTTAATGGCTGTAACTGGCGGGTTTGAATGTCCATCAGCGCTAACCCTTCGTCGGTGCCAACCCACAGCCGGCCATTGGCGGTTTCCTGTAACATCACAACCTGATAACCGGGCAGACCATCGGCTTTGCTGTAACGTGTAAACTGCTGACTCAGAGGATCGAAATGGTGCAATCCGGTATTGGCCGAGCCGGTCCAGATGCTGCCATCAAAGGTTTGCCGGATCACCCGGACATAGCCGTCGGCGAGCTTGCTTGGATCGCTAGGATCAGGCCGGTGACCAGCTATAACGCCAATGCTGGGATCTATGATATCGATCCCTGTTTGTGCATTACCAACCCAGATCTGGCCATTGTCCAGCTCCGTGATGCTGCGGACATCTTCATGACTGAGCGAGTGGGGGTAGGACAATCGCCGGACAAACGTTCTGAACGCACCATTGTGCGGGTTATGGCGATTCAGCCCGTTGCCCCAGGTGCCCGCCCAGATCAACCCGGAGGCATCAACAAGCAGGGCACCCATAGAGTCGAGGTTGATACTATAGGGGTTAAGCGGATCATGGCGAATATGTCGGATCACCGCACCGCTGTTGGCATTAACCACAGTGATCCCGCCTCCGGAGGTGCTGAGCCAGATATGATCGGGATCTGGCTGTATAATGCCATTCACCCAGTGGTGACTGAGGCTGGTTGGATCGCCAGGACGATGGTGGATACGGGTTACCTGATCCGAGCCCGGCATGAAAAAAGCAGCGCCATGATCTGTGGTGCCAACCCAGATAGCGTGATTGGCGTCCTGAAACAGGCGAAACACATTCTGTTGGTTAAATGCGGCCAGGGTTTCACCACGCAGTGGTTGCTGCCAATTGGCCTCCCCGGAGGCGTGCCCGTTTGGTAAGGTAACGCGGCAGAGGCCTGTTTTACTGCCCACCCAAAGTGTGTTTACGCCCCTGAGTAACAGTGAACGCAGGCGCTGCTGGATAAGTGGCTGATCGCAGCCGGTTATTTTGAGCCGCGAGACCCGGCCAGTGGTGGCCTCGATGTGATTCAGGCCGTTATCCGTTGCGGCGTAAATGTTACCCTGATCATCTCCGGTTAGCGCACGTACCGTGTTGTTATACAGACTGTTGTTATCGGAGCGGGTATGCTCATAACGTTTAAAGCGCCCTGTTGCAGGGTTGTAGACGGATATTCCGTCAGCAAAAGTACCTATCCAGATCCGACCATCCGGCGCCACCCATAATGACCTGATAAAGCTGCCGGACAGGCTGGTATCATCCTTCGGGTCATGCAGAAATGACACAAAGCGGTAGCCATCAAAGCGCAGCAGACCAAACTGGGTGCCGATCCAGATAAACCCCTCCCGGTCCTGTGCCAGTGCGGTAACTACCCCCTGAGGAATTTGTTCGTTGTCGCCTATGGTCTGAAAAATTAATTCGCCCAGTTCGAAAAAAGAGTTGCCGGTCGCCGGTTGTTGCGACGGGTTTGTGCTTGTCTCAGTTGCTGCAAAGGGCTGAGCGGCCATCAGATAACTACATAGCAGTAATAATAAAGCCACTACGCGCCGCTGGTTTGGTAATCGAATCACTTATGCTCCCCCAGATTGAATACGCTGAGGTAATACCGGTATATGCCTATCCAGTATAGATAAACTGGCACGGTATGCGCCGTGTTTATTGCGGCTTATTTTGCTTGATGGCTTCAAGATAGCGGCTCTCAACAAAGTTTTTCTCTTTACTCAGGTGGGTTAGTTTTTGCCGGGTCTGTTCCAGCTCAGCTTTGAGGGCCGCGACTTCTGCGCTGCTGCCGTCGCCCTCATGTTCTACAGAGAGTTGATCTATCAGCTGATTTTGCTCCTCTATCTGGCGTTTGTATTGGTTAAGCAGGGTTTGTGTTTGCTGGTCGCTCATCGCATTGTCAGATGCCCCTGCTTTGTCTTGCCGAAGTTGTTCTATCTCTTCTTGCAGCTGGGTATTGGCCTGGCGCAGTGTGTCGGTGGACTGGAACTGGTGTTCCAGTTTGGAGCTGACATGACGCAGTTTCTTGCCGCTATTATCGAGTTCCCCTTTAAGGCGTTTGATGAGTTTATGGGAGCGGATTAGTTTTTTGTTGAGCTCGTTAAT
The DNA here is from genome assembly GCF_021532535.1 of Pseudoalteromonas sp. DL2-H2.2. Taxonomy (NCBI): domain Bacteria; kingdom Pseudomonadati; phylum Pseudomonadota; class Gammaproteobacteria; order Alteromonadales; family Pseudoalteromonadaceae; genus Pseudoalteromonas; species Pseudoalteromonas sp. DL2-H2.2. Next base: position 41,375 of record NZ_JAKGBD010000013.1, on the reverse strand, counting down.
GGAGCCTTGTTCTTCTTTGGTGATGTGGTCGGCGGTGGACGCCCGGATCTGCGAGAGCTGATTTTCCAGCGTCATCTGTACCTGCAACAGCTCTGAAATGGTCTTGCTGTGCTGCTGAGTAAACTGGCTGGCCCGTGCGACCGATTCGCGACACTGCGCCAGTAGTTCGTCGTTCTCTGGTGTGCTTTGTTTGTGGTTTAAAAAAGCCCCGGCAAAGTGGCGAAACTCTCTTAAAATCAACAATAAAATATAAAACCAGGCCGCCAGGATCAACAGTCCTACATTCACTGCCAGATATTGGTAAACTTCGAGAGGAACCATGCGCTGAGTTATGCCGCGTTTGTTTATCAATAAGATAAGTTTAGTTTTCGTTCAGAATTCTGCCTATACTGAAGAAGAATAATTGCATTAGGGTAAAGAATGAAAGTTCTGATCGTTGATGACAGCCATGCAACCTGTGAGATCATCCGGCGGGCCCTGCAACAGTTTGAGTATCGCAAGCTGTTGTTACGCTGCGCAAGTCGTGTTGATGAGGCGATGACGCTAATAGCTGATTGGCAGCCGCAGATCATTCTGACCGACTGGCACATGCCGGATAAAACCGGCATTGAACTGCTGGAAACCCTCCGTGTCAGCCACCCCGAGCTGCCGGTGGCGATGATCTCGACGGTGGACGATGCAACGCAGATTGAGTATGCCACCTCACTGGGCTGCGCATTTTTTCTGTCCAAGCCTTTCAGCGATGATGCACTGCGCAGCGCCATTATGCCTTTGGTGCTGGAGCAAGAAGCCAACGAAGTGATTGGTGAAGATGAAGCGGTACCGCTTCGAGAAGAACTGGCTTTACCCAAAACGGACTTGCTGGAACGCCTGATGCAGAAAAACATCAGCGATTCTCTGATGTTAAAACCGATTCAGGCACAGCAATTAGATGAAAGCAAAGTGCCCTGTGTGATGGTAGTTTACGCAGAGCGCGGCAGTCAGAAACCTCGGGTAATTGGCGTGCTGGATGTGTATGCGGCTTGTGTGCTGGCCAGCAGCCTGCAAGTGATCCCGCAAGAAGAAGCCCACAAAGCCATACATTTAAATCAGATAAACCCAGAGATTATGGCGGCGTGTAAAGAAGCGCTGGCAAAAACCACGTACGCATTCCTCGATAAACAAAGCAAAATGAGCTTGTTCGTCAGAAGTTGCACTGTTTTATATCAAAGCCACCCTAAACTTGAGCGCTTATACCAGTACCCGCTCGATAGTCGGCTCGACTTAAGTTGCGAGCGTGAAGGCATGGCGCAGGGTAAGATGCTGATTGTTGGGGTGTAAGGCCGCCGTTCCTTGGTGTGAAGAGACATTGACTCTGCGCCGCACTGCGATATCATGTGCTCAGCATTGACGGAAAAACACCCAGGAGGATAATGATGATAGTAACCAAACCAACCGGGCAGACTGGCCTTAACTAATCTAACTTAAAAGCGAGTTTAATCTAGCCAGCACTCCTTTTCGCCCGGTATCTGCCGGGGCAAACAGCCCCTTTCTCAGTTATTAACATTATTGTTATACCAATTTGCTTAATTAAGTGTTCCATTTTGAGGCGAGCAAATATGTTCGATAACCAGGCAAAAATTTCGCTATTTAGTTGTTCTAAATGAGAAATTTTTAACACGGTTAGCGTCATGTTTGCTCCGTCAAATTGAACAGGTATTAAGTGAAATTGGTATTAGGGGGTCGTCATGACCAATTTTCAGAACCTGGCCAAAATAGGCTGGACACCTTATTTTCAACAACAACTGACACTGGAAGAGTGGAGTGATGCTCACCCGCTACGGATCATCTCGCAGCACAGGTCCTGCATCTCAGCACAAGGCGAAGCGGGGACCTATTCTCTGCCATTAACACCGGCAATGGACGCGCTCGTCGTGGGCGATTGGATCCTGGTTGATAGTGAGCTGCGATATATCAGGCTGCTGGAGCGCAAAAGTTGCTTCAAGCGTAAGGCGCCGGGTACGCATCTGGCGTGGCAGTTAATCTCGGCGAACGTTGATACCGCCTTTATTTTGTGTGCACTGAATGAAGACTTTAACCTCAGCCGGCTGGAGCGTTACCTGGCCCTGGTACACAGTTCGAGTGCACAAGCCGTGGTAGTGTTAACCAAGTCCGATCAAGTTGCGCATGCCGAGCAGGCCCTAAGTGAGGTACATCAGCTTGACACCGCTTTGGATGTGCTGGCGCTGAATACGCACTCCTCCGAATGTGTTGAACGTTTGTCTCCCTGGCTTAGTGAAGGCAAGACGGTGGTATTACTTGGTTCCTCTGGGGTCGGGAAGTCAACGCTGACAAATACCCTGATGAACACGCAGCATCAGCGCACCGGCGGGATCCGAGAGGACGATGGCAAAGGGCGCCACACCACCACGCATCGTGAGTTGGTAACGCTGCCATCGGGTGGGTTGTTACTCGATACGCCCGGCATGCGGGAGCTGCAACTCGGTGGTTGCGAGACAGGGATCAGTTCGGCATTTGCTGACATTGAATTGTTGGGTAAGCAATGCCGATTTAATGATTGTCGGCATGAGCAGGAGCCGGGCTGTGCGGTACAAGGCGCGATTGAGTCTGGCGCACTCAGCCAGAGGCGGCTTACTAACTACCTCAAGCTGAACCGGGAAAATGCGTTTAACACATCCAGCCTGGCGCAACGGCGTGCCAAAGAGAAGTCGTTTGGTAAGATGGTGAAGCGGATGGTGAAAAACAAAGCCCGCTTAAAAGACGGCTAGTTCGGGGTTGAGGTCATGCCTTTGGCATGACCTTATACTATTTAAATATAGAACAACTACTTACCTATCTGATTTGAAGGTGCATTATGCTTTTTAAGAACCGTAATTTAAGGCTCTGTCTTTCAGTCCAGTTGCTTGCTGTTGGTATCACAGGCTTGATTGCCGGATGTGCAACGACGGATGAGCGAGTTAATGGGGCATCTTTGGTGCATCGCTACACAGATAATCAAAACGGCGTTGGCAGTTTTCTGAGCTGATTCATGTCGCGGGGGCAAAATCGCCAACCTCAGCGGCTTTTTTCACCCCCACTCAGGTGGTAGTCAGTTTTGCAAAGAGCGATGTGCTCAGTATCTATGCCAATGTATGTACTTACCAACGTGGTAAGCGATAAATCAGGAGCGCGTTTCAGGCGCTGGACATAAATTAGTGAAGTGCGGCAGATAACAGCATAGAATTTCTATTTTTGAAATAATTCGTCATATTTGTAACAGGTTTTAACGCTTAGAGTGCGGATATTGTCTGGTTTTTGTTGAACTTCGTTTCTTTTCCCTGTTAGTCTAGAGCTCTGTGATGATTTGAATTTGTAAAATATTCTTTTTTATTGAAATAATGCCTTGCCAGAGGTAACTTCATTGGCCCTGAGTAATCACTTGGTTTGGCTGATTGACCGTCTATCAATTTTTGGAAAGTTAACCGCTTTGATTGAATGCCATGTCTTCGCTAAAAGATATTAAACTGACAAAACTCGGAGCATTTGTTCTGGATCTGAGCGATCAGGTTTTATATCGCGATGCTGACGAGGTTGCTATAGAGCCTAAGGTCATGGCGTTGTTACTGTATTTGTACGAAAATCGCGACAGATACGTAAACATCGAAGAGCTGCACCAAGAGGTTTGGTCAGACCGCATTGTGTCTGACACTGCGGTACGCAGTGCAGTCAAAAAACTCAGGCTAATTTTAGGTGATAATGATATCGCCAATGCGCGTTATGTGAAGTCGGTTTCAAAACGTGGCTACAAACTCGTTTGTGAGATAGCAGCTGTTGATAGTCTTGAGCCAGAAGACGTGCCACCCAATGACGTGCTCATCAATGACACATCACCCGGGGGCGCCAAAGAGAGTGCGAAAACGAACCCCAATCCAACCTCTGGCGCTTCTGAACTAACCCCAGGGTCTGATAAACCCGCTGGTGAGAGGTGGTTTACTACTTGGCTGGCTTTTGCCATGGTGTTGGCCACGGTCGTGGGTTGGGTAAAGTATGATGCAATTAGCACCTTTATCAAGGAAGCCCAGGTGGTGAAGGTGGCCGATTTAGATCAGGTAACGTCTTTTAATGGTGAAAAGCTGGATCTTTCTGTTTCTAGCGATGGTCGTTATGTTGCTTTCAGCGGTCGTACCTCGATACAGGAAGATCGTCAGGTCTATATTTTTGATAGACAAAATGGTACCACCAGGCAGCTAACATATAATGCAGTGAATGTTGTCTCTGTACAGTTTGCTCAGAACGACAAGGTATTGGTGTATGTGGATTTTGTAAACGGAAAGACAGCCTTACGTTTGCTTCCTCTGACTATGGCAGAGCCAGAGCAGGGTCAGATTACCCTGCTTGAAGATGTTGAGTCTATTGGTTCCCTTTCAGAAGGGCGGTACCCTACTGAAATATTGTTTCCCATGATCCAGGCTGGGGCAGAAGATAGTATGCTTTACGCGCTGGATCTACAGTCTCGCCAATACTCTCGATTATTCACCCTCAGTGAGCCTAATGAAGCTTTGTATGATGTCAGTATTTCTCCAGATTTGAGACATTTAGCTTTGTTAAAAGCAGGCCAGGGACATCATCATGTGGTACTGCTAAACCTGGAAAATAAAGAGCAAACGCTAATATATAGCAGGAAGGCACCGATTCGTAAGGTGGAATGGAAAAATCTGCAAACCCTATTGTTACTGGGCAGAACGGGCCTTATCCAGCTCGACCTGGAGACAGGGGAAGAAATCAAACTGATTGAGGACAAAGAGACATTGTTGCGTGCTATGGATTCGCACAATGGGACCGATATTTTCCTGACTCAACAAGCGTTGACTCGGGCCAATCGTTTGTATCTGGAGCAATCGCTTGGGGCACAGAGCCAGGTTTTGAATGTCATTGATACAGAACCTCAGATTGTAAACATGTACTATGATGACAGCTCTGAAGCGCACAAATGGGTTTTAATCCTGCAAAATGAGACCTTTACAATAGGTCGGATGTCACTTGATACACGTAAGGTAGACCCTTATTTGGTCAGTAACGAAGTGCTGGAGCTGTTAAACATTTCTCATGCTGCCAAAGGCATACTGCTGAAACAAGGGGGCAAGTTAGCGCTCTTATCTATGGAAAGCAGGGAAGTTGAGTACATCACTTCCTCATCAGAAATAACCAGTGATGCCGTATTTAGTATGGATAACCAGCATATCTACTATGGCGTGAACGTCGCTGGGGCATGGGAAATACAGAGTTACAGTATCGAGACTAAAATGAGCGCTTTACTGCTGCCTAAGTACCGCTCTATCCGCCCGGTTGGCGATGGATATATAGCAGCTAAAGCAACCGCAGGTGATGGCCCACTGTATTACTTCAGTGATTTGGACAGTGAAGCAATCGCCCTTAATCATAAAATTGACTTCAGATATATTTGCCGCTGGTATGTCAGGGGGGATCTTGTTATCTGGAGTACATTTGATTCCCGCAAGACTTACCTTCATACACTTAACTGGCGTACCGGTGAATACAGCCATGATGCACATCGCCTTTACGCATTTTATCCTACCATATCCGCAGATGCCGCTGGCAGCAAAGCCTTGGCCTTATCTGTACAAATAAATGATACCGCTGTTGTCGGAATGACAATAAATCACTAACATAGATCCCTGAAAGAGGTCCCCTTTCTAATAACTATTATTGACCTCTGATTGTACTTTACCCAATCAAATAAAAGGATCATCATTTTGACTCAAGCAATTAAAAGTATTGCCTATGCGTTGACTGTGGTATGCACATCAATGACATCGACAACCTCCTTAGCTTCCAATGACGATAATGTAGGCCCAGTCAAAGAGTGTCGCGTAGGGCCTTTCTGCGAATGGCCTGTACAAGTGGCTAATCCGAAGGAATAGCATTGCTATTAATACTGAATAGAAAAAGAAAATAAGCCTTTGATATAAAGGCTTATTTTTTTGGTTATAAAAAATAGATGTAACAGTTGTTTAGAAAATTGAGATAAGTTTTTATATTTTCATCCGAGTTAGCAACAACCGGGCAGGGATTGATGAAAGGTTGTAACTGAGTTTGCAGTCTGGCGCAGTTTGCCAACACTGTCAGGGAAGATGGTTGACATGCGACAATGTCTCTTGCAAGGAAAGGAAGAGATAAGTACCAAGCGCACAAGGAACGACAACGCAGTGCTTGGTGTTAGCTCAATAAAAGCCTCAAAATTGGTTTGTTGTCTTTTTTGGGGTTTTTGTTGCATTCTGTGCAACATTTAGGCGCAATAACAATAATAACAATAATGTCCAGAGCAACACAGGGAGAGCAACAGGAACAGTGTTGAAAGCGCTGAAGTGAGTGCCTGTCACATGCAGTATCAGCGCTCTGGGATTTTTTACAAGGATAGATCGATGAGCGTCAGGGAGTGATTGCCGGCGATGCAGTGGTCCTACTGCCACTGCGTCGCTGGTCAGATTCATCAATAGCATTAACAGGTTATGCTTGCTGTAACAGGAAAATTGTTTCCGTACTAAAATAATAATAACAATGTCATCACTATATGTAGGGTTGTCAAACGACAAGTCGTCACAGCTACTCGTCAATACGCCTCAATCGGCGTTCGTTTGTCAGCCCTGTTTTTTCTCGTATCCAGGGATCTGCTCGTGGATCACCTCGTCAATCTGAATGGGTTTCAGGAATTGCCTGGCATACTTCAGATACACTTTTGACTCAACAAAGACGTCAAACAGATCCGGGTCTATGTGGTCCCCCAATTTCATTTTTCCCATAATAAATAGGCATTCGCTGAGTTTTTTGGCATCTTTATAGGGCCGGTCTGCTGCTGTTAACGCTTCGAAAATATCTGCTATGGCCATGATCCTGGCGGGTATGGACATCTGCTCGCGTGTCAGTCCTCTTGGATAGCCTGTGCCGTCCATTTTTTCATGATGGCCGCCAGCAAATTCCGGCACGCGACGTAAATGTTTAGGAAAGGGGAGCGCTTCGAGCATTTCCAGCGTGATATCCATGTGCCGGTTGATGATCTGGCGCTCTTCAGAGGTCAATGTGCCGCGCGCTATACTGAGATTATAGACTTCATTGTCAGTCAGTAAGGGGTGCTCTTCTGTACCGATCCTGACCGACGTTTGCTCGGCGATGCGCTTAACGCGCTGCTGATCTTCTTCACGCATAAACTCACCTCCTATGTTGGCGTGGCGCAAAAATTGTCGATCTTGCTCTAACTGGGTAAGTTTTTCTTCTAATTCAGCGCTTAGCTGGTTAACCTGTGCCTGCTCATCATCTCGCTCAAAACTGAGTATGCGCTTGGTATAGTCGAGTTCGAGATCCCGCTTTGCCAGCTCAATTCTGGTATCAATCAGAGCGATTCTGTCGTTCACCGACTCCAGTTTGGTGGCTTTATCCATCACATACTCGGGGATGGCAATCTTGCCACAATCGTGTAGCCAGCCTGCTAACGACAACTCAGCCCTGTCGGCTTCGGTCATTGAGAAGTCGGCCATGGGGCCTGATTGCGCCTCGTGCACTGCTTCAGCAATCATCATAGTGAGCTCTGGCACCCGGCGACAGTGGCCACCGGTATAAGGTGATTTTTCGTCAATGGCTTTTGCTATCAAGCGGGTAAAGGCTTGAAACAGCGTTTCCATACCATCAATCAACTGGCGGTTAGTCAGTGCCACAGCGGCCAGTGCACCAATAGAGCAAATCATCTCCGTTTGCTGCTGTGAAAAAGGAACTATTAGCCCTTTACTGTGTGGGTTAATGAGCTGTAATACGCCATTGAGCTCTTGCTCATGGTTAAGTAATGGAATAGTCAATACAGACTGAGTGTGATACCCGGTTTTGGCATCCATTGCCCGCGCTGCCGAGAGGTCGTATTCCTCACATTGATAGACATCGTCTATTTTAATCACCTCGCGTTTTGCCGCAGCCAGTGCGACCAGCGCGCTTTCGTTACACTGGCCATTTTCCAGATAGATGGGGATAGGAGGAAACGGGATCGGCTGCTTCGACGTACCGCCCATATGCATATCCAGAGGACCGTTTATCAGCGTGGCAAACTGCAATTGCATGTCGTCAGATACGGAATAAATTGTACCGCCGTCGGTGGCGCTGAGCTCCATAGCAGAGAGCAGGATGTTTTCCAGCAACCTGTCGGTATCGTGCTCAGATGCCAGCTCAATGGCCAGTTTGAGCAGGTGTTGTAGTGCAACTTGCGAACCTGCCTGCTCAAACTTACTTGCGATGTTTCGAATATGCTGTTCCATAACTCACCTGCTATTTCGATGTATGGGTGTAGCTGCCATCCCACTGCGCACCGGGCGGATTTGCCTGTAATACCAGGATCCGCTCGCTCATTAGCGTATAAATTTTTCGCTCTGGTGCGCGTTCTTTAAGTTTAGTAAAAGCTGACAGTGCCTGCTGCCATTGTTGCGATAAATAAAGTGACCAGGCCTGCTTATGGGCCTCCAGTTCATCGCTTATTTCAGGGGTGATCGCATCTTGGTTACAAATCGGCTCATACACGGTCACTGCCTGGTTTTTACCTTTGACTTTAACCTTATCAATGGGGCGACATATCAGGCCCGGACATTGGGCATGGGTGGTTTCATTGATCAGGATCCCGACGCCATAGAACTTGGTCAGGCCCTCAAGGCGGGAGCCCAGATTAACCGCATCGCCCAGAACGGTATAGGCACGACGATACTCAGAGCCCATATCGCCCACGTTCATATCTCCGGTATTGAGACCAATGCCAATTTTAAAAGGAGGCAAGGACTGCTCGCGCATCGGGGCCTGTAGCGCTTCCACCTGTTCTTGCATAGCCATGGCACAGCGTACTGCCAGCTCCGGATGTTGTTCAACAGGCAGTGGTGCATTCCAAAAGGCCATCACCATATCACCGACATATTTGTCTATGGTGCCCTGGTGCTCGAAGATGATCCGCGTTATGGGCGAAAAGTACTGGTTAAGATAAGACTTGAGCCGCCCGGCATCGAGGGATTCTGAGATGGTGGTAAAGGAGCGAATATCGGCAAACAGCACAGTAATATCACGCTTTTCACCCTCCATTGAAACGCTGTCCGGGTTATCCAGCATGGCCTGAATATGGGCCGGTGGCACATATTGGTCAAAGATTGATTTGATCTGGAGCCGCTCTTTGTGTTCCCTAACAAAACCCAGGCTGCCGAGGATCATCGCCTGACTGACTAACATGGCCAGAATGGCAACTTGAGGTAAATCCAGCCTGAGGGCAACCCATAAGTAGATACTCAGTAAAATAAATAAGGCGCTCAGGCAGAGTGTAAAGACCGCTATCCCGAGCACCTCGAGTCTGGGCAAAACCAGAACGCACAGAAAGCCCAGTAACAACAACAGCATAATGACGGCGCCATCCATCCAGTTTGGTCTGCTTGGTAACAGCTCCGGAAACACCAGGCCTTCAAGGACATTCGCATGCACTTCCACACCGGGGTATTGCACGCCCACAGGGGTTGTTCGCAGGTCGGCGTGGCCAACGGCAGACGTGCCGACAAACACAATCGCCTGATCAAACAAATCTCTATCAATTTCACCATTCAATACGTCTGCGGCAGAGACATAGGGAAAGCTAAAAGCCGGGCCACGATAGGGCACACTTACCCGGCCATAGTCATCCGTCGGTATCAGTGCAGTACCCAGCCTGATCCCGGCCACACTATGCCCTGTACCAAAGGGCTTAGTGACCACTTCAACCTGCTCGGCCATGGTATAAAGCCGCGCGGCTTCCAGTGCCAGTGCCGGATAGAGCTGCCCCTGATGTCTGGCCAGCAGCATAGAATTGCGAATAAACCCATCGCTGTCGGGCGCGCTGTTAATAAAGCCACTCCCCGGGCTATTTTGCTGTAATTCTGTGACATTGGCGACATGTCCGGCAAAGGACGGAACGGGCAAGGCGGTGGCAGAAATGGTGCTGAAAAATATGGTTTCAGGCAATGTGCCTACCTGGATCTCAGGTTGATGCTCAAACAGCAGGCCAAGTACGGTATCTGTATCCTGAAGACGGCTGGCAAATGCCTCGTCGGCGTCAATACTCGGTGCCAGAGCGTTTAATGCGTGTGTAACGTCTGGCGTAGCCGTATTGCTGAGGTGCCCCAGCACTTGTTGTGCAGGGTTCAATTCCGGTTCGGAAAACAAGATATCGTAGGCAATCACAGCGACACCAGCATCGGCCAGCTGAGATTGCATGCGTGCCATCACATGACGGCTCCAGGGAAAACGGCCAATTTGTTTCAGACTGGGCTCGTCAATATCGACAATCACGATCGGTAAAAAAGAGCGAGACTGCATAGAGAGTGTTGATTTAAGGCGCAGATCATAACCCAGGCCTTCAAGACGTTTCAGTGCATCGCCATAGGGCGAGGCGGGAGACAGAGTCAGCAGTTGCAGCAGGATAAAAAGGGCGATAAGGCAAATGCCGCACAGCCATTGCTGATAGTATTTACGCCACAATCGCGGGAGACTCATGGCAGAGTCAGTCCCTCGCGTGCCAGAATCGTGGTAAAGGGCCTGTTCTGACGCTTAATATCCGCCGCTATCTGATCCAAGGCTGTGTCACTGCGGTCCGGGTCGTGGCTGATTAAAACAAGGTGCTTCACCGCGCCTTGCTCGGCCAGCAGCAGGGCATCTTTGATGAGGGAATGTCCCCAGCCATGTTTGAGTGGGTAGTCATCCGGTACAAACTGACCATCGTGGATCAAATAATCTGCGCCTTTGACAAAGTCCACCCATTGCTGAAATGAGGTGACAGGCAGGCCAGGTGGATTGAGCTCATTGTCGGTAGCATAGACTATGTCAATGCCGTCAGCGGCTATCCGGTAGGCGCTGCCACCGCCTGGGTGGTTCATTGCGCAGCGTTGAATATCAAAGCACTCGTAGTGCCAGTGGTCCTGAGCCTGCGGCACAACCTGAATGTCAGCCGCTAAAGTGGTGTGCGGCACGGGAAAGTAGCTCCCCAGCATTTGTTTTAAGATGGCGTCCGGGGCGTGCTCTTCGGTGACACCGGGCACTATAGTGATCTGACGCTTGGCAATGTATGCAGGAATAAAAAAGGGAAAGCCCTGAATATGATCCCAGTGATTGTGGCTCAATAAAATATAGAAAGGCTGGCGGACATGCATCAACTCCTGGCCCAGTATTCTCAGCCCGGTACCTGCATCCAGAATGATGCGCTTACCGGCGTCGCTTTCAAGGGTGACACACACTGTGTTACCCCCATAGTGCACGGTTGTTGGGCCAGGTGTGGGGGTTGACCCCCGCACACCATAAAACTTTATTTTCATACCTAACCCTTTGGTGACGTTTAACTTACTTTGTCACTGTTGAACTACCTGGCCGGCTTGTAAACTCACCCTGGCGGGAGACGACTGCTGTATTACAAAGACAAACTCTGTACTGCTGCTTTGTTGTAGTACCGTTTTCAGCTCGCCACTAACTGTGCTACTGAACAACTGGGCGCCATCCTCATCAAAGCTGGTATCCCAGCTACCTGGTGATTCGCTCAGAAGTAACTGTCCAACATATAAAGCGTTAGAGTTGCTGGATTGGGCAAACAATAATAATTTGCCGTTGCTATCTATCCAGGCCTGATGCAGTCGCACTGTTTCACCTGACAGTTGCTCAAACTTAAGCACACCACCATCGGCAAAGCTGGTATCGAGTGCCCCCGAGCTGGTCACCCGCACTACAAAGTTACTGTTCCCCGCGTAGCCAAAGACAATAAAGCCCTGGCTGGCATCGACCACCGATCCTTTCAGGGTGATGTCATCTCCCGCGCTCAGGCCAATATCCAGCAAGGCCAGGCCGTCTGTCCCAAAGCTGGTATCTGGTGTGCCTGTCACGCTGGCCTTGGCAAGCAGCAACTGCGGCGGTGTGGGTCCCGGCTGGCTCTGACCAACGCCAACCAGGGCGCTCCCTACAGTATGGATCATAGATACTTTGTGTGCATTGGCGCTGCAACTGTGCGTAACAGGGACACTGTACTCAAAGAAATTCGATAAGGCTCCTGAACTGGAAATGACGAAGGCCATACTGTGGGTGTAGCAGGCTGGATCCGTCTGTAACTGCCCCAGAGCCAGAATATCGCCACTGGGTAGTGGAATGAGTTGTGTAAGGTCCAGGGATGAGGCATTCGATTTATATTCACTGGTCGTCAGGAAGAGCACTCCGTTACTGGCGAAACCTGAGTCTAGTGCACCAAGGTTAGTGAACTTGCTCAGGGACGCCTTATGCTGTTCAGGACCGTCATAGCTAGATAAAGTGCCTGAGGCGCTAAGCAAGATAGCACCAGAGCTCTCTTCGCTGATGGCCCCTAGCGTTGCACTGGATATATAGTTATCTTCCATGAAAGGCTCAGCTGCAACCTCGGTCGGCACTGTAGAGAGCATGCCAAGATTGGCAAAGCTGCTGGTTCTTTGGCCTGTGGTATCCAGTTTCATGACGTAGGGGATGGCTTGTGGTGTGCTTTGGTAGTTATCCGCCTGACCGGCGAGCAGAAGGTGCCCCAGTGATGCACTAAAGCTGGACGTTTTCCCGGCAACGAAGGTTTCATCACGACGACCGACGCTAACAGAGCGTTGGCCAAATGTACCAAAGTTCTGGTTAAACTCAGCGGTTGTGGCCACTTCGCCGAGCCAGTGATCTGACAGGTAGTTATTACCCAACCGGCTAAATTTCTGGCCACAGAGCAACAGACCGCCTTGTGTTTCCAGCATGCCGAGTGCCTTGAGCCCGGTGCTGTGATAAATACTGAAGCCGTTGTTGCCTGGCAGCCAATTTGTATCAACATCACCATTGAGGCCCACTTTAATCACTTGTACTGCTTGGTTAGTGCCAAAGAAACTGCGTTGGATGGCAAGATAGTAAGTATCGCTGTCAGCCGTTATTCCTATACCTGTGGCGTCGTAGCTGGATATATCATTAGCCGAGTCGGTTGGCAGTTCATTCAGCTGGTAAACACGTTTACCGTTACCGGCAAAAGAACTATCAAGTACGCCGTCCATACTGAGTTGCAGTATATAGGCAGACACTTCACCTAAGCTCCCCAGTTCTGTAGCACCGGTCACCAGGAGCGTGTTTGCGTCTTTTATCAGTACCTGCTGGGTTGTGTCTTTGTATTTCACACCGGTAAAATCAGTTACATCTATCTGTAATAAGCCATTATTTTGAAAGGTCGTGTCTGGTTCTAGCGAGCTTTGGGTAAAGCGCATTAGCATGACGTCCTCGGCAGTTGTATCTGAGGTGATCTCACCAAACACCAGATAGTCCCCGGAAGGTAAGGTAACCATGCCACGTGCATATTTGGTGGGTGTTTCTGCCAGACTTTGGGTTGCAGAGACTTCGCCTTGTGCCGTGATCCTGGATAGCGTGACTGTGCCTGAGGTGGCAGTGCTGGTGGCGCTGATATTACTCAGGACAGTGACTGTTTCATTGTCTTCCAGCGCAATGGCAACCGGGGTCACAAAGACATTGCTGCCCAGCGGTAACGTCATATAACCATTACCATTGGCATAACTGGTATCCAAAGTACCGTTACCCAGTAAACGGAACAGCAATAACTGCTGCGAACTGACCGTTTCATTTGGTTCTGCGAAGCTGACATACCCGGCGACATAAATACGCCCTTGATCGTCGATGGTTGCAACTTTTGCCCAAACATCATGAGGTATGCCGTCAATGACGATACCGAAGTCACTGTCAAAGTTACCCGATACGGCAAAGCCATTATCCGGCTGGCCATTACTGAGCTGTCTGCTGACGTACGCACGATGGATATTGCGTTTGGCTGTATCATTATAATGACCCACGGCTCCGACACTGACTAACTTGCCATCGCTTTGTAAAATTGTCTGCCCCGGGCTATGGAACTCAAGGCTGGCGTTTAGCGCTAATGTTAAGCTGCCATCATTGCCAAATTCACTGCGCTTAGTCGCAATGTAACGCGGTGCGGACTGGGTAACAAAAATACTGATCTCGCTTTCGGCGCAGAGCTGGGGTGTGCCCAAGTCACAGACGGTGACCGTCAGCACATAGGTTTGTGCGCCATTGCTGGCAAGTTGCTCTGCATCGGCAACGGTGACTTTACCTGCGCTATCAACTGAGAACAGCGCCGCATTGGTACCAGAGAGTTGATAGCTGAGGGTATCGCCATCCGGATCTGAGGCACTGATCTGCAAAACCTGCGCACCGTTGCTGATATTGGTTTCTATCTCTGCCGAGCCGGGCTCCACAGAAGGCGCGTAGTTTTTGTTATTGACGGTAACAGTCACGGTGGCAACATTGGATGTTTCGGCCAGATCGTTACTCACTGTGTAGCTAAAGCTGTCATCACCGACAAAGTTAAACTGAGGATTGTACTGTGCCGCGCCGCTGCTGCTATCGATTGACACGCTGCCATGGCTGGGCGCTGTCACTATTGCAATGCTGCTGATCAGCAGGTCGCGCCCCTGGGCCTGATCATTATTCAATATGGTGATATCCACGGCGACATTTTTGTCGGTTTGCGCACTATCATTCACGGCCACCGGGGTGGTATCCGGGGCCGTGATAGTGATGGTCACAGTGGCGGTGTTAGAGAACGCGCCTAGGTTGTCCTGGACACGATAGGTAAAGGTGTCTTCCCCTTCAGAAGTGCCGGAATGCATATAGGTGATTGCCCCGTTGCTACTGATCTCTGTGCTGCCCATTAGCGGACTTTGCACTATCTCAACAGTGCCAGCTTGCACTGTGCCATCGGTGTCACTGTCGTTATCTAGTACTGCGATGGTAACGGATTGGGCAATTTCGACGGAGGCGCTGTCGTTGCCGGCTACGGGGGCCATATTCAGTCGCTCAACCGTGATAGTCACCGTTGCTGCGTTAGATACACTGCCTTCATTGTCTTGTACCTGATAAGTAAAGGTATCACTGCCCGAGAAGCCATTATTTGGGGTGTAAATAAAGCCACCCAGACTCACCGTATCGAGTGCCACACTGCCATTTGCAGGTGCCGTCGCCACGCTCAGGCTGTTGTAATTCAGGCTGCCATCGCTGTCGCTGTCGTTGGCCAGCACATCTATGGTGACTGGACTTTCTTGCTGTGTTGTTGCGCTGTCATCTGCGGCGACCGGGGCGATATTGTCTCCCGTCACTTCAATAAACACATTCGCGATATTAGAAACGGCACCCAAATCGTCCTTAATTTGGTAGGTAAAACTGTCACTGCCGCGATAGTCGGCGTCACTTTGATAGATAAAATGGGTATTGTCGCTGCTCAGGCTAACGCTGCCATGACTGGGCCCTTCAACCAGGGCCAGGCTGGTCAGGTCCAGGCTGCCATCAATATCCTGGTCATTGGCTGCGACTAAAACGCTGATGGCTTGCCCCTGTGCCACGGTCACACTGTCGTCGCTGGCCAGCGGCGCGTCATTCACGGCAATAACTTCAATTATCACAAACGCTTGTACGCTGGCTGTGCCGTCGTCTATCTGATACACAAAATAGTCTTGACCGTAACTGTTCTGCTGCGGGGTATAGCGAAAGCTGCCTGTTTCGCTGAGTTCCAGCGTGCCCATGTTGGGCTGTTCAATAATTGATAAAGTGAGCGGATCTTCATCGGCGTCGCTGTCGTTTTCCAACACGCCAGGGAGCTCAACAAACAGCTGCTCATCTTCATTGGTCTGGTAGTTGTCATTCACGGCAACCGGAGGGAAGTTACTGACTTCGGTTTCGATAAGTAGTGTGATGGTGGCCGTGTTTGAGCCGCCATTGCCATCTTCTACGCGGTATTCAAAGCTGTCTGTGCCAATAAACTCCGGCTCGGGTTGGTAGCTAAAACTGCCATCCGAATTGAGTGTCAGCGTTCCATGTTGCACATCCGTCACTGGTGTGGTGTTCACCGTGAGTGCATCGCCATCGAAGTCGAAGTCATTGACCAGTAAACCTGTGCCGCTGATGGTCAGCACGCTGTTTTGTGCCAGTGCGTAGTGATTGTCAAAGGCGATGGGATCCTGATTGACGCGTTCAATCAGCAAGCTCACCTCGGCCTCGGCAGTCACCCCCTGGCTGTTCACGATACGGTAGCGAAAGCTGTCGCTACCAAAAAAGGCCTCCCGGGGGACATAGGTAAAGCGGCCGTCGGCAAACAGCGTTACGGTGCCGTTTTGCGGGACCCGCACTGGGGTAGTGACCAGTGTCAGTGGCGTCAGGCCATTGGCGTTATCGTTGCTAAGCAGGTTGCCTGTAATAGATTCAAATTGTACGCCGCTAAAGCTGTCAGCAATGGCCACCGGGGTGATTAGATTGGTGGCTGCCAGCATCCGTGATTCGCTAAAAGCGCTTTCACCGCTGCCATCTATGCCGGTGATCCGGGTGTAGTAGTGTTTTTGGGGGTCTAAGCCGCTGAAGGTATGAGTGGAGTCGGTCAGGGCAATGACCCGCTGAGCGCCCGGCAAGGTAGTGATGGTGCGTACATCATCAATGGGCGACTCTGCCAGATACGCGTTATAGCGTAAAAAGCTGGGCAATGGTTGCCAGTCGAGCGCTGCGTTGCCGTCGCTGCGTGGGGTGCTGTTAAATGCGATGCTGCGTGGTAACCAGGTGATTTGCTGGGTGGCAACGGTGCTCAGATTGCCGCCGTTGTCTTCTACCCAGACCTGTAATTGCAGACTGCCGGGTTGTTGTGAGAAGTTGGCCGGGTTTATCCCTGTTTCCGTAAACGCGAATGGATCGCTGCAATTGCCATCGCACAAAACCTGAGCCTGTTGCGCGTTTTCAAAGCCAAGTAGCACCCGGCTCACCCCATCGGGATCGGTAATGGCATCCAGAGAGACGGTCAGGTTGCCCCGGTAAGTACTTTGATTTTCCGGGAAAAGCACAGTGCCGGTACCATTAACGAATTGCGTATTGACTACCTGGCGGGCGGCAAGGTTACGGTTAGCAAATCTGGCCTGGTAGTCAAAAGGGATCAGGTTTGCCTGGCCTGATGGCGCATCTGGTTGCTGATCGCTGTGATCTTGTGTCGGTGGTGTGCCTGCATCAGGGGTTGCTGATGTGGTGGTTGCCTTGTCACCATCGCCTGAGCAACCCGTTAACAGCCCGGCGCAAAGTAGTGTCAGAATGCCCAGTTGGTGTAATTGCGAGCGCTTCATCCCCCATCCCCCTACGGTTGACTCAAAATAAACAAGCCCGAAGCGGTGACACTCGGCTCATCAATTTCATTCAAATTAAAGTTGCCACGTAACTTGTTCAGCTCATCGCTAAACTGAGTGTCGATCGTGCCTTCAGCGAGGTTTTGCCCGTGTGACGCAAAGTTCACCCCTAAGGTCATGCCGTTGGCGTCTATCAGGCCGTTAAAGGCGGCAAACCACTCGCCCTGCTGATCGTTAAAAGACAAAACGCCTTGTGGCACAGTCCCGTTGTCAAAGTCGACGTTGATCTGCATCTGAATATTGCTGACGGCACCTGCGGAAGCGCTAAACTCGGCGCGCTCCAGCTGTGAATACAATGCAGTTCCGGTACGTTCGGCCAGCAGATCTTCGAGTGGATCAATCCCCACTGTGTCGAGGTTTTCCTCAGTGATAAAGCTGTTTTCTGAGATATCACGGCCAACATCCGGTAAGGCGGCTTCAAAAGCAGCTTCAGAGGCGGGAGCCGTGGCAACCGGAGCTTGTGCTATGGCCAGTGTAGTTGTCTCGCCAGGGGCATCATCCAACTCGCTGGTGTCTGACGTATTAGCGGCATCGTCTTGTGCATCCGGATCGCTGCCGCCGGCGGCTGCCTGAGCGCTGGGTGTCAGGCGTGACAGTTGTTGTGGTGGCGCGAGCAGCGGAGTGACTTCGCCACTTTGGCTGACCGTGGCAAAGGAGAAATTCCCTTCCTGGCCCAGCAGTAATGGTTCGTCATTGATATCCACCTCAATGGTGCCATCCCAGACAGCCAGCAGTAAGGTATCGCCCTGCCATTCCACTTCATAGTGGGTGCCACGGATCCCGATACTGCCCACCGGGGTGCGTAGCTGGTAATTGTCTTTATTGCCTTTTATTTTACCCGTGATGGTGCGTAACCCGCCTGTTACCAGCTCCATCACCACCGAGCCATCCTCCTCGGAAGCGCCGGTATATTCATTGATAATGAGCTGGGTGTTTTCTTTCAGCGCGATCAGGGCGCCATCTTGCATACGCAGCTGCGCATTGCTTTGCTGGCCGGTATTGACCACATCAACATCAAATACCGGGCTGCGGCGTTTGAGCGTCCGCTGCGCGGCGCTGTCGCTGGCGGTCGCTACTACCTGCCCCCGTGACATCAGGGTTTTGCCCGCCGGAGCTGCGATACTGGTATGAGCGGTTAGCAAGCTGGACAGCAGCAAAGTCAACTGTGTGGCGTGTCTGAGTGGCTGCCAGCGGATGCGAGGATTAGAAATCATAATGTACTCCTAAAGACCATTCAGTGCGATCATAACTGTACAGTTGCAGTGAGCTGTCTTTGTCGTAATAAGCCAGCTTGGTTTCCAGGCCCCAGGCGGGGGTGATCTGGTATACCCAGCCCAGGTGAGCGATGTGGAGCGTTTCGTCCCGCACCTGTAAAAAGAAGGGATGTGCTGCGCGATGCTCTATATCACGGTACTGCACCCTGGCGTTAAGGCGGTGTGCATCATTGAGCCGATATACCAAAGCGGCGCTTATATGAGCGTAATCGCGCGCATAGTGCTCTGCTGTCGGCTCTTCTGCTGGCTGCCAGGTATATCCTGCGCTGACACGGACCAGCCAGTTGCGGGCCGCACGACTGATGGCGAACCCGGAGGTATAAAGACGACTGTCGAGCTCGCTGTCTCTGACGTTATTGAGGTTAAACGCACTGATATTCAGTGTGGCTGCCCAGTGTTCATCAATGGCATATCTGAGAGCGCCAAACACGCCGGCATCCTGCTGATAAGTTGCCGAATCGAGTGACATTACACCCAACTGCGCGCCTACATGAAGCTGCAGGTCATCGATATCCTGAACATAGCTGACATTGGCGCTGAGCTGGGTTCTGTCGAATTCATCACTGTCCTGATGGCGTTGATCCGACAGTTGTATATTGGCCCGCCATGCCTGGTGCTGAGTTTGTTGCCAGCGGCCATCAAAACGGTAGCTGGTGCGGGCAAAGGCATCTGAGGCTTCGCGACTGCTGTCATCGAGTAAAATTGGCAGGCCGCCAATCACAATACGGTCATCGGTGGTCCCACTGTTGACGTTACTGTCGTGACCCAACGCCAGTGATACCCGATGCTTGAGCTGTTGCGCCATACTGGCCTGATTGTCCTCAATGGCATCCAGCGCGCGCTCAACTCTTTGTCTGAATTCATCGCTGAGTGAGGTCGCGAGCAGGCTGTTGAATGTGCTGGCTGCTTGTGGGTAGTTCTTTTGCTTGTTATAGGTTAAGCCAAGCAAGTACAGGCTCGACTGGTGGTTAGGCTTGACAGCAAGCACGCGCTCAAGGGCAAAAACGGCCTCGTTATAATGGCCCGTTTCGAGCGCGGCTCTGGCGTACAAAAAGTCGAATTCAGCATCGCCTGCGGCGGTTTCGAAGTGTGACTGCGCCAGTGCGTAGGCTTGTTCAAACTGGCCCTGATCCAGTGCTGATTTGAGTTGTGTGAGCGGCGTCGCTGCGGCCAGAGCGGCACTATTGTGCAGTCCAACCAGTAAAACGACCGGAATAAACGCGCGATGAAGTAATAGCTGCATAACAGATCACCCAAGGTTCGATTATTCTCTGGTACTGCCGGTCAACTTTGTTTGTAAGCATTATTTAATACTCAGGCACAGTGCAGCGGCGACCTTAAGTTGCCATATATAAAGCCACCGACAACGCGCCACAGTATCACTGGTAAAGGCATAACCGCTTAACCTCTATCAGTTTTAAGTTAACGGACCAAGAGAGTGTGATTAAATTATAGACAGTGCTTGCAATAATTCACTCGAAGTTACGGGTACAAAACATGTTTGTGTGAATACTTGAGTTTATTGAGGCTGAGTGCTGCCTGGCTGGTCTGCTTTGATCAGGGGGTAGTGTGCGCGCAGTTTCTGGTAGGTGCCATCCGCGATGATATCGCTGAGGCCCTGATTGAACTGTGCGATAAGCTGACGGGCACGCGGGTGGCTTTTGACAATGCCAATATGCAGTGGCCAGGATGCAACCACCTGAGTGTGTAAGGTAAAGGTGTCACGCTGAAAATGATGGCTGATGGCATAGGCCGCTGCAATGCGATCGGCGAGTAAACCATCGACCCGGCCAAGGTCCAGCTGGCGCAGACACTCAGTTAAATGCAGTTGTGTGATAACACTGATATCTGGGTGTCCGCTAAGCAGGTTTTGATAGGCAAAACCACGGATCATGCATACCCGTCTGCCAGCCAGAGAGCTTAGTCCGGAAAAAGACAGAGCCTGATCAGCGCGCGAGATAAATATCAGCTCATTGTGTAAGTAGACGTCGCTGAACAGGAATTGCTCCGATCTTTCGCGGGTATACCAAAGCGCCGGGATCAGGTCTATCTCGCCGTTTAACGCTAGCCGCATTGCCCTGCTGAACGGGGCAACCTCCAGGGCAAAGGTTTCGCCGCTGCGCGCAAAGGCGGCGGCAACAATCTCATAACTGAGGCCGCTATCATCGCTGTGCACATAGGGTGGCCACACGCTATGACTTCCCAGCAGCATAGGTTTTGCAGCGAGCGGGAAGGCGTTAAGCAGGCATAAAAACAGTGCCATGAATATCAACTTGCGCACAACAACCTCCCTACTTACAGACTGGTTTTAGTGTAGCTGAAATTGCCTCAATTGATATGCACTGGCAAGTATTAGGCGTAATTGTAATCTTGTGTTTCGGATCTGCTAAACAATGTAGATTTCACTTTGCCCGTCATGGGGATGTCACAATGGGCGTTTTATATTGGTTTATGGCCAACAAACAAAGACAACACATGATGACAACAAAACAGCGTATATATTGGGTATCACTGATAGCCGGAGCGGGTCTGTGCCTGGATCAGCTTAGCAAATGGTTTGCCAGCTATTACCTCAATGGCTGGCAGATGACCAGCTACTGGTTTGATCTGGTGCGCCTGGGATATCGGGAAAACAGCGGGGTGTTTCTGAGCCTGGGCAGTGAGTTACCGCCGCCACTGCGCAGCGTCTTGTTTATTGGGGTGATAGGTTTGCTGCTTGTAGCGATATTAATGTACACGCTAAAAGGTGCTGAGCTAAACCGCAATCAAGTCACGGGCCTGTCTTTGGTGTTGTCAGGCGGAGTAAGTAATTTAATTGATCGGGTGCTGAACAATGGTGCGGTGATCGACTTTCTTAATCTAGGGCTTGGTGAGTTGCGAACGGGGGTGTTCAATATTGCCGATGTTGCGATCCTGTGCGGTGCAGTGATGGTGATCCTCTTCACCAGCCACAATCAACATGTGGCCACGCAGAAAACCTGACATCAGTCACCTGCTTCATTGGCTGACAGGTAACTCGGAAGGTTTACTGAGCAGATAGGCCATGACCAGCAACTCGGTCAGCGCCACACCAAGCAGCACATACCAGGGCGCTGTAGTCATACACAATAGTATGAACCCAAACAACATTCCAAGGCCTGCGCCCCATTTGCCTTTGACCGGTACCACCTGATGGGTGTGCCAGGCATGCAGTGTGGGACCAAATTTAGGGTGAGCCAGTAACCAGTTGGCCAGCTTAGGGTTCGAACGGGTAAAGCAGGCCAGTGCCAGGATAAAAAAAATGGTGGTTGGCATGACCGGCAGGGCCATGCCAATAAAGCCCAGTGCGACGCATAAGATCCCGGCAAGATGCAACCAGAAGCAACGGTTAAAGAGTTTTTGAGCGTGTTTTTTCATCGCTGTCCTTCCCGGTTTTATCCCATGGGTTTATCTAGCTGTTACTTTTTTCATTATAGCCAAAAACGCACGCACGAGTAGCCACTGTAATATTTCTGCGTTGCGTGTAATATTTAACCAATTTGCGCAGGGTGAATCGGATTGTATCTCAGGGCAGGATTGCAGTGGTCACATCTGGTAGTGTTGCTGAGTGTTAAAACGCAGGGGGAAGCAGCAGCCGATGGGCCGCTGCTATGCGGGCGCTTAGAAGTAATAACCAATATTGATATTAAAACGACGCTCCGTCTCATCGCTGTTACCCGCGATGGAGCCGCCCACAAACGGCTGGTTCTTCGCAAGCACATAATCGATATAAGTAAAGAAGGCACCGGCAGAGAGTGACACGCCAGTCACGTTCATCCAGGTGTCTTCGCTGTCGTCCGACTTATCATAGATAATGCCGTAGTCATTGTAGAATTGCAGGCCTGTGATAGGCCCAAACTCCACCGGCAGGCTGTAGGCTAGGTTGGCATTGCTCATGGTGGCTTCGGCTGCAATAGAATCGAAAAATGCATACGCGCCAACCGCCATGCGTGTGGCTGGTGTGTCGACGTCATACTCGTATTCACCGTGCTGCAATTGTAAATTCCAGGGGCCATAGTTACCGTTCAGGTGAATTGCCCAGGCCATATAATCACCGGCATTGTCGGTGCCGTCATGCAGGCCGCCGCTCAGGCCCGACACACCCACTTCTGTGGTACCGCCTTTGTGCTTGAAGTGATAAGCATAACGACCCGCAAAGGTATTGTATTCGCCCAGCGGCTGCGTGGGGTCATCGTATACGCCGTCTCCTGCTTTGCGAAAACCGACGATGTCGTAGGAATAGCGATCGCTGCGATCTTCGACATAGCCATCCACACCACCGAGTTCGTCATTCTTAAAAAAGCCCAAGTCCAGCTGCCAGTTGTCGGCAACTTTGCGCTTAAACAGCACACCCATATCGTGGTCATCTTCTAACCCGATATAATAAGTGGTGTTAAAAAAGTAATTGTGAGAGTTATAGGGCCAGTTACCAAAAGGCACTTTGGTCATGCCCACCTGAGCCTGCCAGTCTTTGGCAAAGTCATAATGTAAATAGGCATATTTGACGGCGGTCATGTAGTCGAAAAAGCGGATCTCGGCATTGAGGCCAAAGCCGCCTACGTTGCCCGAAAAGTTAAGCCGAAAAATATCGAAGTCAAAGTCACCGCCGCGATTTTTGTTGTCGTCATCGTAGGAGGTGTGGCTGAGGTTGGTGCGCACCGCTCCACCCACTTTAATACTGGGTTTGGCAGGCGCCGCCTGCTGTGCCTTTTTATCGGCCTTTGCTTGTGCTTTTTCACGTGCTTGCTCACGTTCCATTTTATGAACTTTCTGCTGGAGCATTTCTAGCTGCTTCTTTAGCTGTGCCAGTTCATCTTCGCTGGCAATGGCAGGGCCAGAAGACAACATCATAGCGCCGCACAGAGCCGTCATGAGTCGAGAGAGTTTTAGCATGGGAGGACACCCGTTTGTTTGAGTTAGTGAGAATAAATTATCTCTGAATAGCCTAGACTATTCGAGCCCAGGTTCCAAGTAATTGGCCGTGCGTGGAAGGAAATTTCCTTGAATCTTTGGATAGTTGCGTAACTATCAACTATATTTTTGACTAGTATTGTGCGCTTTAATTAGCAACAGTCGGTATGTGTATTTTCAGCGTGTTGGCGCAGTTAATTAGCCCAGTGAGGAATCCACCCTATGACCATTTCGCAAAAGCTCAGGCTGGCTTTTATCGTTGCCATCGTCTCGCCTATTTTAATTATTGCCGTTTTGATTGTGACCCAAACCCGACAACTGGCGCTCGATAAGTTTGTCGAGATGAGCAGCCGGGAAGCCTTGCAGGTTGATAATGGGATTGGCATGTTTTTCGATGAGATAGCCAAAAATGTGGAGTTTTTGGCCACTAATCCTAAGCTTACCCGGGCACAAAGCGAGGTGCAGGTTTACACCAATAAAAGCACCGCCAGTCAGCTGAACTCCCGCGCAGGCAGTGAGGTTGAACAAGCAGCCTATGACCTATTTGAGCGCTTTGGTGATACCCATCCGGGCATTGCTTATATCTATTTTGGTAACACCGAAGGCGGCTATATCCAGTGGCCACAGGGTGAGGTAAGCGCAAACTACGATCCGCGGCCAAGGCCTTGGTATCGCAGCGGACAAGCGGCTGGTGGTAAAACCACCATGACCGATGCATATTACTGGGCCCCCGATGACATGGCCATTGTATCAACGGTGCGCTCGGTTAGATCGAATGGCCGGGAGATTGGCGTGACCGGTATGGATGTGTCTTTGCAGGGGCTGACCAAGATAATTCGAGAGGTTAAACTGGGCGAAACCGGCTACCTAATGCTGGTGGAAGACACAGGTAAAATACTGGTTGATGCCAAACACAGCGACTACCGCTTTAAAGACGTAAAACAGGTCGAGAATGGCTTGTACAAGACCCTTGCTGCCAATCAGTCTGGCTTATATGAAATCCAGATTGAAGGCGTCGACTACTTTGCCAGCATTTATACCTCAAAGAAACTGGGCTGGAAGTTCATTGCCTTCGTGGAGCAAAGCGAAGTGATGTCCGCAGCCAATGCCATGACCTGGACGCTGGTGGTCCTCAGCGTGGTGCTGGTGGCCTTGTTTGTGGTGCTGGCGAATTACATTGCGCATGTATTATCCGGTCCTATCGTAGAAGTCAGCGATGGCCTGACCATCATTTCTCAGGGTGGGGGAGACTTGACCCAGCGTTTGCAAGTCGACAGCAAAGATGAAACCGGCAAGCTGGCCGATAGCTTTAACAGCTTTCTCAACCTGATAGCGCAACTGGTGATTGACATTAACGCCTGTGCCCAGCAGCTCAATCAAACCGCGCGTGCGACGGCGACGGAGTCGGAAGAGCTGACCAGCTCCACCGCCCAGCAGCAACAGGCGCTGGAAATGGCAGCAACGGCCATTAATCAGATGGCGGCGACTGCTAACGAAGTGGCGTCCAGCTGTGCCAATGCCGCCGACTTAGCAACGCAAACCCAGCAAGCCTCGGAGCTGGGCCAGTCTGTGATGACGGAAGCGGTAGACAGTGTGGCGGCGCTGTCGGATGTGATCAAACGGGCCACGTCAGACATTAACCAGCTGGACAGTGAAAGTGAGAACATTATGTCGATCCTGAGCGTGATCCGGGGGATTGCCGAACAAACCAATTTATTGGCGTTGAATGCTGCCATTGAGGCTGCCCGGGCGGGTGAGCATGGTCGTGGCTTTGCGGTGGTTGCCGACGAAGTCAGGGCGTTGTCGCAGCGCACCTCAGAGTCGACCGAAGAAATTGCTTCGCAGCTCGACAAGTTGAGAAAAATGACAGAAGGCGTATCGCAGGATATGCGCAGCAGTTTGACCCGCACAGACAAAACGGTCGAGCTGACCGGCTCTGCGCAAAGTCAGTTTAGCGAAATCACTCAGTCTATTCAGACCATTAGTGATCTGAACACGCAAATTGCCACCGCAGCGGAGGAGCAACAGCACGTTGCAGAAGACATTAACCGCAATGTAATTGAAATAAAAAATGCTGCAGACAGCGTGAGCGATGTGGCGAATAACACCAGCGAAAATGGCGATAAAATGCAGCGTTTGTCCGAGCAATTAACCCAGCTGGTTGGCCAGTTTAAAGTGTGATGGCAGCCCCACGTGATGAATATCATTCATATTCGCTGGGTGGCTCTTACGCCGCCCAGACATTTTAGGTAAGGTAGTGCCAGTTTTAGTTTAAAAATAGGTGTTATATGGAACTTTCTGCCTCAGTAAAATTGGCACGTACCGAGTCCGGCCTGGAGTATTTTGACGTTAACGGACCGCTGTGTCAGGCCAAAATTTATCTTCAGGGTGCACAGATCACCGAATTTATTCCAGCAGGGAAGAAAAACCTGCTGTGGGTCTCCGAGGACGAAACCTATCTCGAAGGTCAGTCTATTCGTGGCGGTATCCCGATTTGCTGGCCCTGGTTTGGTGTACATGCTGAGCCCGACTGGCCGGCACACGGTTTTGCGCGCAAGCAGGTTTGGCGTGCAGAGCGGGTTGAAGAAGACGAGTCGGCTATCCGCATTGTCTTGTCTTTACCAATGGTCAGCATAGATCGCACCTTCTGGCCCCATGAATCCAGTTTGACGGTCGAGTTTGTGCTCAGCGATCAGCTTGAAGTCAAACTCACTAATACCAACACCGGCAGCGAAACCTTCTCATTGACTCAGGCGCTGCATACTTACTTTCCAACCCCGGCAATTGCGCAAACCCGAGTGGATGGTTTACAGGGCGCAAAGTATATCGAGTTTGGTGAAGGACCCTTTACTCAGGATGAAGTGGTCACTTTTGCCCGCGAAACCGATATGGTCTACACCCAGGCACCTGAAGTACAAGTCATTGAAACGCCCGATGGTAAGATTCACGTCGGCCGCGAGCACTCAAGCTCCTGTGTGTTGTGGAACCCCTGGATAGAAAAGTCGAAACGTTTGAGCAACTTCCGTGATGACGAATATCACACTATGCTGTGCCTTGAAGCGGCTAATGTGATGGACGACGCCGTCACCCTGGCCCCGGGTGACTCCCACACCCTAACCACCAAACTCTGTTGGCTTCAGTAAGACCGAAGCAACGCTTCGCAGCGATCGTGCAAAGTCGTGCTTTAGCGCGGCCTTTGCGCAAGGGTGAGCAACGTCTCGAGTCTTGCGAGTGCGCGCAGCAAGATTAGTTGCGAACGTGAGGCCGTGGACCCACATATATGTGGGGAAGTAGAATAATGCAGGAGCAATTATCGAGATGGCCGAACCAGACGCCTCCCACATGGATGTGCATCCACTCGTCGCTATATGACACGTCTTTGTGGATACCACATTGGAACGCTGCGCCACTCAGTATGAACGATATTTACCACCCCGAGTTTGAAATGACTTCAGTATTTAGGTTGAATGACCATCTAAGTTGCGGGTGAGCAGATCCCGGCTCGCGGGCCGGGATGACAGTGTGCTTCGCAGATACCTTGTAAAATCATGTTTTTACGCGGCCTTTGCGTGAGATGAAATGGGCTTCTTTATCGAGTGTAGCGCCGTTTGCGATGAAACCCTACACTGCCATCTTACACTCGACACTTCGTCATCCCGTGCTCGACACGGGAACTACTTAAAGCCATATAGCTGTTTGAATGCTCAGCAAACAAGTCAGTCAGCAGTGACCAGCTCGGCGTCCCCAGCTCGGCGCCCCCAGCTCGGCGCCCCCAACTTACCAATACAAGCCACAGAGAAGACAAGCGCCTGTCAGGTGCTTTTCGTCTTTGCCAATTTCCCGTATTCTGCACACAGTGATAAACGAACAGGGAATACGATGGCAGTACTGATTGTTGATGACAACCCAGAGGTGCGACTAAGCGCTGCATTTTTGCTAGAAGATCATGGTTTTGAAGTGTTTGAAGCCGAGCACCCGGAGGTCGCTAAGCAATTTCTGAGCTGTAAACCGATAGCACTCATTTTGCTGGATATGAACTTCACGCGGGACACCACATCCGGTAATGAAGGGCTGGCCTTTCTGAGCTGGCTACAGACTCAGCCCCGGCCACCCGCGGTGATCTGCCTGACCGGCTGGGGCAGCGTGACACTGGCTGTCGAGGCAATGCGTCTGGGAGCTGCTGATTTTATTGAAAAACCCTGGCAAAACTCGCAACTGCTGGATGCCATCCGCAAGCAGAGTAAACTCAGTGTATTGCAGGCAAAGCGCAGTAACACTTTGGAGTCTGAAGTAGCGTTACCCACTTATTCATGGCGCTCTGCAGCAATGCAAACGCTGCTTGGCAAGCTGCAGCGGATCGCGGCCACAGATGCCAGTGTGTTGCTGTGTGGCGAAAGTGGCTGTGGTAAAAGCCATCTGGTGGAAACGCTCCATCAACAGTCGGCACGCAGTGGCGGGCCGCTGATCAGCGTCAATATGGGCGCGATCCCGGAAAGCTTATTCGAAAGTGAAATGTTTGGTCACACCAAAGGGGCCTTTACCGACGCCAAGTCACAGCGTAGTGGCCGTTTTGAGCTGGCCAGTGGCGGCACCTTATTCCTCGACGAGGTGGCGACCATTCCCCTGACCCAGCAAGCCAAACTGCTGCGGGTGCTGGAAAGCGGTGAATATGAACGGGTCGGGAGCAGCCGTACCGAACGTGCCGATATTCGCCTTATCTGTGCGACAAACAGCGACCTTGAGCAGGATGTGGCACAAGGGCGTTTTCGCAGCGATCTGTTTTATCGCATCAATACTTTTACCTTTGAATTACCGCCACTGCGTGCCCGACTGGATGATATTGTGCCTCTGGCAGAGCATCTGCTGGCGCGTCATGCGGCGCGTTATAAGCTTGCTACCAAGCCACTCGACAACGAGGCGCAGGCCGCATTGCTGGCGTATCGCTGGCCCGGCAATATTCGTGAGCTCAGTCATGTGATGGAGCGGGCTTTATTGCTCAGCGAAGGGGCACAGATCTGTGCTGCCGACTGTCAGTTGCGTTTAGCCAGTCCCAAGCCCGAGCAGGCGCATAACCCAGTATCACCCGCGCCAGGCGCTACGCTGGCCGAGGTCGAGAAAGCACTGATTGAGCAAACACTGGCGCTCCATCAGGGGCAGGTCAGCGAGGCGGCTAAAGCACTTGGGCTAACCAAGTCCTCTTTATATCGTCGTCTGGACAAATACGGGTTACGCAGTGAAAGCTAACTTTGAGCGCAGCTTACACTGGTATCTGGCCATGCTGGGGCTGACAATCGTGGCTTTGCTGTCCGGGCTGTTGTGGCAACTGGCGCTGCCCTGGTGGCAGATTGTGCTCTTTAGTGGCGCAGTCAGCGGGGTATTGTGGCGTCTGCATAAACAGCGGCTGGCACAGCTGAAGCGTATTTTTTCCCGCGCGCACTGGCAGCTAGAAGCCATGTTGCAGGCGGATTTTAGCCAGCAGCTGCGGCCACATTTTGAGTCCGGCCAGGTGGCGGCATTTGAACAGCAACTGATTGCCCTGGGCGAGCAGTTACATCATCAGAAATCGCGTTATAACTCACAGATATTCGTGATTTATCAGCTTATCGACAAGCTCAATGCACCAATTCTGGTGTTTACCGAGGATTCTCGGTTAAGTTATGCAAATCAAGCATTTGAAAGCTTGTATAGACAACCTTGGCAACACTATAAAGGCGCCACGGCCACTTCGCTTGGGCTGGAAGAAGCACAGCAGGGCTGGCAGTTTATCAGTCATGCCCAGGTGGCCCGCTGGCAGCTCCACAGCAGCTACTTTTACGAGCAGGGGGCCCGTCACAGTCTGCTGGTGGCGCTCGATATCACCAAGGCGTTACGGCAGAAAGAGCTGGCGGCCTGGCAACAGCTGATCCGGGTGATCAGCCACGAGATTCGTAACTCACTGACGCCGGTCAGTTCGCTGGCGCAGAGCCTGGCAGAGCGTGCAACATCCGCCAGAGAGCAACAGGCACTGAGCGTGATTGAGCAGCGTTGCCTGCATTTACAGCACTTTGTGGCACGTTATGGTGAGGTAAGCAAAACCATAGAACCGCAGCTCCAAAATACTCAGCTGGGGCCCTTGTTTGAGTCGGTCCGCGATTTGTTTACAACGCAACACCCCACACAGCAGATTGATCTGGACTGTCAGGCCCATCAGTGTCACTGCGATCCTCACTTGCTTGAGCAGGTGCTGATCAACCTGGTTAAAAATGCCATTGAGGCGAATCAGTCGGCCAGTCCGGCGGGTCAAAGGGTGAGCCTGCGCAGCTATTATCTCAGCCCGGCGGTGGTGATTGAAGTTGCAGACGAAGGGGGCGGATTTGCCAATCTCGACAATGTCCTGACACCGTTTTACTCCACCAAGGTCGATGGTCAGGGTATCGGCCTGACGTTCAGCCAGCACGTGATCGAATGCCATGATGGCCACTTCGAGGTGGCCAATGTCAACGAAGGTGAGCGATCAGGCGCGGTGATCAAGATGACTTTACCTAGTTGATAATAGTTATCATTTGCGTATAATGAAGATCAGACTGATCTTAACCTGCGCTGACGCCGTATTATAAGGCCAGCAAACCCTGACCCGGGAGTGGACTGTGTTGGTTTTAATTCCTTTAATCCTATTTATTATCGCGACTGCGTGTGTCAGCCAGCTCAGGCTGGCCAGTCTGATGACGGCCAAACTCAGGGTATTGCTTGCCTGGAGCAGCGCGGGCATCCTGGCACTGGCTAAGATTTACGCCGGGTTGAGTTTGCCCGCCGCACTGGCGGTGTTTGCTGTGGCGGGGGGGATATTGCACATGATAGGCTCATCGGATAAGCACACAGATGCCTGAGCTAAGGCATAACCTAAGGCGTACCTAAGGTTTAACCCAAGGCCTAACCCAAGGCCTAACCCAAGTTGTTTTAAAGTGTTTCAAAAGATAAATACCTACTGATTTTCAAGCACATTGTTTGTCATACTTAAGTCTGTTTAGGATCACTCAATCGAGGATGAGCATGGCTGTGCGTTTGACGACGACCCACTTTGTGGCATGGTACGCTACATTGTTGTTACTGATATTCACTACCCACACGCGTGCCAGTGACTGGCAAACACTTCATACCGAGCATTTCAGAGTGCACTATACCCCGGCTCAGCAGGCCTGGGCGCGCTCTGCCGCCACAGAGCTGGAACTGGTCAGAACATTGGTGCTACAGCAGCAGGGTCGGGCGCTGGATAGCATTGCCGATGTAGTGGTGTTTGATCCCATCAATGGCGCCAACGGGTTTGCCCTGCCAAGTACCGACAGCCCTTTAATGGCGCTGTTTACCACGCCGCCTCAGTCGGACTCCGTCATTGCGAATAGCCCCGGCTGGCAGCAATTGCTGATCCTCCATGAATATATCCATCTGGTGCACTTGTCTCAGCCCAGTCGTAGTCGCTGGCGTCAGCATTTGCGTGACTGGTTCGATATCTATGACCTGTCCAGTGCCGTGTTGCCCCGCTGGGTGGCCGAAGGCTATGCCACTTTGCTGGAATCACGACTGACGGGGCGTGGCCGTCTTTACGATAACTACAGCGAGGCATTACTGCGCGCCTTTGCCCGCCAGGGGGCGCTGTTGTCTTACGGCGCGCTGAGCAATGGGGATGGCAGTTATCGCTCCAGTGCCATGGCTTATTTGCTGGGCGTGCGCTTTCTGGCCTGGCTGGAGGATAATCACGGTAAAGAAACGCTGGACGGCGTCTGGACGCGTGTACACGGGGTGCACAAGCGCAGCTTTGAAAGTGCTTTTAAAGGCGTATTTGGGCAAAGTGCGGCGCAGTTGTATCGTCGTTTTATTGCCGAATACACCTATCTGGCGATGACCGAAGAGCGCTCGCTGAGCGTGCTGAACAGCCCCTTATGGCTCGAATTTGACTACGCGGCAAGCTCCCCTGTGTTATCCCCCGATGGGACGCAATTGGCAGTCACTGAACGCAATCGGGATGGCGAGCGCTGGCTCAGAGTGTATAAAACCGAAGAAAATAGCGCAGCAAAAAAAGCCTTTGAGAGCGCACAGCAAGCGATTATAGATGCCGATCCCCAAGACATAAAAGATAAGCCGCCCGCTGTGTTTAAGCGTGAACGGGTGGCACAGCTGGCCGCTATTGATTTTGCCGGGGCACAGTATCCGCAGTGGCAGAATAAAGAGACCTTATATTTTGTGGCCCGTGCCCGGGTGAACGAAGCGCGGGGCAACCGGGTTAACGATCTTTATCGCTGGCATATCCCGACAGGCGAGGTCACCCGACTCACCAGGGAGCTGGGGATCCGCCGATTTACCTTGCTTGATGGCGATACACTATATGCCGAGCAGGTGCGCGATGGTTTTTCTGAGCTGGTACGCGTTGAGCTAGGCAGTCAGACAGTGACGCCCCTGAGCGAGCGCAGCCTGGGCACGGTTTACGACTATCCTCAGCTTGCCCCGGATGGACGTCAGCTGGCCTATCTCAAAACCGCGCTCAATGGCAACTGGCAGTTGTATATACAAGACTTGCAATCGGCTGAAACACGCCGCGTACCAATGCCTGAGGGATATCAGTATCTGACCGCGCCTGCCTGGCAGCAAGACGGGCAGGGGATCTACTTTATCGCCGGGCTGGACGCTCAGCTTGGCATCTATCGTTACGATTTAACACACAATCGCCTCTATCAGGTGACCTCCGGGCAAGCCGTTTTTGAGCAGCTGGTAGTGCGTGCCGCGCAGCCGCTGCTTTATGCCCACTCTACGCCTGTGGGTACCCGATTACATGCACTGGATAGCCAGGTCAGTGAGCAGCGAGTGACCGCGCTCAGCGAGGATTTTGCGGTGCCGCTGGGTAAGACAGATCCGGTGGTGCTACCCGATGCGCAGATCTATGAACCCGATGATACGGCTGTGACGCACAGTGACTATCAATGGCTGGCGCAAAACGCGTCGGCGGCCATATCAGCCCAGGCCAGTACGGCCAGCAGTGAGCTGCTGAGTGTCGGTCTAAAAGGCAGCGATCTGTTACAACAGTTGTCCTGGCAGTTGGGGCTGGCCCAGAGCAGCGATAATGTGCTTAATGGCAGCTTTGCGGCCCTGCGCTACCGTTCGGGAGACTGGCGTTTTGATGCCCACCTGAGCGACTATCGTTTTGATAGCCACCGTCAGCACGGTGAGGCGAAGCTGGCAAGATTAAATGGCATGGGAATGAGTAGCCGCCTGAGTCATGAATGGCGCTTTGATACCTTGACCATTGCGCCTTTTGCCGCGATCACCCACTACGATGATGACGGCCAGCAGGCCAACACCACACAGTGGGCCGGGTTAGATCACGGGTGGCATAACTACCGCCAGGATTTTGCGCTGGGGTATCGGGTAAAGGGTGGGTTGCTCAGTGGCGATGCCACAGGGCATGGTTATGACTGGCAGGGGTTTGGCAAAGCCTGGGACTGGCCCTGGTTTGTGGGTGTGCAGTCTCAGTATCGTACCTCGCAGGCCATGCGGCTTGGCGGATTTGATAACAACTTGCTGAGCGGGCGTACACGCAGCGATCTGGTATTAAGCCCTGAGCTGCCGTTTCAGTTTGCAACGGGCCGACATTATTATGGCTATGAGCTGGCATCCAGCTGGAAGCTCGGACAGCCCAGAGTGTTTATCAAACATCACCGTTTTGATGGTCAGCGCATTGCTAAAAGTTACGGCGTGAAGTGGCAGCTCGAGTTGAGCCAGCAGGCGCTGGGGTGGGCAAACTGGTTTGCACCTGCCGGGGTGACCGACTTGCGCTTTGATTTGGGTATTGCCCGGGTAGAAAGCGACCTGGCCGACGATACCTTACGCGCCTGGCTGGGGCTGTGGTATGCGCTTTAATTAATACCAATTTCACTTAATACCTGTTCAATTTGAAGGAGCAAATATGACGCTAACTGTGTTAAAAATTTCTCATTTAGAACAACTAAATAGCAAAATTTTTGCCTTGCCTACATGGACGTAGGTACCTCAGCGATAGCAGGACGCGTGAGCGGTGTTATCGACCCTATTTTCTCGCCTCAAAATAGAACACTTAATCAAGCAAATTGGTATAACGAAAAAGGCAGCGGAGGCTGCCTTTTGGGGAGAAAAGTTTAACGCAGTATTACTGGTAATTTGCAACCAGGCTCAGGCCTGAATAAGCGTTATAGGCACGAATACCGACCCAGTAACGGCCAGCACCGTCGTTTCGTGTACAGTTTTCCGTGTTACCCCAGCGATAAGGGCGGCAGTCATAGGCTTGTGTTGTAGGTTGCTCACCCTTGCGTACGTACAAGTCTGCATCACCGCTGCCACCTGAAATATCAAAGGTGATGTTGGTTGCGCCAGCTGGTGCATCGAAGTAGAAATATACCATTTCACCTTGTGCTGCCGACAGGCCTGTTTTGGCAACGCCTTTTTGCAGTTGATCTTCACCACCCGGGCCATACACTGGCACTTCTTTCGTTGTGGTTGCAGTGGCGCCGGTGTTGTCTGTGATAGTCAGTGAGACGGTGTAGTTACCCGCTGCGGCATACGTGTGGTTGACGGTTGCACCGAATCCAGTGCCGCTGTCACCATAGCTCCACTCATACTGAGAGATAGCACCGTTTGGTGAGCTTGAAGCGCTGCCGTCAAAACTACACGCCAGTTCAGTACAGCTGGCTGTGAAGTCTGCGGTGGGAGTTGGCTCGCTGTTGTTGTCGCCATCCGGGATCCCATTGAAGTGGCTAGATACCTGAGGCCAGATCTTGCTGATCTTAACGCCCTGGTTAGTACAGCCACCAAAGTGGTGCAGTGCAATGACCTTGTTGCTTGCCGCCGCCAGTACCGGTGAACCAGAAGAGCCGCCGATGGTGTCGCAGTAGTAGCCCATGTCTGTGCCTGTGCCACGACCGTTCGCTGTCACCACGTCTGCCTGACACAGGCCGTTGCTGTTCTGATCAGATTCAATCGCCAGCTCTTTAGGGTTACCAGCGCCGTGCTGAGGAATGTAGATGCGCTCGCCCTGAGTGGCATCGCGAACATCCAGGCCAAAGTAACCAAACGGCTGGGCTTTGTTGAACTCGTTGATGGTGAACAGGGTGTAGTCGAGCGTGTAGTCAGAAGACAGGAAGTCTTTACCTGTGACTTTCACGACTGTTTCAAGGTTTGAGCCATTACAGCTGGTGTGCTGATAGTTGAACCATACTTCAGTATTCGCCAGCTCAGACGCCGAACCCACGCAGTGTTCGTTGGTGAACATGCGGTTGTCCGGGCCAACACGCCAGCCGGTACACAGGCCGCTGCCGTTCATCAGCAGGCGAGCAACCGGGCGAGTACGCTCAAACTCTGTTGGGTTTGAACCTGCCCAGCACTGTACGTCACGGCGTTCATTCACGCCACAGGTCGACTCAATGCCCACATCCGTTGACGTATTCATGGCTTCCATCATCGGGGTGTTTTCGGTGCCGTGGTCGTAGAAGTCAATAACGGCTGGCATCATCGCCTGGGTCGCAATCTGCTCTGAGCCAGACGCGCTGCCCGGAGTATATTCAACTACTGCGGTGTCGGCAGAGATAGACATCGCCGAGAAGCTGCTTACGCCGTCATCGCCCAGCTTGCTGTTAACCGTTGCGGCACGCATATTCGCTTCGGTGTACTCATAACGCTCACTGCCATCAACCGAGCGCACAACCAGCTTGCCGCCATTGGCCAGATTGACATTTTTGAAGTGCAGTTTGATGTAGCTGGCATCCGGGTGGCTGATAGTACGGGTAATAACCGTGCTGCCTGTGCTGCTCAGCGTGGCAAATTCCTGACCGAGCGAAATATTGGCATCGGCACGGGCACCAATGATGGCCTTACTGGCCTTGCTGGTGTATTGCATCATTTGTGCTTCCGTCAGTGGCGCGGTGTTTTGAGCCAGTGCCGCGGTAGAGAGTAAGCCTAGCGCAGAGACAAGATAGGTGAGTTTCATTGCTGTTCCTTTTTCACTTGTTGTTGAATAATTTTTAGAATAAAACGTTATTGAATAAATTTCGCACAGGTACAAAGGTAATCACAAAAAACAGTATTGTAAAGAAAGTGATAATAAAAAATTAAATAAGTAAACCATCACTCGCTTTTCAGGCTGTGTGGCGTCGTACCATGGGGTTCAAAGTTTTTATTTTGGGAGGACTGTCACGACAAATCTGGCTTTAAATAGGTACTAAAAGACATGATGTTCGGTGTTTTATAGGTAAAAAGCACCAAGGTTTAGTGTTCTTCAGGTTGCGTCAGCCGCTGTGTTCGTGCTTCAGGGGTCGACTGATAAATTTAACGAAGAGTTTACACCTTCGAGAGGGGGAGACCTGTACAGTACTACCGTGAGGTAACCATGCTGGAGTTGCATTGCCGCAGCGCACTTATTGGCGCTGCACATAGTAGCTGTGCCTATTGCCCGGTCAGTGACTGCAACATGCGTTGCTCATCGTATTTGTGACGGCGGGCAGTCCAATACTCATGCAACCACCTCAGTAGAAGGGGAAACGCTGCTATCGATACATGGCAATGTATACGGTATTAACCCGAATGTAGACACGCAAAGCCAGTTTTCACAGACCAACGTGGACTCTGATGATTGCAACCTCCGAGACAAAATTAACGAATATTTTCAGCAATATGTCAGCAGAACAGATGAAGATACTTATGAGGGGTATTACGCACCACGGATCATTGATGAGGGCACGGTGGTTCTGGTGCATTTGTATCGATGTGACGGGTATCGAATGGTTGAGCATGGTCTGATTGAAGAAAGAAATTGCGATACATATGACACCTTGAGGGTGCCACTGTCGACAGTGATAGGATTTAATTCCGACTCAGATTTTGGCGGCACTGGACATACCTTTACGGCACTGAACGAAGCCGCCGAACGTTATGCCAGTACACGTTTGCCAACCCGCTCCAAAGACTCTCGATGTGACACACAACCCGGTAGTGACGATCTGTATTCCTGTACCCCACAAAATTATAGCTATCAGGATGTTGTGGTGATTGGCGACGGTGATCAAGTGGCCATTCGTTATCACTACCAAATTTATATTGAAAAAGCGTGTGACATGAAATGTGACAACAAGCGTACGACTATCGCGGTCACACACAGTTTAACGGTCAATGTAACAGAACTCATGTCTGCGCAGTAAAAGGAGGTCAGTATGAACAAAAATGAGACACCAGATAAACCAGTCCCCTTTTACAAAAAGGCAATAGCCTATGTGAACATTTTTATGCTGCTGGGGCAGATGAGCTTACCAACCCTGGCTTACGCCTATAACGCGTTTGACAAGCTAGATGCGGCGCATGTGCTCAATAGCTCACCAACATTCACAAAAACCTCTGGCAGCCAGACTCAGTATGTGAAGTCAGAGCATATTGTTGAGCAGGCCCGGGCTCAGGCAGCTCAAACCATTGCTGGTTTCCATCAGACCTTGCTTAAAAACAGAAAGCACGCGTTGCCTGCACCTCAGTACATTCCTATAATGAATGGTCGCGTCAAAGTTATCTTGCCGAATTACCCACTGGCAAAGCAAGTGGGTGACCGCTTTGTACAGACGCGCCTGATCCGCTCCCAAATCTATGCTGAGCTGGGCCGCAACCTGATCTCATCGGCCTATGCTGATGAAACCGACCAGATAATCCAGCTCTATCAAAATGCCTACGAGCTGGCTGGCAAAGGTGGCATAATCTTTGGTGAGAAAGTTTCCAAATCTGTTTATGACAGCTTTGGCAAAGATTTTATCTGGCCTGAATTGAGAGAAATTAACGGAGAACAAGTGCTGTCTCCGGTTGTTCACCTCAGTGCAACGACGATAGAGACGCGCTCTGTTAACGGACACCTGGCCGAATTTACCGGTAGTGATGTCAACTTCAGAGATATTACCGTCAATAGCGGTACTTTACGCATTGGCAAAAATACCTATCTGAGAACCGCCCGCGATTTAACTGTCAACCCAGGCGCACAAGTGGCCTCAGACGGCGACCTAAACCTGTTTGTTGGCGGCACGCTCAGAAACCACTCCGGTAACCTCAGCGCCGCACAAAATGTACGGATTATTGCCGGGCAGTATGAACAAAAAACCCTGGTACACCGCTTTTCAAATCGCTATGAGCAAGGCACCCGATTTGGCCAGATAGCGTCTGTGAATGGTGAGAACATCAGCATTTACAGTATGGGCGACCTTGTTGTTCAGGGCGGCACCATCAGTGGCAATAACATCAGCCTGCGTGCCGATGGCAATATTCGCCTGCTCTCTCAGCAAACCAGCTACGTGAACAACGCGCCCGTTGGCAAATACGACCACACAAGCAGTGAAATTGAACACCTGACCACCAAACTCTCCGCCAACGACAGCATTTACCTGATGGCCTCTGGTGCGATTGAGCTTAAAGCCGCAGAGCTGCATGCCGATCAGGGCGTGATTGATATTCTGGCGGGTCAGGGTGTGTATATTCTGAACGAGTTCAACCAGTCACAGAGCAGCAAAAGTGGCAAGTGGGGTAAAACCACAGAAGAAGAGCAAGAGTTCCAGACCATTGCTATCCGCTCAGCGCTGGAGGCCGGTAAAGGTGTTCGAATTGCCTCTGAATTTGGTGATATCACCCTAAAGGCCACACAAATAACCTCAGGCACCGGCACCAGTATTGATGCCCGCAACGGCCGGGTAAATCTGCTACTGGCCACAGAGCAGGACCATTACTTCTATAACAAGGTCAAAAAAGGCACCTGGAAAATCAAGACCGAAACCATACAGGATACGGTCGATACAGCGGTATATAACGAAATCATTGGCGGGGTTAAGGTTCATGCAACGCATGGCGTGACGCTGGAGTTGGGGCAGTATGAAGGAGAGACACTCCAGGATACATTGAACGCATTTAGCGGTGATGAAAGCCTAAGCTGGATGTCAGACCTGCATAACGATCCGGAGTTTGCGGGGAACATCGACCTTGCTTATAAAAAGCTGGTTGAAATTCACAAGCATGAAAACAAAAGCACCCTCAGCCCCGCAGCCATGGCCATTATAGCCATTGCGGTATCTGTGGCGATGGGGCCGGCTGGTGCAGGGTGGATTGGTACTGGCACTAATGCGATTGGTCCTGCGTTAAATGGTATGATCTCAG
Organism: Pseudoalteromonas sp. DL2-H2.2; assembly: GCF_021532535.1. Taxonomy (NCBI): domain Bacteria; kingdom Pseudomonadati; phylum Pseudomonadota; class Gammaproteobacteria; order Alteromonadales; family Pseudoalteromonadaceae; genus Pseudoalteromonas; species Pseudoalteromonas sp. DL2-H2.2. The sequence goes on along the minus strand of NZ_JAKGBD010000013.1, from coordinate 2,746 downwards.
GCGCCGCCATGCAGGCCGGTGCAGTAACTCTGGCCACTCAGGCTGCAACCAGTATCGCCAATGGTGAAGGCCTCGATGGCGCGATGAAGAAAATCTATTCCAGTGAAGGCCTACGATCTCTGGCTATTTCAATGGCAACCGCGGGTGTTCTGAACAGCGAAGCGTTCACTAACTCTCCATTCTTCGGCAACGCGGATGTAGGGTCTGTGTTTTTTGAAAGTCAGCAAGCCATTGATATCGCCAATCAGGCGACACAAGCATTGGTGACGTCCACTGTCAGGGCAGGAATATCGACCATTATTAATGGCGGCGATCTGGCCAGCTTCAAAGATCAGTTCGTAAGCTCACTGGGCACATTTGCCGTAAATGAACTCAGTAAAACGATGGCTGAGCAGATCAAGGCTGCTGATTTTGATACCGCAATAAAGTATGTCGCCCATGCAGCTGCGGGTTGCGTTATTGGGCTGGCAACCGCTGAAGCCCAGAACCAGTCGGGCTCTTCAAAATCATGCGGTTCAGGCGCGCTGGGTGGCGTGGTTGGAGAATATGTTGGTGAACTCACTCGCGAAGAAATTGATGCTCGAATTGAGAAAGTAAAGAGAACGCTGGGTACGTCACTTAATTACGCCAACGATCCCGATTTAACACAGGAAGACATTCTTAGCTATTGGCAGACTCAACAAGCGGAGATATTGAACTTAAGAGCTGCGGGTATTGATATCGCCAAGCTGATGGGTGGCCTGTCTGCGTTATTACTCAATGCCGATGTTAATATCGCTGCCAATGCATCTGAAAATGCTGCAGAACATAACGCGCTGGGCGCTGTTGATAAATTAGTTAAAGCACTTGGCAAGGTTGGGGCTGGCATTGTTGTTGGCATGCGCATCGTTGATACCGTGGATACCGGCAGGGCGCTGATTAAATTTGGTAAAGCACTTAAAAAAGGCAACAAAGCCGAAGCTGCTGACATGCTGGCCGAGCTGGCAACCGACGGATTAATTGACTTAACACTCGACAGGCTGATCCCTGGCAATAAGCATTTTGAGAAAGCCATTCAGAAGCTCAGAGAAAAAGGCAAGCACCTTTGGGCCGACGACTTAGAACATTATGCAAAGAATGCTCCCGGCGGAAAACTAAAAGGCACGCTGGAACCCGGCAAATACTCAGCCCCAAAATCAGATGTCCCTATCGATCCCTGGCTGCAAGGGGTGGATACAAGTAAGGCGTTTAGTGGGAATACAGGTGTACATGACGACCTGAAAAAACACTTTCCTAACAGAAAGTCTGATGAGGATGTCCATCACGTTATACCATGGACTGCTGGTAACAAACATGAGCTCATTAAAGACCTAGACTTCAACTTAAGTGACTCAATCAATGGCAAAGTAATAAAGGCAAATAGAGCCTATAAAGAGGACCTCAAATCAGATAAACAGTTACATGGTGCTCATCCTAGGTACAACAAAGCAATGACATCAATACTAGATGAAATTCATGCTTCCAATCACAGCAAAGAAGTTAAGAGGGAAATGCTAATAGAGGTGATTGAACGTGCTAAGATTCATCTTGAGATGAATGAACCGCCATTAATGAAAAAGCATGGTGCAACAGAAGATAAATGGATAAAGGTTCTTAGACCTGCAATAGATAGAAGGCGTAATTAATGCTATTTGATTATCAAAGTATAGACTTGGAGTCTATTAGAGAAGATCTGGAACGTATCGAACATGTTTGTGAAAATGGCCTGTTTCTGTCAGGGCTTTTTTTAGGTTCATCTTTACCGAAGAATTTAGAGGGGTTTCGAATATTTAAAGACCCGATTAATTTGGATTTTCGCATTCAGACACCTGACTATTGTAACGATGAACCGGAAAAATGGGATTTTAAGAACCTTCCACATATTCTCGACGAAGAACAAGGCCGGGTTATGTACGAGGGAGTGTATTCTGATTTCAATACAAGAGTTGCTAGAAAGAAAAAGTATAAAAAAGTACTTAGTGACTGCTTTGGCGACTTTTTCCATGAGCGAATATCAGCTCTGCGCACCAAAGAACATGACCGGGTAATGCAACACGCATTCTCATTAACCAGCACTAATGTTGAGTATATATTTCACCACTTAATACCTGATATTGTAGATGAACATTTCGTAACGATCGTGGATGCCGTAATATTTGGAGGCTTAGACAATTCGCCTATTTGCAAAAGGCTGCTCGATTGCTACCGGCTTGGTGGTATGCCGGGCGGTTGGGTTGGCCCTTTACCTGAAGATGGCGGGACACCAGAGCAATGCATGGAGCTATATCATCTCGGTGAATAGCATAATCACTTTAGCGTCACTGGTGGTAAGTAGATTTGGGTTATTACCTTTCGATTTGACCAACTTATCACTTGTGAATCAGGGTAAGGAAAGCCAGCAATGCTGCTCAATTATCAAGAAATAGGCTCTGATTCAGTAAAACGAGAACTGGATTTGGTTCAACAGGTTTACACGCAAGACGTCTTTTTGAAAGGTCTTTTCTTGGGAGCTCGTTTACCCGAAGATCTTGAAGGGTTTAGAGTTTTTAAAGATCCCATAAATTTGGATATGCGAATTCAAACTCCTGATTATTGCTATGATGTGTACTGGTCAAGTCCAACCGGACACTTTCTTTTTGTAATTTTCATACTCAATTGGACTCATATCATCCAGTGAGCTGTGCAGTCTGATCTTGTTGTAATACCTGATGTATTTCTCTACATCGGA
>NZ_JAKGBD010000012.1:0-162673 GCF_021532535.1 Pseudoalteromonas sp. DL2-H2.2 | reverse complement strand
GACAGTCAACGTGCGCGTAGTGGCGAGTTGGTGTGTCGTACTCAACGTGTGAAGTTGAGATTGTGATACCACGCTCACGCTCTTCTGGAGCGTTATCGATTGATGCGAAGTCTTTCGCTTCACCACCGTATACTTTTGCAAGTACGTTAGTGATTGCTGCAGTTAGGGTAGTTTTACCGTGGTCAACGTGGCCGATAGTACCAACGTTAACGTGCGGTTTCGAACGTTCAAACTTTTCTTTTGCCATTTTCAAAATTCCTATAAAGAAATTAAAGTCCAGCCCTAAGACCGGACCGAACTAAAATTACTTAACAGCGCGAGCTGCAATAATTGCGTCAGCAACGTTTTTCGCCGCTTCTGCGTACTTGGAAAATTCCATTGAGTACGAAGCTCGACCTTGTGTTGCAGAACGAAGATCGGTTGCATAACCAAACATTTCAGACAGTGGCACCTGAGCATTAACTTGCTTCAGACCACCAAATGAGTCTTCCATACCTTCGATTATGCCTCGACGACGGTTGAGGTCGCCAACGACATCACCCATGTTTGCTTCAGGGGTGGTGACTTCTACCTTCATAACAGGCTCAAGAATCACAGGCTGCGCATCAAGCGCACCTTTCTTGAAGCCCATTGCGCCGGCAATCTTAAACGCCATCTCATTTGAGTCGACATCGTGGAACGAGCCGTCAAACAAGGTAGCTTTCACACCCAGCATAGGATAACCCGCAAGAACACCTTGCTTCATCTGCTCCTGGATGCCTTTGTCAACCGCAGGAATGTATTCCTTAGGAACCGTGCCACCTACGATTTCGTTTACGAATTCGTAAATTGGCGCGTCTTCATCAGCAACATCCATAGGCTCGAGCTTCAACCAAACGTGACCGTACTGGCCGCGTCCGCCTGACTGACGTACGAATTTACCTTCGGCTTCAACCGAACCGCGGATCGTTTCACGATAAGCAACTTGTGGCTTACCTACGTTACATTCAACACTGAATTCACGTTTCATACGATCTACGATGATATCCAGGTGGAGTTCACCCATACCTGAAATAATGGTTTGGCCTGATTCTTCGTCGGTTTCAACTCTGAAAGACGGGTCTTCCGCCGCCAGTTTACCCAGCGCGATACCCATTTTTTCTTGGTCAGCAACGGTCTTAGGCTCTACTGCCACTGAAATCACAGGCTCTGGGAATTCCATACGCTCTAACGTGATAACAGCATCATGGGCACAAAGCGTGTCACCTGTGGTAACGTCTTTGAGACCAATTGCAGCAGCAATGTCCCCGGCGCGAACTTCTTTGATCTCTTCACGCGAGTTAGAGTGCATCTGAACGATACGTCCAAAGCGCTCTTTTTTGCCTTTAACTGGGTTATAAACCGAGTCACCCTGACCTACTGTGCCGGAATAAACTCGGAAGAAGGTAAGCGTACCAACAAATGGGTCGGTGGCGATCTTAAACGCCAGAGCAGAAAACGGTGCGCTGTCGTCCGCAGGACGCGTTGCTTCGCTTTCATCTTCCAGGATACCCTGGATCTCTTTAACCTCAGTTGGAGATGGCATGTATTCAACAACAGCATCAAGCACAGCCTGAACACCTTTGTTTTTGAACGCACTACCACAGGTCATTGGAACAATTTCATTGTTCAATGTACGCTGACGGATCGCGGCCTTAATTTCGGCCTCGTTCAGTTCACCTTCTTCAAGATATTTGTCCATTAGCTCTTCAGAAGCTTCTGCGGCAGATTCGAGTAGCTCTGCGCGCCACTCCTCTGCCAGCTCCTGAAGTTCTGCCGGGATCTCTTCGTAATTGAAAGTCATCCCCTGGTCTTCAGCATTCCAGTTGATTGCTTTCATCTTGATGAGATCAATAACACCTTTAAATTCATCTTCAGCACCAATTGGTAGCTGAATTGGCACAGGCGTAGCGCCAAGACGCTTTTTCACCTGATCCACAACGGCGAGGAAATCTGCGCCGGTACGGTCCATTTTATTGACGAAAATCATGCGAGGTACTTCGTACTTGTTCGCCTGACGCCAAACGGTTTCCGTTTGTGGTTGTACACCTGATGAAGCACATAATACGACTACAGCCCCATCTAGTACACGTAATGAACGTTCTACTTCGATGGTGAAGTCTACGTGTCCGGGAGTATCGATGATGTTTATACGATGCTCATCAAACTGAGCATCCATCCCTTTCCAGAAACACGTGGTCGCAGCAGAAGTAATGGTAATACCACGCTCCTGCTCCTGCTCCATCCAGTCCATAGTTGCGGCACCATCATGTACCTCACCAATTTTGTGAGACAGGCCCGTGTAATAAAGTACACGTTCCGTGGTGGTGGTTTTCCCCGCATCTACGTGAGCACAGATCCCGATATTACGGTAGCGCTCAATAGGAGTTGTACGTGCCATATTATCCTCTTAAAGGTCTCGGGCAGATTACCAACGGTAGTGAGCGAATGCTTTGTTCGCTTCAGCCATACGGTGAACGTCTTCACGTTTCTTAACCGCAGTGCCTTTGTTGTCAGCAGCGTCAAGCATCTCTTGAGCCAGACGAAGGCCCATTGATTTCTCGCCACGCTTACGTGCAGCTTCAACCAACCAACGCATACCTAGTGCGTTGCGACGAACTGGACGTACTTCAACTGGTACTTGGTACGTAGAACCACCAACACGGCGAGATTTAACCTCAACCTGTGGGCGTACGTTATCAAGTGCAGACTCGAAGATTTCTAGGTGCGACTTGCCTGATTTTTCAGCAGCCACGTCTAGCGCACCATATACGATTTTTTCAGCAGTAGACTTCTTGCCGTCTAGCATTACTACGTTTACGAATTTAGCAAGAAGCTCTGATCCGAACTTCGGATCTGGAAGAATTTTACGTTGACCTATTACGCGTCTTCTAGGCATTTTCTCTCTCCGGTATCTTCAGGTTCGTCTTACTACGACGAATTCCCAAAACAAAATATATAAATTAAAACTTAAGTGCTTGGCCTTACTAACGGAGAACCATTAGCCCTTAGGACGTTTTGCACCGTACTTAGAACGACCTTGTTTACGGTCGTTTACGCCAGCACAGTCAAGCGCGCCACGTACTGTGTGGAAACGCACACCTGGTAAGTCTTTAACACGACCACCACGGATTAGGATAACACTGTGCTCTTGCAAGTTGTGGCCTTCACCACCAATGTAAGATGTTACTTCGAAGCCGTTCGTTAGACGAACACGCGCTACTTTACGTAGTGCAGAGTTTGGCTTCTTAGGTGTAGTTGTATATACACGAGTACATACACCACGCTTTTGAGGACAAGCTTTAAGAGCAGCTGAGTTGCTCTTAGTAACCTTGCTGCGACGTGGCTTACGTACTAGCTGGTTAATAGTTGCCATTAAATAGCTCCTGAATTAATAAAATTACTACTGAAAAAATCAAATTTCGCCATTTTAAGCGTTCGGTTATTCGAACGAATAAATGGGTGGCGGAATTTTAATGAGCAAAGTTTAACCTGTCAACCAAAACAACTAAAAAGGCAGCGTTAAAGCTGCCTTTTTATTGCAATTGACGCGTTTTTCGTCAATTTTAGTCTTGGCCGCCAAGCAAGTCTGCATTTAGTGCGTCAGTCAGTGCTTGAGATGCTTCTTCAGCACTTACTGTCTGCTCTTCAACTGCAGCTTCATTTTGCTTACGACGGTTGATGCGATCTAGGTGGTAAGAGAAACCGGTACCCGCTGGGATCAAACGACCCACGATAACGTTTTCTTTCAGACCACGTAGCTCATCACTCTTACCATTTACTGCCGCTTCAGTCAGGACACGTGTTGTCTCCTGGAACGAGGCTGCAGAGATGAAAGACTCTGTTGCCAGTGAGGCTTTGGTAATACCCATCAGCTGAATTTCGAACTTAGCTGGGATCTTACCTTGTTTCTCTAGCTCACGGTTTGCGATGTTAACGCGCGCCACTTCGGCTTGCTCGCCTGCCAGGAACTCACTGTCACCACCATCGATGATGATACATTTACGTAGCATCTGACGAATGATGGTTTCGATGTGCTTATCGTTAATCTTTACACCCTGTAGACGATATACTTCTTGTACTTCGTTTACGATGTAGTTAGATACGTCAGTCACACCACGCAGACGTAAGATGTCGTGCGGAGACTCAGGACCATCGGCGATAACTTCACCTTTGGATACCTGCTCACCCTCGAACACGTTCAGCTGACGCCATTTCGGGATCATTTCTTCGTATGCATCACCCTCTTCCGGCGTGATCACCAGGCGCTTCTTACCTTTGGTTTCTTTACCAAAGCTAACGGTACCTGTGATTTCTGCCAGGATTGCTGGATCTTTTGGCTTACGCGCTTCAAACAAGTCAGCAACTCGAGGTAGACCACCCGTGATATCACGTGTCTTCGAACCTTCCTGAGGAATACGTGCCAATACGTCACCCGGCTGTGCCGTTGCACCATCTGTGATTTCGATGGTAGTGAACGAAGGCAGACGAATTTCCTGCAGGCCACGCTCTTCATTTTCAATGATCAGCTTAGGTTCTTTTGCATTCACCTTAGCAAGGTCTTTAACAACCACACGCGTCAGACCAGTTAGCTCGTCTGTTTGTGCTTCAGTGTTAGAATCGTCGATGTCGCTGAACGATACTTTAGACTCGTGCTCGATGATGATTGGGTGACTATGCGGGTCCCAGGTCGCGACAATGTCGTTACCTTTCACTTCTGCACCGTCACTCACTGACAATACGGCACCGTAAGGCACTTTATAGCGCTCTTTCTCACGGCCCTGCTCGTCAATAACCGTAATTTCGGTTGAACGTGAGGTGATCACTATCTTGCCGTCGGTATTGATTACAAACTTCGCATTGTGCAGCTTCATGCTACCGTTGTTCTTAACCTGAACGCTGTTTTCTGCAGACGCTCGAGATGCCGCACCACCGATGTGGAAGGTACGCATCGTAAGCTGGGTACCCGGCTCACCGATTGACTGTGCCGCGATAACACCAACAGACTCACCCGCGTTGATGATGTGGCCACGTGCCAGGTCACGACCATAACACTTAGCACATACACCAAAGTCGTTTTCACAGGTGATAACTGAACGTACTTTTACTTCGTCCACTGAGTGCTCTTCTAACAGGTCACACAGCTTCTCATCAAGCATCACGTTACGTTCAACCAGCACTTCGTCAGTGCCTGGGATAACCACGTCTTCAGCTACAACACGACCCAATACACGCTCGCGTAGTGGTTCTACAACGTCACCACCTTCAATCAGCGGCTTCATCACTGTACCTTCAAGGGTACCACAATCGGTTTCGTTGATGACCAAGTCTTGTGCAACGTCTACCAGACGACGAGTCAGGTAACCCGAGTTCGCTGTCTTAAGTGCAGTATCCGCAAGACCTTTACGCGCACCGTGCGTCGAGATGAAGTACTGTAGTACGTTCAGACCTTCACGGAAGTTTGCGGTAATAGGTGTTTCGATGATTGAACCATCCGGACGTGCCATCAGACCACGCATACCGGCTAGCTGACGGATCTGAGCAGCACTACCACGTGCGCCCGAGTCGGCCATCATGAACACTGAGTTGAAAGAATCTTGCTCTTCTTCTTCACCCTGCGCATTCACAACCGTGTCTTTCGACAAGTTCGCCATCATCTCGCGTGACAAGTTTTCATTAACACGTGACCAGATATCGATAACTTTGTTGTATTTCTCACCCGCAGTTACAAGACCAGACTGGAATTGCTGGTTAATTTCAGTAACTTCAGCTTCTGCCGCTTCGATGATGCCTGTTTTAGTTGGTGGGATTTCCATATCGTTGATACCGATAGAAACACCCGACTTCATCGCGTAGTGGAAACCGGTGTACATCACCTGGTCCGCAAAGATAACGGTATCTTTCAGACCCAGACGACGATAACACTCGTTCAACAGGCCAGAGATCTGCTTTTTACCCAGCGCACGGTTGATTAGTTCAAACGGCAGGCCAGTCGGCATGATCAAAGACAGGATGGCACGACCAACTGTGGTTTCAACCACTTCGGTCACATCTTTACGTTCACCTGTTTCGCCATCAATGTGGACTTCTGCGATACGTACTTTTACGCGTGCGTGTAATTCTGCAGCGCCAGTACGATATGCTTTTTCAGCTTCTTTCGCATCTTTGAAGACAATGCCTTCACCTTTTGCATTGATGCGGTCACGCGTCATGTAGTACAGACCCAATACAACGTCCTGTGACGGTACGATGATTGGCTCACCGTTCGCAGGAGACAGAATGTTGTTGGTCGACATCATCAGCGCACGTGCTTCAAGCTGTGCTTCCAGTGTCAACGGTACGTGTACCGCCATTTGGTCGCCGTCGAAGTCAGCGTTATACGCCGCACACACTAGCGGGTGCAGGTGGATTGCTTTACCTTCGATTAGTACCGGTTCAAACGCCTGGATACCAAGTCTGTGAAGTGTTGGTGCACGGTTCAGAAGAACCGGGTGCTCACGGATCACTTCGTCAAGTACGTCCCAAACCTCTGGTACTTCGCGCTCTACCATCTTCTTCGCAGCTTTGATGGTAGTCGCCATGCCGCGGCGCTCTAGTTTGCCGTAGATGAATGGCTTGAATAGCTCAAGTGCCATTTTCTTAGGCAGACCACACTGATGTAGTTTCAGTGTAGGACCAACTGTGATTACAGAACGGCCAGAGTAGTCTACACGCTTACCTAGCAGGTTTTGACGGAAACGACCTTGCTTACCTTTGATCATGTCTGCAAGCGATTTCAGAGGACGCTTGTTAGAACCAGTGATCGCACGGCCACGACGACCGTTATCTAATAGTGCATCGACCGCTTCTTGCAACATACGCTTTTCGTTACGTACGATGATGTCTGGTGCAGCCAGGTCAAGTAGACGCTTAAGACGGTTGTTACGGTTGATAACACGACGGTATAAATCGTTCAGATCAGACGTCGCAAAACGACCACCATCCAGTGGTACCAATGGACGTAGATCAGGTGGCAGAACTGGCAGTACGCTCATTACCATCCACTCAGGGTTGTTACCTGACTGGTGGAACGCTTCCATCAACTTAAGACGCTTAGTAATCTTCTTACGCTTAGTTTCAGAGTTGATAGTTGGCAGCTCTTCACGCATTTCTGCGATCAGTTGACCCAGGTCCAGGTCGCGCAGTAGATCAAGTACCGCTTCGGCACCCATCTTAGCTTCAAACTCGTCACCGTGCTCTTCCAGTGCATCCAGGTACTCTTCTTCACCTAGCAGCTGACCACGCTCAAGCGTTGTCATACCAGGCTCAGTTACAACGAATGATTCGAAGTAAAGTACACGCTCGATGTCACGTAGCGTCATGTCCAGCATCAGGCCGATACGAGACGGCAATGATTTTAGGAACCAAATGTGGGCAACTGGGCTGGCCAGTTCAATGTGACCCATGCGGTCACGGCGTACTTTAGTCAGTGTAACTTCAACGCCACACTTTTCACAGATCACACCACGGTGCTTCAAGCGCTTGTACTTACCACACAAACACTCATAATCTTTTACTGGGCCGAAGATACGGGCACAGAATAAGCCGTCACGCTCAGGCTTGAAAGTACGGTAGTTAATTGTCTCAGGTTTCTTTACCTCACCATAGGACCATGAACGCACCATGTCCGGCGAAGCAAGACCAATGCGAATTGCATCGAATTCTTCGGTCTTATTTTGTTGCTTCAGAAACTTAAGTAAGTCTTTCACCTTAGCTCTCCTGTCGGAGTTAATCTTGAGGGCAAGCCAGGCTTGCCCCTTCATTCTTTTCAGTCCGGTCTGGGCCGCTTACGCGGCCCGGCGGATCAACTTTCTTCCAATTCGATGTTGATACCCAGCGAGCGGATCTCTTTCAACAATACGTTGAACGACTCCGGCATGCCCGGCTCCATCTTATGGTTGCCGTCTACGATGTTCTTATACATCTTAGTACGACCATTTACGTCATCCGACTTAACTGTCAGCATTTCCTGTAGCGTGTAGGCAGCACCGTATGCTTCAAGTGCCCATACCTCCATCTCACCGAAACGCTGACCACCGAACTGTGCCTTACCACCCAGCGGCTGCTGAGTAACCAGGCTGTAAGAACCGGTAGAACGTGCGTGCATCTTGTCATCAACAAGGTGGTTCAGTTTCAGCATGTACATGTAGCCAACCGTTACCTGACGCTCGAATGCGTCACCGGTACGACCATCGTACAGGGTTACCTGACCGCTTCTTGGATAACCACCCAGCTCTAGCATGTCTTTGATTTCAGCTTCGCGTGCACCGTCAAACGCAGGTGTTGCGATTGGCAGACCGCCTTTCAGGTTGTGCGCCAAACGACGGATCTCATCATCAGAGAAGTTTTCAATATCGACTTTCTGACGGCAATCACCGATTTCGTAAGCTTTCTTGATGAAGTCGCGCATTTCGTGAAGTTCACGTTGCTCTTTCATCATGTCTTCGATGCGCTCACCGATACCGCGTGCAGCAAGACCCATGTGAGTTTCCAGGATCTGACCGATGTTCATCCGCGATGGTACACCCAGTGGGTTCAGAACGATGTCTACCGTACGACCTTTTTCGTCGTAAGGCATGTCTTCAACAGGCACGATAGTAGAGATTACACCCTTGTTACCGTGACGACCCGCCATCTTATCACCCGGTTGGATGCGACGTTTAACAGCCAGATAAACCTTAACGATCTTCAGTACGCCAGGCGCCAGGTCATCACCTTGGGTGATCTTGCGACGCTTGTTCTCGAACTTCTTATCGTATTCAGCTTTCAGCTCGTCGTACTGCGCAGCCAGTTGCTCTAATTCAGCTTGCTGCTCTTCGTCAGCCAGGCTTTGCGTCAGTAGTTTTTCAGCGTTCAGTTCAGCGATTTTCTCTTCGCTCAGACCAGCACGTACCAGCAGGTCACGCGCACGTGTCAGTACACCGCCTTCAAGGATACGGAACTCTTCGTTGAAGTCTTTCTTCGCTTCGCGAAGCTGCATGTCTTCAACTTCCAGCGCACGCTTGTCTTTCTCTACGCCATCACGGGTAAAGACCTGAACGTCGATAACCGTACCAGAAACAGAGTTAGGCACACGCAGTGAGCTGTCTTTTACGTCAGACGCTTTTTCACCGAAGATAGCACGTAGTAGCTTTTCTTCTGGCGTCAGCTGAGTTTCGCCTTTTGGTGTTACTTTACCAACCAGGATATCGCCGCCTTTTACTTCAGCACCGATGTATACAACACCTGATTCGTCCAGCTTACCTAGCGCAGACTCACCCACATTCGGGATATCAGCTGTGATCTCTTCTGGACCAAGCTTAGTATCACGCGCAATACACTGTAGTTCCTGGATGTGGATTGTAGTTAGACGATCTTCCTGAACAACGCGCTCTGATAGTAGGATTGAATCCTCGAAGTTATAACCATTCCACGGCATGAATGCCACGCGCAGGTTTTGACCAAGAGCCAGGTCGCCCAGGTCAGTCGAAGGACCATCCGCCAGTACGTCACCACGGACAACCGGCTCACCTACCATACAAGTTGGCTTTTGGTTGATACAGGTGTTCTGGTTAGAACGGGTGTATTTGGTCAGGTTGTAGATGTCGATACCCGCTTCACCAGGTACGCGCTCTTCTTCGTTCACGTTAACAACGATACGGCTTGCATCAGCATACTTCACCACACCGCCACGCTTAGCAACAATGGTTACACCAGAGTCTTTTGCCAGCGTACGCTCGATACCTGTACCTACCAGCGGCTTATCTGCGCGCAGTGTTGGTACAGCCTGACGTTGCATGTTCGATCCCATCAATGCACGGTTCGCATCATCGTGTTCAAGGAATGGGATAAGTGCCGCTGCCACAGAGATAACCTGCTGCGGAGATACATCCATATACTGGATGCTGTCGCTTGGCATAAAGGTTGATTCACCTTTGTAACGACATGGGATCAGTTCTTCTGCAAACTGGTTTGCTTCAGTCAGGTTGGTATTCGCCTGTGCGATTACGAACTGACCTTCTTCAATTGCAGACAGGTAATCAACGTCATCGGTTACTACACCGTCAACCACTTTACGATATGGGGTTTCAAGGAAACCATAATCGTTAGTACGTGCGTACGTAGACAATGAGTTGATCAGACCGATGTTTGGACCTTCAGGCGTTTCGATTGGACAAACACGACCGTAGTGCGTTACGTGTACGTCTCGAACCTCGAAGCCAGCACGTTCACGTGTCAGACCACCCGGACCAAGTGCAGAAATACGACGCTTGTGCGTTACTTCTGACAGCGGGTTGTTCTGGTCCATGAACTGAGACAGCTGTGAAGAACCAAAGAATTCTTTAACGGCAGCAGAAATTGGCTTCGCGTTGATCAGATCCTGAGGCATTACGTTGTCCAGATCACCTAAGCTCAGACGCTCGCGTACAGCACGCTCAACACGTACCAGACCTACGCGGAACTGGTTCTCTGCCATTTCACCTACAGAACGGATACGACGGTTACCTAAGTGGTCGATATCGTCCACATCGCCTTTACCGTTACGGATGTCGATCAACACCTTCATCACGCTCACAATGTCTTCTTTGCTCAGCGTGCCTGGGCCTGTGTCAGTATCATAACCAACACGGCTGTTGAACTTCATACGACCAACCGTTGACAAGTCATAACGCTCGTCAGAGAAGAACAGATTGTCAAACAAGGCTTCTGCTGCTTCTTTTGTTGGTGGCTCACCCGGGCGCATCATACGGTAGATTTCTACCAGTGCTTCAAGACGGTTTGCTGTGCTGTCAATGCGCAGTGTTTCCGACATGTAGGCACCGCTGTCTACATCGTTGATGTACAGGGTATCGATTTTAGTGTGACCTGCTTTAACCAGCTCGGCCATCAACTCCAGAGACAGCTCAGCATTCGCTTCTGCAATGATCTCACCGGTTGACTCATCGATGTAGTTTCGCGCAACCACACGACCAATGATGTACTCATGCGGTACTTCTAACTGGTCAATGCCCTTTTTCTCGATTGTTTTTATATGACGGGCTGTGATACGACGACCCTGCTCAACCAGGACTTCACCGTCTGCATCTTTGATATCAAAGGCAGCAGTTTCACCACGCAGTCGAGATGGTACCAACTCCATCATTACTTTGCCGTTAGTTACTTCGAACGCAGTGGTTTCGAAGAACATTGCCAAGATTTCATCTGTCGTGAACTCAAGGGCACGCAGAATGATTGACGCAGGCAGTTTACGACGACGGTCGATACGTACAAACAGGTTATCTTTTACATCGAATTCAAAGTCTAACCACGAACCACGGTAAGGGATCACGCGTGCGTTATATAGAACTTTACCCGACGAGTGTGATTTACCACGGTCGTTATCAAAGAATACACCAGGTGAACGGTGTAGCTGAGAAACGATAACACGTTCAGTACCGTTGATAACAAAAGTACCTGTGTCAGTCATGAGCGGGATTTCGCCCATGTAAACTTCTTGCTCTTTAATGTCTTTGACTGTGCCTGGTGCATCTTTGTCCATTAGCACAAGACGAAGTTTTACGCGAAGTGGAGCAGAAAAAGTCACACCGCGAATTTGACATTCTTTTACATCGAATACTGGCTCTCCAATACGATAGCTGACGTATTGAAGCTCAGAATTGCCCGAGTAGCTTTTGATCGGGAACACAGAACGGAATGCCGCTTCCAGTCCGGTATCACCATCAGCGTCCGGTGTAATGAACTTTTTGAACGATTCCAACTGCGTTTGCAAAAGGAAAGGTATGTCCAAAACTTGTGGACGTTTACCAAAATCCTTACGGATACGTTTCTTTTCAGAATAAGAGTAAGCCATGGGGTTCCTCAGCTTGCTGATCTTTGACCCAACCTGTTCATGGAGAACAGACTTCATTGGCATCTAAGCCATGATAACAACATCTAATTGTCGTCCTATGAGTCACTCACTTTCAAAATACTACTAACAAATTGAAAAATAAGAAAAAACATAGGAATTTATTGCGCAACAGGAAAGCGTCGCTCTATAGCGCAAAAGGGCCGGTGATTAAATAATCACCAGCCCTTGCCTGATTGCTCAGGCAGCGAACCTAGCAAATGCCAGATTACTTGATCTCAACTTCAGCACCAGCTTCTTCAAGATCTTTCTTAAGTGCTTCAGCTTCTTCTTTAGAAACAGCTTCTTTGATTGGCGCAGGAGCAGACTCAACAAGAGCTTTTGCTTCTTTAAGGCCAAGACCAGTTGCACCACGTACAGCTTTGATAGCAGCAACTTTGTTACCGCCAGCGCCAGCTAGGATTACGTCGAACTCTGTCTTCTCTTCAGCAGCTTCAGCAGGACCAGCAGCAACAACAGCAGCAGCTGCAGTTACGCCGAATTTTTCTTCCATTGCTTCAACTAGTTCAACAACTTCCATTACTGACATTTCAGCAATCGCGTCAAGGATTTGGTCTTTAGTTACAGACATTTTAAGTTTCCTAATTAATCACGAACCATGGGGTTCTAAAAATTTATTTGTGAAAGTAAGAAGCGTGCTATTAAGCAGCTGCTTCAGCTTTCTGAACACGTACAGCTTCAATTGTTTTACACAATTTACCAGCTGACGCTTCTTTCATAGCGCTCATTAGGCGTGCAACAGCTTCGTCGTAAGTAGGCAGCTTAGCTAGCATGTCTACGTCAACAACATTGCCTTCAAATGCAGCCGCTTTCAGTTCGAACAACTCGTTTTTCTTCGCGAAATCAGCGAAGATACGAGCCGCAGCACCTGGGTGCTCTGAAGAGAAAGCGATTAGGCTTGGGCCTACTAGCGATTCGTTAAGGCACTCATATTCAGTACCTTCAACAGCGCGTTTAGCAAGCGTGTTACGGACAACTTTCATCCATACGCCAGCTTCACGAGCTTCTTTACGAAGCGCAGTGATCGCATCTACTGTTACACCACGAGAATCTGCAACAACTGCAGACAGAGCACCTTTGGCAGCTTCGTTGACTTCAGCAACAATTGCTTTTTTGTCTTGAAGATTTAAAGCCATGGGTGTTACTCCTGGTTATGATGGGAACGTGTCCCAGTTCTACTTTACTCATTGTCTTTCGACTCAGAGCTGCTTTTTACGGCGAGAACCAGAAGATTAGGAAAATCTAGCTGGGATTCACACCGTCTACGTAGGGAATTAAGTAACTTAGTTACACCTACGGTCTTGGACGGAAACGCAATTTATCGGATCATTGTAGACTATAAAGTCTGCAAAGTGCCGAAATTATGCGCTTCAACCCGAATTCTTTGCTTCGTTTTGAGCACAGCTCTCAACGAAATGGCGCAAAATTATAGTCTAATTTTTACGCCATGTAAACGCTTATCTCTAAATTAAGCCACTTGCGTGTTTAGAGTAGCTTGGTCTACAGCAACACCCGCGCCCATAGTCGTTGAGATGCTTACTTTCTTCACGTAAGTACCTTTAGCTTGTGAAGGCTTAGCCTTCTTAAGCGCAACGATAAGTGCTTCCAGGTTTTCCTGAAGCTGGTTCGCGTCGAAATCAACCTTACCGATAGTGGTGTGGATGATGCCGTTTTTGTCGTTACGGTAGCGAACCTGACCCGCTTTCGCGTTTTTAACTGCTTCTGCAACGTTAGGTGTTACAGTGCCAGTCTTAGGGTTAGGCATAAGGCCACGTGGACCTAGGATTTGACCTAGTTGACCAACTACGCGCATTGCATCCGGAGAAGCAACAACTACGTCGAAGTTCATTTCGCCTTTCTTAACCTGCTCAGCAAGATCTTCCATGCCAACCAGGTCAGCGCCAGCTTCTTTCGCTGCGTCCGCGTTTGCACCTTGAGTGAATACCGCTACGCGTACTTCACGACCAGTACCGTGAGGTAGTACAGTTGCACCACGTACGTTTTGGTCAGATTTACGAGCATCGATACCCAGGTTTACAGCAACGTCTACACTTTCAACGAACTTAGCAGTAGCCAGTTCTTTAAGAAGAGCAACAGCTTCGTTGATTTCGTATTCTTTAGTAACATCCACTTTTTCGCGGATAGTACGCATACGCTTAGTTAATTTAGCCATTCTCAATTACCCCTCTACGTTCAAGCCCATTGCACGTGCAGAACCTGCAATCGTGCGTACAGCTGCGTCCATATCAGCAGCAGTAAGATCCGGACGTTTAGTCTCAACGATCTCTTCAAGCTGAGCGCGAGTAACAGTACCCACTTTCTCAGTGTTAGGACGGCCAGAACCAGACTTGATACCAGCTGCTTTCTTAAGAAGGTAAGAAGCAGGCGGAGTTTTCATGTCGAAAGTGAAAGAACGGTCGTTGTAAACAGAAATGATTACAGGAACCGGTGCGCCTTTCTCGATAGACTCTGTACGTGCGTTGAACGCTTTACAGAATTCCATGATGTTTACACCGTGTTGACCTAGTGCAGGACCTACTGGAGGACTAGGATTAGCCATACCAGCAGCAACTTGTAGCTTGATTAAAGCTTCAACTTTTTTAGCCATGATAATACCTCGTTATGTGGGTCTTAGCCTTGTGCGCGCGAGGACGCGTACTCAGACGGCTTCCCAATTAAAAAATTACACTTTTTGTGCGTCATCGTAATGACATACAAAAAGGCCGCTGATTATAGATTAACCAGCGGCCTTTGGCAATAACTTTTGCTGTTTTAAACAACAAAATTACTTGTCTTGTTCAACCTGTCCAAATTCCAGGTCAACCGGCGTAGAGCGGCCGAAGATCAGAACCGATACTTTCAGGCGGCTCTTCTCGTAATCCACCTCTTCAACCACACCGTTGAAGTCAGCAAACGGGCCATCGATAACACGGACCACTTCACCAGGCTCGAACAGAGTCGCTGGCTTAGGTGCTTCTGCATTTTCCTGCAGACGGTTAAGAATGCGATCAGCTTCTTTTTTGCTGATTGGTGCTGGACGATCTGACGTACCACCCACAAAGCCCATTACACGCGGTGTACTGTTGACCAGGTGCCAGGATGCATCATCCATCACCATTTCAACTAACACGTAGCCCGGGAAGAATTTACGCTCAGACTTACGTTTTTGTCCGGCACGCATCTCCACAACTTCTTCAGTCGGGACTAGTACTTCACCGAAGTAGTCTTCCAGACCTTCGATTTTAATGTGCTCAATAATGGTTTGAGCAACGCGCTTTTCAAAACCTGAAAACGCCTGAATTACGTACCAACGTAATTTCTTTTCTTTGTTCTCATCCGACATGGGATCAGATCTCCAATCCAGTTAAAACGCTAGCCTATTAAAAGGTCAAGCCGGTTAAAAAACCAACGGCGCGGAACAGAATGCCGTCTAATCCCCACAGGATCAGCGCCATAACAACTGTCGCGGCCATCACGATAAAGGTCGTGTGTGTTGTTTCCTGACGCGTTGGCCAAACTACTTTGCGAACCTCAATTCTAGACTCTTTAGCAAAAGCGATAAAGGTACGCCCTTTCTCTGTCGTTGCGGCAATGCCCAGTCCGGCACCTACAGCCACCACGACACCAATCGCGCGGATCAACACTGACATGTCAGCGTACATGTAGTTACCAACCACTGCGCCAGTTAGCAAAATTGCAACCAGCAACCACTTTACCGTGTCCATCGAGCTAGACGGGTTTTCAACATTAGTGCTCATAATTTATTTTTACCTTAAATACAGACACAACAACCCTGCATAAAACAGGGTTAATCCATTTCAATCCAAATTTACAAATAAGCGGTGATGACAAGACCCATTATTTTAGATTTGGACTGACTGTTAGAGTGGCAGGGGCGGCAGGACTCGAACCCGCAACCATCGGTTTTGGAGACCGCTGTTCTACCAATTGGAACTACGCCCCTGCAAAGTGGATGCCCATTATACTGACGAACAAACTGAAAACAAGAGTAAAAGATGCGCAAAGCGCTATTTGTGGCAATTTCAGCTAAGCTGAGCGTCAACCAGGCTGTGCACAAGGGCAATTTCACGGCTAATACAAACGCAGCGGATCACCACAGAAGAAATCACACAGCAACCATATCTGCTCGAAAGGATGGGCGTCGGGCACCGTTAAATGCGGCAATGCGCTTTCAAAATCAGTTCGGTGCCACATCGGACTGGCATTGCGGATCAATAGCCAGACGCGCTGGGAGTGATAATGCTTTCCCGCCTTTTGCAGCAGTAACCGTGACAGACCGGTGGCGAGGCGCTGCGAACTCGGTGCCTGCGCCATCACGGCCAGTTCTTGTTGCATCACCAGCGACAGTGGACGGCCAAGCACGGCCATGGCTTCCGTTTCACTGGCATACAGATGGGCAATTTCGATGTCGAGTTGTGACTCTCCCAGATAACAACTGACATCGGGTTTGGCGGGCTGATTATGCCAGATGTGACGCATCGGCGTGTGCGTGAGCCGCTCATAGCTGCGCATAAACAGCTTTGCAGCGCCATGCTCCAGCTGCTGCTTCTCTCGCTCACTATCGCGCATTGCAGCCTGGTCACGTTTCACCTTACCCTCCGTTAGTCTGAACAGTCCAGCTGGTGATGCACATCTTGTAGCAAACTCGATGCGCCAAACCGGAAGTGCGCCGCACACAGCCAGTCTTTACCCATGATATCAACTGCAACTTGTAAGTAATCACTTGCTTGCTCAACACTTTTAACGCCACCGGCCGCTTTAAAGCCAACTGGCTTGCCCGATACTCGGATGCGCTCAAGCATGATTTTTGTTGCTTCTAACGTCGCATTCACCGGCACTTTGCCCGTGCTGGTTTTAATAAAGTCGGCCCCGGCAAGAATGGCAACATCACTGGCCTGGGCTATCTGCTGCGCATTTTCCAGCACCCCAGATTCAATGATCACTTTAAGCTTGACCTGCGCACCACACAACTGTTTGCTGGAGCGCACGTACTGCCAGGGCGTATCCGGATCACCCGCCTGTAACTGCTGATAAGGCATCACCAGATCAATCTCATCCGCCCCGGCCTGTAAGGCCTCTTTGGTCTGTGCCAGCACTTGCTGCAACGACTGCTTGCCGCTGGGGAAGTTGGTGACTGTGGCCACTTTGACCTGTGACCAACCACGCCGCGCCAGTTCACTTTTACACACTGCCACAAACTGTGGGTACACACACACGGCTGCAGGCAGCCCAAGCTCCGGCCGAATGCTGTCTAACAATGCAATGATACTGGCCTCGTTATCCTGCTCGTTTAACGACGTCAGATCCATTAATCCAAGCACCTCGCGTGCGACGGCTTGCATTTTCATATTCGTTTCCTTTTTTCTGCCCCCAGCCTCTTGGCATGGTTGCATCATATGAGTCGGACCTCAACGTTAGCCGCTTGCCCCGCCCTACCACAGGACATTTGTCCGCACTGAATTGAAAGCCAGGTCCAGTAGCCCTGTCACCGAGCCGCAAGGCAACAAAATAGTGCGCTTTGATCGTTTCAGCACAGCTACCAGGCGCTAGATTGTCGAAATTATAACTCATAACCAATAGCTATATCTGTTGTCCGACTCGCACTATCACGCTAAACCCCTTGATATATATGAGGTAAGCCTGTTTTACCGGATTGATATAACTTTTAGTTATAAAAACTGGGTTTAAGTTATTTTTTCCCTGCCTGCGCGCGGGATATTCTGCCACTCTAGAAAAAGCCAGAGTTGGCTTATATCAAGTTTACGATGTTTAAGGGGCAACAGCGTGCAGTACTTACCTATCTTTACCAAGTTGGACAACAAACCCGTGCTGGTCGTCGGCGGTGGTGAAGTTGCACTCAGGAAGATCCGCGCGCTGCTTAAAGCCCGCGCCGATGTGACTGTACTGGCGCCGGAGTTTTGCGACGAGCTTATCCAGCTGTCTGAGCAAGGTGAGCTAAGCCTGAAACAAGCTTACTTCAGTGCCGAAGCCGTTGACGGCATGGCCCTGGTCATTGCTGCCACCGACAACGATGACGTCAATGCTCAGGTCAGCGATGCGGCAGATGCACGTAATATTTTCGTCAATGTGGTTGATGATCAGCCCAAGTGTAGCTTTATTTTTCCGTCTATCGTTGACCGCAACCCCATCACCATTGCGATTTCCAGTGCCGGCACCGCGCCCGTACTGGCACGTCGTTTAAGAGAAAAACTTGAAACCCTGATCCCACAGCATATTGGCCCGCTGGCCCAGCTGGTTGGCGGATTCAGAGACAAAGTTAAAGGCCGTTTTAAACACTTTGCCGATCGCCGCCAGTTCTGGGAGCGGGTGTTCGACTCACATGTGGTCAGCAAAGTCCAAAGCGGTGATACCGCAGGGGCACAGCAGCAACTGCATGACATGCTGGACGACACCGCAGAGCCACAAGGCGAAGTCTGTGTCGTAGGCGCAGGCCCGGGCGATCCGGAACTACTGACGCTCAAGGCACTGCAATTGATGCAACAAGCTGATGTGGTGGTGTATGACTACCTAGTGTCCGATGAAATTATGGAACTGGTCAGACGCGATGCCGACCTAATCTGTGTCGGTAAGCGTGCCGGACACCACAGTGTTAAACAGGAAGACACCAATCAGATGTTGGTTGAGCTGGCCCAACAAGGTAAAAAGGTATGCCGCATCAAAGGCGGTGACCCGTTCATTTACGGCCGGGGTGGCGAAGAAGTTCAGGTACTGGCCGCGGCAAACATCCGCTATCAAATTGTGCCTGGTATTACCGCTGCTGCGGGGTGCAGTGCCTATGCGGGTATACCGCTTACACACCGAGACCATGCTCAGGCTATTCAGTTTGTGACAGGACATTGTAAAAAAGAAGGGCAAGAACTGGACTGGCAGTCGCTGGCCAAGCCCAACCAGACTTTGGCTATTTATATGGGGGTTATTAAATCGCCGCATATACAGGCCCAACTGCTGGCCCATGGCCGCAGTGAACACACGCCTGTGGCCATCGTTGAAAATGGTACACGCAAATCACAGCGTGTTGTGACCACTGAACTTGGTCAACTGGCAGCGCAAATCGAAGCCAACAATATCCAGTCTCCAGCGCTGCTGATTATCGGCGAAGTAGCCGCTTTGCATCAGGAGCTGGCCTGGTTTGGTAAAACAGAACAAATTGCAAGTTACGCTCAGCCGCTCGCTAAGATCGCCTGACACATGAACCACTTTATTTTTCGTATTTAAG
Source organism: Pseudoalteromonas sp. DL2-H2.2 (assembly GCF_021532535.1). NCBI lineage: Bacteria > Pseudomonadati > Pseudomonadota > Gammaproteobacteria > Alteromonadales > Pseudoalteromonadaceae > Pseudoalteromonas > Pseudoalteromonas sp. DL2-H2.2. The sequence continues at coordinate 143,471 of NZ_JAKGBD010000012.1, read as the reverse complement.
TAGGACGACGACAATGGCTTTAACTCACCTTCAGCAACTTGAGGCTGAAAGTATAAAGATTATTCGCGAAGTCGCTGCTGAGTTTGAAAACCCAGTGATGCTTTACTCCATCGGTAAAGACTCATCGGTACTCCTTCACTTAGCACGTAAAGCGTTTTTCCCGGCAAAGATCCCTTTCCCTCTGCTGCATGTAGACACGGACTGGAAATTCCGCGAGATGATTGAGTTTCGTGATCGTCTGGCCAAAGAATATAACTTTGACCTGATTGTGCACAAGAACCCGGAAGGGTTAGAGATGGGCGTTGGTCCATTCACCCACGGCTCAGCCAAACACACTGACATCATGAAAACCCAGGGCCTTAAACAGGCATTAAATAAGTACGGCTTCGATGCCGCATTTGGTGGTGCACGCCGTGATGAAGAAAAGTCTCGTGCCAAAGAGCGTGTGTATTCATTCCGCGACAAACACCACCGCTGGGACCCAAAAAATCAGCGACCCGAGCTGTGGAATACCTACAATGGTCAGGTCAACCCGGGCGAAAGTATTCGTGTATTCCCGCTGTCGAACTGGACTGAACTGGATATCTGGCAATACATCTATCAGGAAAACATTGAGATAGTACCGCTTTACCTGGCAGAGAAACGCCCGGTGGTTGAGCGCGATGGTACGTTGATCATGGTTGACGACGAGCGTATGCCGCTGGCGGAAGGGGAAGTGCCTGAGATGAAGTCTGTACGTTTCCGAACGCTGGGCTGCTACCCGCTGACCGGTGCAGTTGAGTCAGAAGCAAACACCCTGACCGGGATCATCGAAGAAATGTTGTTATCGACCTCTTCCGAGCGTGAAGGCCGGGTCATCGACCATGACTCATCCGGGTCAATGGAGAAGAAAAAACGTGAGGGGTATTTCTAATGTCTACCGCAAATGAAGTAAAAGAACTGGGGATTGAAACCTATTTATCACGCCAACAGGACAAAAGCCTGTTGCGCATGATGACCTGCGGCAGTGTAGACGATGGTAAATCCACCCTGATCGGCCGTTTGCTGCACGACAGCCACCAGATCTATGAAGATCAGCTGGCAGCGCTGCACAAAGACAATGAAAAAGTCGGTAATGCCGGTGAAGAACTGGACCTTGCCTTGCTGGTTGACGGTTTGCAGGCAGAGCGTGAGCAAGGTATCACCATCGACGTCGCATATCGCTATTTCTCAACGGCCAAGCGCAAGTTCATCATCGCGGACACACCTGGGCATGAGCAGTATACCCGTAACATGGTAACCGGCGCTTCAACCAGCGATCTGGCCATTATTCTGGTTGATGCCCGCTATGGTGTGCAGATCCAGACCAAGCGCCACAGTTTTATCTGTGACTCGCTGGGGATCAAGCAATTCGTTGTGGCCATCAACAAAATGGACATCGTTGACTTTGATGAAGCGGTGTTCGAAAAGATCAAGGCCGATTATCTGAAGTTTGCTGAGCAGCTGGACGTTAATGACATCAAGTTCGTGCCCATTTCGGCTCTGAAAGGTGACAACGTCGTTACCCGTTCTGAGCACACACCTTACTACACTGATCAGCCACTGATGGCGCTGCTGGAAGACTCTCCGGCTGCGGAGCCAAACAGTGCCTTCGAAGCCCGCTTCCCGGTGCAATACGTCGTACGCCCTAACCTGGATTTTCGTGGTTTTCAGGGCACGTTGACGTCAGGTGCACTAAGTGTTGGTCAGGCGATTAAGATTTTACCTTCGGGTAAAACCAGCACCATCAAAGAACTGGTCACGTTTGACGGTAACCTCGAGCAAGCTGAAACCGGTCAGGCACTGACCATCACTTTGAATGACGAAGTGGATGTCAGTCGTGGTGATGTGATTGTCCCGGCAGACTCTGCAACTAAGGCAACTAACCTGATCCAGGCCAAACTGGTGTGGATGCACGAGGCGCCGCTGGTGCTGGGCAAAACCTATAACTTCAAGCTCGGAGCTAAAAGCACGGCTGCCATCGTGAAGCAGATTGACCACACCATTGACGTCAATACGCTGGAACACGGCGAAGCTGAGAGCTTGCAATTGAATGAGATTGCCATTGTTACGCTGGAACTGACCGAAACCATTGCGGCCGACGTATATCGTGATAACCACGAAACCGGCGCCTTTATCCTGATCGACCGTCTGAGCAACCTGACGGTGGGTGCGGGCATGATTGATGCCATTTTGGATGAGCAAGTCAGTGAAAAACAGCAGTTCAGTGAGTTTGAGCTGGAGCTTAATGCCCTGGTTCGCAAGCACTTCCCACACTGGCAAGCGCTTGACTTGAGCAAGCTGAAGTAACGGCCTTATGCCTGTTAACGGGAGTTATCTATGCTGCTAGAGCAGATCATCTTAACAGGCATCATGCTCGTGCTGGTCGCGTGTCTTTTTGGCACGCGGCTTAATCCGGCCTGGTTATTCGTTGGCGCTATCAGCAGCGCCTATCTGGCCGGATTGATCGACCTTGAAACCATGCTGGTCAATTATGCAAACCCATCCTTGATCACCCTGGTTTTACTGGTTCTGGTGTCTATCGCCATCGAAAAAACCACTCTGGTGCAATACCTTGCCCGCTCGCTGGCCAATGGTTCGCTGGCGCGCTCGGTTATGAAGCTGGGGTTATCCACGGCCTTTTTGTCGTCTTTTACCAACAATACCGCCGTGGTGGCGTCTTTGATCAGTACCATTAAAGAAAGCAAAACCCACTCGCCTTCTAAGTTATTACTGCCGCTGTCGTACACGGCGATTCTGGGCGGTACTCTGACCCTGATCGGCACCTCGACCAATTTAATCGTCAATGGCTTTGCGATTGAGGCTGGTATGGCACCGCTGGGCTTTTTTGATTTTACCCTGGTTGGTATTGGCGCACTGAGTGTGGGCCTGATCACCATTATCCTATTACTGAAGTTTTTGCCGGACCATGGCCGTAAAGAAGAAGAGGTTGTGCCTTTTTATCTGGAAGGGAAAGTCACAGCGGGCTCTAAACTGATTGGCCGTACGGTTGAAGAAAATGGCCTGCGCGATCTGCGTGATTTATTCCTGGCAGAAATCATTCGCGGCGAGCGCCGCATTTGCGCCGTGACCCCGCAACAGGAAATCCAGCAGGGTGATGTGCTGTTGTTTGTTGGCGACATCAAGTCGGTGCCCTTATTGCGCCGCTTCGACGGCCTGCAGGTGGTACACGACAAACACGAAAAAGACGCCGAACACCTGGTGGAAGTGGTGATCAGTCAGTCTTCCAAGTTTTTGGGCAAAACACTCAAAGAGATCCGCTTTCGCGAACAGTTTCATGCCGCGGTGATTGCCATTCGCAGAGGTCACGACCGGCTGCCCGGGGGCCTGGGTCAGGTCAAACTACAAGCTGGAGATTCTTTAATCCTCGCCCCTGGCGGAGATTTTTACCAGTTGCCCGACCTGAAACGCGAATTTGTTTATATCTCTGGCCTGGACTTGCAAACCCATTTAACGCAGCCACAATCGAATAAAGTAATGGCTGCCTTTGTTGCCGTGATCGGCCTGGGTATCTTCGATGTTGTACCTTTAGTCAAAGGCCTGATGGTTTTATTACTTGGACTGGTGCTGTTTGGCTCTATCAAGGTCAGTGAAATGAAGCGTCGTTTTCCCATAGAGCTACTCGCCATCGTGGGCAGTGCCATTGGCTTAGCTAAGCTGATGATAGACACAGGGTTAGCTGGACAGATTTCTGATGCGCTGTTTTATGTGCTGGGTGATTTTGGCCCGTACGGTGCCTTTATCGCCATTTTTGTGATGACAGTGGTGTTCACAGAATTGATCACCAACAATGCAGCCGCCGCACTATCTTTCCCTGTTGCATACGCTCTGGCGATAGGTTTTGATGTAAACCCGCTACCCTTTGTGATGGCAGTCGCCTTTGGCGCATCGGCCAGCTTTATTTCACCTTTTGGCTATCAGACTAATCTGATGGTATACAGTGCAGGCAATTACCGGATCAAAGACTATGTGACCGTGGGCCTGCCGCTTTCAATTATTTACTCGATCACTGTGCTGACGCTGATCCCCTTGGTTTTCCCGTTTTAGTGGATAGAAATTATGGATACGAATATTGTTTGGCATAACTATGCCGTGAATAAAACACATCGCAGCGAACAAAAGGGCCATCGTCCGGTTATTCTGTGGTTTACCGGCTATTCTGGCTCGGGCAAAAGCACCGTGGCCAATGCACTGGAAAGTGCCCTGCAACAGCTCGGCGCACACACATACCTGCTCGATGGCGACAACGTACGTCATGGGCTGTGTAAAGATCTCGGATTCAGCGATGCAGATCGGGTTGAGAACATCCGCCGTGTGGGTGAGCTGAGCAAACTCATGGTCGATGCGGGCCTTATCGTACTGACCGCCTTTATCTCCCCGTTCCAGGCCGAACGCGATATGGTTCGCAACCTGGTTGAAGACGCCGAGTTTATTGAGGTTTATCTGGATACACCGCTGGAAGTGTGTGAACAGCGGGACCCGAAAGGCCTGTATAAAAAGGCCCGCGCTGGTGAGATCAAACACTTTACCGGCATAGACTCAGACTATGAACCACCGCAAAACCCAGAGATCCGTATTAATACCGGTGAAAATAGTCTGGACCAATCGGTGCAACAGCTGGTAGCGTATCTACAACAGCGCGAGATAATTCATCTGTAGTACCAAGGAAATACCATGAACGACACCGACTTACTCGAGGAAATTGTCAACCTGGCCCGACGCGCCGGAGACAAGATCCTCACCATTTATGCCAAAGACTTTAACGTTGAATATAAAGACGATAAAAGCCCGGTCACCGACGCCGACTTAGCCGCCAATGAGGTGATCACGGCAGGCCTGCAAACGCTGACTCCGGATTTGCCTATTCTCAGTGAGGAAAGTGCCGAGATCAGCTGGCAGGAACGCCAAACCTGGCAGCGCTACTGGCTGGTTGACCCCATCGACGGCACCAAAGAGTTTATTAAGAAAAACGGTGAGTTCACGGTCAACATAGCTCTGATTGAAAACGGTGAGCCGGTGATGGGCGTGGTCCATGCGCCCGCGCTGAATGTCAGTTACTTCGCCGCCAACAGCATTGGCGCTTTCAAAGAATGTGGCGAGGCCCGTATTGAACTGAAAGTCACTCGTAAAGACAATCAGGGCACCATCCAAGTGGTAGGCTCACGCTCACACCCTTCACCTGACTTGGCTGACTATCTCAAACAATTTGATGATGTGAACATGGTGCCAAAAGGCAGTTCACTGAAACTGTGTCTGGTAGCGGAAAGTGCTGCCGATGTGTATCCGCGCCTGGGCCCAACCAGCGAGTGGGACACCGGCGCCGGACATGCCGTGGCGAAAATCGCCGGTGCAACCGTCACTCAGCTGGACGGCAGTCCGCTGCTGTACAACCAAAAAGAGTCTTATCTGAACCCCTACTTTGTGGTCTCACGACTCAACTGATCCTTGAGCCTTATCCGGTCGGATAAGGCTTCTCTCTTATGTCCGTCACCATAAGGAAATGTTATGTCACACGCACCCATTAATTTTGCCGAAAAACTGGCGCTATTTTCTGAACACTGGAGCCCAAAAGTCATTGCTGAAATGAACGACTATCAGTTCAAACTGGTAAAACTTCAGGGGGAATTTGTCTGGCACGATCACCCCGATACCGACGAAGTGTTTATTGTGCTATCCGGAGAGATGCACATTGCCTTTCGGGAGCGCACAGCGCATCTGAAAGCTGGTGACATGCTGGTTGTGCCCAAAGGCGCAGAGCACAAACCTTATGCCGAGCAAGAATGTCAGGTGCTCATTATCGAACCCAAAGGGGTCGTCAACACCGGAGATGCCGACAGCGCGCTCACCGCACAAAACGATGTCTGGATCTAACTCCCAGATGTAAGGCGAACGAACCTAATAAAGAAACAGGCTAGCGCACTAGTTTGGCTTTTTATTAAGCAATTGAATCAGATATGTGCGACTTTTTCCTCTTTTGCTAGTGACAAGCCTGTTAAAAATTTTTATACTGCCAGCGCTTTTTAGGTCTCTGCTAAAAAGCTCACAAAAAATGGCCCTATAGCTCAGTTGGGCGAAACAAGATCGAAGCACCGCTTCGCGGCTTGTTGAGGTGGAGGCAGGACGCCGACAGGACCTCGCTTCATGGATGAATTTATCGAGCACTACAATTTGAAAATGGCCCTATAGCTCAGTTGGGCGAAACAAGACCGAAGCACCGCTTCGCAGCTTGTTGAGGTGGAGGCAGGACGCCGACAGGACCTCGCTTCATGGATGAATTTATCGAGTACTACAATTTGAAAATGGCCCTATAGCTCAGTTGGGCGAAACAAGATCGAAGCACCGCTTCGCAGCTTGTTGAGGTGGAGGCAGGACGCCGACAGGACCTCGCTTCATGGATGAATTTATCGAGCACTACAATTTGAAAATGGCCCTATAGCTCAGTTGGGCGAAACAAGACCGAAGCACCGCTTCGCAGCTTGTTGAGGTGGAGGCAGGACGCCGACAGGACCTCGCTTCATGGATGAATTTATCGAGCACTACAATTTGAAAATGGCCCTATAGCTCAGTTGGTTAGAGCACCCGACTCATAATCGGTAGGTCCCTGGTTCAAGTCCAGGTGGGGCCACCATTTTCTTCATTCCAAATACGTTTCATTTCCCCAGCTCTATCACTAAACAACTGGCTTATTGTCAAATCGAATACTCCAGAAAGAAAAAACCATAGCGCCCTGACCCGGTTCCAAGTATCCTAATACCCCTGCATATCAAAGGATTTATATCATGCCTAATCAAATGTTTACCGATGTCGAACTGCGTATTATGTCAATTCATGTAAAATCGATGGGGCTGGTCGACAAGCTACTCAGTGAAAGTAAGTTTGAGATCAAAGTATTCAGTGCGGTCAGTGATGGCGTAGCGGATCATGCATTTAATATGGAGCTAAACGTGATGCCGGTCAGCGAGGGCGGCACCATTAGTTTTGGTCCTGCGGGTTACACCATTTATCGTAACCGCGCCGGACAGATCCCGCGTTTTCTTGATGCCCATATTGCCGTACTGGAAGATGACAGTGATATTCGCAGCACGGCCAAATTAATGGCCCAGGTTCGAAAAACCACGGCGTTTGGTGAGCTGACCCGCACTGTGGCAGCCGCCGCAGCGAACCCGCTTTATGCGGTGGGTATGAATGTGGCCGAGAGCCTGATGGATATTTCCATCGATGTGTTAAAAGAGAACAAAGATGATCTGTGGCTACGACGCTTTTTCAGCTTTAATTACAATATCGAAGGCTATGAGGGCGTTGCCGAATTTGAGTCTGACGAAGTAAAGATCACACTGCAATTGTTTACCGGCTAACGCCGCACGCTATCAAGCTTTCACTGCTACCACCTCTCCCTGGGTCAGGGCAACCAGCTTATCTGCGGGTAGTGAAAATACAGCATGTGGTGTGCCAGCAGCAGCCCATAAGACCTCGTACTGCAGCAGATCTTCATCAATATAAGTGACAGGCTGGGTAAGGTGTCCGATAGGAGGAATACCGCCAATGGCAAATCCGGTCACTTCCCGGGTAAACTCAGCGTCGGCTTTTACCAGCTTTTCTCCCAGATATTTGGCCACCTTCTTTTCTTTCACCCGATTGCTGCCACTGACCAATAACAACACAGGCTTACCGCTTTCTTTGCCTTTAAATATCAGTGATTTTACAATTTGTCCGAGTTCACACCCAATGGTGTTTGCCGACTCCTCCGCCGTGCGCGTACTGCCGGGCAATTCCAGTACGGTAAATTCACACCCTGCAGACGTTATAGCATCCTGAACCCGCTGAGCACTTTTGCTCAAGTTCTTTGTATCTTGGCTGGTCATATTCACTCCTTTAGTTATTTTTTCCAACCACTTCACCTTAACCAATAAACCGCACGTCGGCCAAATAGATCAGCTTTAGCGCTATTGAAAATCTTTCATCCACTTGGCTCAGATCGAAAAAGCATTATAAAAATGAGGATCCTGGTAGCAAATTGCCCATTTCAACTACACTTAATGTCAGGACAGTGGCGATAGCTGTGCCGTGAGCCAGGCACGTCAGAATGCAAATTATACTCGTCACAACAAATTCACTAAGTGAGACGTTCAGGTGACAAAACTGTACTCCATAGATCTCAAGTTCTGGTTAACGCTCGGTGCCTTTGTATTTGCAGCATTATTGGCCGCAGGGTTAATGCAGCTGCATCATCACACACAGAAAGAGAGCCTGCTGTCACTTAGCGAGGCCACCATCAGAAAAGATTTATCAATCCTAAACTTAACATTGCATCACCATTTTGCGGAAGATGAATACACAGAAGTACAACGTACCCTAAGCGCGTTTTCTCAAGATCAGGGTTACAAATACTTGGCACTGCTCAATACTCAAAACGACATTTTATATAGTAGTGGTTCAATTCAGCCACCACCATCCAGCAAAACGAATCTTAGGCAAGGCGAAGTCTTAGAGCTAAATGCGCAGACCCCGGCTGATTTCAGTATTCACTATACAAAAGAACAGTATCTATTCAGAGCTTACGTTAGATACAAAAAAGACGTAGAGACACAACACACAAATACGTTACCTGCAATTATCTATGCTGAGTATTCTATCGAGCCACACGCAACACGGCTGCTCCATTATAACCACATTAAAATCGCAGCCATTTTGGCTGTTGCACCAATGCTCACAGTCATGGTGTTGTATTTTACACGGCTCTTTATTCACCGCCCGGTTACGCAACTAATGCTGCTCAGTGAGCATGTCAGCCGCTTTGATTTTAGTGATAAGCTAGAAACAAAAGGAACAGGTGAATTTAAACGTCTTGCCGACAATTTAAACAACATGGCACGTAGCCTGCAAAATGGCTGGAAACAAACGCAGCAGGCCGAAGCACAGGCTAAACGTAAACATGAAATACTCGAGGGTATCTTTGCTGCGCTACCGGACTTGTTCTTCGTGGTTGACAGGGAAGGGACGATTTTGGAGTATCACTGCGGTCAAAAAAGTGACCTATTTGTCGCAGATAACGAGTTCATGGGACGAACCATGCAGGATGTGCTTCCAAGCCAGACAGCGCGTTCATTTCACCGTGCCATACATGCCATTGACAAGCCTGGTCAGCTTACTCAAATTGAATATGCACTACCATTCGACGATGGCAATCGACATTTTGAAGCCCGACTGAGTGCACTGCCAGGTTCTGATTATCTCGTCGTCGCAATAAGAAATATTACAGATAAAAAGCGCCAGGAAGAGATCATTCTTCACCATGCCTTTTACGACACATTGACAGACTTGCCTAATCGCTTTTTGGTGCTCGATCGTCTCCAGCAACTGATCCATGATGCCAGACGAGACAAGGCACTGGTTGGTGTTGGCTTTATTGACCTGGACGACTTTAAAAAAGTCAATGACTCGATGGGGCATGAAGTCGGTGATAAAGTCCTGATCCACTCAGCGCAGCGACTCAAATCGGCACTGCGAGAAAAAGACACTGTGGCTCGCTTAGGTGGCGATGAGTTCATCATTTTGCTGGGGGATCTGAAAACCAGCGCTGATATCCACCCTATTGCAGCCAAGCTGGTTAAACTCTTTCATGCCCCATTTGACATTGACGGTCGCGCTTTTAATATTTCGCTGAGTCTGGGGATCGCGATTTTCCCTCAAGATGCCGACACCCCTAATGACCTGCTGCGTAAAGCAGATTCAGCCATGTATAACGCAAAGCAACAAGGTCGCAATACCTATTGCTTGTTTACTGAAAGCATGAGTAATACGCTGCAGCGACGGCTGATGCTTGAAGAAAGCATGCAAGGCGCGCTGGAACGTGGGGAGTTTGAAGTCTACTATCAGCCTCAGCTTGACCTGCAAGCACGTAAAGTCGTCGGCGCTGAGGCATTGTTACGCTGGCACAGTGAAACCCTGGGACCAATCTCACCCGCTGAGTTTATTCCATTGGCTGAGCAAACTGGCTTTATTATTGATTTGGGTAAATTTGTTCTAAATTCTGCCGCCAGTACGTTACAGCAGATACATACGCAGTTTAATACGTCATTGCGTCTGGCGGTCAACTTATCACCCCGCCAGTTTAACGATCCGGAACTGCTCAGCCATGTGGAACACCTGATAGCCCACTGTGCCTTGCAACCCGGCACCCTGGAACTGGAAATCACAGAAGGCTTACTGTTAAGCGGTGACAGTACCATTAAGGCAACCCTTAATACCCTTCAAAAGATGGGGGTTTTGATCTCAATGGATGATTTTGGTACTGGCTATTCTTCATTGAACTACCTGCGCCAGTATCCGTTTGACGTACTGAAAATAGATCAAAGCTTCATTGCGGATATGCATACCGGTAGTGAGTCGGCTTATCTGGTCAAAAACATCATCACCATGGCACACGGCATGGGGCTCAAAGTGATCGCCGAAGGCATAGAAGACCACGAACAGCTCAATCGACTGGTGGAGTTTAACTGTAATATCGGACAGGGTTACCTGATAGGCCAGCCTATGCCTCAAGCCGCATTTCAGGATTGGCTTGAACACAACTTTTCTCGTGCGGAGAATATAATGAATAAATCCCTGTCGATACAAGACTATTAAAAAGAATATGTTAGTATTGCATGGCAGTGTAAGGATTTAGAACATGAATATAGAACAACTGGTAAGTAAAGCTAAGCAAGTTTGTGACAACCGGGGTGCCCGTTTTACCCCAATCCGAGAGAAAGTATTTCGCTTACTCGCTGCCAAACAAGGTGGTGTAGGCGCCTATGATCTGTTAGAAGAGCTCAAACTGACTGAGTCCAGCGCAAAGCCTGCAACCGTGTACCGCGCACTGGATTTTCTCTCAGAGCTCGGGTTTATTCATAAGATTGAAAGCACAAATGCATTTATGCTGTGCCATCACTTCGACTGTATTCACCCTGTGCAACTTTTGATCTGTGACTCCTGTGGTCACGTACAAGAGCTACATTCCAATGCCATTTCACATGAACTGAATAACCTGGCTGCCGAGCATGGCTTTCTTGTTAAAGCGCAAACGATTGAAGCACACGGGCGGTGTGGAAAATGCAATGAGTAGTGCAGCATAGTAAAAAGCCCACTACACTTAAACCAGCGTCCGTTACAACGTAGGAACCTAGGGAAGAATAATATGAATGTAGAATTCATCAACCCTTTTTTATCATCACTGATGAATGTACTGGCCACCATGGCACAAACCGAATTAACGCCAGGCAAGCCAAAGGTTAAGAAAGATGAGGTGGCATGTGGTGATGTGTCCGGGTTGATTGGCATGGTCGGCCCGCAGACCAAAGGCTCCTTTTCTATCAGCTTTGATGAAGGCCTGGCACTGACCATTATGGAAAGAATGCTGGGTGAACGCCCAGACAAAATCAATGAAGAAGTCACTGACATGGTTGGTGAAATTACTAACATGGTCACAGGTGGTGCTAAAAACTTGCTGGGCGAAAAAGGCTATGAGTTTGATATGGCTACACCCATAGTGGTCTCTGGCCCAGGCCATACAATCACTCATAAGTGTGACGGCCCCAAAATCATCATGCCCTTCACGTCAGCCGACGGGAACGCCAACATAGAGGTGAGCTTCGACAAGCTATGAGCTGGCATCAAACACATATCACACTCAGGCCGCGTCAACGCGGCTTTCATTTGATTGATGATGAGGTACTGACTCAGCTGCCTCAGCTGAGTTACTACAAAGTGGGTTTGCTACATTTATTTATTCAGCATACTTCGGCCAGCCTCACCCTCAATGAAAACGCCGATCCAACCGTACGTATGGATATGGAAAGTCACTTTAATCACTTTGTGCCGGAGCGGCAAAGTTATTATCGGCATGACTATGAAGGTGACGACGACATGCCGGCCCATATCAAATCCAGCACACTGGGCTGTGAAGTCACCATCCCGGTCAGTCAGGGCCGCCTGCAATTAGGAACCTGGCAGGGGATCTACCTTGGCGAACACAGAGACCATGCGGGAAGTCGCTCTATCGTTGCAACCTTGCATGGTCAATTGTTGGAGTGAACCGCGACTAGTCCGATAGCGCAAGGTACTCGTAACTGACTCTGGGTGTCACGTTACAAAGTAATTCATAGGGAATGGTGCCTGCACAGGCAGCCACCTCTTCCACGGGTAGCGCAGGTCCCCACATCTCAACCTGATCGCCCACTGCAATCCCATCCGGATTAGTGCCTATGTCAACCGTGATCATATCCATAGACACAGCCCCGACAATGCCATAGCGTTTATCTCTGATCACCACTGGAGTGCCATTGCGTGCATTACGCGGGTAACCATCTCCATAGCCCATGGCCACAACTGCAAGTTGCGTTTTCTGCTGGCTCTGCCAGCGCCCGCCATACCCCACTTTCTCGCCTGCTGCGATTGTTTTGATGGCGATGACCCGAGTCGTCAGCCGCATTACCGGCTTCAGACCATGCTCAGGACCCACCTGGTTGAGCATAGGCGAGACACCGTACATCATCAAACCTGGGCGGATCCAGTCGCCATGAGACTGCGGCCAACCAAGCACACCTGCCGAATTGGCCAGGCACCTGGCTTCGGGTTTATCCGCTACCAGCCGCTCAAACGTCTCCATTTGCTGGCGTGTTTGGGGGCTGTTAGTATCATCGGCACAGGAAAAATGGGTCATCAGCTTAATTTTAGAGTCGACATTGTCACAGCCTTTAAGGCGCTGATAAAAAGCCTCGAACTGTTCTGGCTCAATCCCCAGTCTGTGCATGCCTGTATCAACCTTTAGCCACACAGACAAACGAGCATCAAGCTGACTGGTTTCGATGGCCCGCAGCTGGTTTTCATCGTGAATGATGGTTTCAAAGTTGTTGGCGATGAGAATCGGTAAGTCTGCGCGGTCAAAAAAACCTTCGAGCAACACGATGGGCTTAGTGAGGCCACCGGCGCGCAGTGCCAGCGCTTCATCAATGCGAGCAACCGCAAAGGCGTCTGCATCATTAAGGTGCTGCGCAATCTTGACCAGACCATGACCATAGGCATTGGCCTTGAGCACGGCCATTACCCGGGCACCAGGTGCCAGTGCCTTGATCCGTTTTAAATTATAACTTAATGCCGCGAGGTTAATTTCGGCGGTTGCCAGGCGCATACTTACTCCTAATTCAGGCTGCCGAGTCAGTCACAAAGGACGAATACCTTAGTATTCGTCATCCACAGCAGGACCGGCATAATTGTCGAACCGAGAGAATTGCCCCTGGAAGGTTAACCTAACCTTACCAATCGGACCATTACGCTGTTTACCGATAATAATTTCAGCAACGCCTTTATCCGGGCTGTCGTCGTTATACACTTCATCCCGGTAGATAAACATGATTAAGTCGGCATCCTGCTCGATAGACCCCGATTCACGTAAGTCCGAGTTAACCGGGCGCTTGTCTGCCCGTTGTTCCAGTGTACGGTTTAGCTGCGACAGGGCTATCACCGGACACTGCAGCTCTTTTGCCAGCGCCTTAAGTGAACGAGATATCTCGGCGATCTCTAAGGTCCGGTTGTCCGATAAACTGGGCACTCTCATCAGCTGCAAATAATCCACCATGATCATGCTGATCCCGCCGTGATCCCGCGCAATCCGCCGCGCTCTTGAGCGCACATCGGTCGGTGTCAGACCTGAGGCATCATCGATGTACATTTGGCCCTTTTCCATCAGCAGGCCCATGGTTGAAGACAAACGCGCCCAATCGTCATCATCCAATTGACCGGTCCGTACTTTGGTCTGGTTGATCCGGCCCAGTGAGGCCAGCATCCTCATCATGATCTGCTCCGAGGGCATCTCCAGTGAGTAGATAAGCACCGGCTTGTCTTGTGTCATCGCCGCATGCTCGGCCAGGTTCATCGCAAAGGTGGTTTTACCCATCGACGGACGTGCCGCGACGATGATTAGATCTGACGGTTGCAGGCCTGCGGTCATTTGGTCAAGGTCGGAATAGCCCGTGCTCACCCCGGTCACCCCGTCCTGCGGCGACTGGTAAAGCTCTTCGATTTTATCGACGGTTTTTTCGAGAATACTGTGAATGCTTTGCGGACCTTCGGTGCTCTTGGTGCGCTGCTCAGCGATTTTGAACACCTTACTTTCCGCCAGATCCAGTAATTCGTGACTGTCGCGTCCTTCCGGGTTAAAACCCGCCTCGGCAATTTCATTGGCAACCGTGATCATCTCACGGACCACCGCACGTTCGCGGACAATGCTGGCATAAGCGTCTATGTTCGCCGCACTGGGGGTATTTTTCGCAATCTCAGCCAGATAAGCAAAGCCACCTACGGTGTCCAGCTGGTTGTTCTTCTCCAGATTTTCCGAAATAGTGATAAGGTCAATCGGCTGACTGGCCTCGACCAGTTTGGTCATTGCCTCAAATATCAGCTTATGAGTGCGGGTATAAAAATCCTGCGCGACGACCAGCTCTGCCACTCTGTCAAACGCCTGGTTATCAAGCATGAGTCCGCCAAGCACAGACTGCTCAGCCTCGATGGAATGGGGGGGAACTTTCAGGGTATCGACTTGTTGATCAGGTTTCGCCATATCACTACAAACACTAAGGGACGGACCTGTTATTGTATACGCAATTGGGGTGGAAATGAATCTTGATTATGCGCTGAATACCTTCACCGGGGCGCGCATATGCAGCGCCCCGACCCGCATCACAGTTTCTTTAAAGTGACGCGTCCGCTGACGGTGTCTATCTCTACATCCACATCCCCGTCTTTGATGACAAATTCCAGCTCCCGGGATGGGCCATATTTGGCTTTTTTCTCTTTGTCTGCTGACAGTTCATTGATGATCCGCCCGCCGGCATGAGCGTCAATGTCAAAGCGTGCGGACAGCTCAGCCGGGAAGTAAAAGTCAACGTCGCCACTGACGGACTCAAAGCGGACGTTTGCCCCTTTCTCCAGGGCTCTGAGACGTACGCTGATCTCGCCATTGACGGTACTCATACGTAAATCTTTCAGACTGGCAATATCAAAATCGACTTCGCCATTGACGTTTTCAACCCGAATATCGTTGGCCTGCGTCATGCTCTCAATGCCGCCATTGACGGCGTTAAAGCGCAGCTTACCGCTGGACGCCATGTCTTCAATATCACCATTGACCGTTTCATAGCGAATATTGCCTGATAACTCTTTGCCTTCAATGTCGCCGTTCACGGTTTCCAGTTCAACTTTACCACTGAGCTGGTTCGCTTCAATGTCTCCATTGACTGTGGTTACTGCCACCCCAGCAGCGAAATCACTGACATTCACATCGACACTTACGCCTTCAAAGTCGAGCTCACTTTGCTTAGGCATGTAGATAGTCAGCCTTGAGCCTTCTCGTTGGTTGTTCCAGCTCTTGGTGCGGCGTGGCATTTTGACAATAAACTCGGTCACACTGCCCTGCGTTTCAAGCGTATACCCTTCGGCCAGCTCATCGAGCTCCCCGCTGACCTTAAAGCTTGGCTTATCCCATGATTTAATGGTGACCTTGCCTCGCTGGTTTTCGATGACCACTTTGCCATCCAGTGGCACCTCGATCTGCTCATCAATTGTGTCACCTGCCAGGGCAAACAGCGGCAGCGCGGCCAGTCCTACTATGATTGCTTTCATGCTTTTCTCCTAAATCTGTTGCCACTGGGGCTGATGTACCTTAGTGATTAAATCTAACTGCTGCTGGTAAACCTGTGCCAGCATTTTGAGCAGAGCGGCATTGTCCGGATCCTTCATCAGTGCCAGTTTAATGGCCTGCTCTGCTTCTTCTAATTCCTGTAATGGTCCCTGCCAGTCTTTGGTCAGCGCGGGTTGTGCTTCGTATTTGACCAGCAGCGTCTGTTTTTCCTGCTCAAAAAAAGCGCTCATATGTGCCATTGTGTCTTGTTTAGGCTGGGTCATAATCACCTGCCAGCTCAGTAATCCAGCCGACACACAGGCAGCGACGCCCGCCAGCTTTATCCAGGGACTGCGAATACGCGACGCCGAGTCTGGCATATTGATGGCGTTCTCAATGCCCTGCCATAAGTCTCTTTGCGGCTCGGGTAATTGATCCTGCTCTTGTTGTCGCGGCAGCTGTTGTTTCAGAAACTGCTCGAATGTTGGTTTACTCATTGTCATACCACTCCTGTAACAATTTCCTGGCTCGGTGAAACTGTGACTTACTTGAGCCCACCGCCATATTCAACATACCCGCTACTTCTTCATGGCGATACCCTTCTACCGCATGCAGGACAAACACCAGACGTGCACGCTCTGGTAAACGTAAGATCAGCTTATCGAGTCCATTGAGTGACTGACATTGCATTATCTCGGCTTGCTCCATGCCACTGTCCTCAAGGCTCACGACTTTTTGCAGCCAGTTTTTTTGCTTACGTAAATAGCTGATCGCCACATTGGATGTCACACTATGAAGCCAGGTCGTAAACTTTGACTGCCCCTGAAACTGAGCAATTTTATGCCAAAGCTGAACAAACACTTCCTGCGTCGCGTCTTCCGCATGGGCCTGATCGGCAAGCAAACGTAAACACAATCCAAAGACCCTGCGATAACACTGCTGATAGAGCTGCTCAAAGGCTGCCTGCTCGCCTTGCTGGGCGCGCTGCACTAACCGCTCAATCGTATCTGGGTTAAATGCCTCTTTGGCATTGATTATCATAGAGTATTCCCTCGTTGCCGAGCCATCATCGTGACATATCAGGTGCCATAAAGAAAGTAACCCGATAATGTGATGTTTGCAGGATAAGACGCGAGGGAAATAGCGAAAGGTTTAAACGGGCAGGAAAATTTTTTCTCAGTGGCAGACAGACGCGTTACTCTTCCTCATCATCGGGGACTTGGTAGTCCTCGCCGGACTCAAAACGCCAGCCCATAAACTCCAGTTTCGCAGGTGTGGTGACGCCGCCATTGCCAAGGTTAAAGTTTTTCAGCGCCTCATCAAAATGCACGCCGCTGCCACCCGTAGCATCTATGGTTGCGCCACGAATGGTGCCATAAAACTGACCACTGCCGCGCATAGCGATACTGGTCACCGGCGCGTACACAACCGCATACATTGAACTGGCGCCCCGCATTGTGACGCCATTTTGGCCCGAGTAGGAGGAGAAAATACTCAGGCTGGGGAAACCGCTGTCAGTCAGCCCTTCTCGCTCTGTGACAACCACCGCACTGGCACCGAAATCCACTTTACCGGTGACAAAAATTGCCAGACTGCTGCCTGCTTTAATGGTAATACTGGTGTGGCCCGTCATCTTCAGATCTCCGTCAACCAGCCAGATCACATCGCCGCCTTCTATGGTAATGGTACCATCACTGGTCAACTTCATGTTTTTCATGCCAAACACATACTCGCTGCTGCCACTCCCCTGACCATGATTTTGCGTCAGATGCTGGAACAAGTAGATGTCTGCGGGACTGGATGACCAGGTGCTGCTGCCGCCCCGAATGTAACGCCCTTCAGCTGGCGTAAACACATAGTCGGTCTGCGCCCCTACACTAAAGTCCGCATAGCTGTTATTGCTGTCGATCACTGACGGCATATTCAGCGGTAATGCCAGTGGGTCGCACTCTTTATTGGGGTCATTGGGGTCATAATCCGGTGAGCTCGGGTCGTATACCCGCACCGCTTCAACCTCGGGGTTCACATTGAAGCGATCGGCTGAATAATGCAGTCCATCCTGAACATGACTGCTCTGGAAACTCCCGCTGCCGCCATACATAATGTCGAGATCGGCCCGATTCTGATTTAGAATTTCGGCGCCCCACTTCATGGTGACATCGCCGTTTGCACGTAATATCCCCGTGATCTGTCCGCCATTGTGCTTCACAAACCCCTGTGTGAGGACATCGCCCTCAACTCGCACACCACTGCCGGCAGAAATATCAATCCCGGTATTGGATTGCACTGTCCCAACGACGGGCGAGGAGCCCTTCAGATAGAGTACTCCAGATGCTTTCACATCGCCCATAATGGGAGAATGACCATTTAGCACCACATCGGCATCGCCAATCACCGTATTGACATCGCCGTTGCTGGTGCGGGTCTCTTCGTAACTGCCCTGGGTAGAATCATAACTATCGACCAGGCCACTGCCTGCCAGATTCACCCCTTTACATCCGGTGACCGCATTTTGGAATACAGAGCTGCGCTCGGGAGGCGTATATTTAAAGTAAGAGATCATGCGCGCCTGGGCCTGATCATCATACCGCTGTCCCAGGCTGGCAATCGCTACTTCATCACCGTTGACTGATAGCTGAGCGTCAAAGCTCGTGCCATCCAGTTCACCGCTGCCCAGACCCGCCCCAATCTGCTGCACCGCCTGCTCCAGTGTCAGGTTTGGGTTATTGGTAAGTGCCGCCTTAAGTGCCTGACCGCGCTCAATCACGCCCTTTTCCGCCAGTAATCGCGCATTCAGGTCTTTTTGGTAGTTACCACTGAGGCGCTCCTGCACCAGGGTATCTTTGAATGCAGCAAACACCACCACACTGGCCACTGAACTCAGTAGCATAACTTTAATCAGGGTAAATCCACGTTGTCGTATGCTCTGCATCTTCATAGTGTCACCAATTGGCCGTCGCAAGCACTTGCTGGCTCGCAGCCACGTCTATCTGGATCCCCGCAGCATACTGTGCAGGCACGCCTACGGGCGTCACGGTAATGGACGTGATCAGGCCATCGACCGAAAAGCTCAGTCCATTGACCCCTCGTAATAAGCGCTGGGCAGGTAAGTTATCTGAGCTGACATCACATAATAAGTAGCCATCTAGCAACGAAAAGGTTTCGGTGTAATCCACCATCGGCACGCTGCCATCGCAGGCCGGTGTATTGGCAACCTGGCTGACTTCTAATGCCTCACCGCTGCGCATAACCTGAGGTGTAGACGCTGTTTGCTTAATGCTACGGGTCATCAGTTGGCTGGTATAGCGGATCACTTCCTGCGCTTGTGCCAGCTCCTGGTTTATCGCAATGGTGCTACGAATGGTCGAATAGGCCACCGCAATACCGCCAAGCATGAACAGGCCAATCGACAGTGCAATCAGCAGCTCCAGCAGGGTAAATCCACGACCATTCATCATACGATTCATAAGCAGGCATTCACAAAGCTGGCATGAAGCGAGATTTGGTCCACGCCGGTGTCTGTCATGCGCTCGTCGTGCCAGCTCACGGTCAGGCTCATGTCCAGGCTAAAAGTGTTGGGCAGCGTCAGCGTAAAGCGTGGATCATTGGGGTATAACCAGGCTGCGGTCGGATTAAGACCGGGATTCAGGCTGGTATTCACACTCTGATAGTGACAGATATCAGGCCAGATGCGCTCAATCGCGTTCTGCCCGTGGATCAGCGCTATGGTGTAGCTAAAGCTGTTTTGCGCAAACTGCATGGCCTTGATCTGCGCTGCTGCAAGCCCGAGCAGGGCTATGGCTGCGATGACCATAGACACCATAACTTCCAGCAATGAAAACCCTGTAACTACGCGCAATTGTCTGTCGCCTTACCCAACCAACTTTGCCCACTGTGTAAAATACACAAACGCACGTCATCCGTTGCCGCATCGTTATCTGAGATCAATATGTTACTGAACGCATTCAGCTCACCGCTTGAGCGCAGCGTTCTGTCGACCAGGTTAACCGCAACCTGGTTATGGTCCACCGTGAAACGCTTTAGCGTAACTTCCTGACCTTGCTCAACCACTTTCATGACCCAGTCATTGTTCTCCAGCGCCAGCTTAACCGGCACTTCGCGTTTGACCGCTTCACTGCGCGCAAAACGATAAAAACTACTCAGCTGGTTCGCGGTGGTATTCACCCGGTCCTGTTTAATCTGGCCTATCAAAGAAGGGGCCGCCACCATAGCTAAAATGGCGATGATGGCCAATACAACCAGCAGTTCAATCAGCGTTACGCCACGCTGTATATGCTTACCAACAGTCATTTAAGTTACCTCCCTGATTGCCAAGGTGGTCCAGGGTTAGCACCCCACACACGTCTCTGCTTTGACTGCCGTTGAGCACAGGTGTCGCTCTTAAAATATAGCCCATATTGCGAAAATCACCGTTCGCACCTTGTGGCTTGTTACGCGCTTCGTAGCTGAATGTGTAGTATTCTGAGGCGGGCAGACCCTGAAACGTCTCATCATTGGGATAGCCACCATTGCGGGAATAAATACGCTCCAACGTGGCGCTGGTTTGCAGCATTAAATGCTGTGCATCCAGGCGTCTGCTTTCGCGCACATACTCACCATAGTTTGGCAATGCCACACTGGCCAGAATAGCGACGATCGCAATGGCGATCAGCAGCTCAATTAAAGTGAATCCACGCATGTTGGAGGTTTTTAGCATATTGGGTTTCCCACCTAAATGATAACGCTGTCATTAATCTCTAATAAGACTGTATGACATTTAACCAATAAAAAAAAGTGCCTGTAATAAAAACAGTTGACTAAACTATCACAGAATATAATTAGCTAAAACAGGAACGCGCTTACACGAGATAACAGCCAGGCGAATTGACCTAAAATGACCATGAGGTCAGACCATTAAATATCAGCGTCATTTGTTCCCGTAATGACTATAAGCCGTTTACGAGCGCCGTTGTTTTGATTTGGATTAATTTTCCGACTTGTGTTGTAAATCTTCCATGATGATCCCGATAATCATCAGATCCACACACTGAAAATTGGAGTTGTTATTGTCTTTCAGAGATTGGGAATACAACCGCGCACAGATGCGCGCGGTTGGTGCTTAATAAAATTAAGCTTCAGCGATCACGATTACTTTGATAGCTGTTGTCACGTCAGTGTGAAGTTGGATAGTTACGTCGAACTCACCTGTCTCACGGATAGTACCGGTAGGCAGACGAACTTCTGACTTAGCAACTTCCAGACCTACTGCTGTGATAGCGTCGGCGATATCGCGAGTACCGATAGAACCGAATAGCTTACCTTCGTCACCCGCTTTAGAAACCAGAGTCACTTCAGCAAGTGCTTCTAGTTTTTCAGCGCGCGCTTGTGCAGCAGTTAGCTCTTCAGCGATTTTCGCTTCAAGCTCAGCACGACGTGCTTCGAAAGTTTCGATGTTAGCTTTAGTTGCAGGAACTGCCTTGCCCTTAGGGAAAAGGAAGTTACGTGCGAAACCAGATTTAACAGAAACCTGGTCACCTAGGCCACCTAGGTTTGCGATCTTGTCTAGTAGAATAACTTGCATGTCTCTACACCTTTTAAAAACTGTTAATCAGCTGCTTACTTGTGTAAGTCAGTGTACGGAAGAAGGGCTAGGTAGCGAGCACGCTTGATAGCAGTTGCTAGCTGACGCTGATATTTAGCGCTAGTACCTGTGATACGGCTAGGTACGATTTTGCCACTTTCTGTTACGTAGTTTCTAAGAGTAGCCAGATCTTTGTAATCGATTTGTTGTACGCCTTCCGCTTTGAAACGGCAGAACTTACGACGTCTGAAATAACGTGCCATGAGTAAATTTCCTCAATTAATTCTTTCAATATGTTGTGCATGTAATACAAGTTGACTCAAGCCACTGCGGCTCTCGTGTCGGTTTAAAAAACCGCGTACCTGTAAGGTCTGCCCAACGCATAAATGCTCTAGTTGAGTCCGGAACTGCTGTCCGCTGGCAACCACCTGAATACGTACATAACTGTTACGATTTAGGTCGGCTTCTATCTGCATCGACTTATGTTCTAAAACAAAAATACAATGCGCGATGCCCGCGGGGCTTTGACTGTACTTAGGTGGCTTACAGACCGTGCCGGATAATACCAGCTGGTTTGTATACAGTTCAGACTGAGTGCTCACCAAACTACCAGGTCAATTCCGAATCAATAACGATTAAGCAGTTGCTGCTTCTTTTTTCTCTTCTTTAGCAAGAGGAGACGCTTCAGTTACAGCGTTCTTAGTACGCATAACCAGGTTACGAAGCACTGCATCGTTGTAGCGGAAAGAAGTTTCAAGCTCGCTGATTACTTCAGTAGGTGCTTCAACGTTCAACAGAACATAGTGTGCTTTGTGAAGCTTTTCGATTGGGTAAGCCAGTTGACGACGACCCCAGTCTTCTAGACGGTGGATTTTACCGCCAGCTTCTGTGATGGCACCAGTATAACGCTCGATCATACCAGGTACTTGCTCACTTTGGTCTGGGTGAACCATGAATACGATTTCGTAATGACGCATGGATATTCCTTACGGTTAATATAGCCTTGTCCCGTTTCGGCCAGTCGGGGTAAGGCAAGGAACTAAAGTTAGTTAGGCCGAAAGAGCGCGTATTTTACGTGTCGAACTAAAAATAAGCAATCAGTTTATCGATGAAAATTGGTGGAATAAGATTTAAAGTTGAGCAAATAGGTCAGAGTGAGAAAATATGTATATTATGTATATAAAGAGAGGGGAAAGTTGGAGCGGCACACGAGGTTCGAACTCGTGACCTCGACCTTGGCAAGGTCGCGCTCTACCAGCTGAGCTAGTGCCGCATTTTGATGTAGCTCTTAGATTCCCGCTGTGCGCAACCATGAGGTCGCGTCTAACGTTTTAGCAGCTGAGCTAGTGCCGCATTTTGATGTAGCTCTTAGATTCCCGCTGTGCGCAACCTTGAGGTCGCGTCTAACGTTTTAGCAGCTGAGCTCGTGCTGCTTCATAATAAGCACTCTTTTTTAGTCAGTCGAGTAAACTGATGTAGATTGGAGCGGCACACGAGGTTCGAACTCGTGACCTCGACCTTGGCAAGGTCGCGCTCTACCAGCTGAGCTAGTGCCGCATCACAGTGTAGCTCTTAATTTCCCGCTGGGCGCAACCTTGAGGTCGCGTCTAACGTTTTAGCAGCTGAGCTAGTGCCGCATCACAATGAGTACTCTTTTTTAGTCAGTCGAGTAAACTGATGTAGATTGGAGCGGCACACGAGGTTCGAACTCGTGACCTCGACCTTGGCAAGGTCGCGCTCTACCAGCTGAGCTAGTGCCGCATCACAGGGTATGGAAATATAATCCAATACAAACTCGTTATTTAGTCAGTCGAGTAAACTGATTGTAGATTGGAGCGGCACACGAGGTTCGAACTCGTGACCTCGACCTTGGCAAGGTCGCGCTCTACCAGCTGAGCTAGTGCCGCATCACAATGTAGCTCTTAGTTTCCCGCTGGGCGCAACCTTGAGGTCGCGTCTAACGTTTTAGCAGCTGAGCTAGTGCTGCTTTATAAATACCCCAGAGACAAATAAGCTTTGCCGTCTTGAGCGGGGCAGGATTCTACAAGATAGAAAAAGCATTGCAAGTACTTTTTCTAAATTTTTTAAAGATTGAAGAATTTTTGCTGGTAAACCTTCAACTCCATAATGGAGTCTTTGATGTCGTCCAGAGCCAGGTGAGAGCTCTTTTTGTGGATCCCATTTAACAGCTCAGGCTTCCAACGACGTGCCAGCTCTTTAATCGTGCTGACGTCCAGGTTGCGGTAGTGGAAATATTCTTCCAGCTCAGGCATGTATTTGTTGAGGAAGCGACGATCCTGACCAATCGAATTACCACACATCGGCGATTTGCCCGGCGGTACCCATTGTTTCAGAAAATCTAATGTTTGTTTGATTGCATCAGATTCAGAGTGAGTGCTGGCCTTACAACGCGCAGTCAGACCGGAACGGCCGTGCTGGTTTGTACACCACTCATCCATATTATCAAGTAAATCATCACTTTGATGAATAGCAATTACAGGTCCCTCGGCCAGTACATTCAGATCACAGTCGGTGATCACAGTGGCAATTTCGAGGATCCTATCTGTTTTAGGTTCCAGACCCGTCATTTCTAAGTCGAGCCAGATCAGGTTTGATTCATGAAAAGACATACACTACCTAACGGTACTTTCCTTTAGATCCAATGCAATTAGATATATCATATTAGCTTCATCACTCGACCAAAAGCTTTTTTTTACAAAGCGGGGCAATTTATTGAGTTATAGTCCATGATTGGCCTGTATACCACTCGATAGCAATAAATCGTGTCGCGAGTTTATAAGATATGGCAAAACGCAAAAAACTCAGTAAGGGCCAGTCCAGACGGATCAGTGCCAACCATCAAAAACGCTTGCATAAAGCGAAACAACAATCCGACACTCAGGTGACTTGGCAAACCGATAACCTGGGCCCCACAGAACCCGCTGTGGTGATCAGTCGCTTTGGCCAGCATGCCGATGTCGAGTGCGAAAATGGCGACGTCCTGCGCTGTAATATTCGCCGTACTGTGACCAGTATCGTATGTGGCGACGACGTGATTTTTCGTCGCGCCAAAGTCAGCGAAGGCGATCTGGCAGGCGTGATAGAAGCCGTCGAGCCTCGCCGCTCTCAGCTCACCCGTCCGGATTTTTACGACGGCGTAAAAGTGGTGGCAGCCAATATTGACCAAATTTTAATGGTGTCCGCTGTAGTGCCTGAATTCACCCCACAGATCATTGACCGCTACCTGGTCGCCTGTGAGGACATGGGCATTGAGCCTATTCTGTTGCTCAACAAAATCGATCTGCTCGACGACGAAGGCCTCGACTATGTCGATGAGGTGCTGGATATCTATCGTGAGCTAGGTTACCGCGTCCTGCTGGTGAGTAACAAAACAGGTCAAGGGATTGATGAGCTCAAAGCCCTGCTGACAGACAAGAACAACATCTTTGTTGGCCAATCCGGTGTGGGCAAATCCACGTTAGTGAACACCGTCCTGCCCGATGCCGCCATTCTGACTCAGGAAGTCTCTGAGAACAGTGGCCTGGGTCAGCACACCACCACAGTTTCTAAACTGCATCACCTGCCCAGTGGCGGTAACCTGATAGACAGTCCGGGGATCCGTGAGTTCGGTCTGTGGCACCTGGAAGTTGAGCGGGTAACCTGGTGTTTTAAAGAGTTCCGTGAGTTTATCGGCGGCTGTCGTTTTCGTGATTGCAAGCATCTTAACGATCCGGGTTGTTTGATCCTGGAAGCAGTTGATGAGGGCAAGATCAGCGAACTGCGTTTTGACAGCTATCATCGTATTCTGGAATCAATGGCGGATGGCCGTGCAGGTGCGCGCGCGCCAAGAGTTTGATACTATCTTCAAAATTTTTTCAGGAATAATAAAAGTGAACTTGGATAAACTAAAGATTGCCCTGCAATATGCTTTACCCAAACATGCCGTATCACGTTTGGTGGGAAAACTGGCCGCAGCCGAAGCGGGTGCACTGACGACCACCTTAATTAAATTGTTTATCAAACAGTACAAGATAGACATGAGTGAAGCCCTGCATGAAGATCCAGCTCACTATAAAACCTTTAATGAATTCTTTACCCGCCCGCTGAAGCCGGGGATCCGCCCACTTGCCGAAGAAGCCAGCATTGTGGCTCACCCGGTCGACGGTGCCATCAGCCAGTTAGGTGATGTGGTCGATGGTCAGGTAATTCAGGCCAAAGGCCATGATTACAGCCTGCAAACCCTACTGGGGGGCAAAGAATCGGACGTAGCACCGTACCTTGGCGGTAAGTTTGCCACTATCTATCTGGCACCCAAAGACTATCACCGTATTCATATGCCCCTTGATGGTACGCTGAAAAAGATGATTTACGTACCTGGCGATCTGTTCTCGGTAAACCCGCTGACTGCGCAAAACGTCCCTAATCTGTTTGCACGTAACGAGCGGGTTGTCGCTATCTTTGACACTGAGATAGGTCCACTGGCTATGGTACTGGTGGGCGCCACCATAGTAGCCAGCATCGAAACCATCTGGGCGGGCACGGTTACGCCACCAGCCGGTAAAGACGTCTTTAGCTGGGATTATCCCGCAGAGGGCGACAACGCCGTTAAATTGAAAAAAGGCGACGAGATGGGCCGCTTTAAGCTGGGCTCGACGGTTATTTTGGCCTGGGGAGAAGATAAAGCCGACTTCCTGGCCAACCAATTGCCAGAAACCGTTACCCGCATGGGCACCCCATTTGCGACCATCCGCGACTAAGCCGGGTAGCGCGCTCAAAAAAGCCCGCAGATGCGGGCTTTTTTAATCGTCTATCACATTAGCTACACACGCTACATGCCGTATCTCTTTCCAGCGTAAACTGCCTTTGCTGCAAGCTCAAAGCATCGACTACTATCATTTCGCTGTGTTTATCAGGCACATCAGAGATAATTAAACTGACTGCTTTCATCGCCTGCATAGAGCCGATAATGCCCAATAACGGGCTCACCACACCTGCGTTCTGACAATTCAATACCGGTTGCGCCGACGACTTTGGAAAAATGCAGTGATAACAGGGCGAGGACGCCCTGAAATCAAAGGCCATAAACTGGCCCTGAGTGCCCAGCGCGGCACCGGATATCAGCACTTTACGGTGTTGTACGCAATACTGATTGAGCAAGTAGCGCGTGGCGAAGTTATCGCTGCAATCCAGGATCCAGTCACTGTCTTGCAATATGCTGTCTATATTGCTGCTATTAAGCCTCACAGGCTGTGGGATCAGTGAGATTTGGTTATTCAGGCTCGCTAGAACCTTACCCGCGGCTTTCGCTTTTGGCTGGCCAATGTGACTGACCTTGTACATAATTTGCCTTTGCAAATTAGACAGCTCAACCGCATCATCATCACAAAAAGTCAGCTGCCCGACTCCGCTTGCCGCCAGATAAAATAGCGCTGGGCTGCCCAGACCCCCACAACCAACCACGGCCACCCGAGCTTGTTTTAGGCACAGCTGACCGGCTTCCGACACTTCGTTGAGCAGTAAATGGCGGCTGTACCTTAGCCGCTCTTTATCACTGAGCGCTGTACTCATGATTCGCCTGTGGCCCGTTTCAGGTCAATGATAGCCTGTTTATAATCCGCCGCCTCGGTGATGGCGCGCACCACGGCCACACTGCCCACTCCGGTGGCGGCAACCTGAGGAGTGCGAGTCAGGTCAATACCCCCAATTGCCACGGTGGGATAGGTTTCACGCATCAGAGGCACAAAGTGTCTGAGCTTTTCGAGCCCCTGGATCTGCCCGCTCATGTCCTTAGTGGTCGTCGGGTAAATCGCGCCAAACGCCTGGTAGCTGGGCCGATAGTTGTGGGCTCGCAGCATTTCATAAAACCCATGCGTTGAAACGCCCAAACGTAACCCCGCCTGCTGAATGGCAACCAGATTCGCCGAATCCAGATCTTCCTGACCAAGGTGCACCCCATAAGCACCGTGGCGAATGGCCAGCTCCCAGTGGTCGTTAATAAAGACCCGGCCCTGATATTTCTCACCCAGGGTGATAGCACACTGTATGTCCTCTTCCAGAGTTGCGTGATCAGCCTGTTTAATCCTGAGTTGCACCGTTTTCACGCCCTCAGCCAGACACTTTTCAACCCAGTCTACCGAGTCAACGACGGCATAAAGCCCCAGTTCTTCTCCGATGGGCGCAAACCCGGCGGCAAAGTTAAACTCTTCACTAACCGCAAATTCCAGCTCGTCACCCAGCCAGCTGCCAGGCTCTATGACCTGAGGAAAGTCCGAGATATTCTCTGGAAATCCGCAGTGTGCCAAAGGCCCCCTGCCTTCACCAAAGCGCTGCGCTAACTTCAGCCCCTGATTAATATAGGCTTTGGCCAAAATGAAGGCATCTTTAATCGGGTAGCCTTTGGCCAGGCAAGCCGCAACAGAAGAAGCAAAGCTACAGCCGGTGCCGTGGCTGTGCGGGGTTTGTATCGCCTCATTACCCAGCCAATACTCTTCACCTTCACTCCAGCAATAATCGATGCAATAACCACTGGGGTAATCCCAGTGCCCCCCTTTGATGATCACCGATTTGACGCCAAATTCACGTAGCTTACGGGCAGCGTCTCTGACGGCATCCGGGCCAATCAGATATACGCCAGTGAGCACCTGCGTCTCCTGCGTATTGGGCGTGATCACATCGACCAGAGGTAAAAGGTACTTTTTCAGCGCATCCAGGGTATCTTCTTCGGTCAGCGCATCGCCACTGGATGCAATGGCAACCGGGTCGAACACAATCACAGGGGGATTGTCCCAGCGACTCTTATACTGCGCCAGATGTTCTGCCACTAGCTGGACCTGTGTGCTGTTGGCCAGCATGCCAATCTTGATCACGGTTGCTTTTAAATCGGCTTCGAGTGCCAGCAGCTGAGATTCCAGCACTTCACTCGAGACCGCATTAATCTCTTCAACCGCCAAACTATTTTGCGCCGTCAGCGCGGTTACGGCTGTGCAGGTTTGCACACCAAAACTGTGCATTGCTTTGACATCCGCCTGAATCCCGGCACCGCCGCCCGAATCCGACCCGGCAATGGTCCATACCAGTTCAGCCACAATTACTCCTACTTACTCTGTTGAACATGGGCGCATGATTAAGTACTTTGCGCCACAAAGGCTTAGCGACACTATAGCGCGTGTTTAATTCTGATGCCAAAAGGGCATCCCCATCGTCGGGGTGGAAGGCGCTGCGACTTCTTTCTCCGGCATGGCCTGCGCCACGTAGGCAGCACGCCCGGCAACCACCGCATGATTAAAAGCACTGGCCATGGTCACCGGACAGCCAGCACCGGCAATGGCAGAATTCAGCAACACGGCATCATAACCAAGCTCCAGGGCCTGAACGGCATGTGAGGGTAAACCGAGTCCCGCGTCAACAATCAGAGTGTGGTCAGGCAAACGCTCACGAATGGTTTTCAGATTATAGGGGTTGAGTAACCCTTTCCCGGTGCCAATGGGCGCGCCCCAGGGCATCAGTACTTCGCAGCCCAGATCTGCCAGGCGCTGACACACCACTAAATCATCGGTGCAATATGGCAGCACTTTAAAGCCCTGCTTTATCAGGATTTCTGTAGCTTCCAGCAGGGCAATCGGATCGGGCTGTAAATTGTATTCATCGCCAATCAGTTCCAGCTTGATCCAGTCAGTTGCAAACACTTCCCGGCACATTTGCGCCAGTGTCACCACTTCTTTAACACTGTGACACCCGGCGGTGTTAGGTAACACCCGCAATCCGGTATCCTTGATCAGTTGCCAGAAGTCACCTCCGGCCGACACAGAGTTCTGGCGTCGCAAAGAGACGGTGACGATTTGCGCCTGCGAAGCCACCAGACTTTGCTGCATGATTTCCGGCGAGGGGTAAAGTGCCGAGCCTATCAGCAAGCGGCTGTTGAACTGCTCACCATAAATGGTTAACGGCGTATCACTGTGCATCATTAGCCCCCCTGAATAGGCGATAGCAACTCGATGCTGTCACCCTCTTGCAGTCGCTGCTCCGCTAACGTGCTGCGCGGCACAAATTGCCCGTTCAACGCCACCGCAAAGGGTGCCTTTGCCCCTTGCGCCTCAATCACCTCCAGCAAAGACTGTGGCT
This sequence comes from Pseudoalteromonas sp. DL2-H2.2, assembly GCF_021532535.1. Lineage (NCBI taxonomy): Bacteria > Pseudomonadati > Pseudomonadota > Gammaproteobacteria > Alteromonadales > Pseudoalteromonadaceae > Pseudoalteromonas > Pseudoalteromonas sp. DL2-H2.2. The sequence continues at coordinate 114,075 of NZ_JAKGBD010000012.1, read as the reverse complement.
GTGACAGCGTGAGCGCCTGACCATTGTAACTTATATTCATAATACACCTTGTTGTAACGCGTGTTGCACCACCGCTGGTGCCAGCAAAAACCCGTGTCGATACAGACCGTTAATGCGGATCACATTATCAGTGATACTAATATGCGGGCGATTATCTCTATACGCCGGGCGCAAACCTGCGCGCAGCGACATCACCCGCCCCTCAGCAAAGCCACTGTGTACCGTATATGCGGCCGACAGCAGCTCCAGTGTCGAGCGAACCGTGATATCGCCCCGATCCTGAGATTCAATTTCGGTCGCCCCAATAACAAACTCGTGATTTGGTTTAGGCGCGATGTAGAGCGGATAACGTGGATGCATCAGACGCACCGGACGCTGCAAACTCACCTCCGGCGCATAGATGCGGGCAACTTCGCCACGCACCCCACGCAGCCCGGGGCTGTCGTCTTTGGCATCCAGCCCACGGCAGTCAATGATCCAGTCAAACGCCTCACCATTGACCCGCCCTTGTGCGATGTGTGCATTTGACCCTTCATGAAAGTGCACGCCCCTGTTTTTTAGGGTGCTAAGGCTGGCAGCAAAGAATGCCAGATTATCGAGCTGACCCTCACAGGGTAAGTACAACCCCTGATGAAAGCGGCCAGCCAGTTCAGGCTCCAGCGCACCAATGCCGCGACCATCCAGGCTTTGCGCCTGATGGCCAGCCAATGGCTTAAGGCGACGCTGAAAACTCAGCAAATCGCCCCTGTCTTGCTGGTGCGCAACAATCACTGTGCCCTGCTGCTGAAAGAACACCGGTGCATCGAGCTTGGCCAGCAACTCAGGCCACAAGGTCATGGCATGTAAGCCCTGCTCTGCCAGGTCTTGTTCACAGATTACGGATTCGGCCATCGGGGCGAGCATCGCGGCGGCCAAAGTGCCGACACTGGCAGGCGCCGCGACCGGGTCGCGCTCAAATACGCTCAGCTGATACTGCTGTGCCAACATCAGGGCAGCAACCCGCCCTGTCAGGCCAAAGCCGACAATAGCAACGCGTGGTTTGTTTGTCTGGGACATCTTGCCTCCATACGGGCCCAAAGGGGCCCGCTACCCTAAATCACAGCGCTTTGTGGTAAAGCTCCGACCCCGTCTCTTTGAACTCGCGTGATTTATTTTTCATTTCGGCCTCCACATCAATCATTTTGATGGCGATAGCTTCACCGGCATTATTTGGATCTATGCCCTCGGCTTCAAGCTGTTTGGCGTAGTCGCGCACATCCTGGGTGATCTTCATAGAGCAGAACTTAGGACCACACATAGAGCAGAAGTGTGCCACTTTACCCGACTCCTGAGGCAATGTTTCGTCGTGATAAGACAATGCCCGCTCCGGGTCCAGGCTCAGGTTGAACTGATCGTGCCAGCGGAACTCAAAACGCGCTTTAGACAAGGCATTGTCGCGGATTTGTGCGCCCGGATGACCTTTGGCCAGATCCGCCGCGTGCGCCGCAATCTTGTAGGTGATCAGGCCCTCTTTCACGTCTTCTTTGTTTGGCAGACCCAAATGCTCTTTTGGCGTCACGTAACACAACATGGCGGTACCGTACCAGGCGATTTGCGCCGCACCAATCCCGGAAGTGAAGTGATCGTAGCCCGGTGCTATGTCTGTGGTCAGCGGGCCAAGAGTATAGAAAGGCGCTTCATGACAGTGCTTTAATTGCTCATCCATGTTTTCTTTGATCAGATGCATAGGGACATGGCCCGGCCCTTCAATGAACACTTGTACGTCATGCTTCCAGGCAATCGTGGTCAGCTCACCCAAAGTGCGCAGCTCAGAGAGTTGTGCTTCGTCATTGGCATCGGCGATTGAACCCGGACGCAGACCATCACCCAGAGAGAAACAGACATCATACTGCTTCATGATCTCGCAGATGTCTTCGAAGTGGGTGTAAAGGAAGTTTTCTTTATGGTGCGCCAGACACCATTTGGCCATGATAGAGCCACCGCGCGAAACAATGCCCGTCACCCGTTTTGCCGTCATTGGCACATAGCGTAACAGCACACCTGCGTGAATGGTGAAGTAGTCAACGCCTTGCTCGGCCTGCTCAATCAGCGTATCGCGGAAAATTTCCCAGGTCAGATCTTCCGCCACGCCGTTCACTTTTTCCAGCGCCTGATAAATCGGCACCGTACCAATCGGCACCGGTGAGTTCCGTACCACCCACTCACGGGTTTCGTGAATATATCGGCCTGTCGACAAGTCCATGACCGTATCCGCACCCCAGCGAGTTGACCACACCAGCTTCTCAACCTCTTCTTCAATCGAAGAAGTCACCGAGGAATTACCTATGTTGGCATTCACCTTCACGAGGAAGTTGCGACCAACAATCATAGGCTCGGTTTCCGGGTGGTTGATGTTGTTTGGCAAGATAGCGCGGCCACGTGCAATTTCAGCACGGACAAATTCGGGGGTAATAAAGTCTGGGATCTCAGCACCAAAAGATTGGCCCTTGTGCTGCTGCGCCAGTAACTCTTCACGAATTTTCGCGCGACCCATGTTTTCACGAATGGCGACGTATTCCATTTCCGGCGTCACAATACCACGACGCGCATAGTGCATTTGTGTCACATTTTGTCCGGGTTTGGCGCGACGGATCTTAGGCAGGTTTTCAAAACGAATATGGTCCAGACCTTCGTCTGCCATACGCTGCTGAGAAAACTGCGAAGTGACCGACTCCAGCACTTCGGTATCGTCGCGGTCTAAAATCCACTTTTCACGGAATTTCGGTAAGCCTGTACGCACATCCAGCTTAAAATCCGGATCGGTGTAAGGGCCTGAGGTGTCGTAGACACGAACCGGTTCATTTTTCTCATAGATTGGCTCTTCTTCAGTACCACCAATAAAAGAATCACTCAAAGTGATCTCGCGCATGCCGACACGCACGCCTGCCTGCTCACCCTCAACATACACTTTCTCGGAATTTGGGAAAGGTTGTCCGGTAAGGTTATAGATAAAATCCGACGCGGCCTCGCGCGACTCACGACGTGATAACTTGCTACTGTTGTTTGACATGACATGCCTCATTGTTAAGTTAAGGTGTCTTGTCAGAACTCCGCAAAGGGAGCGAGAAGGGTCCAAACCAAACCCACAGCAAAGCGCTGTGTGCTGATTTCATTCAGTGGAGCATGTTGGCACAGGCACAACATGGCTGGCAACCTAGATATCTTACGATATACCAACTTAGGTAGCTTGTTCCCTACGCAGGCATTAACCTGATCAGGTCCACGGATCCCGCAATACTGCGATCTCAGCCCAGATGGGCACTCCGACAAGTAACGAACTGTGAAAAAGTGTACTGAATCGCGCCTAGTTAGTCAAAGGCTCTGCGTCCAGTGCTTTAAATTGCCAGGTTTGCTGGCCTTTAAGGTGTAACTTATTGTTCTGAATAGTAACAGTCACGCCCTGCTGTAGCATGTCCAGAAACTGCATCTCCCGCGCATCCAGCACATCACCACAGGACTTTCGGGTCATCCCCAGCTGACTCAGCTTAAGGGTCTCAGACGCCATATTGCCCTCGGCAAAAAACCGATTACACCCAGCAAAACCAACCACCTGTAAGGCATCCAGAAACTCGATTTCTATCGGTGAGGCCGCTGTAACAAGACGTCCATCAACCTGAGCTAACTGCCAGTGAGAGTGCTTAAGCTGTTCCCTGGTTACCTTCCCTGTACTGGAACATGCCATTAATACGCACATCAGGCATAAAAGAATGGAATTTTTCATGGTAAACCAACCGCTTAAAATATGATTAATATTATAACGTCAGGCGGTGTGGAAAAGGCAGTAAAAATCTGTAATTTTCTGCCTTTTTAGTAAAAATATCAGCCAAAAAGCTGATCAATTTCCTCAGGTAGGAACGGACGCCCCCGTTCATTCACCGATGTCCCGGTGACAACCGCATCCAGCATGAGCTTGTCGTCTGCGGCGCGGATAATACGCTGGATAAATGCGAACTTCAGTTTGCTCACCCGCAGTGTTTCAACTTCAACATAAAATGCGTCCCCCGGTTTCAATGAATCTTTATAATTCATTTCAGAGCGGATCACCACCAGGTTGATTTTTTGCTCTGCCAGCGCAGCAAAATCGACGCCGTTGGCAATCAAAAATTCATGCCTGGCATGCTCCAGATAATTAAAATAGACACTGTTGTTCACTATGCCCTGCAAATCACATTCGTAATCCCTGACTTTGAAATCAAGCTTAAATGTCATGGCCTTTCCTCTTCACTAAGTTGCCGAATTTATAACACATATTAACTGTTAACTGGTCGGGCTTTTGCTACACTGTGCGCAATCAAAAATGGAACAAGATAAGACATGAAGCTTAAACTTTCTTTGCTTAGCATCAGCCTGTTGGCTGCCCTGTCAAACCAAGCCGCCGCTGACGAGTTACCGACAGCTGCGCCCCTTGAAACCATTGAAGTCACCGGCGACTTCCAAAGAGAATCTCTGCAAACACTGAGTGCCAGCGCCAGTGTGATGGGTGAAGTTGAAGTGACCCATCGCGGCGCCAGCTATCTGGATGAACTATTAAATAGCACCGCCAATGTGAACTTTACCGCAGGCGCGTCACGCGGCCGCTTTGTGCAGATCCGTGGCGTAGGACTACGCTCTCAGTTTGTTGACCCAATTACTCCCAGTGTGGGTATGCTGGTCGATGGCATTAATTACTCCGGCCTGGGCGGCAGTGCCTTGCTGTTTGATATTGATCAGGTGACCTTGTATCGCGGCCCTCAGGGAACGCGTTTTGGCGCCGATGCCATGGGCGGGATCATCGATCTGCAATCTCATGCCCCAACCCAGGACAGCACCTTAAAACTGCGCCTTGGCGCGGGTAACTACAACAGCTATGAAGCTGGCCTGGCGGCAGGCACCGGATTAACGGACAGCACCGCAGGACGTATTAGCCTGTATCAACGCGGCTCCGACGGCTATGTCGATAACCTGTATCTGGATAAACCAACCCAGGATCAGGAAGAGAGTCTGGCCCGTTTTAAACTGAGCAGCCAGCTGACAGACGCGTTAACTATGAACCTGGCAGTGCATCATATTGATATCGATAACGGCTATGATGGCTTTACGCTGGACAATACACGTAACAGTGTGGCCAATCAGCCAGGTAAAGACACCCAAGAAAGTGATGCCTTTGCACTGAGCGCCCTGTATACCGGCCTGAGTGCTTTTGATATTGAGTTCCAGGGCACAGGGCTGCAAGCCGATACAGAATATAGCTACGATGAAGACTGGACCTGCCATGACGCGACTCAGCCGAAGCTATGCGCCGCAGGCCTGCACCCGGACCACTACGAAAGCTTTGACAGCTATCTGCGCGATCACGAACGTGGCACGCTGGAAGTCAAGCTAATGGACAAGCAGGGCGACTGGGTGCTCGGTGCTTACGCACAGCGTCGTGATGTCGACCTGACCCGTCAGTACACCTGGCTGAGCAATGATTTTCGCTCCAGCTATGATGTCTCCAGTCAGGCGCTATTTGGTCAAAAAGTCACGCATCTGAATGATCAGACCCGACTGATCACGGGGTTGCGAGTTGAACGCTATGACAGTGAATACCTGGATACCAATGGTTTTGCCATAGATCAGGATGACACTATGGTCGGTGGTAAGCTGGCGCTGGAGTATCAGGTTGTGCCTCGCACCATGATCTACACCAGCCTGAGCCGGGGTTATAAGGTCGGCGGCGCCAATGGGGAAGCGCTGGCCAAAGCCAAAGATGAAGGCTTCAGCATTCCGGCCTCTGCATTTTCGTTTGAGCCAGAATATCTGTGGAATGCGGAATTTGGCGTAAAAGGTCAGTCTGAAGATAAAAAACACACCCTGTCTGTTACCGCATTCTATATGGAACGCGAAGACATGCAGCTTAAACAGTGGCGAATTGACGGTGTGCAGTTTGCCGGCTTCATCAGCAATGCGGGTAAAGGCGAAAACTATGGTCTGGAAATCGAAGGCCAGCGCCTGATCACAGATCAGCTAACGCTGAACTACAGTCTCGGCTACCTGGACACTAAAATAGAAGACTTTGTAACCACCTCAGGTGCCAACTTCGATGGTCGTGAGCAGGCACAGGCGCCTAAGTATCAGTATGCCTTTTCGGCAGACTATAGCGTGCTGGAAAACCTGGTGCTGAGTGTGGGTGTCGAAGGTAAAGATGATTACTTTTTCTCAGACAGCCACAATGAGCAGGCACCGAGTCAGAACCTGCTCAATGCCAGCGTAAGTTATTATGGTGAACAATGGTCACTGACAGCCTGGGGTCGTAACCTGGCCGACCGTGATGTCCCGGTCAGGGGCTTTTACTTCGGCAATGATCCACGCGATGGCTACACGGCGCGAAACTACGTTCAGTACGGTGAGCCTCGGGTCTTTGGCCTGACCTTCACGTACGATTTGTAAGCCCCATATCAATTCGAACGAGTATGAAACAAAAAAGGCGCTCAATGAGCGCCTTTTTTAACGGATAGTACCCGCTAATTATTCTGGCAGGTTACGACCGTAGAACACTTCCTGGATCTCACGATTCAGGCGCTCACGGATCTGATCTTCCTCTTCTGTGTCCAAATCATCCGTTGTGATACCAAACAGGTAGGTATTCAGATCGGTTTCTTTGAGCATCATCTTAGTGTGGAACAAATTTTCCTGATACACATTCACATCCACCATGTGATACGCCTCTTTGGTATCTTCGGTCATGTAGTTCTGGATAGAATGAATAGCATGGTCGATATAGTGCTTTACGCCATTGACGTCGCGGGTGAAACCACGCACACGGTAATCAATGGTGACCACGTCTGATTCCAGCTTGTGGATCAGGAAATTCAGAGCCTTCAGCGGTGAAATAATGCCACAGGTCGATACTTCAATATCGGCACGGAAAGTACAAATACCATCGTGCGGATGTGCTTCTGGATACGTGTGCACACAAATATGGCTTTTATCCAGGTGCGCCACCACAGAATCCGGCAACGGTCCTGGTGTTTCGTTGCTGTCGAAGGTTTGCTGCTCTACCGGCTCTTCCGATACCAAAATGGTGACACTGGCGCCCTGCGGATCGTAATCCTGGCGGGCAATATTCAGTACATTAGCACCAATGATATCGACTACGTCGCGCAGAATGTCGGTCAGGCGATCGGCACTATACTGCTCATCGATGTATTCCAGATATTCTTTACGCTGCTGCTCGGTCTTGGCATAGCAAATATCATAGATACTAAAGCTTAAACTCTTAGTTAAGTTGTTAAAGCCGTGGAGTTTAATTTTATCAAAGGGCTTGTTCACGATAGACCCACCTTAAAACGTGAAAATCTGCGCTGCAGAAATAAAAGTTCGCGGATTTTATACGAAAATAGCGTCGCAAAAAAGACCTATTTCGCGCTGTTTTCAACCACTTCGTGGCTGTGAGTAATTTCTACCGCTTTTTCAAGCATTAAGGCTACCGAACAGTATTTTTCAGCAGACAATTGCACTGCGCGCGCCAGGTGCTTTTCTGACACATTATTGCCAGTCACCACAAAGTGTAGATTGATTTTGGTGAATACTCTAGGCGCACTGTCCGCACGCTCTGCGCTCAGCTCCACAGAGACATCACTGACGTCTTGCTTGGCCTTTTTCAGGATGCTGACCACATCCACAGATGAGCAGCAGCCTGCCGACATCAACACCATTTCCATCGGGCTGGGCGCTGCGCTGTCAGCGCCTGCGTCGAATACCACATTATGACCAGAATGAGAGCGACCAATAAAGGTATCTCCGTCAACCCACTTCACACTTGCTTGCATGTTTATTATTCCTCGAGTTCCTAAAACTAATAACACCGCCAATAGGCGGTGTTATATTTGATACATAGCAGCGACGACTGCGTCAGTTTATTGCATTGTCGAACAGGTTTTTCACCAGCCCGGCGAATTCCTCAATAAACTCTCTTTGTTCTTCAGTAACGCGCTGCTCAGTGACGCTGGAGAGTACTTCCTGCAAATCATACACAATGCCGTCAACTTCTCTGACTATCAGGCTACGTTGTTCGGTCGTCAATCCGGTATGTTGCTCACAGAGGCGGATCACGTGCTCAGCAATCACATCTTCTATTAACTCCAACACCTTAGGTGCATTGGCTTTCACCACACCCGGCTTCTCAAACAAGGCTAAGTGTTGCGTTAAGTACATGACTAACTCATCGTATCCTTGTTTATCTAAAACCATATATTGCCCACCTGAATGTATCAATGACATCTCCTATTGATTTAAGCAGAAACTAGTTTTGATTGCTACTTTTGATATTTGCAGACCAACAAAAAAGCAGCCGAGTTGACGCTTGGCTGCTTTTTTCAATACTAAAGGGTGAGAAAATAAGTATTTATTCTCTCTGAGTAAGATTTTACTCGATAGTCAGGCCCGGACTCAAGGTGCCTGGCAAAGTCACTTTGTCCAGCTCAACCGAAGCCACCGGGTATGCACAGTAGTCTGCTGCATAGTAAGCACTTGCTCTGTGGTTACCAGAAGCACCAATACCACCGAATGGTGCGGCACTGGATGCGCCTGTGATTGGGCGGTTCCAGTTCACGATACCTGCACGGCTGCGACGCAGGAAGTGCTCATAATCGGCCTGGTTATCACCCAGTAAACCGGCAGACAAACCAAAGCTGGTGTCGTTGGCTTTTTCAATTGCGGCATCGAAATCGCTGTATCGGAATACTTTCAGTAACGGACCGAAGTGCTCATCATCAGGGAAGTCGGTGACCTTAGTACACTCAATGATGCCTGGCGTTACAAAGCCTGTGCCTTCAGTGTGTGTCAGCTCAAGCAAAATCTCACCACCAAGCTCAACTAGCTGTTGCTGCGCAGCAACCATACCAGCAGCGGCATTGTTAGAGATCATTGAGCCCATAAACGGCTGATCTTCGGCATCATAATTACCAATCTTGATAGCTTTAGTGGCTTTAAGCAGTTGCGCCAGGATCACATCGCCCTGTTCGCCTTCTGGCAGGAACAGTTTACGCGCACACGTACAACGCTGACCGCTTGAGATAAACGCTGACTGGATGATGTCATGAACGGCTGCTTTGGTATCAGCAACGTCTTTGACGATCAATGGGTTGTTACCACCCATTTCCAGTGCCAGAATTTTACCAGGCTGACCTGCGTACTGCTCGTGCAACAGGTGGCCGGTACGTGAAGAACCTGTGAAGAACAAGCCGTCGATGCCTTTGTGTGACGCCAGGGCTTTACCTGTTTCTACTTCACCCTGTACCAGGTTGATCACCCCTTTTGGCAGACCTGCCTGCTCCCATAGCTTCAGCGTCAGCTCTGCCACATAAGGCGTCAGTTCTGAAGGCTTGAAGATCACTGTGTTACCTGCCAGCAGGGCCGGTACAATGTGACCGTTTGGCAGGTGACCCGGGAAGTTATAAGGACCAAATACCGCAACTACGCCGTGTGCTTTGTGACGAATAACCGCACGACCCACTGGCATTGGATTTTCAACCACGCCAGTGCGCTCATGATAGGCTTTTTCAGAAATCGCGATTTTACCAACCATGGCGCCCGCTTCAGTGCGCGTTTCCCACAGTGGCTTACCGGTTTCCTGTGCAATGGCCACAGCCAGTGCTTCACTGTTTTCTTTCAGTAGCTCAGCAAAGCGCTTAACCACGGTCAGGCGCTCTTCAAACGCCAGCTCACCCCAGCTGTAGAAGGCTTCGCGGGCCGCTTTTACGGCACTGTCAACTTGCTCTGCCGTTGCCGCGTTGGCACGCCAGATCTCTTCATTATTGGCCGGGTTTACCGACGCAAATGCTGCGCCTTCACCTAAGCGCCACTCACCATTGATAAATTGTGCTGCGTGTGTTGTCATAATTCTTTCCCAATTAAAGAGTTGCAATACTAACGGTGTCACCGTCAGCGATCTGCAGGGCCTTCGCCACCGCACCAGGGATGGCAACTTCTGTTGCTTTTTCTGGCAGCGTTAACGTCAGTGCCGTCGCACGATATCCCGCTAGTTTATCATTAGCTATCATGACGGGGGAACCTTCTGCGTCAATCTGCATCGCATCGTCAATGCGCACTGTGTACTTACGTACTTCGCGCACTGTGCGGATGTTGTCAACTTTGGCTTCTACCGTGGGACCTGCGTCGAAGATATCGACATAGCCATTAAACGTAAAACCTTCGCTCTTAAGCAGTTCAATCGCCGGGCGCGTGTTGTCATGGACTTCACCCACCACTGACTGGGCTTCTTTGCTCAGCAAGTTGACGTAGATAGGGTACTTAGGCATCAGCTCGGCAATAAAGACTTTTTGACCAATGCCAGTCAGGTAGTCCGCAGTCGGGAAGTCCATCGAGAAGAAGTGCTCTTCCAGCCACTGCCAGAATGGGCTGTCGCCATTCTCATCAGACACGCCGCGCATCTCAGCAATCACAGTGTCCGCAAAGCGGTCACGATGTTGGTTAATAAACATGAAGCGTGACTTAGACAATAACTTGCCATTCAGCCCGCGGCGGTATTTATCGCGCAGGAATAATGTGCACAACTCAGTGGCGCCGGTGTAGTCATTACACAGGGTCAGAATATCCACTGCTTTGTAAACATTCAACGTCCGCGATGAGTGGATCACTTTACTTAGGTGGTAGTGATAAAAGGCATCATCAAGACCCACTGCAGCTTCGATGGCACTGGTGCCAACCACTTCACCGGTTTCACTGTCTTCAAGCACAAACAGGTAACCTTCATCAAAAGGCACGTCTGTTTCTTTGCCGAATGAAGCAACTGAGCGTTCGATCTTGTTTTGCAGCAATTCTTCATTGACCGGCAATGAAGTAAAGCCATGCCCCGACTCCTGGGCAATGTTCAAAAGCGCTGAATAATCGCTTTTCTGGATTGGGCGAAGGATCATCATGAGCCCGCTTACTCCTCAAAAAATGTAGATAGCTGAGTCGCACATTAAGTGCGACCCACATGTCACCGACTGGTATTAGGCGTTGTTTGCAACCACTTTGGCCACAGCCGCTTCAAAGCGTGCCATACCTTCACGGATATCCGCATCAGGGATCACCAAAGAAGGGGTGAAACGCACAACGTTTGCACCGGCAACCAAAGACATGACGCCCTGGTTAATACCTTCTACCAGGAATTCTTTCGCTTTACCCTGATATTTGTCGTTCAGTACACCACCCAGTAGCAAGCCTTTACCACGGATCTCACTGAACACCTGGTGCTTCTCGTTGATCTCGTTCAACAGCTCGCGGAACAGCGCTTCTTTGGCTTTAACGCCATTCAGTACTTCCGGAGTGTTGACTGTGTCCAGTGCCGCTTCTGCAACGGCACACGCCAGCGGGTTACCGCCGTAGGTTGAACCGTGTGTACCAATCTTCAGGTGCTTGGCAATTTCAGTAGTGGTGATCATCGCACCGATTGGGAAACCGCCGCCCAGCGCTTTAGCTGTGGTCAGGATATCAGGTGTTACACCCAGTCCCTGATAGGCATATAGGTCACCAGTACGGCCAACACCGGTTTGTACTTCATCAAAAATCAGCAGCGCGTTGTGCTTATCACACAATTCACGTACACCTTTTACGAAGTCCGCTTCTGGTGAAATGATACCGCCTTCACCTTGTAGTGGCTCCATCATTACCGCACAAGTGTTGTCTGAGATCAGCGCTTCCAGTGCCGCCAGATCATTGTAGTCGCTGTGCACAACATCGCCCGGCTTAGGACCAAAGCCATCTGAATACGCAGCCTGACCACCCACGGTTACAGTGAAGAAAGTACGACCGTGGAAGCCTTTATTAAATGCGATGATTTGTGATTTGTGCTCACCGAAGTTATCCAGTGCCCAACGACGCGCCAGCTTTAACGCGGCTTCGTTGGCTTCTGCACCAGAGTTTGCAAAATAAACTTTGTCTGCGAAGGTCGCATCAGTCAGTTTTTTCGCCAGGCGAAGCGCCGGCTCATTGGTCATGACGTTAGACAGGTGCCAGATTTTCTCGCCCTGCTCTTTTAGCGCTGCAACCAGTGCAGGGTGACAATGACCCAGACAATTTACTGCGATACCGCCCGCGAAATCGATGTATTCTTTGTCATTTTGGTCCCATACACGTGCACCTTCACCTTTAACAGGGATTACCGCAGAAGGTGAATAGTTAGGCACCATTACCTGATCGAAAAGTTCACGATTGATAGTCATTTTGATTCCTCATTTTGGTGAGTACAGCACTCAACCGGGGCAGGCAGTGATACATGAAATCTCAGCGACAGCGATGTAAAAGACCTGAATTTGTCCCAATTGGTGCAAAATTCATACGCTCATTATTTCAAAAAAAAGCGCATTTGTCTCATATTAAACATCGCGCGAGCCCTTTATATTCAAGGGATTAGTATATAATTGCAGTCTCAGTGAATAACTATTAAGGCGTCCATAATTAACGCCCCTATAACTTCAAGGCGTTTACTGAGATCTGTTACTTGCCCGTAATGAATGAATAAGCGAGAAAAAAGTGTGGTTTTTTTTAAAGAATTGTCAATTGCAGGCTTTGCAGTGCTGTTTTTGACAGCAGATCTTGCTCTTCTACGGTGAGCTGATTGTAAGCGAGCCAGTCTTTGGCTTCATCTGCCTCCAGCAAATGGGTGTCTTTGAGTACCTGATATTGCGCATAGCAATAGGCTTTGCGCACCACCTGGGTGAGTGGCAGTTGCTCCGCGGCATGATTATGCGCCTTTGGCAGATAGCTTTGCGCAAACTCTTCCATCACGGCATTGAACGGCAAGTAACGAAACTCCATGCGCTCTATCAAATACTGTGACACGGTTGCCGAGTGCTCCAGTAACAAGTTGCGCAGAAACAAGGGATCGGGCTCCAGACCCACCAGTGCAGTGTGCAGATCTTTTTGCTTTTTATCGCGCGCGATTTTAACTTTGCCCTGCCAAACCCGCTCAAAAGTGCGCAGATATAACCGGGTCAGCGCAATTTTACCGACATCCAGTAACATCCCCAGGGTAAACGCATGCTGCGCTTTGACATCATACAATGGTGCGAGTGTTTTGGCGGCAATGGCGGTTGCCATGCTCATATCGCGCAGTTTGCGCTTTAGCAGCGGGAAAGGCTCGGTTGAATGTGGCATCCAGTGGCGCATCGCAAAGGTCGGGATCACCATTTGCAGGTTTTCCAGCCCCAGGTAGCGTAGCGCCAGTGCGGGCGTGTCGACTTTGACCGTTGTGCCTTTGGCACTCTTTTTACGATACTGAGGCAAGTTGACCAGCGAGACCAAGTCGCGCCCCAGCCAGGACAAATCGTTGACCAGCGGCTCTAACCGGCCGACTGACGCCGATTTAACCGCCAGAATATCCAACACCGTAGGCACGGCTTCCTGGATCCCCACCACTTCATGGTAAATCGTGTCTAAATCTTCCAGCTGCGTATTGATGGCCGCTTCTATGACCTGATGCAAGTGGGTACTGGCTTTGGCAATATATTTATGATGACTGGTACTGCGCTCCTGACGTTTAGCAGACGCTGCAAGCTCTACCTCAAGCATAGTGCGTTGTGGTATGCGCTCACCAAAATTCATATCAAAAGTATGAATATAGCCTATCTGCTGCTGAGCAAAGTTATGGCTAATTAGTACATCATGGGCACGCTCTGCCAGAGCCTGTGCTATCCGAGATTGCCTAATGTCATCAGTCATCAATTATGTTCTTTTTCGGTATTGTCGGGGTTGCTTTTTTAAGGTTAGAAGCGACTTATAAAGTTATCAAGTAGCTGCAGGCCATGCTCCGTCAGTATGGCTTCAGGATGAAACTGAACACCTTCCAACGCTCGCTCAGTATGGCATAAGCCCATGATTTCATCTAGTTCACCCACACTATTTTGCGTCCAGGCCGTGACCTTCAGCGCATCGGGTAAAGTGTCTGGCTGCACCACCAGCGAGTGATAGCGACACACCTCAAACTGCCCGGGTAAACCGTTAAAGGATCCGCTGTGATTATGCACCAGTGTTGAGGTTTTACCATGCATGACCTGGCTGGCACGCACCACCTTTGCGCCCAGTGCCTGCGCTATGGTTTGATGGCCCAGACAAATGCCGAGAATGGGGATCTGCCCCTGAAATGCGTCAACCACCGACAGGGATATCCCCGCTTCATTGGGCGAGCAGGGCCCAGGTGAGATGACAATATGATCCGGGTTTAATGCGCGAATGTCTGACACTGACAGCGCGTCATTACGATGCACCACCACCTCTTGGTCAAGGCGTTGAAAATATTGCACTAAATTGAATGTAAATGAATCATAATTGTCTATCATAAGTAGCATACTGCGCTATCCTTGTGATGGCATTGTAAAGCGGTTTGCGTGTTATTGTAGCATGCCGGGCCCGACTACTGGCCCGATGCCTTAGTGGCGGGTACCTGGCTTTCTTTTTGATAACCCGACGCCCCTTTAACGATATATCTGAGTTGCCAGATCAAGCGCTCGGTTAATTCTGCGCGCTGCTGGGCATCCTGATCCAAAGCTTCTGCCCCTGAGCTGAAAACCAGTGTCACCATGGCTTCTGCCTGCATATACGCATGATTGGCATCACAAGGGGTCTCGGTCTCCAGGTAGTGAGACAGCTCCATGATGAAGTGCTTGATCTCTCTGGCGACAGCAGCGCGAAATGCAGGCGAGGTGCCGGAACGTTCGCGCAGCAGCAAACGAAACTGGTTGCTGGATGTTTCGATGAACTCCATAAAGGTCAGCACCGACGTGTGGATCACGCTTCCGCCCCCTTTAGCGATCCTGCGCCGCGCCTGACGCATCAGCTGACGTAATGTTAAACCGGCCTCATCCACCATGGTCAGACCGAGCTCATTCATGTCCTTAAAATGGCGATAAAACGACGTAGGGGCAATGCCGGCCTCTCGGGCCACCTCACGCAAACTGAGATTGGTAAAGCTATGCTCAGCACTAAGCTGATTAAACGCCGCCTCTATCAGCGCCTGACGGGTTTTTTGTTTTTGCTGGGCACGGACACCTGACATGGTCGCAGTTCCTATAATTTATTAGCTCAGATCAATAATAGTGGGAGTCTAATACTTGACGGCGCAACTTTGAAATACTATTTTAGCGTACAAGTGTACGCTGAGATTTTTGAAAATGAAAAAACCCCCTTTATTGTGGACTAATGTCTTATTCTTTAGTCTGTCCTTTCTTGCTGCGATTACGTTAGTGCCCTGGTATGGCTTTGAGTATGGTTACACGGCGACCCACTGGATTGCGTTTGTGGGCTGTATGTTTTACGCCGGTATGTCGATTACCGCAGGTTATCATCGCCTGTGGGCACACAAAGCCTACGATGCCCACCCTGTTATTCAGGTCTTCTTTGCCTTTGGCGGCGCCTTTGCACTGCAAAACAGTGCCCTGCACTGGAGCAGCGACCACCGCATTCACCATGGCCAGGTCGACGACCCAATAAAAGACCCCTATGCGGCAACCCGCGGATTCTGGTACAGCCACATTGGCTGGATGCTCAGAGACTATCAGGGTGAAAGCTATGGCGATTACAGCAATGCCCGTGACTTACAACGCAATAAAATCGTGATGTGGCAACACAAACACTACCTTAAGCTGGTCCTGCTGACCAATATTGGTATTCCGCTGGCACTTGGCCTGATGCTGGGTGACGTCCTGGGCATGCTACTGTTAGCAGGCGTATTGCGCCTGGTACTGAGCCAGCATTTCACCTTCTTCATTAACTCACTGGCTCATATCTGGGGTAAACGTCCATATACCGAGAAAAACACCGCCCGGGACAATGGCTTTCTGGCACTGCTGACCTACGGTGAGGGCTATCATAATTTCCACCACATCTTTGCCAGTGACTATCGCAACGGCATTCGCTGGTATCATTACGATCCCACCAAGTGGATGATCCGTGGTCTGTCGTATCTTGGTCTGGCCAGCAAGCTCAAGCGCACACCGGTTGAACGAATAGAAAAAGCCAAAGCAGAAACCTTGCTGAATAAGACTAAAGTTACCCTGGCAAAATTGCCTTTGGCGCAGGATAAGCTTACATTGTTACAACAAGAGTATGATTTACTGCTGAAAAAGCTTCAGCACTTCTGTGCCGTGCAAAAGCAGGTACTGGAAACGAAAAAGCATGCTATGCGCGAACAATGCGAGCAGTCAGCCCTGTTAAAACAGTATCAAGAACTGGAGCAGGCCTGGCAGGCGCAAAAGCAGGCATGGCTGGCATTAAACTCGAGGCTGTTAAAGGGCGCCACCAGCTAACCCTAAAAGCGGCCTCACAAGTCATTATTTAAGGTGAGGCCGTGACTAAGAAAACCTCCACAAAAGTACCCACGCAACAAGCATCCTACCAGTATGATGCGATCATCATTGGCACAGGCCCCGGCGGTGAAGGTGCCGCCATGAACCTGTCCAAAAGCAATCGTAAGGTTGCCGTGATAGAGCGGCAAAAGGATGTCGGTGGCGGCTGTGTACACTGGGGCACTATCCCGTCCAAAGCACTGCGCCACTCCGTCAGCCGTTTAATCGAATACAAAGCCAACCCACTGTTTCGCTTTAGCGAGCGCCCGCAACGCCTGACCTTTCAGGATATTTTGCACCATGCCAGTGACGTGATCAGCAAGCAATCCAGCCTGCGTTCCAGCTTTTATGACCGTAATCGTATCCATTTATATCAGGGTGATGCCACCTTTGTTGACGCCCATACCATTCAGGTGCAGCATCTGGACGGCTCACAGGAGCTACTGACTGCACAAACCATAGTGATTGCGACCGGCTCTCGCCCTTATCGTCCACCCGGCGTCGACTTTAACCACCCACGCGTCTATGACAGTGATACCATTTTAGACTTAACCCACAACCCGCAACGGGTGCTGGTTTACGGTGCCGGGGTGATCGGCTGTGAGTATGCGTCTATCTTTAAAGGCCTGGGCGCCAAAGTGGATCTCATCAACACCCGCGATCGACTGCTGTCGTTTATGGATGACGAGATCTCCGATGCACTGAGTTACCACTTCTGGAACAGTGGCATTGTGATCCGCCACAATGAAGAATTTGCTAAGGTTGAAACCCAGGACAAAGGTGTCGTACTGCACCTGCAATCCGGAAAAAAGGTCAAAGCAGACTGTATTTTGTGGGCCAATGGCCGAACAGGTAATACCGACGCACTGAACCTCGACGCCATCGGCCTCAAAGCCGACAGCCGTGGTCAGCTCAAAGTCAATGAGCATTACCAGACAGAAATCGACAATGTTTATGCCGTGGGGGATGTGATTGGCTACCCAAGCCTGGCCAGTGCGGCCTTTGATCAGGGTCGTATTGCAGCGCACGCCATTGTTCATGGTAAGTGCGATGACCGCCTGATCACCGACATTCCAACCGGGATTTACACCATTCCGGAAATGAGCTCAGTGGGCAAAACCGAACAACAGCTGACCGCCGCCAAAATCCCGTATGAAGTTGGCCGGGCGCAGTTCAAACACCTGGCACGCTCGCAGATCACCGGCACCGAAGTCGGCT
This sequence comes from Pseudoalteromonas sp. DL2-H2.2, assembly GCF_021532535.1. Lineage (NCBI taxonomy): Bacteria > Pseudomonadati > Pseudomonadota > Gammaproteobacteria > Alteromonadales > Pseudoalteromonadaceae > Pseudoalteromonas > Pseudoalteromonas sp. DL2-H2.2. The sequence goes on along the minus strand of NZ_JAKGBD010000012.1, from coordinate 96,511 downwards.
CACTTAAGCTGCTGTTTCATGCTGAAAGCAAAGAAATCCTTGGGATCCACTGTTTTGGTGAGCGCGCCTCGGAGATCATTCACATTGGCCAGGCCATTATGGAACAAAAAGGCAAAGGCAATAACGTCGAGTACTTCGTCAATACCACCTTTAACTACCCGACTATGGCTGAAGCCTACCGGGTCGCTGCACTCAACGGCCTGAACCGGTTATGTGACTAACCTTGACCACATTTGGGCTGCGCGGTTAAAAGCGCAGCTCAGCACTGGCGCGCCACAGTTGTTCTATTTGCCTCGTCGGTACTGTAAAATCGGCGCGATTTGCCACCTTAGACTCCAGATATTGAAATTCCATTCCGACATGCCAGTGCTCACTTAGCTGCCAGCGACCAGTCAGCGTCACCGCACCTCCCTCGCTGGTATTCGGGTCAAAATCCCAGAAGTCTCTGTCTTTGACGTCAAACTGCTCTACCCGCCCACTGACACGGTAATCCTGCCATTTGTGGGTCAGCAGAATAAACTGGCTGCTGAAGTCGTTATCCACCCCACGGCGCTTGCCCATCGCGGTATTACCGGCCATAGCCTGCATCACAAGGTGTGTTGAGCGAGTGATCTTGAAGCGGTAAGCCGCACTGTAAAATTTGGTATCCCAGGCATATTGTCCGGTGTGATAGTTTAATACACTCGGGTCGCCGTTATTGTCGTACCAGTACAGGCGTAGCGTATGGCGCTTCTGATAATCCCAGTGCGCACCAAGGTAATAGCCAAACCGACCATCCACCTCAGTAAAGGGCTCCGTACGCCACGCCTGTTTCGCCAACGGCGGCGCGTTTAGGGCATTAATGGGCGCAAACGCAATGGCTTCGTTGAACACACTTTGCCGGTCGTGCACAGCCCAGCCACGCCAGGCCAGCAAAGTCCCGGCCGGATCATTGCCCTTATACAAGGCCCCAACCAGCTCCCAGTTGTGGCCTGTACGCTGGCGTCGCGACAATCGGTTATCGCTGTGCTTAAAGCTCACTTCCGTACCAAAGGTGCGGATCTCCTCACCAAGCCAGGCATTAATGGCACTGTAACTGTAATTGTAGGGAGACGACCAGCCGATATCCGGGTTTTCCAGCGACATTCGCGGATAAAAACCACCAAAGCGGGCCTGCCACTGCTTAGGCCCTTTATTCAGGGTGTGGTACTGAGCAAACAGCTCGGTAAAACCCAGTTTGCTATTAGGATCAGGTACATATTGTGCGCTGGCCAGTAGTGACCAGGTGCTACCCAGCTCCGTGCGCAAGTCAATAGCTGCTCTGCTTAGATTCAGTCGCTGGGACTCAGTACCAAAGCGGTTAACTGATACGCCCCGGTTATACCAGGCGGCATATTCACTGTTGCTTTGCCAGCTTGCCTGAAGCGCGCCCTTATACTGAACAGTGTTTGCCTGTGCCGCAGCACTGAACAATGTACTGAGACTTGCCAGTGTCAGCCAGTGAAGTGATTTATTCATAGTCATCAAACTCATCGCTGAAATCGTCCTGGAACATGCCGAGCGCCTGGCGCAATTGCACGTTAAGTTGCTCGCCCGCTTTGACTACCGACAACCGCTCACTTTGGGGCTTGTCGAGATCAACAAACCCTTCATGCCAGACTTTCAACTCGACGTTGTTGAGCTGCCCCGCAGGTAATGAAATCTGTGCCTTGCCCTGTGCATCCGTCACGGCAAAGTGGGTTGAATCAACCACCAGAATGTACCCCAGCATCCAGTCATGGATATTACATCCCAACTCAACGGCGCCGGTCGCTGCAAAGGTCAGCGCCTGAGGCTGGTCGCGGTAAAGCTTAAACTCGAAGGTTTTTGCGGGGGAAAACGAGTAAACATGGTGCAAAATCGAATCATAGTTAGGAAAGGACACTTGCGCTTGCTTAGGCACAATCAGCAGGTGTGGTGTAAACGCCCGGTTTTTTTGGCCCATTTTATAACTGCGCTTGAGGACCTCGGCGTCGTCTGCCAGACCTTGCCCGGTTAACCACACCGCAGCCCCAGGCAGCGCCTGGCCTTGATTATCCAGCACCTGTACTGAAAGCTGCCCAGCCACTGCGCTGGTTGCAGCCAGCAACAAGGCAGTCACAGACAGACTAAGAATATGTTTTAATTGAATCATTGCCTAAAAGCTCCTTGCGGTCTGGGTTTAGTATAGGCCACAGATGTAGACCGGACGACTGTTAGTTTCCATTCATCGCATTTTCAAACTGAATACGTATGCAGACAGTTCATCCCCCGTGAAGGATAACAGTATGCTAAACGCTCACTCACATTTGCAACCGAGATAGTTTATGCGATTAGTCTTCAGTGCAACAGGCATTGCCGCCACCCTGGTAGCCGGATTATTTACCAGTGCTACATACGCTGCGACACACAGTGTCAGCTCACCCGATGGTAAACTGACCTTTCAGATCAGCGATGATCATAGCCAACCCAGTTACCAGGTCACCTTTAACAATAAAGCGGTGATCAACCCCTCCAGGCTGGGCTTTGATTTTGCCCGGGCACCGTCATTACGTGATGGCCTGACTATCAGCAGCACCCAACGCAACAGCGCAGATGAGCGCTGGCAACAACCCTGGGGTGAAGCACGAGAAATACGCGACCATCACAACGAGCTGGTCGTGACTCTGGCTGATAGCCAGTCAAAACAAGCTCAATATCAGCTCAGAGTACGGGTGTTTGATGACGGCATTGGTTTTCGCTACGAGGTTGCACACGATTCTGCCCGTTATATTACCCGGGAGCTGACCGAATTTGCTGTCGCTGACAGCGATAAAGCCACTGCCTGGTGGATCCCGGCCCGCGGCTGGAACCGTTACGAGTACACGTATAAAACCACCCCACTTCACGATGCGGCCCATGTCCATACCCCGTTCACACTCAAGAACAAAGATGGCGTACACGTCAGTATTCACGAAGCAGCCCTGGTTGATTATGCTGCGATGACTCTGAACCAGCGTCGCCCCGGTACGTTTATCAGCGACCTGACGCCCTGGTCAGATGGCATTGCGGTAAAAACCAACGGCCAGTTTAACACCCCCTGGCGAACGATCCAGGTGGGCGCACAGGCCACTGACTTACTCAACTCCCGCCTGATCTTGAATCTTAATGAGCCTAATAAGTTAGGCGACGTATCCTGGGTGGAACCGGGTAAATACCTCGGCATTTGGTGGGGCATGCACATCGGCAAAAACACCTGGGGCAGCGGTGAAAAACATGGCGCAACCACAGAGCGCACCAAAGAGTATCTGAGCTTTGCCGCCGAGCATGGCTTTGATGGCGTACTGGTGGAAGGCTGGAATACCGGCTGGGACGGCGACTGGTTCTACAATGGTGATGTTTTCAGCTTTACCGAGGCGTATCCGGATTTCGATTTAGATGCCATTGCCAAACATGGCGAACAAGTGGGTGCCCGCCTGATAGGTCACCACGAAACCTCAGGGAATGTCAGCAATTATCGTGACCAAATGGCAGATGCCTTTGCTCTGTACGAAAAAGCGGGTGTCCGTCAGGTGAAAACCGGCTACGTGGCCGATGGTGGCAACATCAAACGCATTGATGAACGTGGCCATGCCCGTTTTGAATGGCACGATGGTCAGTTTATGGTCAATGAGTATCTGGACAATGTAAAACTGGCGGCCAAGCATAAGATCAGCATTAATACGCATGAACCAATAAAGGATACGGGATTACGCCGCACCTACCCAAACTGGCTGACCCGTGAAGGCGCACGTGGTCAGGAGTTTAACGCCTGGGGCACTCCACCGAATCCGCCTGAGCACACCACTATGCTGGCCTATACCCGTATGTTGTCAGGTCCGATGGACTTTACCCCGGGCATTTTTGACATGAGTTTTAATGGTCTGGGCGATAAAACCAACCGGCCACAAACCACCCTGGCAAAACAACTGGCCCTTTATGTGGTGCTGTACAGCCCGGTACAAATGGCCGCCGACTTGCCGGAAAACTATCTGGCCAGAGCGGATGCCTTCCAGTTTATCAAAGACGTGCCGGCAGACTGGGAGCAGAGTATCGCGCTGGCAGGTGAGGTAGGCGACTATGTGGTGTTTGCCCGAAAAGAGCGTAAACGCGGCAAGTACTCAGGCAAAGACTGGTATTTAGGTGCCATCACCGACGAGCAGGCCAGAAGCATTGACGTCAAGCTCGATTTCCTTGAGCCGGGCCAGCGCTTCGAAGCCCAGATCTATCAGGATGGCCCTAAGGCGGAGTGGAAACACAACCCCTATGATCTGAGCATTCAAAAACAGATTGTCACGGCACAGGATACCTTAACGCTGAAGCTGGCCACCAGTGGCGGCACCGCTATCCGCTTTAAGGCCCTTTAAAGCACGCATGAAAAGCCGCCCGCACCGGGCGGCTTTTTTATCAGGCCGTCGCTTTTTTGAGATGCGGGGTAATAAACTGACTCAGCAGCAAAGAACACCCAGCAAGTGCAGCGCCAAAGTAAAACACCAGAGACTGATCATACAGCCACACCACGCCAAAACTGGCCGGGATCACCACCGCGGCAATGTGATTGATGGTAAAGCTGACGCCTGCAGTGGCCGCAATGTCCTCCGGCTGAGCAATTTTCTGGAAGTAGGTTTTCAGTGCAATGGCCATAGCAAAAAAGATATGGTCGACCACGTACAATACCGCCGCCAGCTGAGCCGACTCCACCAACGCATATCCCACAAACACCAAAATTAAGCCGGAATATTCCAGGGTCAGTGCCTTTTGCTCACCGATACGATTGATCATCTGGCCGATTTTTGGGGCAACGAAAATATTCACAACATGGTTGAGCATATACAGCGCGGTGATCTCGGCCACATCAAAACCAAACTTTTCGACCATCAGAAAGCCGGCAAACACCATAAAGATCTGCCGACGGGCACCGGAGAAGAACGTCAGAATGTAATACAGGCTGTATTGCTTTCTCAGGATCAGCTTTTTATGCTGGGTCGCCTGCTGAACAAAGTGTGGGTGTGTTGCTGCCATAAATAATGTCAATGCCAGTCCAGCCCCGCCAAATAGTAAGTACACCCAGACATAATCGGTGGCCAGCCAGGTGAATGCTACCCAGATCAGGCCAAAGGTGACCAAAGAGGCCATAGATTTAATCGACAGCAGTCGACCTAACTGCTCCGGCGCTTCTTCCTTAGAAAACCATTGCAGACTCAGCGACTGATTAAGCGTTTCGAAATAGTGAAAGCCGATCGACATCAGCACTGTTGTGGCATACAGGCCATATACGCTGGGGAAAAACCCCGTCAGTGCGACCCCGATTGACAACAAACATAAACTCACTAGCGCAAAGGTTTGTTCCTTCAGCACCAGCAACACAAACACCGCCGTAAACGCCAGGAATCCGGGGACTTCACGTAGTGACTGCAACATGCCGATGTGGGCGCCGGTGAACGCGGCCTGTTCAATCGCAAAGTTATTAAGTAAGGCATTCCACGCAGAAAACGTCATTGCCATGACAATGGTCGCCAGTACCATAAAACTCATCGGCGAAGGCACAAAGAGTCGGGTTGGTTTTTTCATTCACAGTCCTTAAGCACATTGATTGCCGTTATTAGCACGGTTAGTATATGAGCTAGGCACGCTGGCTAATATGGAAAATCATGACACAAAGTTTATCAAATCGGACAGATGCTTCCTGGCGCAGTGTATCCAGCCGGTTTAAACGTAAGACACTGGACCGGCCCGTCTTCCCGCGACCTACCACAATGCCCGCCAATGAGCACGTACGGGCACATAGTCATCACTGGGGGCAGATCACGTACATCAGCGATTCGGTCATGACCATTTTTACGCCACAGGGCACCTTCGTCATCCCGCCACAGCAGGCGTTGTGGATCCCACCCAACCTGGAGCATGAAACCTTCTGCCGCTATGGCGGACATTTTCGCAGTGTCTATATCGATGAAAAGTATGCTGAGATCTTGGGCGACCAGGCAAAAACCCTGGTGGTTGATCCCCTGCTCAAAGAAATGATCCTGACCATCTGCACCTGGCCCGAAGACTATCCGCTCGATGATAAAACTGAGCGCTTTATCCAGGTGTTTATCGACAGACTGGAGCTGGCGCCCACCAGTGCGTTTTTTATTCCCAAAGCGGATGATCAGCGGCTGCTGCCGATAGTCAGTGAACTCTACGCTAACCCGGGCTGCACGCTCACGCTTGAGCAATGGGGTGAGCAGGTAGGGGCATCGGCCAGAACCCTGAATCGCCTGTTTCACAAAAGCTTTGCCATGAGCTTTAGCCAGTGGAAGCAAAAGCTCAGGGCGCTACGCGCGGTAGAGATGCTCACCGCCGGTGAAACCCAGCAGGTCATCGCCCAGCAGCTGGGCTTTGAATCCAGTTCGGCATTTAACAGCGCGTTTAAAAAGTTCTTTGGTACCACCCCTCGCCAGTACCTAAAACGTTAGGGCTGATTATTCACATACAACGCCTGTAATGGTCCCGTTTCCAGCCAGGCACGCATCAGCTGACTTTGGCTCAGTGAAAACATTTTCTGTCCATTGTCATAAACGTTGGTACTCATAAAGTTCATGGTCAGATCCGCATTCACGCATTCCGTCTGCACAAGTCCGTCACAGCTCAGGTGACGGTGGGTGTTTTGGTCATTCCAGGGGGGATTAGTATGACCAATTAGGCCCAGGAAATGACCCAGCTCATGGGTCAGGGTTTTGCCCTGATCATAATTCGGCTCTCTTGGTGCAATGGTGCCAAACAGCCCTTGCTCTATCGACACCCCAATATATTGTTCAGGTGCTATGCCCGGGACATGCGCCCTGCCCGCAAGGACAGGCTCATTAAAGCGGGTGCGTGAGATGCCCACCCAGATATTAATGTAGCGATCTGTCGGCCAGGCATCCGAACCGCCGGCATCGCTGCGGGCAAATGGGTACCCTTCCAGTGCAAAGACACTGGCCGTGGCATCGACCCTCACGATCCCTGAGTGAGGCTGGCCATCCGGATCTGTATCGGCCAGATAAAACTGGATCCCGGTGTCTGCAACAAAGGGAGTATAAGTTTCGGGAATGGTCTCGATTTCAGCACTATTTTTGCCCCGAAAATGCAAATTGGTCGCCCGTAGCTGAGATAGGATCTGCTCATCGCTGAGTTCAAAATAGCCATTATCCAGCACATGTACCACGACCGGTAAGCGGATCCGCGTTACTGACTCAGGGTCGGGAAGATAAGGTAAGAATAACGCACTCACTGTGCAGGCCCCCGTCACCTCAGAAATACGATAACGACCTTCTGTTAGCGCCCCATTACAACCTCCGACGCGCTCCAGAATATGGTCACTGTTGGGTGTGAAGACAAACTCAGCGGCACTACCATAAGCCACCTGCTGAGAGCTGGTATCCACATTCCCTCCCTGACTGACGGTTGCATCCAGGCGGTAACGAATAGGCGAAAAACGTGCAGTCACCTGACAGTTTTGCTCGACCCGCTCCACCTTGTAAGCCACGCCGGTGCGCTTGCCCGCGCAACCACTTAGCTCGGTTAGCTCATAACCAGCCTGGGGTTTCGCGACAAACTCAGCGGTTTTGCCCTTGCTAACCTTTAACTCTGCGGGTTCCAGTGCCCCCCCCCCTGCACTGAGTGTTGAGACAGTCAGTAACTGCGGTGTTTCATTCACCGGCGGATTATCATCACTGCCACCTGAGCACCCGGTCAATGCGCTCAGTGTCATCACCAGTACCCAGTGACCCGTCGAAATATAATTCATCGTTCCTTCTCCATTATCTTATGGCGTTGAAAAATCCAACAGTACCTAGCTTATTATAGGTACGCTGTGCCCGTAAACTGTTATGTCACTGGTTAAAAATGTCGCAATTTGTTACCCGTACAGTGAACACTGGGCAGACTTTGCGCAATTGAGCCGCCTGTGCTGTACAGTCACGCAAGAGCCAAGTACTCTGAGCCTCTTTCTTCGTTGTAACCTGTATGGGGTGTCATGAGCACAGCATTTTCACGCCGATTTACTACCTTGATCGACCAGTTTAGCGCCGGCAACAAACGCCAGTTTGCGCAACTCACGGGTAAGTCTCCTTCACATATTTATCGTATTTGCCGTGGCCTGAGCCGTCCATCGGTGGCTTATCTGGAGCATTTGTATAGTTTATTCAATATCGATTTGAACTGGTTGCTGACCGGCGAACAGCCTGCTGAGCAATCCGCAGTGAGCGGCTCTGGAGACATGCTAATGGTGCCTAAGCTGGATGTGGAAGCCAGTGCCGGTTTTGGTAGCATCAATGGCAGTGAAGATATCACAGAGCAGTTTGCCCTGAATAAGCGCTGGCTTAGCACTCAGCTGGGCGTGCACAGTGAACAACTGGCGTTTGTGACTATTCGCGGTGACAGTATGCTGCCAACTTTACAGCACGGCGACATGGTGCTGGTTGATTTAAGCCAGCGTGACGCGAACAAACGGGGTGTATTTGTGCTGCAAACCGAAGATGGTCTGATGGCTAAACGCTTACAACAGCACCGGGATCATATTAGCGTTGTGAGTGATAACCCAGAGTACCCGGCCTGGCAGATCCATGCCGACAATGCGCAGCAGCATGGTATTGCAGGCAGGATAGTCTGGTGTGGCCGCAGTATGTGATCCATATACACAAAAAAGCCAGCAGAGTTGCTGGCTTTTTTGTGTTAGTGAGCAGACTGATTACGGGCGTGGGATGAAGCCCACTGCTTCATAAGCGGCTTTTAGCGTTTGCTCTGCGCGAGCCCCTGCTTTTTCAGCGCCATTACGCATGATCTGATCCAGTAATGCCTGGTCTTCGCGGATCTCTCTGAAGCGCGCTTGCATCGGCTCCAGCATCGCCACAACGGCATCGGCGGTGTCTTTTTTCAGGTGGCCATACATTTTGTCTTCGTACTCAGGCACCAGATCGGCCACATCACGCTTGGTTGCCACTGACAACAGAGTCAGCAGGTTAGAAACGCCTGGCTTCTCTTCCCGGTCAAAGTAAATACGCGCCTGCTCATCTGAATCCGTCACGGCTTTTTTAAGCTTTTTCTCAATCTTCTTCGGCTCATCCAGCAGCATGATATACGCATTGGGATTATCGTCCGATTTAGACATTTTCTTTAACGGATCCTGTAAGCTCATTACCCGTGCACCCAGCTCAGGAATATACGGCTCAGGTACTTTGAATACGTCGCCATATAGGTTGTTAAAGCGCGTTGCGATATCACGAGTCAGTTCCAGGTGCTGTTTCTGATCTTCTCCCACAGGGACCTGATCGGCCTGATAAAGCAGAATATCCGCAGCCTGAAGTACCGGATAAGCAAACAAGCCCACATTAACATTGTTGGTGTTTTTCGCTGACTTGTCCTTAAACTGAGTCATGCGGTTCAGCTCGCCCATTTGCGCATAACAATTCAATACCCAACTTAACTGAGCATGCTCTGGTACCTGCGACTGGACAAACAGCGCCGATTTTTCAGGGTCGATACCACAGGCAGCATATAGCGCGATACCATCTAAAACGCGATCACGCAGGACACTTGGCTCCTGACGTATTGTGATGGCATGCAAATCAACCAGCATAAAGAAACAATCATGATCTTCCTGTAGCTTAAGCCACTGGTTAATGGCACCCACATAATTGCCTATTGTCATACCACCGGTTGGCTGAATGCCACTTAACACTACTGGTTTAGTCATTGTGTTCCTTTACTCCTATCTAGTTTAAGGTCGATTTAAAATGGGGATTATATCCAAGAAGCCCTCACAGAGGTACTCTGGATTAAACTGGGTCAGGTCCAGCCCTTGATTGTACCCATATTTAAGTGCAATCACAGGCATTTTTGCAGCCTGAGCGGCCAGAATATCACTTTTTGAGTCACCCACCATGATGGCATCTTGCGGTGCGATATTTAGTTGCTCACAGGCAGACAACAGCGGCTCAGCAGCTGGCTTTTTAGGGCCATCATCGCCACATACCACCACATCAAAGTGCGTGCTCAGATTCAGGTTATCAAGCAATTGCAGCGTAAATTCGCGGCTTTTATTGGTTACCACAGCCTTGGGGACATGGCTGAATGCAGCCAGTACTGTTTCGACATTGGCGTAGAGCAAAGAGTACTGACCTACCAGCGCCCGATAATGTCCGGCAAAGCGTTCTTGTGCTTCGGCCACCAAACGCGGCGGTAATTCTGCGTTAATCTCATTGCTACCACTGAGACCACGGTGTACCAATACATCAATGCCATTACCTACCCACTCAAGCACCTGAGTGCGGCTGACCACCGGAAAAGCCACTTCCGTCAGCGTTAAATTCAGCGCCATATACAAGTCATGTGCACTGTCGACCAAAGTGCCATCGAGGTCAAATAGAATACCCTGGTAATGCATTAGCCCACCTTAGCGAGCTCTGAGCGCATCGCATCAATGACTGTCCGATAGTCTGGTTGATTAAAAATCGCTGAGCCGGCAACGAACATATCGGCGCCAGCCTCTGCCACCTCTGCAATGTTGTCGACTTTTATGCCGCCGTCGACTTCGAGACGAATTTTGCGGCCACTGGCTTCAATACGCTCACGTACCTGACGTAGCTTATCGAGCGTCTGAGGAATAAAGCTTTGTCCGCCAAAACCCGGATTCACAGACATCAGCAGGATCTGATCCACTTTGTCCATGACGTAATCGAGATAATGCAGTGGCGTTGCCGGGTTAAGCACCAATCCGGCCTCACACCCTTGCTCCTTAATCAGTGCCAGGCTGCGATCAATATGTTCACTGGCTTCAGGGTGGAAGGTAATAATATCAGCACCCGCTTTGGCAAATTCAGGGATCAAGCTGTCCACTGGCTTAATCATCAGGTGAACATCAATGGGGGCTGTGATGCCATAATTACGCAGCGCCTCACAGATCATCGGACCAAAAGTCAGATTTGGCACGTAATGATTGTCCATCACATCAAAGTGCACAACATCCGCACCCGCAGCCAATACTTTGGCGACGTCTTCACCCAACCGAGCAAAGTCGGCAGACAAAATGGACGGTGCAATTAAGAACTCGGATTTATTATTGTTCTGCGACATACTACCCCCTGAAACAAAATGTCAGCGGCTACTGTAACCCATCTGAACGCTAAAAACACCTGATTGTTAGCGGGACATATTTTGCGAGCAGTGGCACTTTTTACAGGACAAAGCGATTGTTTAATAAATATCCATAGTGTATTATTTAAGGATAACTATTCACTGGGGATATGGTTATGTTAGGTCGGCTTAAAACACGGACGCTTTTGCTCACGGCTGCGGTAGTCTTATCTGCTGGCGTGGTGTCATTCAATGGCGACGATACCTTAATCGCAAAAAACGATATGTGCCAATGCTCTACCACTGTGGCCAGTCAGCATGCGCAAGCAAATGTATGCAAACTAGAGTCACACACCAGTTGGTATGCCTGGTTAACAGGTGGCAGCAGCAATGCACAGTTTCATTATCTTGATTTGCTGGAACTGTTGTTGGGTTCTGGTGACGAGCAAACGGCGAGCCAATTTTCACAATTCTAATCATCGATACCAACGCACTTAATATGGTCACGCGTTTTTGGCGCGTCGTTAAGACAAGTCGTTAAGACAAGTTGATATTGATGCACTATACTGAGCGGTATCTTAGTTCACACAGGAGCCAGGACGCCGTGACAGAACGATTCTTTATACTTATTCAGAGTGTACTTGCTGCTATGTTTGGTGTGCAGAGCCAGGCCAAATATCGTGTCGATTTCAGCCAAAAACACTTTTGGCCCTTCGCCTTGCTGGCCGTGTGCTTTGTCATCGCACTGGTGGTCACGTTAGCCTGGTTCGTTAATTCGGTTGTATTGTGACTTAATCGTGATATAGGGCCATCAGCTCGTCGACGCGATTACGCCCCGACCCTTTGGGACTGATGGTTCTTTTTACCTGGATCACATCCAGCTGAGCCTGACTGTATATCTTGCGCGTCAATACTGTGTCATGGTTGGAGATAAGTACCGGCGTTTGCTGCTCGAAGGCGGCCTTTTCTGCCAGGTTGGCGAGCTCTGCCTGATCATCCAGGTTAAACCCTCCTTTAGCATAGGCGGTAAACGACGCCGTTTTGCTTAGCGGCACATAAGGTGGATCGCAATACACAACGGCATTATCCGGCACACGCTTAAAGACCTGCTCGTAGCTCAGGCAGGTAAAGGTGGCTTGCTGTGCTTTCTCAGAAAAAAAGTACAACTCATTTTCCGGAAAGTAAGGACGTTTGTATTTACCAAAGGGCACATTGAAAATCCCTTTGAGATTGTAACGACACAGCCCATTGTAACCGTGGCGATTCATGTATAAGAACAGAATGGCCCGCTCATATACATCCACACTTTCATTAAACTGCTGACGATACGCATAGTAAGCGTCCGGATGGTTGTTCAGATCGACAAATAACTTTCTGGCATCACTGATAAACTCGTCGGGCGTGCGTTGCAGCTCTTTGTAAAGGTTGATCAGATCGGCATTGATATCATTAAGTATATAGTGCTTGAAATGACTGTTGAGAAAGACAGAACCAGCCCCAACGAAGGGCTCCACCAGAGTTTCGGCCTCTTCATTTGCGGCTTGCAAGCGCTTGGTAATTTCTTCCACCAAGGCGTATTTTCCACCTGCCCATTTTAGAAAAGCTCTGGTCTTTTTTTGCATGATCTGACTAGTTACCCCAAAGTAGCGCGATTCTACACTATTTTTGTGTTTGTGACTGTTGGATTTGTTGCTTAATTTGCACGATACGCTTAAAAAACGGCTGCCCTGCGAGCACGGCTTGCGGTAAATTAGCTCGCGCCTGTTTTGCGTCATCTAAGGTCGCAAAGGGCGCCAAAGTGACGAACCACCAATCTTTGTTGTTACGTTTAACCTGTGCAATACGGATCTGCGCTAGCTTATGTTGCGCTACATACCGCTGCGCCACCGCCTGATCGGTGACCGCCAACAATTGAATGGTCCAGGCATTGCTGTCCTGCGCCATAAACCAGATATTATCGGATAAATCACCCGGCTGTTCAGAGACGCCTGCTGGCTGTGGCGTTTCAATCTGTTCCTGCGTACCTGTCGCCTCAGGCTCCTCTGCCGCAGTTTCCTGGGTTAGAGCTTGTGCAACCACTGTCGGTGCATCAGTTATCTGACCAGTTACCTGACCAGTTACCTGGTCAGATTCTTCTCCATTGGCTATCTTATTCCCACTGTCTTTTTCCGGTTCATTTGTCTGGTTACCGTCCTGTGTGCTATGACTCACAGTTAATGCACCCAATATTGATTGCACATCGTGCTGCACTGCGGCCTGAGTGTCATCACTGCTTTGCTCTGCCGCAACGTCATCCGCACTCTGACTGTCGTTATCCGATAGCGCTTGCTGGGTCGTCAGTACCGTTGGCTCGGGTAATTCCTCGACTTGCGTTGCGGCAACATCCTGCTGCATCCGCAGTAGATCAGCAAGGTCTTTTTGGTACACCACAGCCACCAGAAACAAAGTGGTGATCACCACAAACGCACCGAGAAATAGGTTCAATTGTTTGCGGCTCAGAGTCGGCTTAGATTTGAGTGTTAATTGATGCTGGTTTTGCTGCCACTCCAGCAAAATACTGGGATTACCGCCGGCTTCGTGTAAAAAGGTGCTGAATATAGGATCTTCCTGAGGCGGCAGCTGCTGGAAAAACATCGCCATCAGACGGCGGCTTTCTACTAAGGACAAGGGCTCCAGATGAATATCTAACGCCTCGGGCAGTATCTTGGGTGCCTGTGCTGTGATCAGAATATATAAGGTATCCGGCGCTTTTTTAGCAAGCAGCTGGAGTTCCTGGATCAGCTCATCACTAAGGTGACGTGCACCATCAATCACCCACAGGCATGGCCCACAGGGTTGCTCATTATATAGAACAAAAAAGTTCTCGGTTAACGATAACTTATGATCAACCAGCGGTGCCCGAAAACTGTTTTCGAGCAACTGCTGCACCAGCTCCGTGTCTTTGGTATGTGCACCCAGCTTAACAAATGCCTTGTTAAACTCCGGATATTTGTCGGTGATAAAAGATTCTGCCAGATAGCTTTTACCTAGCCCGGAATTGCCGACCAGACAGATCAGATTTTGGCCATACTCAAACTGCATTGCAATCCGGTCGACCAAAGCGGCACGACTCGGTAGTATTTGCGACTGCATCAGTGCCCTATTAGCTGGCCTAAGGTGTCATCAGTGACGTCGTCCACCAGCTGACACTTGCCCAGACTGGTTGGCACGATAAAGCGGATCTTACCTTGCTTGTTTTTCTTGTCTTTGCGCATATGCGTAATAAACTGCTCGGTCGTCATAGACGCAGGCGCTGCCACTGGTAACTGGTAGGTCTCCAGCAACGCCGCTATACGTGTCACTTCAGCGTCCGTCAGTGCACCTCTGTGCTGTGCCAGACGAGCCGCCAGCATCATGCCCGCCGCCACGGCTTCGCCATGTAGCCACACACCGTAACCCATCTGAGCTTCTATGGCGTGGCCAAACGTATGCCCCAGGTTTAGCAGTGCGCGCAGACCAGCTTCTTTTTCATCTTGTGCCACAATCTCAGCTTTAATCGCACAACAACGGTGGATCACCTGCATTAATAGCGCAGTATCCAGGCTTTGCAATGCTGACCCCTGCTGCTCAAGCAGATCGAGAAAGTCTTTGTCGTAGATGAGGCCGTATTTGATCACTTCCGCCATACCTGCGGCAAATTCTCGCGCAGGCAGGCTTTTCAGCGTATTGGTATCAATAAACACCGCTTGCGGCTGATAAAAAGCACCAATCATATTCTTGCCCAGCGGGTGATTAACCGCCGTTTTGCCACCTACCGACGAATCGACCTGCGACAGCAAAGTGGTGGGAATTTGAATAAAAGGCACACCGCGCTGGTAACATGCCGCAACAAACCCGGTCAGATCGCCGACCACGCCGCCGCCTAGTGCAATCAGGCAGGTATCACGACCACAGTTGTGCTCAAGCAAAAAGGCGTTAATGCGCTCAAACCACTCCAGTGATTTGTACTGTTCACCATCCGGGATGCAAAAATGAAGCGGCGCTTTGCCATCTAACTGTGTAAGCAGAGTATCAAGATACAGAGGCGCAACGGTCTCGTTGCTGATGATGACGGGGCGTGCATTGCCAATATGCTGCAATAACCGCCCCTGATCGGTGAGAAGATCTTGGCCAATATAGATAGGATAGCTACGCTCGTTTAAATCGACTGTTAATTCAAGCATGTGCTGTCACCTCCTATCTAGCCTACATGTTTAGAAATCTAACTTCTCAATAATTTGATTCGCCACTACTTTGGCGCTTTGCTCATCTGTGCGTACAACGTGATCCGCCACTTCTTTATAAAGCGGTTCACGTTCGTTTGCCAGACGTACTAGTACATCGCGTGAATCTTCTTCTGTTTGTAGCAAAGGACGACGCTTATCGCGTTGTGTACGCGCTACTTGCTTCTCAATTGGGGTCTCAAGATAAACCACAATACCACGAGCAGATAGTTTGTTACGTACCTCTTTACTGATGACCGAGCCGCCGCCAGTAGCCAATACGATGCCTTGCTTTTCGGTAAGATCAGAAATCACGGTCTCTTCGCGACGACGAAACCCTTCTTCCCCTTCAATATCGAACACCCAAGAGATATCAGCACCGGTGCGGCGCTCGATTTCTTGATCCGAATCGAAGAACTCCAGATGTAATTGGTCCGCAATGTGACGACCAATCGTGCTCTTACCAGCCCCCATTGGGCCTACCAGAAATATATTACGTTTCTCAGCCATATCTTTTTAGTACAAACGAACTCTAAAATTTGAAATAAAACCCCGCCTAACGACCTGGCCCCAAAATTAAGGAGGGGATTATCTCAGCATTCACTGCGTGATTTCAAGTCAAAAGGCAACTTTCACGCCCATTATTATTATTTTAGCCTGTCTAGAGTGAGTCATGCATGATCTTAGGGGTCACAAAAATCAATAACTCTCTCTTTTCATTGATTTCTCGCGTGTTCCTAAATAAGACACCCAAATAAGGCACATCGCCCAGTACCGGCACCTTGCTCACCGCATTGGTCATTTCCTGCTGATAAATACCGCCCAGCACAACGGTTTGACCATTTTCCACCAATACCTGGGTCTGGATCCTTTGTGTGTTAATTGCCACCGCCGGACCATTGGCAGTTTGTACTGTATCACCCCGAGTGTCCTGGGTTATGACCAAATCCAGAATAATTTTATTATCCGGGGTAATTTGCGGTGTTACCTCTAAACTCAATACCGCTTTTTTGAACTGCACGGTTGATGCACCACTTGAGGCAGATTCCACATAGGGGATCTCGGTACCTTGCTCAATACGTGCCGTCTTCTGATTGGCCGTTGTGATACTAGGCGTTGCGATGATCTCACCCTTGTTCTCCTGCTCCAACGCTGACAGCTCCAAATCTATCAGCGTCCCGTCTGACAGTTTAGCAATGTGCATACCTATACTGCCTGCTGTCGAACCTTGTACTGGCAAATTCACATTCAGACGTTCGGCCAGATCCGGGATAGTGCCGCCGGAGAGCTTATTGGTGGCCTCCAGAGAGCCCGAAATCGCATCTGTGCCTTGCTGATCACTGAATCCCCAGCGGATCCCCAAGTCTTCCTGTATGTTATCCGACACTGTCACCATGCGTGACTCGATACGAACCTGTTTTACCGGCACATCCAGTGTTTCCACCATACGCCTGACATTCTCGATGCTGCGCGCGGTATCCTTAATCAACAGGGTGTTGGTGCGCTTATCGACAGAAACACTGCCACGCAGGCTAATAATGGAGTTTTCATCGGTTTTGAGTAAGTCAGCAAACTCTTCTGCTTTGGCGTAATTAAGCTGAATATATTCACTGTATAAAGGTTCCAGTTCTTCAACCTGGCGCTTGGCCTGCAACTCTTTGGCTTCTCGAGCGGCCAGCTCCTCTGACGGTGCGACCATTAAAATCGCCCCTTCCATGCGTTTATCCAGGCCTTTTACCCGCAACACTACGTCCAGTGCCTGATCCCACGGCACGCCATCTAAGCGCAAAGTGATGTTGCCGGTGACCGAGTCACTGGTTACCAGGTTGAAGTTGTTGGTATCGGCGATGATCTGTAGCACAGAGCGGATCGGGATATCCTGGAAGTTTAACGTGATTGGCTGACCCTGGTAATTTTTATTCTCGGTATAGGAGAATTCCTGATCGTCTTTTTCCACGGTCAGGGTAAAAATATTGTCCAGCTGCTGGTAATTGAATTTAAACGCGCCATTGGGCTTAATCACTAACCGGCTCTTACCGTCTTCCCGGAAAGTTTCGACCGAGCTCACCACAGTGCCAAAATCGACCACGTCCAGCTCGTACAATAATTCATCCGGAATGGCGATATGATGGAAGTCGGCGAAGATCTGTCCGCCCCGCTCCTGCACATCAATTGCGGCCTGGCTGGAGTCTAAAAATGCCAGGATCTGCGCAGCGCCTTTATCTGTACGTCGAAAATCAATGTTCTGGATCCGATTCATGGCGCTGTGAAGGGTATCTGGTTGTGCATCATCATTGGTAACCACAATAGGCTGATCAGACACTTTGACATAAACCAGGTTGTTCTTGACCTCAGTACGATAGAGCTTAAGCGCTTTCATTTCGACACTGAGTACAAAGCCCCCGCTTTCCATTCTGCTTTTGATCTGCTCAATGCCCGCTTTGTTGACTTTAAGCAGCTCCAGGCTTTCTTCGTACTCTGCATCCGGAAAAAACAGCTCGATCCGGGCAGGTTCATTGAGCACTTGCACTTTGGGTTCAATCGCCAGCTTTTCGTCAAATACCAGCTGCAACTCAGTTTCTCCATTGGGTACAGGGTTATAGCGGACATCGTACAGCATCGGCATTGCCTGAGCGAACAATGCAGTGCCCATTAAAACACCACCCATCAGAGTTTTCACAACGTGCTTGATCCCGTCGCGCGCAATCATATTTTCACCTTTTTTATTCTTCACTGGCACCGACGTCCTCGGCTTCTACCATTTCGACTTTGCTCAGGCGCTCTTTCCAGCACCCGGTCCCATCCGGGATCAGCTCCATCAGCTCCAGATGGTCGGCCTGTACGCTGATTACTTTACCGTGATACAAACCCATATATTCGTTTTTCTTAATTCTGAACAAGCCTTGATCCGCAGCGCGGACAAGCGCCCAAACGGTCTCGCCACGCTTGATAGTTCCTTTCATTGTCAGGTTATCCAGCGCATATTTTTCCAACGGATCACGGGGCCGATTAGGATCCGGATGCAGGCAGTTTTTAACTTGCACCAGACGACTTTCAATTACTTCCGGCTGTGGTGCCACAAACGGACTGCGCAGTCTGCCAGCACTGTAAGGAAAGTGTTCAAAGCGGGCCATTTCAGGCATAGGGTCAATGCTTGGCGTTGCATTGGCCTGAACCCTGTCAATAAACTCTTTTTGTTCTGCGGTGTTATCGTTACACCCTGTGAGCACCATTATCGTGAGCAAAACAAGCAGGTGTTTCATTATTCACTCTCCTGCTCATAACGATATGTTTTTGCCACCACACTGAACACCAGCTGGTTGTTGCCGGCACCTTCAATACGAAAATCATGCAAACTCACAATACGCGGCAACTGCGCCACTTTACTGACAAATTCACCAAACTCATGATAGGTCCCGACCACTTCGAGGTTGATCGGCAGCTCAGTATAAAATTCTTTTTTAACTTCCGGCATCCAGCCTATTTTTAAAAACGTCAGGCCACTGGAGGTGCCCACATAGGTCAAATCATCGAGCAACCCCGGTGTTTCATTCGAAGTCGGTAGTTTTCTTAATAACTGAGAAAACTGGGCTTCCATATCCTGCATTTGCTGACGATATAACTCCAGGTTATTCGCCCGACCATACTTAATACGGTAACTGGTGCGCAGATCTTCCTCTTTTTTTACTGCTCGCTCAAAACTGTCCACCGACGCCGACACCAACATGCTATAGCCGATAACCAGCATGATCACGACGACCACAGCGCAACAAATGGCCTTGACCGGCATCGGCCATTCACCGATGTTGTCCAGTTCGATTTCGTTCCAGTCAATCTCCTGCAGCGACTTCAGATCAAGTTTCATGGCCTAATTCTCCGCCTCGGTTGTCTGAGCCAGCTCGGCACGCTCCTTTTCCATCTGAGCAAACGTTTTGACGTAAAAATTCATGGTAAAATTGCTCAGCAAACGCTCTTCTCTTTCACCCGCAACAATGCCCTGGAGTAAAGGGTCTCGCAGTAAATAGGATGACTCTACAGCCCGCAGCATCTGCGACAGGCGGTTATTGGATTCACTGCGACCGATGACTTTGATCATATTTTTCTGCCGCTCCAGGCTGGTCAGATAAACACCCGCAGGCACCACCCGCGCCACTTCATCAATGATCTGCGTGCCCAGATTCCGGTTACTTTGTAGCTCTTCAATCAACCGGATACGCCGTTGCAGGTTTTCTTTTTGCTGGTTAAGCCCCTGGATTTCGCCGATCCGCTTATCCAGCTTTTTAATCTCGCTGGAGAGATAGCGATTCTTGATTTCCTGGCCTTCTTTCAGGGTGTCGTAAAACGCCCCTATGCCATACATCAGCGCCAAACTGGCGGCCACAATAACGCCCAGTATAGTCAGGAATTTTTGCTGTGAAGCCTGCCGTTGCTGCTCACGCCAGGGTAATAAATTTATATGTGGCATGATGAAAAGCTCCTCAGTGCCAATCCGGTTGCAATCGCAAACTGCGCCCTGTGATTGGTCAGCACACCCCGATCCACTTTAGGTGCTATTTCCATATTCGCAAACGGATCAGCCACAATGGCATGTACGCCAAGCTCATCAACCAACAGACGATCAAGCCCTTCAACTTGCGCAGTACCGCCTGTCAAAATGATATAATCGACCTGCTCCTGGCCACTGGTGGTCATAAACATTTGTAGTGCGCGACGCACTTGTTGCAGCAGGGAGGTCTGAAAGGGTGCGAGGACTTCAAACGTGTAATTAGGGGGCAAATCGCCGGTGGTTTTAGCCAGCTCGGCCTGATCAAAGCTTTTATTGTAGTAAGCAACAATACTATTAGTATATTGCTCTCCCCCGAACACCTGGTCACGGGTATACAAGGTTTTACCTGACTGCACCACACTCACTAGCGTCACCACAGCACCAATATCGATGATCCCCACAACTTTGTCGTAGGCGTCCGAAGGTAACTGGCCATACAGCACCTCAACCGAACGCGCCAGTGCGTAGCTTTCAACATCTACCACTTTTGCTTTCAAGCCGGCTTCTTCCAGCGCGCTGACACGAGCCTGTACGCTTTCTGTTCTGGCCGCTGACAGCAAGACATTAACCTTGGAGGGATCGGCTTCATTAACGGTGAGCTTTTCAAAATCCAGGCTCACTTCATCGAGCGGATACGGGATCAGGCTGTCAGCCTCAATGGCAATTTGCGATTCCAATTCAGCGTCGCTTAATGATACATCCATAAAAATCATCTTGGTGATGACCGTTTGCCCGGAGACAGCGACGGCGGCAAAATGACTGGTTTTGGGAAGCCGTTTGCGTATTTTGCTGATGACTTTACCGACTGCTTCGATGTCCTGGATGGCGCGCTCTTTCATGGCGCCCTTAGGCAAAGGTTCAATGGCAACGGCCTCGACCCGGTAACCCGCGCTCGATTCAGCCAGCAACACGGCCTTGACACAGTGTGACCCTATGTCTACCCCGACCATCATGGGTGCTTGTTTTTTTAAGAATTGACGCAACATGCCATTAGCCCAAGTATCCAGAATTCTGTACAGTGTTAATTAAGAGTTTAGTCATTTAGGTACAGTTTGGCGAAAAGCGTTATACTACTTGCCAACTTTCGGCCACACTCCCTTGCACCTAAATAAGGCACAAAGTAATTTACGCAAAAATTATTAATCGTTTTTTAATCAGGATATACTAACAGCGTCCGATTGTAATTGGGAGTCTCGCTAGAGATAAATTCGTGAATTTATTAAAAAGATTACTACAACTTATACTGCTTTGCACGACACTGGGCCTGCTTACCCTGTTCGGCCTTTATTACTATGTCAAATCAGACATTCCCAGTGTTAAGGTTTTAAAAGATGTACAGCTGCAAACCCCAATGCAGGTCTTTACCCGCGACGGCAAACTGATCAACCAGTTTGGTGAAAAACGCCGTATTCCGGTTAAAATTAATGACATTCCCGAGCCTTTACTCCAGGCCTTTCTGGCCACCGAAGACAACCGCTTTTACGACCATTTTGGCATCGACCCGATAGGCATAGTCCGCTCATTTATTGTCCTGGTCAGTACTGGCGAGAAAAAACAGGGCGCCAGTACCATTACCATGCAGCTGGCACGAAATTTCTTCCTGACCCGGGAAAAAGCCTATATCCGTAAGGTGAAAGAAATCTTTATCGCACTGCATATTGAGCGACTGCTGAATAAAGATGAGATTCTGGAGCTTTATCTGAACAAGATAGAGCTGGGCCACCGCGCGTTTGGCATTGGCGCCGCCGCACAGGTGTATTATGGCAAAGAGCTGCACGAGCTGAGCCTGGCACAAATGGCCATGCTGGCGGGTCTGCCCAAAGCCCCTTCTGCGCTAAACCCTATCCGTAACCCGCAACGCGCTAAGTTACGCCGGAACGTTGTATTGGGCAGGATGCTCACCGAAGGCTATATTTCCCAGGCACAATACAACGAAGCAACTCAGGCACCGATCACGGCTAAGCGCCATGGCGCGGAGATTGAACTCTATGCGCCCTATATATCGGAAATGGTGCGCGCTTACATGGTGAAAACCTATGGTGAGGATCAGGCCTATAATTCGGGCTTTAAGGTCTATACCACGGTTGAGTCCAACATTCAGGCTGCGGCACAGCAAGCACTTATCGACAATCTGCATGCCTATGATATGCGCCATGGTTTCCGCGGCCCAGAGGCGCAGTACTGGCAGGCTGAGGAATCCCCCTGGTCAGCGACTCAGATCCTGGAGCGGTTAAAGCAGGTAAGAGAAATCGACCCGTTACGCGCCGGGGTGGTCACAGCGCTTGAAGAGCAAAGCGCAACCGTGCTGCTCAAAGACGGTGCTTCAATCACTATCCCCTGGGCAGGCTTAAACTGGGCACGCACCTATATCACTGAGCGCCGTCAGGGCTTGCCTCCCAAACAGGCAGGCGACATTCTGGCACCAGGCATGCAAATCTGGGTACGTGAAAAAGATCAGACCTGGATGCTCAGTCAGCTGCCTCAACCTGCCAGTGCACTGGTCTCACTGGACCCTCAAAGTGGCCGTATCAAAGCCCTGGTCGGTGGCTATAGCTTCCAGCAAAGTCAATACAACCGCGCAGTTCAGGCAAAACGCCAGGTGGGCTCTAACATCAAGCCGTTTATTTATTCGGGTGCGCTGGAATCCGGCTATACACTGTCGACCATCATTAACGACGCCCCCATCAATCATTGGGATAAAAGCATGGGCGTCGCCTGGCGTCCGAAGAACAGTCCGGATGTGTACAGCGGTCCTATTCGTATCCGCCGTGCCCTGGCACAATCGAAAAACGTTGTGTCAGTACGCCTGCTGCGGGGCATGGGCTTGAACACCGCCGCCGATCACATTCTCAAGTTTGGCTTTAATAACGAAGACATCGTACGCAGTGAATCGCTGGCGCTGGGTAGTGCCTCACTGACGCCACTGGAAATGGCACGCGGTATGAGCGCCTTCGCCAATGGCGGCCACCTGGTCGAAACCTATTTTATTGAAAAACTCACCGACAGTTACGGTAACCTGCTGGGCGCTGCTCAGCCGCTGACTGTGTGTACGGAAGAAGAGTGGGAAGTCGACCAGTATACCTGTGCACCACGGATCATCTCGGAGCAAAATGCATTTTTAATTGCCGATGCCATGAAAAGCGTGGTCTGGGGTGGCGGTAGCTGGAAACACAAAACCGGCTGGAGTGGTACAGGCTGGCGTGCTCAAGCACTTAAACGTAAGGATCTGGCAGGCAAAACCGGTACCACCAACAACTCGGTCGATACCTGGTTCACCGGATTTAATCGCAACGTGCTGACCACGGTCTGGGTGGGCTTTGACGATCCCGGTAAATCACTGGGTCGCGCAGCCTACAATGCCAACCTCGGCAAACAACAAGTCGTGGGTGCCGAAGCCGGTGCCACCTCTGCACTCCCAGGCTGGGTGCAGTTTATGCGCGCCGCGTTAAAAGATGAGCCGCTGGCCCCCATTGAACCGCCACCTGGGCTGGTGTCGGTCCGTATCGACTTAAAAACCGGACTGCTGAGTGAACGTAACGATCACACCAGCCGTTTCGAGCACTTTGAACGTGGAACAGCCCCCACTAAGTATGTGCTGGACACGGGCTCAAGCACCCCCTTTGAAGAGCAGTTACCAGATACGGAAGAATTGTTCTAACACGCATCACGCAAAAAGGCCGGTCATTATAACCGGCCTTTTTTGTATCACGGTGTGATTATCTCAGCTGCTGAGTTAACCAGTACAGATCGGAGTGGATCCCCGCAGCGGTAACTTCTTTACCCGCGCCCGGGCCCTGGATCACCAATGGGTTTTGTTCGTACCATCCCGTGGTGATAACAAAAATATTATCGCCCGGCGTCAGGTTAGCAATGGCGCTGCCCTGAGCAACCTGTGCAATGCCCACTTTGGCGTGCACCTTGCCAGCGGCATCAATTTCCAGTGCTCCGGTATACCTTAGCACTTTGCCTTGTGCCTGAGCCGCCTCAGCACGCTGCTGATAAAACATATCTAATTCATCTTTACGAGCCAGGAAGCTCTCCCAGCTGCCTTGCGCCAGAGACGCCGGCATCAGCGCCTCCAGTTCAATATCATCCAGTTCCAGCTGCAAACCCAGCTCACGCGCCAGGATCAAGAGTTTGCGCTGCATGTCCCGACCTGACAGATCTTCGCGGGGATCCGGCTCGGTATAGCCCATGTCTTGGGCAGCCAAAACCAGCTCAGAAAAAGGACGCTCGCCATCAAAGCTGCTACATAACCAGGATAAAGTACCAGAGAAGACCCCTTCAATGCGTACCACTCTGTCGCCGCTGTTTTGCAGATCCGTCAGCGCAAAATTCACCGGCAGTCCGGCTCCGACACTGGTGTTATAGCGCCACAGCAGATTGCGTTCCTGCAACTGAGTGCGCAGTGCATGATACCAGTCATGCGCAGCGGTACCGGCATACTTATTGGCACTGATCAGATGACAATCGTGCGCGGCAAAATCCGGGTAAAGCTGACTAAATGTTTCGCTGGCGGTGATATCAATCACCACTTTATGTTCGTAATCAAGCTCACTGATGCGATCCAGCAGTTCGGCATGAGAGTAGCTCTGCGCTTCGCTTTGCCACTGCTGTTGCCATTGCGACACACTCAACCCGCTTGGGCAGAACACCATTTCCTGCGAACGCAGCAGCGCCACCACTTTGAGATCAAACTGGCTTTGTAAGCGCGCAATTTGTTGCTGACACTGGTTGAGGAACACCTCACCCACATTGCCCAGACCTGCGATGATCACCGCCAGTTCACGGCCTTTATTCACCAACTTGTCATGCAAAATAGCCAGCACATCACTATCAATTGCCTGATCGGTGAGGAACAACGCGTACTCGGTTGCACTGTGGGTAAAGCGCACCACCACAGCCTGCTCATCCAGCACTGCCTGAGCCTGGCGCACCAAGGGTGCAATATCCGGACAAGGCGCGACCACGGCAAAGCCACGTAAGTGGGACTCAACGATGGTCACCCGACCGCTCAGGCGCAATACCACCTGATGGGTAAATTCGCTGGGCACCAGCAAGTAGTCTTCGCCATTTTGATTAAAGTGATGAATACCATGCTGAATGAGTTGGCTAAGCGCGCCAACTTCGCCCGATACCAGGGTATCGACGCGCAACAAGTCCAGTTCGCCAAAGGTAGTTACAAAGCGCTTTTCTTTGCTGTAGCCTTGCTTCACTACTTCGGTGCCCTGCACATCAGGTTCAAAACTGCTGCGTACCTGCAACTTAATCGCGGTTTCTTTCAACGGCGATAATGTCTTGGCATGTAAAACAGGATTACCAAGACGGGCCAGTAAATTAGCCTGGGCACGACATACCTTGCTGTATTTGATGGCATTACCTACTTTGCGCGGATCAGTGCTGAACACACCCGGTGTATCTGTCCAGATAGACACAGACGCCGCATCCAGATAGCTGGCTAACAGGGTGGCACTGTAATCGCTGCCGTTACGTCCCAGCGTGACCGTGTTGCCTTCACTGTCAGCGGCAATAAATCCGGTGACCACGTAAATTTTGTCCTGAGCGAGTGCCTGATGACAGGCACTGCGATTCAGGCTGTGCATCAGCTGTCCCTGATGCTGAGTAAACAAAGTGCGGGCATCCACATCTTGTGCAGCAATATTCAGGGTATTCAGTAACGCCGCCAGTAAGCGCGCCGACCAGATCTCCCCATACGCCAGTAGTGGCGCTTCTTGCAATTGGCGCAACTGCGCCTGACGAGCAATGCTGCTCAGCTCATCACGCAACTCTGCTGTCAGCGGTGATTGCTGCGCAGTCGGGAACAACTCACTGATCAATTGTAACTGATGATTTTCGACCTGTAGCAGGATGTCGCTGAACGCTCGCTCGTCCTGCTGCTGATAACTCTGCCACAAGGCAACCAGGGTATTGGTGGTTTTACCTGCCGCTGATACCACGATACAGTCGCCGCTCTGGCAGTGACCAATAATAATATTGGCAACCGCCTGATAGCGCGCCGCCGAGCTCAGGCTCGAACCACCGAATTTATGTACTGCTTTTGTCATTTCTTCTACCACAATGCCGTATGTGCTGGCGAAAGCTTGAAGGCCTTCGCATTATCACTGGCGCTGCCTTGTGCGGCTTTCACCGCGGCAAAAGCCTGCGCCAGGTCTGCCAATAAATCGTCGATCTCTTCAATCCCCACGGAAATACGGATCAGCGTGTCACCGACGCCCGCTTCGAGGCGAGCTGCGGGATCCATACCGGCATGTGTCATGGTTGCCGGGTGACAGATCAAACTCTCAACCCCACCCAGCGATTCGGCCAGCGAGAATTGCTTGACACTGGTCAGGAACTTAGCTGCATCTGCCAATTCCCCTTTAATGTCAAAACTCACCATGCCACCAAAGCCTTGTTGCTGTTGTTTTGCCAGCGCATGCTGAGGGTGACTTTCCAGCCCGGGATAGTACACCTGGCTAACAAACTCAGATTGCTCAAGGTAACGCGCAATCGCCAGCGCATTCTCCTGATGCTGTTTCAGGCGCACATTGAGCGTACGCAAGCCGCGTAAAGTCAGGTAACTGTCAAACGGCGCGCCCGTGATGCCGATATTGTTGGCCCACCAGGCCAGTTCATCACCAAGCTCCTCGGTTTTGGCGATCACCGCGCCGCCGACGACATCCGAGTGACCATTGATATATTTAGTCGTTGAGTGCACCACGATGTCGACGCCAAATGCGATAGGGTTTTGCAACGCCGGCGACAAAAAGGTGTTGTCGGCGGCGACCAGTGCACCGCACTGTGCAGCTACGTCGGTGACCGCTTTGATATCGGTTAATCGTAAAATGGGGTTACTGGGTGTTTCAATCCAGACCAGCTTAGGTTTGATGGCCAGGATCTCCTGCAAGCTTTCGCTGCGCGTCAGGTCGAGCACTTTAACCTTGAGCAAACCGCGCTTTTCCAGCGAGGTAAATAAACGATAGCTGCCGCCGTAACAATCATGTGGGATCACCAAAGTATCATCGGCATTCAGCAACTGAGTCACCAGGTGCACCGCAGCCATCCCGGTGGCCGTAATGATGCCCTTAGCCCCACCTTCAAGCTCCGCCAGCGTTTGCGCAAGAATATCGCGATTCGGGTTACCGCTGCGCCCGTAATCGTAATCACGCTTTTTATCAAAGTCGGCAAAAGAATAGGTGGTCGACAGATACAGCGGCGGCACCACTGCACCATGATGCTTATCCGCATCAATGCCTGTGCGTACCGCTATGGTTGACTTGTTGCTTTGGCTCATAGGTCACCTGACTCAATTAGATGTTTAGACGTCTAAAAGGTTAGATTAACAAAAGTTAGAAGTCAAAACATTTATACCGCTAAATGGCTAAATAACTAGTATTTGACTATCTTTTTTAAACCGATAAAATTTCGCCACTCAACGCGAACTCTATGCTAATAAGACTGAGTATTTGAGCTTAAACTATGGCAAATGACGTGCAACATTGCCAACAGAGAGCTTGCGTGTCACGGTTGGATCCATACACAGTACACAGTCTTATTCGCATTGCATCTACAACACTGAGGCAAGTACATCACTATGGCTAAATGGAACGGTGAATATATTCACCCTTATGCAGAACACGGTAAGAAATCAGAACAGGTAAAAAAGATTACTGTGTCTATCCCGCTCAACGTACTTAAAGTGCTAACTGATGAGCGCACCCGCCGCCAGGTCAATAACCTGCGCCACGCGACAAACAGTGAATTACTGTGCGAGGCATTCCTGCATGCCTTTACCGGCCAGCCGCTGCCCGGTGACGAAGATCTGCGTAAAGACAACCCGGAAAAAATTCCGGCAGAAGTGCGTCAGATCATGACGGAAATGGGTCTGGAAATTCCAGAGATCAACGAAGAATAATTTCGTCAGTTGCAAAAATAAAAAAGCCTCACAGTGTGAGGCTTTTTTATTGCTCTGATGGGCTTATGCCATGTAGTTTTCTGGCATATCGATTTGTGCCACACCGGATTCAACCGCAGCAACTGCAACCGCTTTAGCAATACGCGGCAACAAACGCGGGTCCATTGGCTTAGGAATAATATAGTGTTCACCAAATTCCAGGCTGTCTACCTCTGCCGCTTTTAGCACTTCAGCAGGCACTGGCTCTTTGGCAATGCTGCGAATGGCCTCTACCGCCGCAATCTTCATCTCATCGTTAATTGCCGTTGCACGCACATCCAGCGCACCGCGGAAGATAAACGGGAAACATAATACGTTGTTAACCTGGTTTGGATAGTCCGAACGACCAGTTGCCATAATTAAGTCATCACGTGCACCATGCGCCACTTCCGGGCTGATCTCCGGATCTGGGTTCGAACACGCAAACACCACAGGCTTGTCCGCCATCAGTTTCAGATCTTCTGGCGACAACAGATCAGGACCAGATACACCAACGAACACGTCAGCATCTTCGATCACGTCCTGCAAAGTGCGCTTATCCGTGTTATTGGCAAACAGTTTCTTATATTCGTTAAGGTCATCACGACGCGTGTGGATCACCCCTTTGCGGTCCAGCATATAAATGTGCTCACGCTGTGCACCACATTTAATCAGCAATTCCATACAGGCAATGGCAGCGGCGCCGGCACCCAGGCACACAATAATGGCGTCATGGATGTTTTTGCCCTGGATCTCCAGCGCGTTCAGCATACCCGCAGCAGTAACGATTGCGGTGCCATGCTGGTCATCGTGGAATACCGGCACATCACAGCGCTCAATTAGCGCGCGCTCAATTTCAAAGCACTCAGGCGCTTTGATGTCTTCCAGATTAATACCACCAAAGGTGTCAGCGATATTGGCAACCGTGTTGATAAAGTCTTCAGTGGTGCGGTGCTTCACTTCGATATCAATCGAATCCAGGCCTGCAAATCGCTTGAACAGCAACGCCTTACCTTCCATCACAGGTTTAGACGCCAGTGGACCGAGATTCCCTAACCCTAAAATAGCCGTACCGTTACTGATCACCGCAACCATATTGCCTTTACCAGTATAGCGGTAAGCATTGCTAGGATCGGCAGCAATTTCACGGACCGGCTCAGCAACACCCGGGCTATATGCCAGGGCCAGGTCTTTGACGGTTTCAGCAGGCTTGGTCAACTCAACGCTGATTTTTCCTGGAACGGGGTGGGCATGATAATGTAACGCTTGTTCACGAAAGTCTGACATGACGCGATTTTTTCCTACGAAGAAGTTGAAAGTGAGAGTGAGATAAAAATTCGCTAACTGCTTTAAACCATACCTTTTTTAAAAATTAATTCAAGGGATATCAGGTCGATCCTGTTAAAGCAAAGATAGTTGGCAGTTAGCAAGATTTAGCGACCTTTTTGCTACTTTTCGGCAAACTTATCTCACAATAAATGATCTGATAAGTGTCACTTTCAGTTCAAAATAGCGTCATTTTTATGCAGAGTATAAATAAAATAAATAAAACCCGAGGTGAAATACACTTTACGACATTTAGTGCATTTTAAGCTTAAATTCACAACATTTAGCGACAAAAATACAGATATCACTCGACATTTAGTACATATAGCTATGCATATTAATCAGGTGAATATGGCCATTCACACAGATGAAAGTGGT
Organism: Pseudoalteromonas sp. DL2-H2.2; assembly: GCF_021532535.1. Taxonomy (NCBI): domain Bacteria; kingdom Pseudomonadati; phylum Pseudomonadota; class Gammaproteobacteria; order Alteromonadales; family Pseudoalteromonadaceae; genus Pseudoalteromonas; species Pseudoalteromonas sp. DL2-H2.2. Next base: position 66,975 of record NZ_JAKGBD010000012.1, on the reverse strand, counting down.
GATTTACGTGGCAACCGACTTCTCACGTGCAAGCCCGCTTATACCCTCTTCGGTACAAATGAGTGAGGCGAAACTGGAAACTTTACTAACCAAATGGCACTGATCCGTCCACTTAGCATGATGATGGTAAATGATTAGAGTAAGAGATGAGTGCGCAGAAACGAAAAAAGCACCCGAAGGTGCTTTTTCTACAGCAAAAGTAAAACTTACTTCTTGCTGCTAAGCGCGCCAAAGCGCTTGTTGAAGCGATCAACACGACCACCTGTGTCTAGGATCTTCTGCTTACCAGTGTAGAACGGGTGACATGCAGAACATACGTCCAGGTGAATGTCTTTACATAGTGTTGAACGAGTCTCGAATTTGTTACCGCACGAACAAGTTGCTGAGATTGTTTCGTACTTAGGATGAATACCTTCTTTCATAGGACACCTCTAGTTAAGGCCGTATCGCTCTCCAAACCCGAAGTCTGGCACCATACGTAGTTATACAAAAATTGTGGACGCGTATTTTAGGGTCAATCCGGGCTTTCCACAAGCAATAAATGCAAAATAACTGCTATTTTTTGCGCAATTTCGTGCTGTGCCCGCAAAATATCGAGCTGCTGTAAATCTCACTGACCATTCGCATACATTATTATGCCGTTACGGTATACTGGGCAGATAGTCTGGCGGCACAGCAAGGTGCACTCAGACAGCTGCCCTTAACATTGAAATTCAGATGCCGGAGTTTCCATGCGCTTCGCCGAAGTCGCTTTAAAAGTACCTTTACACAGAACCTTTGATTACCGCCTTGAGCCAGAACAACAACCCTGTGTGGGTGGCCGGGTGAGAGTAAAATTCGCCAACCGAGCCTGCATCGCCATCGTGGTGGCGCTGAAGTCTCACAGCGACGTGCCTGAAGACAAAATAAAAGCGCTTGAGTCGGTGCTTGATACCACGCCCGTATTATCACCTGATCATCTCGCCTTTTTGCGCTTCAGTGCGCAATATTACTGTCATCCGCTAGGCGAAACCCTGTTTACCGCCCTGCCTGGTGCGCTGCGCGAGGGTGAGCAGGTTGATAAAACCCAAGTGCCGGTACTGACCCTCACCGAGGCCGGCCGTGAAACCACCCAACTCAGAGCCAAAAAGCAACTGGCACTGCTTGAGCAACTGCGTAGCGCCGGTGACGCCACCGCCAGTGAATTAAAAACACTGGGCTTCTCGCAGGCACAGATCAAGGCCTTACTGGAAAAAGCACTGATCCGCGAAGAACTGCGTACCGACACCCACTGGCAGTCTGCGCCATTGCAACTGGGCAGTAAACCAAGACTTCACCCGGAGCAGGCCACCGCCTGCAGTGCCATCAACAGTCAAACCGGGTTTCGTACCTTCTTACTCGAAGGCGTCACGGGCAGTGGTAAAACCGAAGTATATCTGCAAAGTCTGGAGGCCATTTTAGCCGCCGGCAAACAAGCCTTAGTACTGGTGCCGGAAATTGGCCTGACGCCACAAACCGTGAACCGCTTTAAACGCCGCTTCGAAGGGTTACCGATTGATCTCTGGCACTCCAACCTGACTGACAATGAGCGCTTACACACCTGGCGACGAGCCGAGCAGGGAGAATCTGCACTGGTGATTGGTACCCGCTCTGCTATCTTTTTGCCCTTTCAGACCTTGGGTATGATAGTGGTTGATGAAGAACATGATGGCTCGTTTAAACAGCAAGACGGGTTGCGCTATCACGCCCGTGACCTGGCCGCCTATCGCGCCGCACAGGGCCAGTTTCCGTTGATCCTCGGTACTGCCACACCGGCACTGGAAACCCTGCAAAAAGCACTGCAAAACCGCTATCAGTTGCTGCCACTGACAAAACGGGCGCAAACCCAGCAGGATAACCGCTTCATGCTCGTGGATATGAAAGGACAGCCCGATCAGGGGGGATTTGCCAAAGCCAGTCTGGATGCCATTGCTGCCACACTGGCGCGCGGACAACAGGTTATGGTGTTTCTCAACCGACGCGGTTTTGCCCCCACTTTGATCTGCCATGAGTGCGGCTGGCTCAGCAACTGTGACCGCTGTAGTACCAGCGCCACTTATCATAAATCACTGCGCAGGCTGATCTGCCACCACTGCTCAGAGCAAGCCTTTGTGCCTTTGCAATGCCCCGACTGTGGCAGCACCCAGATCATGCCAACCGGATATGGTACAGAGCAGCTGGAAGAGTTCTTATCCGAACAATTTGCCGACTTTCCCGTGCATCGCATCGACCGCGACTCTACCCGCCGCAAGGGCAGCCTCGAAAGTGCGCTGGATGAAATTAATCAGGGAGGGGCCCGGCTGCTTATCGGCACTCAGATGCTCGCCAAAGGCCACCACTTCGCCGACGTCAATCTGGTGGTGATCCTCGACGTAGACAGTGGTTTGTATTCCTGCGATTTTCGCGCCACGGAGCACATGGCTCAGCTGATAACCCAAGTGGCTGGGCGGGCCGGGCGCAGCGGCGAAGCCGGCACGGTACTTTTGCAAACCCATTTCCCGGAACACCCGTTGCTACAGGATCTGGTGAATAATGGCTATCAGGACTTTGCCCGCTATGCACTGCGCGAACGCGAAGAAACTCAGATGCCTCCATACAGCCATCTGGCACTGATCCGCGCAGAAGCCACCAACTCGCAGCTGGTAATGGCGTTTTTGTCGGATCTGGTTCCAGCCACCCCCTACCCTGGTATACAATTGCTCGGACCGATCCCCGCGCCGATGGAACGTCTGGCCGGTAAATACCGATATCAATTACATATTCAGGCAGCGCAGCGCAAAGTACTGCATCAATACCTGGCGCAACTGGCCGACTATATCGGTCAGCATAAACTTGCCAACCGGGTGCGCTGGAGTATTGACGTTGACCCAATGGATACCTATTAAAAATACGTTATGGCACAACACGACTATATAAATAAGAAACCGGGCGGTAAAAAGGCCGCAAAAGGAAAGGCCGCCAAGCCCTTTCCCAAGTTTTTTGCCGCGCTGACGCTGGTACTGATCAGTGCCTTTGGTTATGGCCTGTGGTACATCACACAACACGGCAAACCTGAGGTGCAAACCACCAGCCCGGCAGCCCCCAAGCAAGCTGAGCAACCGAAAGTCGAAAAAGATTTACCTCGTCCGCCGGATTTTATTAAAGACATTAAAGATCACGAGGTAAAAGTCGAGGTCAAGAAAATCGAGAGCCAGGGCCCCTACCAGATGCAATGCGGCTCGTTCAGAACCTATAAACAGGCCGAGCAAATGAAAGCCAAGATGGCCTTTGCCGGACTTATCGCAGAGATCCGCCGTACCGAAGGCTCCAACGGCGTCTGGTATCGAGTGCGCCTGGGTCCTTACGACACCAAACGCGGCGCCGAGAGCGATAAAAACAAGCTGGAACGAGTAAATATTGTCAGCTGTGGGATCTGGAAGTGGACTTGATCTTCGTAAAATCGTCCCTATCTCTACCCTAATTGAGTTTACAGATGAGGCTGATGCCTCCTGATTAAGGAATACTATGACAACTATCGTGAGTGTTCGCCGAGGCGACAAAGTCGTAATTGGCGGAGATGGCCAGGTTTCTCTTGGCAATACGGTAATGAAAGGCAACGCCAGAAAAGTGCGTCGCCTCTACAACGGTAAAGTACTAGCAGGCTTTGCCGGTGGCACTGCCGATGCGTTCACTTTGTTTGAACGCTTTGAAACCAAACTGGAAATGCACCAGGGCCATCTGACCCGGGCGGCCGTTGAAATGGCAAAAGACTGGCGCACCGACAGAGCGCTGCGCAAATTAGAAGCCTTGCTGGCCGTTGCAGACGAAACCGCGTCATTGATCATCACAGGTAATGGTGACGTAGTCCAGCCTGAGCATGACCTCATTGCCATCGGCAGTGGCGGTAACTTTGCCCAGGCCGCAGCCACCGCGCTGATTGAAAATACCGACCTGAGTGCCCGTGAAATTGTGGAAAAGAGCCTGACAATCGCAGGAGATATCTGCGTTTTTACCAACAATTTCCAAACCATCGAAGAATTGTAATAGGAATTGCCATGACAGCAATGACCCCAAGAGAAATCGTCCATGAACTGGACCAACATATTATTGGTCAGGACAACGCGAAAAAAGCCGTCGCCATTGCACTGAGAAACCGCTGGCGCCGCATGCAGCTTCCTGAAGAGCTGCGCAGTGAAGTGACGCCAAAGAACATCCTGATGATCGGCCCAACGGGTGTTGGTAAAACCGAAATTGCCCGTCGCCTGGCTAAGCTGGCGAACGCGCCGTTTATCAAAGTGGAAGCCACTAAGTTCACCGAAGTCGGTTATGTCGGCAAAGAGGTCGAGACCATTATCCGTGATCTGGTGGAAGTGTCATTTAAAATGACCCGCGAGCAGCAAACCAAGAAGCACAAGCACCGCGCTGAAGAAGCCGCGGAAGAGCGTATTTTGGACGCCCTGCTGCCACCGGCGAAAGACGCCTGGGGTGAAACTCAGCAAAGCGATAACAGCTCTACGCGTCAGGTATTCCGTAAAAAGCTACGCGAAGGCCAGCTGGATGACAAAGAGATCGACATCGACATCGCTGAAACAGCGCCTCAGGTAGAGATCATGGCGCCGCCAGGCATGGAAGAAATGACCAATCAGTTGCAGGGCATGTTCCAGAACCTGTCTGGCGACAAGAAGAAAAGCCGTAAACTGAAGATCAAAGAAGCCTTCAAGCTCTTAGTCGAAGAAGAAGCCGCTAAGCTGGTTAACCCGGAAGAGCTCAAAGAGCAGGCGATTTTTGCCGTTGAGCAAAATGGCATCGTGTTCGTCGATGAAATCGATAAGATCTGTAAGCGTGGCGAAGCGTCAGGTCCGGATGTCAGCCGCGAAGGCGTACAACGCGACTTACTGCCGCTGATTGAAGGCTCTACCGTCAGCACTAAGCATGGTATGGTCAAAACCGATCACATTCTGTTTATTGCTTCAGGTGCGTTCCAGATGGCTAAGCCTTCTGATCTTATTCCTGAGCTGCAAGGCCGTTTACCTATTCGCGTTGAATTAGAAGCACTGACGGCGAAAGACTTTAAACGTATTCTGACAGAACCTCATGCCTCTTTAACCGAGCAGCAACAGGCCCTGTTGAACACAGAAAGTGTCAGCATCGAATTCAGTGATGATGCAATTGAGCGTATTGCTCAGGCCGCCTGGCAAGTCAACGAGAAGACCGAAAACATCGGTGCCCGTCGTCTGCATACTGTGATGGAAAAGCTGATGGAAGAAATTTCATTCGATGCGTCCGACAAAGCCGGTGAGTCACTGACAATCGACGCCGCGTATGTCGATAAACATTTAGATATGCTGGTCCAGGACGAAGACCTGAGCCGCTTTATTCTTTAACAGATAATCGCCCGGTCCTGGATCGGGCTTTTTTATGCCTATGTATCAAGTAACTAAACTGCATTACCACAAGGTGCAAAAAACACTCGATGTGCACTTTGATGATGATCTGAGCCATTCGCTCAGCGCTGAGTTTTTACGTGTTCATTCCCCCTCGGCCGAGGTGCAGGGGCATGGCCCCGGTCAGCAACAACTGGTGCTCAACAAACAGAATGTGTCCATTGGTGAAATCGAGCCGGTCGGCCACTATGCGGTCAGGCTGGTGTTTGATGACGGCCACAACTCCGGGTTGTTCAGCTGGCAATACCTGAGAAAGCTGTGCGAACAACACGAGACACTGTGGCAAGACTATCAGCAGCGCGTGTCGGCAAAGCACGATGTGCCGATCAAGTTCATGCCATAAGGGCATACCAGACACAAAAAAGGCGACTGAGGTCGCCTTTTCTTTTACCTGGCATAGCATCACTACACCTGGTATTTTTCTACCGACTCGTACAAGTTACGAGCTTGCTCGGACAGTTCCTCACTGCTTTGCGCATTACTGCTGGCATGCTCCGATGCCACCTGTGCAATATCGCGGATCTTAACCACATTCTTGTTCACTTCTGACGCCACCTGTTTTTGCTCATCAATGGCAGTGGCAATATGCGTACTCATTTCCATAATGGTCTGCACATCTTCTGTGATCATCCCAAGCAGATTTCCAGCACGCTCTGCCTGTGCCACACTCTCGTTACCCTGCTCACGGCACTGCTCCATGATATTCACCACTTCGCGGGTGCGCTGCTGCAAGGTCGAAATAATGCTTTCGATTTCCTGAGTCGAATCCTGGGTACGCTGCGCCAGCGAGCGGACTTCGTCTGCCACCACCGCAAAGCCCCTACCTTGCTCACCAGCACGGGCAGCCTCAATAGCCGCATTCAGTGCCAGTAGGTTGGTTTGCTCAGCAATACCCCGGATCACATCAAGGACAGAGCCAATGGTCTCACCATCTCGCTCTAACTGACCTACTACGTCGGATGCCCCACCCAAAGACTCAGACAGCTGCATGATGTGCTCAATGGTTGAGGTCACCTCAGTGCGACCCAGCTGGGCATTCTTATTGGTAGACTCGGCTTTTTCCGCCGCCGCTTCGGTATTGTGCGAAATATCCTGAATGGTGGCCTGCATTTCAGTTGCCGCCGTTGCCACCATATCGGCTTCATGGAGCTGCTCAGTCATACCGGCACTGGTTTGTGCCGTGGTATCTGACAAGTGATGAGTTGCGTCATTGATGATCGCCAGCGCATTGTTCACATCGCCAATCAGCTCTTTGAAGTCGCCAATCAGGCTATTAAAGTCTTTGGTCATCAGGGTGATTTCGTCGTTACCCGTTTGCTCAATATGAATGCGCAAGTTGTTCTCACGGCGGATCCGCTCTATGGTCTGATAAACCCGCTCAACCGGACGAATAATCGACTGGCTGGTCGATAATACCAAAATCATCACCAGCACCGATGCCACCACAAAGATGATCAGCGCCGCCATCTGTGCCATTTGGGTGTTTTCTGCCACCGCCTGCTTGGCCTGTTCTACAATCCGGCCCACTACCGCATCGCTTTGTTCCACGCTTTGCTTCATGCTGCCCAAAGCGCCACTGTTAAGGTCCAGGCCCAGCTTGGTCTGTGCATCGACCAGATTTCTGAAACGAGTCTGATATTGCTTGATCAGCGTTAAAATCTGGCGCTCGTACTGCGCATCAAAGCCTGCGGCTTTTACCTGACCTTCAAACTTACTGATTTGATCGTCAAACTTCTTCAGGTACTTTAAATCCAGTCGCAGCATAAAGTCTTTTTCTGCCCGTCTGAGCATCAACATACTGACCAGCAGATCGTCACGCTGTTGCTGCTTCAGCATAGTTTCGACTTCATGAACGGCACTACGCAGCGCGCCATACAGCCCGTCTTTGGGATGCAGGCCGATGGTTTTTTGTAAATCAACGACGTTGTTAAAGTCGTCTACATAGGTTTGCGCGAGGCGTTCAAACTCGCGTAAGTTACTATCGTCAATATCGAACTCAGCAAATATCTCGTCCAACAGACCTGCTTTACGTTGCACCTCACTGTAGTCCCTGGCATATAAATCTAGTGCCTCAGTATCTTTGTAGAACAAAAAGTTCTTCTCGTGTTTGCGCATGGAGAGCTCATGAATATCCAGTTCCTCCGCGTACTGAATGGTTTCATTCAGCTTGCGCATGGTACTGGCTTCGATCATGATCACTGCCAGCATAACGACTAAAGCCACACCCACTACCAGCGCATTCAACTGCAAGCGCCGTTTAATGGTCAGATTTTCCAGAATTGCCATACGGTTACCCAATTATTACGAGACCTGCAATAAGTATAGATTATTCCGTCAGCAACGCCGCGCACTATTTGTCAATTTTGCACGACTTTATTACTAATTGCGCATTAATTAAGCGGCCTTTGGTGCTTTATTGAGCACCGCCTGCCAAAGCGTATCATGCAGCTCTGTGACATTGCTCCATTGTCCCTTAGTTAGCCACAAAGCTAACGGAGTCGCATCACTGGGAAAATTAATTTGCTGTCCGGCGGGTAACTCCAGCCATTCATCCAGTGCTTCGGAGTTAAGATAATTCATCACCTGGGCCAGTCCCAAGTTTTGTAAAGTCATGGCATTACTCTGCTGCTCAAACTGCCCCTGCAAAGGCTTAAGCAGGAGTTTTTTGCCAAACTTAAGCGCCTCGCTGGATAGTTCAAACCCGGCATTGGCCACCACCCCCGACGCATTAGCAAGGTCGGCAATAAACCCTTCACGCGAAGGGGCACGCAAGTGAATATGATTCAGTGAAGTATCTTTGGCATCCGGGTGATAGCAGTAGAACTCCTTATCCGGAAAGTCTTTCAGCAACTCCACTATGTGTGACAAGTCTTCAAATGGCAGGTACACCAGCACTTTGTTTGCTATCGACTGATTACCAAAGTCACCAGGCTGGTAAGGGATAAAAGGCGGCACAATGTTTTGTGCAAACGGTTGCCAGTGCACACCGAGGTGAATGTCAGCGGGTGCAAACCAGCGGATCAATGAGCGCAGCAAAAAGTTGCCACCAAATATCGGCACCTGCGGTGACAAAAAGGCACTTTGGTGACTCATGGCAACGACCGGCACTTTAGCACGGCGCGCAGCCCATGCCGTGATCGGTTCAAAGTCATTGAATACCATGTCATAGCCACGCATATCGAAGCGTCGTACATCTTGAATAAACCGACCAACGCGCAGCTGCTGCAGCGTGCCCTGATAATTTAACCGCCCATGTCGGGTTGCAAAGCTGATCCCGCGCCGGGTTTGATAATCCCCAAACACCGACATATCAAAATAACGCTCGTCCGGACGACCGGAAAACACGTAATCAACATCTATACCCAAACGTGTAAAGCACTCTGCCATCACCCGGGCACGGGTGATATGACCATTACCAGTTCCTTGTACGCCATATAAAATCTTCATAATTCCCCTACCACTCCTATTGCCAGCAAAGCACATCCGCTGCCTATCATCGCACCCAGAATGACATCAATTGGATAATGCACACCGACTACGATCCTCGATAACGACACACCTGATGCCCACAGCATCAAGGGCAGCGCCAATGCCGGAAAATGCTCCATCAGACAGGTCGCATATAACCAGGCACCCGCACTGTGTCCGGACGGCATGCTAAATTTATCACTCGGTGTAAGCATGGCTTTAACAGCAAGGCAATCACAGGGCCGAACCCTGGCGATACGGTTCTTCAGATAAAGGTAGAGTGGTCGTTCAATGGCAAACGCAACCACAGCACACAAGGCAAACTGCTGCCCGACCGAATCCATAAACAGTGCACTCAGGATACCCAGTACCACATAAAGCCCACCGTTTCCGCTTTTCGACAGTGCCAACATCACCATTTTGAACCAGGGCTTACACTCGGGTTTATAAAGGGCAAAATAAAGCGCCGTATCGAGTTTGATGATCTGTGTTTTCATAGTTCATGCTTACATTTGTTCACAATTTCAGCATAGAAGAGCTAAATAACACTGCCACGACAATTTTGTGACACAATTATGTATGTTGATTCAAAGCATTGCGCCCCTACATAATGGGAGTATACTGGACCGTGAATTCAGTTATTTTCGAGGACGCCCGTATGGATTACAGCACTTCCGATTTATGTGACCATTTTGCCGATGCCGTTGATGTATTAGAGCCAATGTTTATCAATTTTGGCGGTCAAAGCGCCTTTAGCGGGCGGATCAAAACGCTTAAGTGCTTTGAGAATAATGAGTTGATCAACCAGGTACTTCAGCAGGATGGGACTGGCCAAGTTTTATTGGTCGACGGCGGCGGTTCAACGCGCCGTGCACTCATCGACATTGAGCTGGCTGAACTGGCCATCGAGAATAACTGGCAGGGCATTGTCGTTTATGGCGCAGTGCGCCATGTCGAAGAATTGGAAGAATGTGATCTTGGCGTCCAGGCGATTGCCTCTATTCCGGTCGCAGCAGACAGCCATGGCAGTGGTGAGCAGGGCATTCCAGTCAACTTTGCCGGCGTGTCTTTCTACGACGACGATTACCTGTATGCTGATGCCACCGGCATCATTATCTCTGCTGAAGAGCTGCTACTGGAAGTCGACGACGAACAGGGCGAATAACACAGCAACTACCTTGTTAATTCTCCGGGTAAAGTTCACCTTTGCCCGGTTCAACCCCATAGATCGACCTGAATTATGAGTAACCACTGGCTTCATATTTATACCGAAGCGGACATTGCCGCTTATTGCACCAGCCGTGAAAACGAACAACGCTTCTGGCAAACCCTGGCTTTTTTGCAACCCAAAGATGACCTAACGCAGGCGCTGCGCGATGCCGCTCAGTTTGGCATTAAGTACGTCCTGGTTGCCATCAACGAAGATCTGGGTCCACGGGCCAACTGTGGTCGAGGTGGCGCTCACCTGGGCTGGCAAGCATTTTTACAGCGCTTCTTGAACCTGCCCTGTAATCGCTTTTTAACCCCGGATGACGTTTTGCTGCTGGGCGAAGTGCGCTGTGATGATCTGCAACAACAAGGCGCGGACCTGGACAATCGCGACCCGGCGCAGCTTGAGCAGTTACGCGAGCTGAACGGTCGGCTTGATGAGCGCGTAAGCGCGGTGATGCGGGCTGTCTTTGATGCCGGGCTGGCACCCATAGTGATAGGGGGTGGCCACAATAATTGCTTTGGCCTGTTACAGGCGTTATCTCAGAGCACTCAGCAGGCCTGCCACGCCATCAATTTCGATCCCCATGCCGATTTTCGCGCGCTGGAAGGACGCCATTCCGGTAACGGTTTTAGCTATGCCTTTGAGCAAGGCTATCTGGCGGATTACCATGTGGTCGGCATGCATGAACAGAAGAACAATCACACTATTATCAGTGCATTAGATCAAGCTGGATTCAGTTACAGCAGTTACCAGGATATTCTGGTGCGCCGCACGCTGACCCTGACTGAGGCATGTCATACTGGCCTGGAACGTTTTGCCGGACAAGCGCCATTGGGGATAGAAGTGGATGTCGATGCCATCTCCGGGATGCCAGTCAGCGCCTATACCAACTGTGGCTTTACGGCCAATGATGCGGAGCATTTTGTTCACCTGGCCGCCCGCCAGGAGCGCGCCCGCTATTTACACCTGTGTGAAGCGGCACCGGAGCACCACCCACAAGGCTTGCAGCAAGGGCTGAGCGATGCCGGTCAGGTATTGGCTTCTTTGGTATGTAGCTACTTACAGGCGCGTAAGACAGGCGTTTAATGTGAGTCTGGCTGAGGCGAAGCTGAGCCATCTTCCGGATGCTCCCAGCGCCATTGCTTCAGCCAGCTGATCATGCCCACACTGCTCAGGGGCCGGGCAAAATAATAGCCCTGCGCCGCAAAGGTGTTGAGACTTTTCACAAATTGCAGCTGCTCCGGCGATTCCACCCCTTCACAAATCACTTTGCAAGCCTGGATCTGCTGCATTTCGACAATCCCACGCACGACACTTTTGAATGATCCCTGGTTACCATGATCTGAGGTTAAAGAGCGACCCAGTTTGACGTAATCAACGGTCAGCTGAGGCAACTTAGACAAGGTAACCGGGGTTTCGCCAAAGCTGTCTATGCACAAGCGCAGCCCCATGGAGCGTAACCGCGACACCATGGCAATGCCCTGAGGGTCGAGGCTGGTAAACAAACTGGAAGGACACTCTATGATCAAATCCCCTGGCTTCAGTTGGTGCTCCACCAGCACATGATCGATAAACTCGATGAATTCCTCATGCAGCATTTCCGGGCCAAACAGGTTCAGACTCAGCGGCATCGCAATCCCTTCCATGCGCAATGCCAGGGCAATTTCGGCAGCTCGTTCAATCACATACTGCGCAACCGGTAAGGCCAGACCGGCGATACGGATGTCTTCAATAAATTTGCCTGCTGCCAGGATCCCTTGTTTAGGATGCTGCCAGCGCAGCAGCAGCTCCAGAAATTCAATGTCACCGTCTTCATTGCGCACCACGGGCTGAAAGTACAGCTCCAGCTCTTTTCTGAAGTCGATGTGTGCCAGCTCAGCCAGCCGGGCTTGTTGCTCCAGGCGATTGATTTGCATCTGTTGCTGGTATGGCGCGATCGGGCTGTCGGGTTGACTATCCAGCGCCAGAAATGCGCAGGTTAATAAGTTCTCAAACTGTCCCTGCTCTTCATCGCAATTGACATAACTGGCGCGCGCTTTAACCTCGATGGTGCAGTTGCCTACATTGAAAGGTTTTAATGTGCTTTCAATGATTTCATTGACCATCTGCTCATGTAAATGGTGCTGATTGACCAGGCTACAGACAAAGACAAAATGCAGCCCGCCTAAATGCGCCAACCGCGATACATCATTACCCAAAGGGATTGGCATGACGTCCGGATGCTGCAAATGTTGTTTAATGCGATTGGCCGACTGGGCCAGTAACAGGTCACCAAACTCGCGGCCGAGATGAAAGTTCACCTGCTGAAACCCTTCCAGACGGATCATCACCAGCATGGCCGCACTGGGGTCGCGCTGACGGAAATCATAAAACGCAGTGCGAAACCCGGCCCGATCGGGTAATTCGAGAATATCCGCGGTTTTGCTTTCATCTGTGCCTGGCTGTTGCGCCGACTCAGCTGCAGCTCTGGGCAGCATTAGCTCAGCAAAGAACACCGGCAGCAGGGCCGCCACGACCAGGCCCGGCGATAACCCCCAGTACAATGCCCCACCCAGCGCCAGCACGGCACCACCCAGGCTAAGGCACGCAATCAGCTGAAATCGCCGTTGTTTGGTGCGCAGGGCCAACCACACTTGCAAGAGTAACAGCGGGATGAGTAAATAAGCAAAATACACTGCAGAATTGGCCAGATAGGCCAGAGCCACCGCCGTGGTGGTCGCATAAATCAGTCGGTGCAACGGCTGCTGACTGACACTGGTAGCACCGATGCTGGCACTGAGCAAGGCCCCTGCCATAAAAGCCATTAACAGGGGGGACTGAACATCAGAGGCCTGCCAAAATGACGCTACCGACATACTGGCCGTTGCGGCCATAACCCCAGGGTGACAGCATGCCAGCAGCATCAGAATGCTGTGAAAACTCTGTTTTAGCAGCAATTTTTTTGTCATCAACAGGCCATTGCAAAATTCTTACTATTGCACAAGTTTACCCGAAATCCAGGTATTTAACAGGTCATTTACGCCAAACTGATAACTGAGTTCAGCCGGATGACCGACCTGCCACAGCACCATATCGGCACGCATGCCGACTTTGAGCATACCTCTGTCTGACAAACCCAGCGCTTTAGCACCATGGCGTGTAACACCCAGTAATGCTTCTTCCGGCGTCATACGGAATAAGGTACACGCCATATTCAGCATCAGACGTAAAGAACACAGCGGTGCAGTGCCGGGGTTAAAGTCGCTGGCCAGGGCAATCGGCACATTATGCTGGCGCAGCAGTTCAATCGGTGGCTGCTGGGTTTCACGTAAAAAGTAAAATGCCCCCGGTAGCACCACGCCGACCGTCCCCGCTTTGGCCATGGCCTTAACACCGGCTTCATCGAGGTACTCAATATGATCGGCGGACAGACCATTAAATTCAGCCACCAGCTCACTGCCATGCTGATTAGACAACTGCTCGGCGTGACACTTCACCTTTAGACCAAGCTCAGTTGCTTTGGCAAACACGCGGCGCGTTTGTTCATTGCTAAAGCCGACGTTTTCGCAAAATGCATCGACCGCATCGGCCAGGGATTGTTCTGCGACCTGAGGAAGCATGTGCTCACATACCAGGTCGATATAGCCATCGGCATCATCACGATATTCCGGCGGTAGCGCGTGCGCTCCCAGGAAGGTGCTTTGTACACTGATGGGATGATGCTCATCGAGCATGCGGTTGACTTCCAGCAGCTTGATCTCGCTGTCGCAATCCAGACCATAGCCGGACTTACTTTCGACTGTGGTCACCCCCTCGCTGAGCAACGCATTCAGTCGCGTTTTACCAACCACAAACAGGTGCTCATGATCCGCCGCACGGGTTGCCTTCATGGTTGTTGCGATCCCCCCGCCCTGCTGCGCGATTTCTTGATAGGACACACCATTAAGACGCTGCTCAAATTCCTGGGCCCGTGAGCCGGCAAATAAAATATGGGTGTGGCAATCGATCAGACCCGGTGTCATCCAGGCGCCTTTTGCCGAGATAGTCGGCGTGGTCACCGGATCAAATTCCGGGAGTTCCGACTGCGCACCCAGCCAACAGATCAGCCCATCTTTCACCATCATCGCCCCGTGCTCAATGGCGCCATAAGGACGCTCAATCTCCGGGTCCATTGTCGCCAGATTAACATCCAGCACCACTAAATCTACTACCATCACCACGCAATTCCTCATCTCTAACTTGCTGGTTTGAGTGTAGCAAGAAAGCTTGTATATACAATAGAGGTGTGCCATGTTTATCAGTGAGCTATGTTCGCTCAGCCTGACACCCGAGTCGGTTTTTCTTTACTAACCATGGCATGAGATTGTGACAACGCAACCCAAATTTGCACAAATAAAACAACATATCATTGCACAGATCCGCAGTGGTGCCTGGCAGGAAGATCAGCGGGTTCCCTCTGAAAACGCGCTCTCTGCCCAATTCAGGGTCAGTCGCATGACTGCCAGACGCGCACTCAGTGAGCTGAGTGATGCCGGGATCCTGACCCGCAGCCAGGGGCTGGGCACCTTTGTGGCACGGTTTAAATCCCAGTCGTCATTGCTGGAGATCCGCAATATCGCCGACGAACTCAAAGAACGCGGCGGACATTACACCTGCGTGGTGCTGTCGCTTGAATCCATCGCAGCCATTGCGCCAATCGCCATTGCGCTGGGTGTTGAAGTCGACAGTCAGGTGTATCGCAGCGTGCTGGTGCATCACGAAAATGAGCAGCCTTTGCAGGTTGAAGAGCGTTTTGTAAACCCGCAGCTGGCCCCGGATTATCTGCAGCAGGACTTCACCGGGATCACCCCTCATGAATATCTGATCCAGATTGCCCCGCTGACCGAGGCGCGCCATACCGTAGAAGCCATTATGCCCGGCCCCGATATTTGTCAGTGGTTGAACATGTTTCATGAAGAGCCCTGCCTGCAATTGATCCGCAGAACCTGGTCGCAAGGGGGGATTGTCAGTTTTGCCCGGCTAATCTCACCGGGCAGCAAATATCGCCTGGGCGGTCACCTGACCTTCAAAAAATAACGGACCTCAGATGGCGTGTTGGTAGCTAAACCCAAGCGCTTCGATGGCTGAACCATCAATGATCCGCGCCTTGCTGTCGTCGCTGGCAAAACTCGGCGGCGCGGTGCCAGCCTGGGCACAATGTGCCTGATAGTAATCCTGCTTCAGCGGGTGGGCCGGTGAGCAAATGTTATAAACGGCTCTGGCCTGAGGCCACTGGTTCATGACGCACATAATGGCCGCAACCACATCATCACGATGCACCATGTTGACCCGCTCCTGCGCTGAGCTGCGTAATGCTTTGCCCGCAATAAACAGCCCCGGCTCCCGCCCAGGCCCAACCAAACCCGCAAGCCTGAGCACTTTGCCGCCATGGGACAACACTAATTGCTCAGCCTGCTGCAAAATGTGCTGACGTCGTGAATCGGTTGCTGCCAGCGCCCCATGCTCGGTGTAGTGTCCATCTGCATCGGCATACACGCCGGTGCTGGAGCACAGCAAAAACCCGCTCATCTGTAACTCGGTGGCCAACGCTAATGCTGCTTCTAACGTCGCCAGGTAATTGCTGTCTTCCCGCCGGGCACCCGGTGGCATGGCACAAAGCCAAAAAGCCTGCTGCAGCGACACATTATGGACAAGTGTTTTACCGTCATGCACCAGCTGCCGGGATAGTTCATCATCGTGTGGTTGTCGCCGGGTTGCCTGTACCTGCCAGCCCTGAGCCGCAGCCGCTTGAGCAACCGGCATACCCAGCCAGCCGGCCCCGGCCACAACGAGTTTATTGTGCATATCATTTTCCTGTGGTTTTACGCGCTGTGCGCATGATGCTACAGCCCGGCATGTACTGGCAATAGCCCATGACTTTCAAAGCGGTAAGAAAAATGGCTGATTTATTGCTAAAAGTTAAAGTATCTGTCCCTAATGCCGATTATGGATGTAAAGATTATTCGTCAAGTGTTATCAATCAACCACCGTAATTTGTGGCCTTATTGTACAAGATATGATTTGATTGAGGCTTGCCTGATCCCAAGAAAAAGAAAAAACGCATGTTAGAAAATTTATCTCTTCGAAAAAAAATCCTCTTTTTAATTGGCGGTACCATTTCAATTTTACTGGTTGCTGCATCAGGGTATTTCGTTAACCACATTGCCCAGCTTTCCCGGGAAGGGATAGAGCGCGAAGCGCAGAGCCACTTATATGCCGAAAAGCTCTCCATGGAATCTTTCTTTTCTCGTTACGGTGCCATAGTAGAGACCTTTGTTACCAACCCGCACAACGTCAACTGGTTTGACGGCTACACCCAGCGAGAAAAACCGCTAAGTGCGGACTTGGCCTACCAGGAAGTGAATCAGGACTTTATCCGGATCTCTGCCAGCGATGAAAACATTCTGTCCGCCTTTATGGCCTCGGCACGCACTGGTGAATACTTCAAAGAAAATGAGCGTACCTCTAACTACTCAGACGGTCGTCCTTATTACTCTTATAAACGTCCCTGGTGGCAAGATGCGCTGAGCCATGGCGGTTTATACGTCGGTGCGGTGTCGGTCGACATTAATACCGGTGCGGTTTCTGCCGTGGTGCAGCAGCCCGTTTACAATGCCCAGCGCGAACTCGTTGCCGTTGGCGGGGTTGACCTGCAGATCAATAAGATCAGTGAGCTGGTCGAGCAGATCCAGTTCGATGGTCAGGGCTATGGCTTCTTGCTCGACCACAACTATAAGGTCGTGCATTTATCCAAGCGAACAGGTCATCAACTGTCTATCACAGATGAAGGCCCCAATGGCAAAGAAGGCCTGGAAGCACTGGAAAGACAATTTGCCGACACCCAGGGCTTTGCCGAGCTTAACCGGGCAATGCGTGCAGACGGTGCAGGTGCGGCCAGGGTCACGCTCAAGGGCGTGGATTACTATGTGGTGTTCAACAATGTGAAGCTGGATAAACCTATCCTGGACTGGCATCTGGGCTTGCTGATCCCCGTTAGCCTGATAGAAGAGCCGGTTAACGAAGCCGTAATGAGTACCGTGACAGCGGTGGTCCTTATCCTTGCCATTATTGTTGCGATGATTTTATGGGCCACGCACATGATAGCAGCCCCTATCACGACACTGACCAACACCATGCGCGATATTGCATCGGGCGAAGGTGATCTGACCCGCCGTATCGACATTACCAGTCAGGATGAAGTCGGCCAGCTGGCGCACCATATGAACACCTTTATCGACAAGCTACGCAGCATGATGCTCGATACCGCCGCGCAGGCGCAACAGCTCAGTGGTGCCGCGGCGCAGCTACAGGATGTGTCGACCAACACCAATAATGAGATCCAGCAAGAGAAAGAACAGGTCGACAGTGTCAGTGCTGCTGTAACCGAGATGGCCGCCACAGTCACGGAAATTTCTCGTAATGCCCATGAAACCAATCGCGCCGCAGATCTGGTGCAAAGCATGACCAATGACGGTGCTGCCCGCTCCGGTCAGGCGCAGGAAGTGATGACTGAGCTTGCCAGCCATATCGGTGAAGCGGCTAAAGTCGTGGCCGGCCTGGAGCAGGAAACCAGTAACATAGGTGCCGTGATTGATGTGATCAATGGCATTGCAGAGCAAACCAACCTGCTGGCCTTGAACGCCGCCATTGAGGCCGCGCGAGCCGGTGAGCAGGGTCGTGGTTTCGCGGTGGTTGCTGACGAAGTACGCAGCCTGGCCAGTCGCACGCAAGAATCAACCGACGATATTCGCAATATGATTTCGCGTCTGCAACAAATTGCGCAGCAGGCATCGGTGATGATGCAGCAGGGCCAGGATCGGGCCGAGGGCTCGGTTGGACAGACCCAGGAAGTGCTGGATGCGCTGCGCAACATCACGGAGTCGGTTAGCACAGTTCAGGATCAGAGCCATCAGATAGCCACTTCGACGGAAGAACAAACGGTGGTCGCGGAAGACATCAATAACAGCCTGAATGCCATTAACGACCTGGTGAACAGTACTGCCAACCATGCCCATTTATTGGCAGATGAAGCACGGGATCTGAACAGTCTGGCCAAGGCCCTGAACAACACAGTAAACCAATTCAAATTATAATCATACGTTGCTAGCCCGAATGCCGGGCTAGCACTTTATTCTCGCTTCTTTCATTGCCAGCCTCTTGCTAAAACTTGACTAATGCTCCATTGCAGACGATCACTTAAAGGGTGACTCTTTGCAAAATCGTGCTTAATTATGCTTAAAAACCTCAAACTAACGCAGCTGCTTGCGTACTCATTTGGTGCGCTCATTACTCTGATGGCTATCGTTTCTGTTGTAGCCTGGCTGGGCCTAAGCTCGGGCTACAACAACTTTATTGAGTATCGTACTCTGGCCCGCAATGGCAACCTGGAAGGCCGCGTTCAGGCAAACCTGTTGTTAGTGCGCCTCAATGCCCTGAAATACCTCAAAGAGCAAAATGCGGCCAACATCGCCGGATTCAATGAGCGCTTTGCGCTGCTCAGCGATTTAATGGACCAGGCCCAGAGCAGCATAGACGACCCGCAGTATCGCGCTCAACTCAATACCAGTGCAGACGAAATTGAGCAGTACCGCGCCGCCTTTGAGCAAATTGTGCAACTGTATGCCCGCCGCGATGACATTGTGACCAATCAGCTGGATGTCAACGGAGCCAAAATGCGCACCTTACTCAGTGAAGTGGTGGACACCGCCTATCAGCGTGAGGACAGCAAAGCTTTATACGCTGCCGCCAAGCTCGAAGAAACCCTGATGCTGGGGCGCCTGTTTGTCACCAAGTTTTTGGTCACCAATGCCGCGGAAGACTATCAGCGAGCCGTAACTGAGTTCAGCAAGCTGGCCACCTTACTTGATGAACAGGCCGGTGCCTTTGCCTGGCAACCTGCACAGGGCTTGCTGGCGCGCTTTTTACAAAGCAAACTGGACTATCTAAGTGGTGTGAAGGCCATCAATCAGACCATTTCACAGCGCAATCAACTGATTGAACAACGCCTTAACGTACTGGGCCCAAAAGTCGCCAATACCCTTGAAGATATTAAACTGGACATAAAAGCACGCCAGGATAAGCTGGGCGCTCAGACACAGCATGCCAGCGAACAGGCGGTGCTGTGGGTTTCCATCGTCTCGGTGTTAGTGGTGTGTGCCGGTGTCTTCCTGAGCAGGTATGTCAGTAGGTTACTGCACGACCCCATAGGCGGAGAACCCAGAGAGATAGAAGCGCTGGCCAAAGCCATCGCCAAGGGCGACCTCAGTTATCAGTTTGCGACCACCAACACCACAGGTATCTACCGGGCGATGTCAGAAATGACCACAACCCTGCGCGATATCGTGGGCAAGATCAAAGCGGCAACGACCACACTGAACGATACCTCAGACACCATGATCACCGTCACAGAGCAAACCAAAAGTGAAACCGATCAGCAACAGGACCAGTTAACCCAAAGCGCCACCGCCATGCAGCAAATGAGCGCCACGGTCCAGGAAATTACCCAAAGCGCCCAGCTTGCTGCCGATGCGGCCACCGACGCCGATCAACAATCACAGACCGGGATCCAAGTGGTACAAGCTTCCCGTGAGGCCATGAGTGAACTGGTTGGCAGCATTCAGCAGGTCAGTGAATCCATTACCCAACTGGAAAGCGAAACCGAGTCAGTGGGCTCCATTTTAGACGTGATCCGCAGCATTGCCGATCAAACCAACCTGCTGGCACTGAACGCCGCGATTGAGGCAGCACGAGCCGGTGAACAGGGCCGCGGGTTTGCCGTGGTGGCCGATGAAGTGCGCAGCCTGGCCAGTCGCACCCAGCAAAGTACCGAAGAGATCCAGACGATGATTTCGCGACTGCAAAGCGAGGCAAAACGCTCGGTAGAGCATATGCATCGCAATGTCGACCATGCAGAGCATTCTGCGGAGCAAACAGAGCATGCTGGCGCGACCTTACAGGCCATTTGCAGCTCAATCAGTACCATTCGCGACATGAACCTGCAAATTGCCAGTGCGTCGGAGGAGCAAAATACGGTGTCTCTGCAAATCTCTGAAAGTGTCACCAACGTCAGTGAAAGTGCGGCAGAAACGGCACAGGGCGCTCTGCAAGTTTCACAGGATGCCAAAGCATTGAGCAAAGTCGCCAGAGAGCTCAATACCCTAATCGATCAGTTCAGGCTCTAATACCTATTTCAATCAATATCTGGGCTCTGCGCGGGTCGTTTCGGTCCCGCGCCGCGCTTCCTTTTGCTTTAGATCAACGCCCCACAGCACAACTTTGCTTACACTGGCCTTCTCAATAGTAAAGAGAGTGCGATCGTGATTAAATTACCTCAGTGGGATGACTCCCTTATCAACAAGTACAATATCTCGGGCCCCAGATATACCTCTTATCCAACGGCTCTTTCGCTGGAGTCGGGCTACGCACAAAGCGATCTGGTGGACGCCATTGCCCACTCGCAGAGCCGGGCGCTGTCGTTATACATCCATATTCCGTTTTGTCACCAGCTTTGCTATTACTGTGGCTGTAATAAGATTATCACCCGCCATCAGTCTAAGGCGGATGTCTATCTTGATCATCTGGAGCTGGAAATCGCCGCTCAGGCGCCTCTGTTTAAAGACTACCAGGTGGAGCAACTGCATCTCGGTGGCGGCACACCGACCTTTCTGACTACAGCACAAATGACCCGACTGGTCGCCATGCTGGAGCAGCACTTTACCTTTACACCGGATGCCCAGCGCGGCATTGAAATAGACCCCAGATCGCTGGCCGGCGACATGCTGCCAGCGTTAAAAACGCTCGGTTTTAACCGGGTATCATTCGGGGTGCAGGATTTTAACGATCAGGTACAAGCAGCAGTCAATCGCCCACAACAGGTTGACGAAGTACTGTCTTTGCTCAAACAGGCTCGCGACCTGGGCTTTAAGTCCATCAATATGGATATGATCTACGGCCTGCCACATCAGAGCGTTGCATCCTATCGCGACACCATAGCGCAGCTGATTGAACTCGGCCCGGACCGGGTATCAGTATTTAACTATGCTCATCTGCCGGAGCGCTTTGCTGCACAACGTAAGCTCAAAGAAGCCGATATGCCGGGACCACAGGAAAAACTCGCCATATTCAAGCAAACGCTGGAACAGATGACCGCCGCAGGCTATCAGTTTATTGGCATGGACCATTTTGCCAAAACCGATGACGAACTGGCTGTGGCACAGCGACACAATCACTTGCACCGCAATTTCCAGGGCTACACCACTCATGGTAACTGCGATCTGCTGGGTCTGGGCGTGTCGTCCATATCACAGATTGGCAATGCCATTTTACAAAATGAAAAAGACCTGAAGCCTTACTATCAGGCTGTGACTGAGCGCCATAGCGCCATTCATAAAGGCGTGAAGCTCACTCAGGATGACATAATACGCGCCGCAGCAATCAAACAACTGATCTGCCACTTTGAGCTTGATAAAGACGCCTTTGCCAAAGCGCATAGCATCGACTTTGATGACTATTTTGCTGATGCCCTGGCGGCGCTTCAGCCACTGGCGGACGATGGCTTGGTTGAGCTCAGCGAGCGGCGTATTGAAGTAACCGCCAGAGGCAACCTGTTTATCCGCATCATCTGCATGTGTTTTGATGCCTACCTGCAACAACAGATCAAAAACACCCGCTTTTCACGGGTGATTTAAGGACCTACAAAAGGGGAAGCACCTCATACGTACAACCCGTTTAGTGGTGCTTCAATTAACAGCCATGAACCTCAGGATCGGAAATAAAACAGAAGTGATCACAGGACTTATTGGTTCGACAACCGCGCGTGCCAACTGGTAAACAAGCGAGCAGTGAGCCACCCGCAACTTTTGGGGTCATATCAACAGGCATTGTGGTTGTGCTTGGGGATAACGCCTTCATCGGCTTTTTGTTGAGTTTTAATTTCATTGGGTTTTCCTTAATAATAAAGTGAATTGCACCACCGAGCACAGTTCAAAAAACAACCAACCCCAATACCTTGATTTAGCAACGTAACACGCATCGCTACAGTACCTCTGCAAGAATATCCCCCAGGAATGGCGCACATTCACGTATGACCATTCTATTCAGACGACCCCTAAAATAACCTGATCGCCCCAAACGCAAAAGCCCCGACCAAAAGGCCGGGGCTTTTCAAAAGTTTAATTTAGTTAAAAACTAAAATTAAGCTTTCTTAGGACGAACCAGAACGTCTACCAAAGTCCAGGATGTTTTCTTCGGGGTTTTGGTGGTGACGCACATTCACGGATGACCATTCTATTCAGACGACCCCTAAAATAACCTGATCGCCCTAAACGCAAAAGCCCCGACCAAAAGGCCGGGGCTTTTCAAAAGTTTAATTTAGTTAAAAACTAAAATTAAGCTTTCTTAGGACGAACCAGAACGTCTACCAAAGTCCAGGATGTTTTCTTAGAGGGTTTTGGAATGCTGCACATTCATGGAACGTCGCGCTATTCAGCAAACCCTTCTGAACAGTCTGAGTGCCCCAAACGCAAAAGCCCCAGCCAAAAGGCCGGGGCTTTTCAAAAGTTTAATTTAGTTAAAAACTAAAATTAAGCTTTCTTAGGACGAACCAGAACGTCTACCAAAGTCCAAGATTTTTTCTTAGAGATCGGCGCACATTCACGGATAGTCACAGTATCACCTGCTTGCGCAGTGTTGCTCTCATCGTGTGCGTGCAACTTAGTTGTACGCTTGATGAATTTACCGTAGATCGGGTGCTTAACCTGACGCTCGATAGCAACAACGATTGACTTGTCCATTTTGTCGCTAACTACACGACCTTGAAGAGTACGGATCTTATCGCTCATTATGCACCTGCCTTCTGGTTGATAACCGTTTTAACACGCGCAATATTGCGACGTACTTTTTTCAGCTCGTGAGTCTGAGCCAGCTGACCAGTGCTCGCTTGCATGCGCAGGTTGAACTGCTCACGCAGAAGCTCTAGAAGTTCAGCATTTAGCTCTTCTACGCTTTTGTCTTTAAGTTCGCTAGCTTTCATTTACATTACCGTCCGAGTTACAAAAGTGGTTTTGAAAGGTAATTTACGAGCAGCTAGGTTGAATGCTTCGCGAGCAAGCTCTTCTGAAACACCTTCCATCTCGTAAAGTACTTTACCAGGCTGAATTTCAGCAACCCAGTATTCAACAGAACCTTTACCTTTACCCATACGAACTTCAAGCGGCTTTTCTGTAATTGGCTTATCTGGGAACACACGGATCCAGATTTTACCTTGACGCTTGATGTGACGTGTCATAGCACGACGAGCTGCTTCGATTTGACGAGCAGTCATACGGCCACGGCCAGTCGCTTTCAAGCCGAAAGAACCGAAGCTAACTTTATTACCGCTATTTGCAAGACCACGGTTGCGGCCTTTGTGCACTTTACGGAATTTTGTACGTTTTGGCTGTAACATTAGTCGCTACCTCTTACTTAGCACTTTTTTTAGCTTTCTTCGGAGCGCGCTTGGCTGGCTTCTCAGCTTCTTGTTTCAGTGGAAGACCACCGATAACTTCGCCTTTGAAGATCCAAACTTTAACACCGATGATACCGTAAGTGGTCAAAGCTTCAGAAGTTGCGTAGTCGATGTCAGCACGTAGAGTGTGTAGAGGTACACGACCTTCACGGTACCACTCAGAACGTGCGATTTCAGCACCGCCTAGACGGCCGCTAACTTCAACTTTGATACCCTTTGCACCCAGACGCATTGCGTTCTGTACCGCGCGCTTCATAGCACGACGGAACATTACACGACGCTCTAGCTGTGAAGAGATACCGTCAGCAACTAGTTGTGCATCAAGCTCTGGCTTACGTACTTCTGCAATGTTGATTTGTGCAGGTACACCAGCAAGCTTAGTTACAGCGTGGCGAAGCTTTTCAACGTCTTCACCTTTTTTACCGATAACAACACCAGGACGAGCTGTGTGAATTGTTACACGGATAGATTTAGCTGGACGCTCAATAACGATTTTAGACACAGAAGCGTTTTTCAATTCCTTAGTAAGGTATTGACGCACTTTGTGATCACCAAAAAGCTGTTCAGAGAAATCTTTTGTATTCGCGTACCAAGTAGATACCCAAGGCTTTGAGATACCTAGGCGAATACCAGTAGGATGAACTTTTTGTCCCATTACTTATATCTCCTAGCTATCTGAAACCACAACAGTGATGTGGCTTGAACGCTTAAGGATGCGGTCTGCGCGTCCTTTAGCACGTGGCATAATACGCTTCATTGTAGGACCTTCGTCTACAAATACTTTAGCCACTTTAAGCTCATCAATGTCGGCACCTTCGTTGTGCTCCGCGTTAGCGATAGCAGACTCAAGTACTTTCTTAACTAATACAGCCGCTTTCTTTGGGCTGTACGCTAGGATTTCTAGCGCGCGATCAACCGGAAGTCCGCGGATCTGATCTGCAACTAGACGTGCTTTTTGCGCCGAACCAGAGGCGAATTTGTGTTTAGCTAATGCTTCCATCATACCCTCCGATTAACGCTTTTTAGCTTTCTTATCCGCAGCGTGACCGCGGTAAGTACGTGTAGGTGCAAATTCACCTAGTTTGTGACCGATCATTTCGTCTGTAACGAATACAGGTACGTGCTGACGACCATTATGGACAGCGATGGTCAATCCGATCATGTTAGGGATGATCATTGAACGACGGCTCCAAGTCTTGATAGGCTTCTTGTCACCGCTTTCCAACGCCTTCTCTACCTTCTTCAGCAAGTGTAGGTCAATGAATGGACCCTTCTTGAGAGAACGTGGCATGGCAATTCCTCAACTATTACTTAGTACGACGACGTACGATAAATTTATCAGTACGCTTGTTCTTACGTGTCTTAGCACCTTTAGTCGGCTTACCCCATGGAGACACAGGGTGACGACCACCAGATGTACGACCTTCACCACCACCGTGTGGGTGGTCTACCGGGTTCATGGCAACACCACGAACTGTAGGACGAACACCACGCCAGCGAGTTGCACCAGCTTTACCTAGTGAACGTAGCATGTGTTCAGCGTTACCTACTTCACCGATAGTTGCGCGACAATCCGCTTCAACTTTACGCATTTCACCTGAACGTAGACGTAGAGTCACGTACTGGCCTTCACGCGCTAGGATCTGTACATATGCACCAGCAGAACGGGCAATCTGAGCACCTTTACCAGGCTTAAGCTCAACATTGTGTACCGTTGTACCTACTGGGATGTTACGCATAGGCATTGCGTTACCAGCTTTGATTGGTGCATCAACACCAGACTGGATTGCATCACCCGCTTTAACACCTTTAGGTGCGATGATGTAACGACGCTCACCGTCTGCATATAATACAAGAGCGATGTTTGCGCTACGGTTAGGATCGTACTCTAGACGCTCAACTTTAGCTGGGATGCCATCTTTGGTGCGTTTAAAGTCGATTAAACGGTAGTGTTGCTTGTGACCACCACCGATGTGACGAACCGTGATACGACCGTTGTTGTTACGACCACCTGATTTAGAGTTTTTCTCTAATAGCGGAGCGTAAGGCTTACCCTTGTGCAGATCAGGGTTAACCACTTTAACGACGTGACGACGACCCGCAGAAGTTGGTTTACACTTTTGAAGTGCCATAATTCTAACTCCCCTTATTACTCGGCGCCGCCGACAAAGTCTAGCTCGCTGCCTTCTTTAAGAGTAACGTAGGCTTTCTTCCAGTCTGAACGACGGCCGAAACGCATGCCTGTACGCTTAGTTTTACCCTTAACATTTAGCGTGCGAACACCAGTTACTTCTACTTCGAAAAGCTTCTCAACAGCAGCTTTGATTTCTGCTTTGTTTGCATCTTTAACTACTTTGAAAACAATCGTGTTGTTCTCTTCAGCAGACACAGTGCTTTTCTCAGAGATGTGTGGAGCAAGGATTACTTTTAAAAGACGTTCTTCACGGATCATGCTAGCGCCTCCTCAAGTTGCTTAACAGCAGCAGCAGTAATCAGTACCTTATCGAAAGCGATTAGGCTTACTGGGTCGATGCCAGCTACATCACGCGTGTCAACCTTGTACAGGTTACGTGCAGAAAGGAATAGATTCTCATCTACTTCTTCAGTCACGATTAATACGTCTTTAAGCTCAAGCTCTTTCAGCTTAGCTACTAGTTCTTTCGTCTTTGGTGCTTCTAGACCAAATTCTTCAACAACTACTAGACGATCTTGACGAACAAGCTCAGAAAGAATGCTCTTGATCGCACCGCGATACATCTTACGGTTAACTTTTTGGCTGTGATCTTGCGGCTTAGCTGCAAAGCTCACACCACCGCTGCGCCAGATTGGGCTGCGGATTGTACCAGCACGTGCACGGCCAGTACCTTTTTGGCGGAATGGTTTTTTACCACCACCAGCAACTTCAGAACGTGTCTTCTGAGCTTTAGTACCCTGACGAGCACCTGCTGCGAAAGCAACAACTACTTGGTGTACTAATGCTTCGTTAAACTCACGTCCAAAAGTAGCTTCGGAAACTTCAAGCGCACCAGCGCCTTTAATTGCTAATTCCATCACTAAATCTCCAGGACTTAAGCTTTAACAGCTGGTTTAACGATAACGTCGCCGCCGATAGCGCCAGGTACTGCACCTTTAACTAAAAGCAGGTTACGCTCAGCGTCAACACGTACTAGCTCTAGGTTCTGAGTAGTTGTTTGCACATTACCCATTTGACCAGCCATTTTCTTACCTTTAAACACCTTACCAGGTGATTGGTTTTGACCGATTGAACCAGGAGCACGGTGAGATAGAGAGTTACCGTGAGTAGCGTCTTGCGTGCTGAAATTCCAGCGCTTAACACCACCTTGGAAACCTTTACCTTTTGAAGTACCAGTAACGTCTACTTTGTTTACTTCGTTGAATAGCTCAACAGTAAGCTCAGCACCTACTTCAAACTCACCTTCACCGCCGTTAAGACGGAATTCCCACAGGCCACGACCCGCTTCAACACCAGCTTTAGCGAAGTGACCCGCTTCTGGTTTGTTTACACGGCTTGCTTTTTTCTCGCCTGCAGTAACTTGAAGCGCGTCATAACCGTCTGTTGCGTCAGATTTGATCTGAGTAACACGGTTAGGAGTCGCTTCGATAACTGTCACAGGGATAGATACACCATCTTCAGTGAAGATGCGTGTCATACCCACTTTACGACCGACTAGACCTAATGCCATTTTCCTAAAACCTCTCTAATCTTTCGATTAACCCAGGCTGATTTGAACATCAACACCAGCAGCAAGGTCTAGGCGCATTAGAGCGTCTACAGTCTTGTCAGTTGGTTCTACGATGTCGATCAGACGTTTGTGGGTGCGGATTTCATACTGATCACGCGCGTCTTTGTTTACGTGCGGAGAGATCAATACAGTGAAACGTTCGAAGCGAGTAGGAAGTGGGATTGGACCACGTACCTGAGCGCCAGTGCGTTTCGCAGTTTCCACGATTTCCGCCGTTGATTGGTCAATCAAACGGTGGTCAAAAGCTTTTAGGCGAATACGAATGCGTTGATTTGACATTCTTAAACCTCAATTAAAAGAGCATTTAAAAAGAGCATAAAAAAACCCCCGAGGCCATCTCAAAATATAAGAGGTCGGTTGTTCTTCTATTTCTACCATTGAACTCCAAATCGGAGTTCCTGTTTACGTGCCTGAAATCCAGGCCTATGTATGACTTTCGTGTGACGAATCACAGAAAGTTTGAGCATTATAATGACACTGGTGATAAATGCAACAATTATTGCAAAATTATTTGTCCTGTGGCCCGTCTACATTATAAGTCGATTAAGGCAGCTATACTTTGCGCAGAGGATTGCACACATCGGCCTTGTCATTGTGCTGACACAAATGGTCAGTCCAGTTAAAGCCTGATATTCTATACAGCAAAAATACGAATCTGGTATCGCTATGCGCTTACTTTCTCAGGGGCTCAACCGAGTGGCCCAATGGACCAACTGTTTACTGGTCAGAAGCAAACTGCTGCCGGCAGACCCCGTGTCGCAGTTCGATCTGGACCCAAGTTTACCGACCTTTTATGTTGCCCGACTCAATTCCCGGGCCGACTTGGCGGCACTGAATGCGATGTGTAAAAAGCTGGGGCTGCCCAGCCCGATGCAGGATCAATTGCTGGGCAGCAAAACGCTGCCGCGCTTTATCGGTATTAAAAATCCAACGCCCTTGCTGAGTAAAACACCCGCTCCAAGCACCGCGATTGAGCAGGGTAAAGCCATTTTCTCTGCTCTGCGGGCGCACCCGGACATCAAAGCGCAGGTGATCCCGGTAACTGTGCTGTGGGGCCGTAACCCGGGTAAAGAAAAGCCAGGCTTAGGTACTCTGTTCAGCCATTCACTGACCCCCAGCTGGTTGCGCAAGGCCATGGTGGTGCTGTTTTCCGGTCGCGACAACCTGGTACGTTTTTCCGCGCCCATCGCGCTGGATCAGCTAATGACTGACAAAGCAGACGTCGACGAACTGCCTCATAAGTTGCTGCGCGTCGCACGGGTGCACTTTCATCGTCAGAAACTGGCCGCGACGGGTCCTAAATTGCCTTCGCGCGAAGCCTTATTTAACTCCCTGCTAGCTGCCCCCACGGTGAAACGGGCCATCGCCGATGAAGCCAAGTCCAAGGGGCTAAGCCATGACGAGGCGCGTTTAAAGGCGCTGGAGTTACTTGAAGAGGTTGCCGCCAACTATTCCGAAGCCATGGTTCGCGTGGGCGATCGCGTACTGACCTGGTTGTGGAACAAACTCTACAACGGTATTGAAGTCAAAAATGCCGAACGCGTGCATGAGCTGGCCGACAAAGGTCACGAGATCATTTATGTGCCCTGCCACCGCAGCCACATGGATTACCTGTTGCTGACCTATGTGATTTACCATCAGGGCCTGGTGCCGCCGCACATAGCCGCCGGGGTCAATCTCAACTTTTTCCCGGCCGGCGGGATCTTCCGCCGTTGTGGCGCGTTCTTTATTCGTCGCTCCTTTGCCGGTAACAAGCTCTACTCCGCCATCTTTAAAGAGTATCTGACCCAGCTGTTCATTAAAGGCTATTCCGTTAAGTTCTACACCGAAGGGGGTCGCAGCCGCACCGGTCGCTTGTTGCCACCCAAAACCGGCATGCTGGCCATGACCATGCAGTCGATGCTGCGCGGTATCGACAGGCCTATATCCATCGTCCCGGTCTATATCGGCTATGAGCATGTGATGGAGATCAACACCTATCTTAAAGAGTTAGCGGGCAGCAGCAAAAAGAATGAGTCCGTCGCCGGGGTCTTTAAAGCCATTAAGAACCTCAAAAACTATGGCCGCGGCTATCTGAACTTTGGTGAGCCTATCCACCTTAATCAGTACCTGAATGAACATCAGTCCGACTGGCGCGATGCCATTGGCCAGGATGAAGGTGCCAAACCACAATGGCTGAATGGTCAGGTGGCACAGGTCGCTGATCAGATCATGACGAACATTAACGCCAGCGCGGCGCTCAATTCCATTAACCTGCTGGCTATGGTGCTGCTGTGTAATGAGCAGTTCGCGCTGAGCAAACAGAAGCTGCTAACCCAGCTACGCTTCTATCTCAGTTTGCAAAACCAGGCACCTTACGACACCAATGTCACGGCACCGGATGAAGATGCAGAGGCCCTGCTAAAGCATGCGCTGATGCTGGATAAATTCGACGTACTGGAAGACGAGCTGGGTGAGATCATCACCATCAAGGAAAAAGAGCGCACCCTGTTTAACTATTACCGCAACAATATATTGCACTTGTTTGCCGTACCCAGTGTGATTGCGCAAATGCTGTTTAACCGTTACAGCGTGACCGTGACTGAGTGTCGGGAACGCCTCAGCAGCCTTTACCCGCTTTTTGCCAAAGAGTGGTTTATGCACGACCTGCGCGATGGCTATATTGAAGCGGTGCTGAACAGTTTTGCCCAGGAAGGCCTGATTGACTTTGATGGCCACCTTGCCACGGTCGTCAAAGACAACAAGGCACTGGCACAGCTTGAAATGCTGGGCAAAGTGATCCACCTCACGCTGGAGCGCTACGCCATCACCGTCAGCCTGCTGTTGCGTGAACAGGGGATTGCACGTGCCACGTTGGAGAGCGAGAGTGAAGTGCTGGCAAAACGACTGGGCACCTTACACGGCATTAAGAGCCCGGAGTTTTTTGATAAGAAAGTGCAAAGCAACCTGATCAGTGTGTTGCAGGAGCAAGGGTTTATCTGTATTTCCGATAAGCAAAGCATTAACGCCACACCGACTTTGGCGACGCTGTCTAATCACCTCAATGATCTGCTGCCAGCACGGATCTGGCAGTCTATCCGAGATACGCTGTAACCTTATGCGTCAGCGCGCTTCGCGCTGGCGCATTACCCCTTCCTGAATGGTCGACGCCACCAGTTCGCCCTGGCGGTTAAAGAACTGCCCTCTGACCAAACCTCGGCCATTGCTGGCACTGGGGCTGTCTACACTGTAGAGCAGCCATTCATCCATACGGAATGGCCGGTGGAACCACATTGCATGATCTATGGTCGCCACTTGCATATTCCGCTGCATAAATGACACCCCGTGTGGCTGCAACGCAGTCGGCAAAAATTCAAAATCCGACGCATATGCCAGCAGATAATTATGGATACGACGGTCGTCGGGCATAGCCCCATTGGCTTTGAACCAGACATGCCGGGTTGGCTCCATCACCTCTGGCTGAAATGGGTTGTGAAACTCCACCGGACGCATCTCAATCGGCATGGGCTGAGTAAACTTGGCGCGCAGCGGCTCTGGGATTAAATCCGCTTTATCCTGATAGAATTCCAGCGAAGAGCGCAGCGCCTCTGGTGCAGGCACATCAGGCATCTCAGACTGGTGTGACAAACCGGGCTCGTCGCCCTGAAAAGAAGCGGTCATATAAAAAATGGGTTTGCCGTACTGAATGGCGCTGACCCGGCGAGTGCTGAAACTGCGTCCGTCGCGAATATTTTCAACATCGTACACTATGGGTTTGCTGGCATCGCCCGGCCGTAAAAAATACGAATGTAGCGAATGCACATAACGGCCAGCCGGTAAGGTGTATTTTGCAGCCGACAAGGCCTGCCCCATCACCTGGCCACCAAACACCTGCGGAAAGCCCAGATCCTGGCTTTGGCCTCGGTAAATCCCTTGTTCGATTTCTTCGAGCTGAAGTAGATCCAGCAACCCCTGTAATGCCTGACTCATTGCACACCTCTTTCACTGCGTAGCTGATCCCATAATTATACACTATTATGCAAGTAACAAGAGGCATCGTATGGTAAATCAGGTGGTTAAGCCAGGAGAGGGGCCAACACATAGCCCGTCAGACAAGAGTGCGATACACTTACTCCCTGCTTTCAAAGACAAGGTAATTGATATGGCATACTGGTTATTTAAAACCGAACCCGACGCATTCTCCATTGACGATCTGCATCAGGCCCCGGAGCAAAGTACGTTCTGGGAAGGGATCCGCAATTATCAGGCACGCAACTTTCTGCGCGACGACGTAAAAGTGGGCGATCAGGTCTTTATTTATCACTCAAGCTGTAAAGTTCCGGCCGTTGTGGGTATCGCCACAGTCACTAAGGGCGCAGAGGTCGATCCCCACCAGTTTGACTTGAGCAGTGATTATTATGATGCCAAGTCCAGCCAGGGCAACCCTCGCTGGGTGGGTGTAACACTGCGCTATGAACAACATCTGACACGCCCTGTGACACTTAAGGCAATTAAAGCCGATGCAGCCATCACCGAGCTGGCGCTGAAAAAAGCCGGCCGACTATCCATCATGCCCGTTACCGAAACGGAGTGGACACACATCTGCCAGCTTGGCGGCGCTCAATAGCACCGCCAGGCCAGCGCATAGCCCCTTCAGCGGTGTTTTTTCTGTTTCCCCCCTTTGGGGATCATCGAAAAGTACAAGATCAGCGCCAGCCAGGAAAACAGCAAGGTACCAATCAGCCAGCCATTTTTTTCATGGCCACGGGTGCGCTTGCTGCCTGCAACCAGTCCGATTGGCAGCAAATACAGGCAGAGTGCCCCCATCAGTAACATCAATTCGTCGGTCATACTCGCTCCCAGTTTACCTCACTATGAAGTACCCGCTGCGGTGCAATGTAATGCAATACATCGCCTCCTTTCAGCGCATAATCCAGCGGTGGGTTTAAGTCCATGTCGCGACCACTGAGGTCGTGTGCCACGCCCAGCAAAGTCGCATTATGATGCTCTTTAAAATATAAAAATAGCTGACCAAAGGTTAAGGTGCCCAACGATAATGGTAGCTGTAAGCTAAACTGGGTGTCGCCATGCAGGGTCGATAACAGTTCTTCCTGGATACGGCTTGAACCGGGGTCTTGCATTGAGCGCACCAGGATCTCGGCAGACATAGCCGTTGAGCACTCCACATTGCGACAATGCTGGCGCAACAACTGAGCTTTGGTTTCATCGTTAAAATGGGCACTGATGTGCGCTGCGTCTTTCACCATGGGGCTGAGCTTTAACGCCGTAGTAAAGGTTTGGTCATCATCCTGGCCATCAACAATGATTTTATCCGCATAAGCCAGTCCGGTGCGCGCCAGTTGCTGATCATCGGTAAAACTCACCAGGCGGACAAAATCTACCTCAGTAAAACGCAACAGCGGATGCTCCATCTCATCACAGACCGCGAGCACAATACGCCGTGCGATACGCTTGTTGTCAGCCAGAATATATTCGATCATGCGCTCTGTACGCGTTGAATGCCAGCCGAAGATAATGATGTGATCGCTCAGATGTGAATAGTCTTTATCGCCCTTCATTGCTCTTTTAACCCAAATTGTAATTAGTTGTCCCACTTTACCCAGCAAAATACCAAACAGTGCCAGGCCCAGGGGGATTTGAAATACAGCCACCACCCAGCGCCCCAGCTCCGTCGTGGCACTAAAATCACCATATCCCACGGTTGATGTGGTCACCACGTAATAATAGATATAGGTACTGACGGGCAGTAAGGCATGCTCCTGTGCCAGCCACAGCAACGCCCAGGTCGCTCCCATGTGCAGCAGTGTTGCCAGTCCAATCAAGGGCCAGCTGGCCTGATCAATGTGCGTTTGCAATACCAGCAGCAAACGCTTAAATAACAAAGGCATCGTCCTTCCTTTAATGCAAGTCTCTGATTTACCATACTGAATAATCAGGATTATGCAACTGAGATACCCCGCTGCACAACACTAACCTGTCGGCTTCATCCTGTTGTATCTGGTTGGGGGCAAATTGTATGCACAGAGAGTGTTAATTTATTATCTAATAAGTATATACTGAGAGAAGGTACGTATCTTAGGGTAGCTTTATGGCTGGAGTATTAGCATCCGTTGATCAACGCACACAATTGGTGGGTGAAAACCGCCTTGAGCTATTGCTGTTCCATCTGCACAGCCGACACCTGTTCGCGCTCAACGTGTTTAAAGTCAAAGAAGTCGTTAAGCTGCCTCACCTGAATAAGATGCCCAATGCCCATCCTAAGATAGCCGGTGTTACTACCATTCGGGGTGAATCCATTCCGGTGATCGATTTACGTCAGGCCATTTGCATGCCGCATTGTGAATACGACAGCGACAGTAATCTGGTGATCACCGAATACAACCGCACCATTCAGGCTTTTCTGGTCGGCAAGGTCGACCAAATCGTCAACACCACCTGGTCTGATATTATGCCGCCGCCGCGCTCTGTTGGTCGCAATCATTATTTAACCGCACTGACTAAGCTGAAACGGGGTGACCAGGAGCTGCTGGTTGAAATCATCGACGTCGAAAAAGTGCTGGCTGAGATCATCGAATACAATGTGGTGATCCCTGAAAATATCCTGGATAAAAACATCATCAATGAGTTTCAGGGCCGCAAAATTTTGCATGTGGATGACTCTCCCACTGCCCGTCGTCAGGTGTCGGATACTTTGGCTCAGCTGGGCATTGAAGTATTGCCCGCCACCGATGGTCATGAGGCCTTAAAACTGTTGCAACATTGGGCCGATGAAGGCATCAATGTTGAGCAGGAGCTGATGGCGGTGATCACCGATGCGGAGATGCCGGTCATGGATGGGTATCGCTTAACCTATGAGATCCGCAACGACAGCCGCCTGAAGAACCTCTATATTGTGCTCAACACCTCGCTCAGCGGCAGCTTCAACAAAGCCATGGTCGAGAAAGTCGGCTGTGATGTATTTTTGTCAAAATTCCAGCCAGATCGCCTGGTTGAAGAAATGCAGCGCAGACTGAAAGACGTACTTAATCAGTAACTGTATATAAAAACAGGTAAGTGATAATTTAAACTTTATATTTTTCATGTGGTTAATTTTAACTACGTGCAAAATACCCGCACCAAACTGGGCTTTGTGCCCTGCCCTAGGTATACTTTGCGCTGAATAAAGACGACGGGCGCAAAGATGGACGTATCAGAATTACTTGATGGCTTAAACGACAAACAACGTGAAGCGGTGGCTGCACCGCTGCAAAATATGCTGGTATTGGCGGGCGCAGGCTCGGGCAAAACTCGAGTGCTGGTGCACCGCATCGCCTGGCTGATGCAGGTTGAGCATGCCTCGGCGTACAGTATTTTTGCCGTAACCTTTACCAACAAAGCCGCCAAAGAGATGCGTACCCGGGTCGAAGAGACCTTGCAAAATCCGGTCGGTGGCATGTGGATCGGCACCTTCCATGGACTCGCCCATCGTATCTTGCGCGCCCATCATCGCGAGGCCAATCTGCCAGAATCATTTCAGATTTTGGATTCTGACGACCAGCTTAGAATGATCAAACGCCTGCTGAAGTCGATGAACATAGATGATAAAAAGTGGCCACCTAAGCAGCTCAGCTGGTATATCAGTGCACGCAAAGACGAAGGTCAGCGCCCCAAAGACATCACCGCCTATGACGTCAACGAACAATTGATGTTACAGGTGTATACCGCCTATCAGGACGCCTGTGATCGCGCCGGACTGGTCGACTTTGCCGAAATTTTGCTGCGCTGCTACGAAGTACTGCAACAAAACCCCACGCTACTGCGTCATTACCAGCAGCGCTTCCGCCATATGCTGGTCGACGAATTTCAGGATACCAACAGCATTCAGTATTTGTGGCTAAAACTGCTGGCGGGCAGCGACAGCAACATTATGATCGTGGGCGATGACGACCAGAGTATTTATGGCTGGCGCGGTGCACGGATTGAAAATATCAAACGCTTTTTGACCGACTTTGATGCGCAAACCATTCGTCTGGAGCAAAACTATCGCTCTACCGGCACCATACTGAAAGCCTCCAATGCGCTGATCCAGAACAACGCCGAGCGCATGGGTAAGAGCCTCTGGACCGATGGCAATCAGGGCGAGCCTATCTCCGTCTATGCGGCGTTTAATGAGCTGGATGAAGCCCGCTTTATGGTCAGTAAAGTGAAATCCTGGCTGCAAGGCGGCAACGCACTGAGCGATTGCGCCGTGCTTTATCGCAGTAATGCCCAGTCGCGGGTGCTGGAAGAAGCGCTGTTACAGGAAGGTCTGAAGTACCGCATTTACGGTGGCATGCGCTTTTTCGAGCGTCAGGAGATCAAAGATGCCCTGTCTTATCTGCGTCTGATCAGCAATCGCAAC
This sequence comes from Pseudoalteromonas sp. DL2-H2.2, assembly GCF_021532535.1. Taxonomy (NCBI): domain Bacteria; kingdom Pseudomonadati; phylum Pseudomonadota; class Gammaproteobacteria; order Alteromonadales; family Pseudoalteromonadaceae; genus Pseudoalteromonas; species Pseudoalteromonas sp. DL2-H2.2. The sequence goes on along the minus strand of NZ_JAKGBD010000012.1, from coordinate 31,187 downwards.
GACGATGCGGCCTTTGAGCGGGTGATCAACACTCCTGCCCGTGGCATTGGCGACAAAACCCTGAGTCATATCCGCGACTGTGCCCGCGCTGAGTCGCTGCCTCTGTGGTATGCCGCCAAAGCGGTGCTGGAACAGGGCCACCTGGCCGGACGCGCCGCCACCGCTATTCGCCGCTTTATTGAGTTAGTTGAACAGCTCGACGACAAGCTGATGGAACTGGAGCTGGCCGAGCAAGCCAAAACCACCATAGAACTGTCGGGTCTGCTGGCCATGTATCAGGCCGAAAAAGGCGAAAAAGGCCGTGCCCGGGTCGAAAACCTTGAGGAATTGATCAACGCCTGCGGTCAGTTTGAATTGCCGGTTGAAGAAGAGTTCACCTCACCACTGCAAGGGTTTTTAGCCTATACCTCGCTGGAGTCTGGCGAAGGTCAGGCTGACGAACACGAAGATGCGGTACAGATGATGACGCTGCACTCGGCCAAGGGTCTGGAGTTCCCACTGGTCTTTATGGTGGGCGTAGAAGAAGGCATGTTCCCGTCACAACAAAGCCATGAAGAATCCGGCCGCCTTGAAGAAGAACGTCGTCTGTGTTACGTGGGCATGACTCGGGCAATGGAAAAGCTCTATATCAGTCATGCGGAAAGCCGCCGCCTCTATGGCCAGGAAAAATACCACAGCCCGTCGCGCTTTTTACGCGAGATCCCCGAAGACTGCCTGGAAGAAATTCGCATTAAGACGCAAGTGTCACGCCCGGCCCCCAGTGGTCGTTTCAGCGGCTCGGTGAGCCATGCCGCGTTTGAAGACAGTGGCTTCAGCCTGGGCCAGCGCGTATTACATGCCAAATTTGGGGCCGGCACGGTACTCAATTACGAAGGCAGCGGCGCACAGTCACGTATTCAGGTGAACTTTGACGATGTCGGCAGCAAGTGGTTGGTCACTGCCTATGCCAGACTGCAAGCACTCTAAGCTGGCGCGCCTGCTTACCCAACTCAAGCAGGCCAGACATCGTCAGCTGTTGCTGATCAGCGGCGAGCAGCACTGGACTTACAAAGAAGTGCAGCGCCTGTTTCCCACCCTGGCTGACTCGACACTGATATTGAGTCAGCACACAGAGCTGCCAGGTGCCTGCTGGCCGGAACATCTGCATCAGGTGCTGGGCCAGGAGTATTCCAGCGTCGTTTACGACCTCTACAGCGGTTTGCTACCGAATAAGCTGGCTGCCGCCGCAGGCACAGTGCAAGCTGGCGGCCTGTTGATTTTACTTGCTCCGGACTTATCTCAATGGCATAGCTGGTGCGATCCGGCACTGGAACGTTGGCTGTCTTATAACGAAACCGCACAATCCAGCCCCTACTTGCAGCGCTGGCAGCGCCTGCTAGGCAGCAACTCAGTGTGGCAGATCAGCCAGGCACAGGGCGATTTACTGCCACAGCACTACAACGCGCCGCGCGCGACACTCGACACCCGCGAGCAACACAACGCGCTCATCCAGCTGACGGAACACTTAACGCAGCCTGCACCCGGGCCGGTGTTACTCAGCGCCGACCGTGGTCGGGGCAAGTCTTCGTTATTGGGCAAACTAGCCGCAGACCTGCCAGCGCTAAGCTTTATTTTATGCGCGCAGCAGCGCCGCGCGGTGCACAACAGTTTTGTTCATCTTGGCGCGGCACTGGATGAGCAGGTCACCGATAAGCTTAACCAGCTTGCAAACCTGCGCTTTATGCCGCCCGATCAGCTACTTGCACAGCGCCCTGACTGTGATGTGTTACTGGTTGATGAGGCCGCAGCGATCCCCGTGCCCATGCTGATGTCGCTGTTGAATGCGTACCCTAAAGTGGTGTTTTCCAGCACCCTGATTGGCTATGAAGGCAATGGCCGGGGCTATACGCTGCGCTTTGCCAGACAGCTTGAGCACACCCATCCGCAGCGCCTGAGCTTATCTCTCAGTCAACCGATCCGCTACAGCGAGCAAGATCCGCTTGAAGCCCGGTTACGCCAGCTGTTTGCCCTGGATTGTGACTATCAAAAACCAACAGCACCGTCGGCACCACTGCTATTCGAATCGCTGACAGGCGCACAACTGGCAACGGATGAAGAGACCCTGTCTCAGGTTTTTGCCCTGCTGGTGCTGGCACATTATCAAACCTCAGTGAACGATCTGCGCCAGCTGCTCGACAGTCCGCACAATCGCTTATACCTTGTTCGTCAGCAAGGTTGTGTGGTGGCGGTGTGCCTGCTCAAGCTGGAAGGCGGTTTTGATGCGCAACTCAGCCAGGATATAGCCGCAACAACACGCCGCCCGGCCGGGCATTTAATGGCGCAGCAGCTTGCACAACTGACCGGCAACCCGGCACTTGCTCAGCGCCTTGGTGCCCGCGTTGTGCGGATTGCGGTGTCACCACAGCAACAGGGAGAACGCATTGGTAGTCAGCTGTTATGCTTTGCCGAGCAACAGCTCAGCGGCCAGGTAGATTACTTCGGCAGCAGTTTTGGCTGTAACGCACAGTTACTCAGATTTTGGCAACACCACCAGTACCGTCCCGTTAAACTGGGGTTTAAGCAGGACAAAGCCAGTGGTGAATTTGCCGTGTTGGTGATCAAGCCGGTGACTGACTCAATCGCGCTGGAGCCACTGCAACTCTGGTTTAAACACCTGTGGTTTAATCAGCTGAGCGAGTTGTATCGCGACTTCCCCTGCGCTTTGGTTACTGAACTGTGTAAAACCCTGCCGCACAACACGCCCGACGCCTTGTTATTACAACAACTGGCCTACTTTGCCAGTGCCCCGGCGGGAGAGCAGCAGATAGCGGCCCTGCTCCACGAATTGATCCGCTGTCACCCATCGCTTCTGGACCGATTATCAGCCAGTTCCCAAGTCACAACGATTCGGCTATTATTACAACGTCACCCGCCAAAAGTATTAGAATATACTGTAAGTCTGGCTACAAAAAAACAACGACAAACCGCATTGCGGTCAATAGTGACGGAAGTACATGCTGAAATTAATCTCAACCCTGAGTTGCTGTATTGCCCTGCTGGGCAGCCCTGAGCTTATCGCCGATGACGAGCTCAGGCTCGGCATGTCAGTCGCACTGACTGGCCCGGCCAAAGACATTGGTCAGCAACTCAGGCAAGGGGCACAGCTGTACTTTGATTATGCCAACGCCCGACCAGGCAAATCTCACCAACCGGTTTCACTGATGGTGCTGGATGACGGCTACGAACCCAGCCGTACCGTCATCAACACCCGTTATCTGATTGAGCAGCATAAGGTACTGGCCCTGTTTGGTAACATGGGCACGCCCACCGCCCATGCCATCCAGGCTATTCTGACGCACCATCAACTGCCATTTTTAATGCCTTTTACCGGTGCGGACTTTTTGCGCCACGACACACCTTATCCAGTGTTTAACTGGCGCGCCAGCTATATGGATGAAGCCACTGAACAGGTCCGTTACCTGGTTGATGAACAAGGACACAAAGCCATTGCTCTGCTGATCCAGGCCGACGAGTTTGGCCTGACTCTGGAGAAAAGTTTTCGCCAGGCACTGAACGCACGCGGCCTCTCCCCCAAAGTCACGGCGCGTTTTCGCCGCAACAGTGCCGATATCAACAAGGCCCTCAAGGCGATCATGCGCAATGAAGTGACGGCTGTGGCGATGATTGGCACTTACCAACCTCTTTCGGTGTTTATCGACAAAGCCATGCACCGGGGGTTTAAAGGCACCTTTACCGGGGTGTCTTTCACTTCGTCCAGTGCACTGTTTGCCAAGCTGACCAGTCAACCCACGCTGATGATAAGCGAAGTTGTGCCCAACCCGAATGAGTGCAAGGCACAGCTGTGTGATTTATTTCGCACTCTGGCTGCCAAACATACACTGGCTGTCAGCCCGCAGATCTTTGAGGGCTTTCTTAACGCCGCCATTTTTATCTCAGCGCTCAACTACTGCCCACAACCTGTCCAACGTGCATGCCTGAGTGGCGCAATGCAACAGGTGCTAAAAAAAGACCCGGTGATCAGGGCTATTTTTGGGCTCACAGGCACGGAGAATAAACCCCGTGTGTATCGATCTTATTTTCAATAATGTCTATGCTTAGGGCATAACGTTAACGTACAGAGGCAGACATGGACTTAATCAATTTTCGGGTAGGGAAAAAAACCATTTCACTAAAGATACTGGATATCCTGCTGACGGAGCGCTATGAAGGCAACCTTACCTCTTTGCCCAACGACAACCCCAGTTTTATGGGGGTAAAAGATTATATGGGCACACCGACGCCTATTTTCGACCTCGGTTTGATATTGAATAACCAATCGTCCTACGACATAAACAAGTCTATGGTCACTATGTTGCAAGAGCGCGAGCAAGATCACAAAGCCTGGCTCGCAGAGCTGGAACGCAGCATCTATAACGATCAGCCTTTTACCCAAGCCAAAGATCCCAAGCAATGCGCTTTTGGCAAGTGGTACTACAGCTTTAAAACCGACAATGACGACTTACGCACACTGTTGGCACGCTTTGAGGAGCCCCATAATAAGCTCCACGCGCTCGCCGACAAGCTGCTCACCCTCAATGCCAAGGGTGATAAAGATGAGGCCCTGCGATTGCTGGAAAAAGAAAAAGCAACCACCTTTATGAAGCTGATCCGCCTGTTTGAATCAGCCCGGGATCAGATCATCCTCGACCACAAACCCATCATCGTATTTACCACCCAAGATGGGCAGCGGCCACACATTGGGCTGCTGGTCGATCAGGTCGAAGACAATATTCACTGCGATGAGTCGGACATCAAGTCTCTGCATGAAATGACCAGTATGGGTTTTGAGATTGACCCGCAAACCCGCAAAATGATGAAAGGGCTGATTAAACAGGGAGAGCATCACAGCCTGGTGCTCGACCCCAGCGCCATTTTCCGTCCGGATCACTTACAAGACTATGAACCGGAAGAAACAGAAGCCTATGGGCTATTCTGATCTCGCCAACTACAGCAACAAAAAAACGCCGCAAATGCGGCGTTTTTTGTATTCGACAGTAATTACTTGGCCTGACGGCTTGCGCGCTTACGCTCGCTTTCAGTCAGTAGCTTCTTACGAATACGGATGCTTTCTGGTGTGACTTCTACCAGCTCATCATCATCGATAAACTCAAGCGCTTGCTCAAGTGTCATGATGATAGGCGGAACCAGGTTCTGTGCTTCGTCAGTACCCGATGCACGTACGTTAGTCAGCTGCTTACCTTTCAGGGCGTTAACTGTCAGGTCGTTGTCACGTGCGTGAATACCGATGATCATACCTTCGTATACTTCAACACCGTGACCGATGAACAGCTTACCACGGTCTTGCAGGTTGAACAGGGCGTTAGTTAGCGCTTTACCCGCTGCGTTTGCGATCAGTACACCGTTCTTACGTTGACCAATGTTACCGCCTTTGTGTGGGCCGTAGTGATCGAACGTGTGGTACATCAGACCTGAACCTGAAGTCAGTGTCATGAAGTCAGTCTGGAAACCGATCAGACCACGAGAAGGCATGATGAAGTCCATACGGATACGGCCTTTACCATCTGGTGCCATGTCGGTCATTTCTGCTTTACGCAGGCCCAGTTGCTCCATGATAGAACCCTGGTGCTCTTCTTCAACGTCAACCGTTACTGTCTCGTACGGTTCTTCCAGCTGACCATCTACTTCGCGCAGGATTACCTCTGGACGAGATACCGCCAGCTCGTAACCTTCACGACGCATGTTTTCAATCAGAATACCTAAGTGCAGTTCACCACGACCTGATACGCGGAAGCTGTCCGGGTTGTCGGTTTCTTCAACGCGCAGTGCAACGTTGTGTACCAGTTCAGCCTGAAGACGCTCAAGGATGTTACGTGAAGTAACGAATTTACCTTCCTGACCTGAGAACGGTGACGTGTTTACAGAGAAGGTCATGGTTACCGTAGGCTCATCAACAGACAGCGCAGGTAGCGCTTCAACCGCATTGACATCACACACAGTGTCAGAGATTTTCAGCTCACCCAGACCTGTGATAGCGATGATATCGCCAGCCTGTGCTTCTTGCGCTTCATGACGGTCAAGGCCTAAATAAGTCAGAACCTGACCTACTTTACCGTTACGTGTTGAGCCGTCAGCACCAACGATAGTGACTTGCTGGTTTACTTTCACTGTACCACGCTTGATACGGCCTACACCGATTACACCGATGTAAGAGTTGTAGTCCAGCTGAGAGATCTGCATCTGGAACGCGCCTTCCGGATCTGCGTCTGGCTTTTCTACCTGCTCAACAATCGCTTCGAACATTGGCTGCATGTTGTCTGACGACTCATCCAGGTCAAGCGTCGCCCAACCATTGATAGCAGATGCGTAGATAACCTGGAAGTCAAGCTGCTCATCAGTCGCGCCCAGGTTGTCGAACAGGTCAAATACCTGATCCATTACCCAGTCAGGGCGTGCACCTGGCTTGTCGATCTTGTTGATAACAACGATAGGCTTCAGACCCAGTGCGAATGCTTTTTGCGTTACGAAACGCGTTTGCGGCATCGGACCTTCCTGGGCATCAACCAGTAGCAATACTGAGTCAACCATTGAAAGTACACGCTCTACCTCACCACCAAAGTCGGCGTGTCCCGGGGTGTCTACGATATTGATGTGGTAATCGTTCCACTCGATGGCGGTGTTTTTCGCCAGGATGGTGATGCCACGCTCTTTTTCAATATCATTCGAGTCCATGACACGCTCTTCGTTGCCACCGCGTGTCTCTAATGTGCCAGATTGTTCTAGCAGCTTATCGACTAGGGTAGTTTTACCATGGTCAACGTGCGCGATGATCGCGATATTTCTTAACTTTTCAATGCTCATATTTTTACTCAGAGAAGTTGGCCCTCAGTGATCCTAGTCGAATCGCGCAAAAATGCGCACCTAAGATGCCGATCCACAATTAAAGGTCGCGTATTATCCCCTAATAATGTGACAGATGAAAGTTTATCCAGCTTTTTTTTACAGCCCAACCCGTGAAATAACTAAAGTATGCTGTTTTATCGCTCCACAGTCACAGCCATGTGCTACATTGAAACCATTGCGCAGCGCACCAGGGTGGTGCGAATTCCAATATCAACGCGCACCAACTTGGTGCGCATTGAGGTTCCATATGTTACAGATAAAAATAAACTATTGATTAATAATGCATTATAAAAACTGGCACGAATAACGCTTAGTAGTGCGCAAATGCAGAGCACTGCAACAAAAAATAACCCTACGAGTCGGAGGACACATGTCACAATCGGTTTTAGACCTTATTAAAGAACACGACGTTAAATTCGTTGATTTACGTTTCACGGATACCAAAGGTAAAGAGCAACACGTTTCTATTCCTCATCACCAGGCCGATGAAGACTTCTTTGAAGACGGCAAGATGTTCGACGGCTCGTCAATCGCAGGCTGGAAAGGCATTAACGAATCAGACATGGTCCTGATGCCAGATGCCTCTACCGCTAAGCTAGACCCTTTCTCAGAAGAAACCACGCTGATCGTACGTTGTGACGTACTTGAGCCATCAACCATGCAAGGTTACGAACGTGACCCGCGTTCTGTTGCTAAGCGTGCAGAAGACTACATGCGCTCTACTGGTATTGCGGACACCGTACTGTTCGGCCCTGAGCCTGAGTTCTTCCTGTTTGACGACGTGAAGTTCAAAACAGACATGTCTGGCTCTATGTACAAAATTGATGCCCAGGAAGCAAGCTGGAACTCAGACAGAAGCTATGAAGAAGGCAACATGGGTCACCGTCCAGGCGTAAAAGGCGGTTACTTCCCGGTTGCACCGGTAGATTCATCAGGTGACTGGCGTAGTGCGACCTGTCTGGTTCTGGAAGAAATGGGTCAGGTTGTTGAAGCGCACCACCACGAAGTAGCCACTGCCGGTCAGAACGAGATCGCAACACGCTTTAATACTATGGTGATCAAGGCTGACGAAATTCAGGAAATGAAATACGTTATCCACAACATGGCGCACCTGTATGGCAAGACAGCGACCTTTATGCCTAAGCCTGTGGTAGGCGACAACGGTTCTGGTATGCACTGTCACCAGTCACTGGGTAAAGATGGCAAAAACATCTTTGCTGGCGACAAGTACGGCGGTCTGTCTGAAGAAGCGCTTTACTATATCGGTGGTATCATCAAGCACGCTAAAGCTATCAACGCATTTGCAAACGCTTCTACCAACTCGTACAAGCGCCTGGTACCTGGCTTCGAAGCACCTGTTATGCTGGCTTACTCAGCACGTAACCGTTCAGCGTCTATCCGCATCCCGGTTGTACCGTCTGAAAAAGCACGTCGTATTGAAGTACGCTTCCCGGATCCTACTGCGAACCCTTACCTGGCGTTCTCTGCCATGCTGATGGCTGGCCTTGATGGTATCAAAAACAAGATCCACCCTGGCGATGCGATGGACAAAGACTTATATGACCTGCCAGCGGAAGAAGCTGCAGAGATCCCGACAGTTGCCTCATCACTGCAAGAAGCACTGGATTCTCTGGATGCAGACCGTGAGTTCCTGACTCAGGGCGGTGTATTCACTGACGACCTGATTGATGCATACATCGGATTGAAATCTCAGGAAGTTGAGAAGCTGAACATGACAACTCACCCGGTTGAGTTCGAAATGTACTACAGCGTATAAGCTGATTTTCTGTGTTCTGGTGTGTACAGGCTGATAAGGCTTGTGCACTGCGCAGCCCGGAATGCTTAATTAAGCCGTATTCGCTCACCGGCCAGGCAGCTGCTCGGTGAAAGAACAGGCTGACTCTGCGCTCTTAAATCATATGTGTTCTCAAGCCCGCGTTGCGGGCTTTTTTCGTATCAGTGCAATGGTAAACTTGCGCTAAAAGCACTAAAGTTATAGCTGGTCATGTGCGTCTTTTGAGCAAGGTGAAATTGTGTTGCGGCTTTATTGGGTGATTCTGTGTTTGGTGTACAGCGGCAGCGCTGTATCGGATCAAAAGGTCTACCGCTGGAAAGACAAAAACGGCAATTGGGTATACTCCGATGTGCCGAAAAAGGGCTCTGAGAAAGTCAAACTCAGCACCAATATGCTCACCATGCCGGCCACGGATACCAGCATTCTGACCCCCAATCCGACAACGCCTGTGGTGACCTATAAGGCAAAAATTACCGCCCCCAGCGATCAGCAAACACTGCGGGAAAACAGTGGCAGCGTTTATGTGAGTGGGTTAGTGACCCCCCGATTTGCCAATGGTTTTCAGGTTCAGCTGTTTCTTGATGGCAAGCCTGCTGGTCCAAAACAAACCTCGGCGTCATTTGCCTTGCGTGATGTGCCCAGGGGGGAACACAAATTGCAAATGAAGGTTTTTGATGACAAAGGCATGCTGGTTGCCCAAAGTGCAGTAACCACCTTTTTCCTGCACCGCGCCAGCCTGCTCAACCGTTGATTATAATAACAGGTGTGCTAATCTGCTGTGCACCAACTTGGTGCAAGGTGATCCAATATGGCACAACCCGCCTCTGAATTAATACACGAGTTATGGCAAAATCTCTCCACTGCAGTGATCTTACTAACCGAAGATCTGACCATTTATTTTGCCAACAACAGTGCCAGCGAACTGCTTGGGCTGGGCAGCAAACGCTTACTGAACCAACCTTTTGAAGCGATTTTTCATCACCACATGATCGACATGAAACGGCTCCAGCGTTATGTACTGGACGATGGCGTCGACTGCCAGCAGCACAAGGTAGACGTGGTGTTCATCGATAACCGCGCCAGCACATTGAACCTGTTTGCACGGCGTTTTATGTTTGAGGGTCGGGCGTTTATTCAGCTTGAGTGTCGCCGTATCGATGAGGAGCTGCGCTTCGATCAGGCCTTTAATCAGGCCCATCAATATCAGGCTGCCCGCAACCTGATCCGTGGACTGGCACATGAAATCAAAAATCCACTCGGCGGGATCAGAGGAGCGGCGCAATTATTGCAGTACGAAGTGCAGCAGGAAGAACGTGACGAGTGCGCAGAGTTAATCATTGAACAGGCCGACCGCCTGACCGAACTGGTGGACAGACTACTGGGCCCCAATGAGTTACCCAGAAAGGAGCCCTGTAACGTCCATCGCATGCTGGAATCCGTGATCCGACTGAGTGAACTCGATGGTGCCCCCGGGATCCATCTGGTCAAAGACTACGACCCCAGCATCCCGGATGTGATAATGGACGAAGCCAAGATCCAGCAGGTCGTACTCAATATTATTCGCAACGCACAGCAAGCGCTGGGTGAACAAGGCGAGATAAAAGTATCTACCCGGATCCGTCACCGGGTAAGACGCGGCAAGCAACTGATGAAAAAAGCCTTACAGATCCGGGTCACCGATAACGGGCCGGGTATTGCGCAGGAAATGCAAGCCACCTTGTTTTACCCAATGGTCACCAATAAGGAAGGCGGCTCTGGGCTGGGTTTATCGATTGCCCAGACACTGGTCGAGCAGCATCATGGCTTTATTGATTGCGACAGCTGGCCCGGCCATACCGAGTTTGCTATCTACCTGCCCTTTGAAGCATAAACACGTCTTACAGACGTGTGTTCGTAACCTAGTTTAAGAAGTGGGATCACACCATGAAAAATGTTTGGCTTGTCGATGATGATGCATCTATTCGCTTTGTACTGGAAAAAGCGCTGGCCCGCGCAGACTTTCAAACTGAGAGTTTCTCTAACGGCCAGGATGTGCTCACCGCACTGACCTATGATCAGCCTGCCGTGTTGATCTCTGATGTCAGAATGCCGGGCATAGATGGCATGGCCTTGCTGGAAGAGATTGCCGAACAGCACCCTAACCTGCCGGTGATCATCATGACGGCCCACTCCGATCTGGACTCTGCTGTCAATGCGTTTCAAAAGGGCGCCTTTGAATATCTGGCCAAGCCATTTGACCTGGATGAAGCCGTCTCCCTGGTGGAGCGCGCCTATCAGGCCAGTTCGCAAAATAACAAAGCCAAACGCCCCAGCAGCAATGGCAAACAGCCCGATATTATCGGAGAAGCTCCGGCTATGCAGGAGGTTTTCCGGGCGATCGGTAAACTCTCCGTCTCCAGCATGAGTGTGCTGATCAATGGCGAGTCGGGCACGGGTAAAGAGCTGGTTGCGGGAGCGCTGCACAATCACAGTCCGCGTCGTGAGCAGCCATTTATCGCACTGAATATGGCGGCCATTCCCAAAGATCTGGTCGAATCGGAATTGTTTGGTCACGAAAAAGGCGCCTTTACGGGTGCTGACAGCATTCGTCGCGGACGCTTCGAGCAGGCCAATGGTGGCACCTTATTTCTGGATGAAATAGGCGACATGCCACTGGATGTGCAAACCCGCTTATTACGGGTGCTGGCAGACGGCGAATTTTATCGGGTGGGCGGTCATCACAGTGTGAAGGTCGACGTGCGGATCATTGCGGCTACGCATCAGGATCTGGAGCGCCTGGTTGAACAGGGTGAGTTTCGTGAAGACTTATTCCACCGCCTGAACGTTGTTCGTCTTAAGCTCCCTCCTTTGCGGGAACGCCGGGAAGACATTGCCAAACTGAGTGAAAACTTTCTCGCCCGCAGTGCCAAAGAGTTGAAAGTGCCCTGCAAGATACTGACGCCAGAGGCGCTCACTGTGATGCAGGCATTTCACTGGCCTGGCAATGTGCGTCAACTTGAGAACAGCTGCCGCTGGTTAACTGTAATGGCCCCGGGCGATGTTATCAATGTCGCAGATCTGCCAGAGGAGCTGAATCAACCGCTCAAAGCCGCCACGAGCGAAGCCATTGAAGGTGACTGGCTCGACGCCTTTCAGCATTGGCTGGAGCAGGAGCTGCATCAGGGTAAAGAAGACATCTGGCCTCAGGTACAGGCCCAGCTCGAAACCCGCTTAATAAAAACGGCGCTCGCTGTATGCCATGGCCATAAACAAGAAGCCGCCCTGAAAATCGGTTGGGGTCGCAACACCCTGACCCGCAAACTGAAGGAGCGTAACTTTACCTGAGTACACAGCCACCTGTATGAAAAATCATCACTTGTTCCTGAAAGCTGGAAATCGTATTTTGAGAAAGTGCCGTTGCACAAAAAAACCCAATATTTAAGGAACGACTATGAAAATCACATTACAGAAAAAATCACTCAAACGCTTAAACAACAAAACTCCGCTGGCGCAGGAGTTAACGCCACAGGCCGCGGGCGGCCAGTATGCCAGCTCCCCCTATAACAAGGGATGTATGACCTACCAGGGGCTAACCTGCCCTACTTCACCTTATGATCCAAACTGCTAAATACATGCCTGGCCGCCGGGACTCAACCCGGTGGCTTACGCCACGCGCTTGTCCCTTGACCCCACCTTAAAAAGCAAGCACTATGCAGTCATCTTGATCCTATCGCGCACTGAATAATGAAATTACTGGAGCATATCCCGCTGATAAAACAGTTGGAAATACTCAACAGACTGAGCTTTTTTAAAGAATTTACACTGTCTGAGCGCCAGGTGTTGCTCGAGTCATTCAGCCACCTTTACCTGGTCAGTCAGGATAAGCATGCATTTCGGCGCTTTGACAAAGATAACCGACTCTATATTGTGCTCAGCGGCGAGCTGTCTATCTATACTCAGGATCAACATCATGCCATTGGCCGGGTCGGTCCGGGTGAGTTTCTTGGAGAAGGCGCCTTTATCACTCACAGGGAGCGCAGCACCAGCGCGCTGGCACGCAAAGATACCATCTTACTGGCCATTACACCCGATGCCCTGACACGCCTGCCGAATGTGATCAGAGAGAAAATTAAGGATAAGATCATCGAGGGCATGAGCGCCCGGATAGGCCAGCTCAATCATTATATTGAAGATCATTTATAATGAGAGTGAGCCTTTAGTTACAGATCCACGTTGGACAAATATAATTGGTTAAAATTTTCTCAATTGTCAACTTTGACTAAATACTAATATGATGGACCTGTTAAAACAACACTTAAGGACAGGACCATGAAACTAACCCTATCGAAAAAATCTATCAAGCAACTCAATTCTATCCCCCTGAATAACAAGCAGACACAAGACATTGCCGGCGGTAACAGCCTGGCCCCTGCAACCTGCCCACATACGCAACCTGCCTGGTACTGTATGAGCTATCTGGGCTGTGTCAGTAACAAGCCTCAGTATGGCTGCTAATGGGGAGCTGTATTAAAAAAGGCGTCTAACCAGACGCCTTTTTTATGATTACTGTGCCAGTAACGTTTCGAAGTGACCGAACAGAACGTCCAGCTCTTCGATGGTGTTATAGTGCATACAGCCAATCCGCACTACACCGCCGCTTTCCATCACGCCAAGCTGCTCGCACAACCCCTGCGCATAGAAGTTACCATCCCAGACACAAATATGGTGCTTGCCCAGGTATTCAGACACCGCGCGCGGCGCAATGCCATCAAAGGTCAATGCAAAGGTCGGTGTGCGCTCAGCCAGACGCTCTGTGTCTGCGATACCATATAAGCGGATCTGCGGGAACGCTTGCAAACGCGACAAAAAGTGCGCACTTAACGCCATTTCATGGGCCTTGGTGTTGGCAAATGCGACGCTCAGACGCTCACGTCGTGGCGTATCTTCTGGCAAACCGCTCAGAGATGCAATGTAATCAATGGCCGCCACCACACCCGCCAGGCCTTCAAAGCTCTGAGTCCCGGTTTCCCAGCGGCCCGGTACCACGTCTTTGGCCGGTTCTACTTTGTAAGGCGTAAAGCCAGCTAGGTGGGCCATTTTACCGTAAACCACACCCACGTGCGGACCAAAGAACTTATAGACAGAACATGCCAGAAAATCACAGTCCAGTGCCTGCACATCGATCAGCTCATGGGGCGCATAGTGCACCGCATCAACATACACCAGAGCACCCACCTGGTGCGCCAGCTCAACGATCTGCTTTATGTCATTAATAGAGCCTGTGGTGTTCGACGCATAAGTCACCGCCACCAGCTTGGTCTTGCTGCTCAACAGGCTACGAAAATGATCCATATCCAGCGTACAGTCGGCTTCATTTATTTTCACCGCATGCACACTTGCGCCTTTGTCTTCGGCAGCCTGACGCCATGACGACACGTTCGAGAAATGGTCGGCGTTGGTGACTATCACTTCATCACCCGCCTGCCAGTCGCGGGAAATCGCGCGGCTAAAGCTAAAGGTCAGACTGGTCATGTTGGCACCAAACACAACCTGCTCTTTGGCCGGGGCATTGAGTAAATCCGCCACCGCCTGACGCGCATTGTTCATCAGCTCGACAGTTTTATCGCTGGAGAAAAACGCCCCGCCCAGGTTTGAGTTAAAGTACCCAAGGTATGCAGACATGGCACTTAGCACAGACTGTGGCACCTGAGAGCCGCCCGGGCCATCCAGGAAAATAGGAGAGCGACCTGCGACTTGCTGCATCAGGGCAGGAAACTGACGACGCACTTGATTCAGATTCATAATGGCCTCTTACGCGGTGAACACAAAGCAGTCCAGGTAGCCGGTCTGCGTGGCATCTAACTTGTTCATTGGCGTCGCGTTGTGCCAAACCTCACGGTCATTGACCAGGGCAAACAGACCATCTTTGATCTCCATTTTAAAGCAGGGTTCAGCGTCTTTGTGCTCGTACACCAACAGCTCACCACCTGCGATGTTCTCATGAGAAACACCACATACACACACATGATCGAAACCATCCTGATGCACGCCTTCTGGTGCCGGTGGCGTATCACTCTCAATGGCCAGCATGCGGAACTGGTGTACTTCAATATCACGCTCATCGCTGATACCTGTCATTGCTTTAAACTCATTGAGCAGGTGCTTGAAACCCTCGCTGTGGATCAGGGCGTCTTCCAGGTTTTCATACACGCGCTCAACATTACCCTGAAAGGTATTGATTGAGTCGTCCTGGACAAAGGCTTTGGTCGGCTGCAATGCCACCTCGCCATTGGCAAATTTCAATACAGAGTAACGGCGTTTTCTGAATGCGCCGTCTGCATACGGGTTATCTGGCAGACGGTTAAACGAAGGTTTAACGGCATCGATCTGCGCTTGTTGAATAAAACGAAGTTGTAGCAAATTCTGGTTGTTTACTGCGGTCATTTTGCTCTCGCCTAGGGATGACAATTTGGCGGAGATCTTAATCTATTTGAAGGGGAATTTTGATTTTGAATTGTTGGTTTTATTCACCAAAATGAAATAATTAACCTTCTTTTATGAATTGGGTAAATAATAGTTCTAAACAACTCCTGCGCAGAACAACCATCTTGATTATTAACATAAGTTGATACTGCCTGCCCAACAACCGGGCAGGCAAGATTTAATCTAGTTCAGTGTATTACAGCGCTAACCTTACAACAAAACTTTGCGCTGGTACTTGCGGTCCCTCTCCCGGCGGTGGAAGCACTTCGGTCACCTGCAACTCGATAAACCCAAACGAATTACTATTCGGGATAACTGCCAGATCCCAGTCGCTTCCGTCACGATTAAAGTAGACATGACCCGCTTTTAACTCAGCTTCATGCTGAACCTCATTGATGGTCACACAGGCATTGCCATTGGCCTCGCCCGAGCAAGCACTGTCTTCGATCAACCAATTGGTGTTTGAGCCCTCTTCAACCCCTGCCATACGGTCAAACAGATAATCTTTGGATTCTGGTATGCCCGTATCCATCGTATACTCTTTCACAAGAATACGCCCTAAGCTATTGGTTTTGTTACCATTAAAGAAAACATTTCTGACAAAGTAATGCCGCTCTGCGGAAACCGCCACCAGTTGATATTCCATTTCATCAAACTCGTCGCAACTGCTGCCTTGTGGACAAGTGCGCTCATACCCGATCAGATTGCCCTCACCGTCCCGAATGGCATAGCGACTGCGTAACAGTTGACCCTCTTTCAAGCGCCCCTGAAATGACGTTGTTGCGGCGCCAAACTGAATATCTAGATAGTCTGGCTGATCAGCATTTTCGAAAATCTCCATGGCAAAATTTTCTTCGTCCAGCTCAACCCCGTCTATATAACGCCAGCGACCGATATAATCCTGAGCTGTACGGGGTGCCAACTCCTGATGTTTAATCATCAAGCCTTTGCTTGGTGCCTGATTGTCAAACTGCGGCACTGCGATCACTTGGTATCCCACATCGAATTGTTTTTCAACGTAGAACAGCACCGTCTTGGTCTCCCCATCCTGGCGCTCGACTCTTAACTGATCTCCCGTTACCGACCAGCTGATCGGCTCAGCAGCCTGGCCGAATACGGTTTGCAGGCCCGTACCGTCATCATTAAAGGTGACATCCAGCGTGGGTTGATTGGGATCAAAACCCGCTACGCTCCAGGTGCCGGCCAAATTAAATGGCGTCAGCATCTCTGTATTGGCAACAAAATCCAACTGCAGGTTTTCAACATAGCTGTCGACTTCGACATCATCTTCCAATCGGGTGAATTTTTTCAAAAAGTTGAACTGTTTCGGCATGCCACGCAAAGACAGCTCTAACTGTTCGAGGCGATGAGTTACCTTAACCTGCTTATCCGCGATGTGCTCAAAGGCAGTCCACGATACTTCCTGCTGCGGCACAAAGACCATCACCTCACCGGACTCACTCCACTGCGCATCAAACTGGCCATAGGGCGCCATGCTGACTTGTGCATTCTGATCTGCACTGTAAGTCAACTGAACGGTATCGGAATAATACTGTTTCACATCACTTAAAAAGCCATCAGCCTTGATGTCTACCGCTTTAAAAGAAGCCTCAACAGTGCAATTCTCCATCACTTTCGGGATCACATATTGCGCCCCTTCCAGCGTACCATTACAGCCAAAGATATGGTCCAGTACATATCCCTGCTCACTGGCCACAGAGATTTCTGCAGTGTTGCCTTGGGTGATCATTTGACTGAGCGGTGACAGGCTCCCCCCCGTCGTTGTGTTGGCCGTAACCTGAAGTTCAGGCAATGGGGCAAAAACAACCGACACATCGCAAGATTCAGTGACAGATCCAATGAAATATTCTTGTCCATCCAGTTGGCCATTACACCCGGTTACTTCTGACGCCATATAACCCGGTTCAGGCTGGATATAAAATGAGGCCGACTCACCTTCAATCACCTTCTGATACTCAGGGAAGACCTGTCCAAACTCGTCAGCGCTTGCTGTGAGGGTGAACCGTGTCGGCTGATAGTACCAGGTTTGCTGATCCTGCTCCTGACAACCCAACTCGGTTTCATATAAACATATCCGCATCGCTTGCGCGGTATACTCCAACAGGGCCAGTTGATAACTTACACCCGACTTGGTGAATTGCAGCCGTCCGTCGACTAATTCAAATTCATGGAGGCTACCATTGATATAGAGCTCATTTTTAGTGACAGTTTTGCCATCCCCTTCTGTGTAGGTTACGGTACCAAACTCTATGCGAGACCAGCTTGCACTGCCTTCATCTTTCACCCAAAGCACATGCCAGCCATCTATATTGCGTGGATAAAAGACATTTTGCGCCGTGGAAGCCGAGTAGCGATAAATAAGTACATCATGCAGATCCATCGTTTGTTCGCCCATGTCGTCAAAGCGCTCAAACTGGCGTTCAAGATAGTAGTGATCATCAACCGCCGCGATAAGCTGATGAGTCACCCTGGTTTCCAGATGACAATTAGCTAAGGCAACATCACAGTATTTGATGAGTTCACCATTTAGCTTAAAGCGTTCACGATAGAAAATACCATTCGTCAGCCGCCATGAATAATGATAATCAATGGTATCAATATACAGCTCCCCAGAGGCAAACAGATCCATGTCGAAGCGGTCTTGCGCTAAGCCAACAAACCCATGCCAGCGTCCTATCATGGTTTCTGTTGTCCAGCTGGCATCCTCTTGCGCTTTGATCCATAAACCAAATTCAGTCATTGGCCACTGCGGATCACTGCTGTCAAGACTGACAAACTGATAGCCCGCACCCAGCTTTTTGGTTAGCCAAAAGTTGATCGTACCGCTATACTCACCCTCCTGATATTCGATAGCTAAGATGTTATCAACGATCTTCCAAGTCAGTACATCATCAGGGTCATCAAGTGGTACTATTTTGCCATCAGCCTTAAACTCAAACTTCTGCGGCGGATCTTGCTCCGTGCGGCCATCCGAATCCCCTATTTGCAGATACCAAATACCAAGCATTTCAGCCAAGTCAGGTTGAGCCGTTTTTTGCTTGCTCAGCAAGTTACTGGTATAGCTGGCTTCGTATATTTCCGTTGTGGGGTTATCACCGGTAACCACAGTATTTCCGCGCTCAATAACATCGACTGTTCTGAAAACATCGTTCTCAGCCAATATGGTCATTTCCAGTGACTCAATATAATCTGACCGATTGGTGTTATTTTGCGGAGTAAAAATATGCAATGGCTGTTTTAATTCAATTGTGATTTTATTATTTTCTTGCTGCCAGCGGTCAATCTCAACGGTGTTAATCGCCGTCATAGAGCCCGTACCAGCCTCGTCTAGGTTGATATGGTAAGCCTTTGCATTGTAATGCTTAACCGTCTGTAAAATGAACTCACCACTGAGCGACGCTATCGAGTCGTCAATCAGGTCGCTGTCATTTTTCAACTCTGCTTTGGTCTGTTCAATCAGGTTAGGGTCTGTTTCATTAACATCATCTGCAAACTGCTGCGCCGTTTGCTCATCGTCAACCAGGTCTAGTGTTGAGCTGACTCCGTCTGGCAAAGAGAATTCGTCGTTGTCGACCACTATTTTAATCAGTGCTGCGAGGGTGATTTTTTCATCGGCGTCTACATTTAAAAGCGCCTGTTCCAGCTCAGTGTTGGTGGTGAGACTGGCGCCGCTGCGAGTCATTAAAGCGTATTCTGCAGTAGTGACATTGGTAATATTAACACCAAAGTTTTCTTCTTTATCCAATAATCCATCTTCACCAGCCTGCTGCTCAAGCTGTGCCACCGAATTAAGAACAGATACAAATTTCACCTGACTTTGCCCATCGATGCCTAAAGCTGTCACGCTCACCGGTCTATTGGCTTCGCTTTCATCCACTGTCAGTGTTGCCCGATAGGAGCCATCACTGCCCGCGGTCGTTTGCATGACAGACTCACCAGCAGATACTGTGATATTTGCATTCGCTATTGGCTTATCCGTCACGATCCCCGTTAAGGTCACCGAGTTCACTTTTCGCTTGATCAAGACCGCTTTGCTGGCACTGTGGGTAGCACCTTTATCGTCCGTGACAGTCACGCTGAAGGTGATGGTGGTGTCTTCAGTAATATCGGGCACTGTGTAAGAGGGACTTGCGCTATTTGTGTCTGTGCCGCTCAGTTGCAGTGGTGAATTATGCGACCAAGTATAATCCGCGATAGAGCCGTCCGCATCACTGGCTGTGGCAGTCAGTGTAAACGCGTTTTGCTCTAATTGTTCAGCCACATCGGCAATACTGACTTCGGGTGCCTGATTATTGTCGTCTACCGAAGGAGGGGTTGGCTCCCCGTTAGTATCTGAAACTGGATCATCACTTCCCCCTCCACACCCGGTCAATACCAGGGCGACGGCCGAAGCCAAAGCCAGATTTTTCCATCTGAAGTTCGCTAATTTATCCATCTTTTCCATTCTTTATTATTTATAATGTTCCACGTTGAAGCACACAGCTCCATCCTGCTGATAAAATGCGCATGCCCAAAAACATGCGTTTATTCATTTAAAGCTTATTATTAATGGCCTCCAGTTGTTCGCTAAAACTCAGGTGGCGCAGATCCCCTAAGCCTGCCTTATTTGTCATTTCCAGAAGTTGCGCTTCGAGCGCCAGTAACGGGGCTTCTGAGCGCTTATCGTCAATTGCCGCCTTCCTGCTCATATGCTCAGCAAAAAGCTGCTCCATTCTTTTCACTTGTAACTCTGCCAGGTTCACCTTGTGCTCTATATCATCATACGCGCGCACATTTTGACGAATAAAGCTTTGTGCAGACTCCGTTGTGGCTTTTACGTCCTGATAGACAGAAGGTAAAACCTCAGCCTTTTCTGAATTTGCCAACCTGGTTACATCTTCAAGCACTTTCCCCAGAAAGTAATGCTCAGCCGCATCTTGCTCCAGCGCATTTAGCTGAGACTGTAAGTCAGGTAAGTAACCTTCTACTTGTTCCCGCTTACCTGCCACCAGCATTTCTTTCAGGTCCTGATGGCGCTCCTCAAGACGCGCATAACGGCGTTCAAAATGCTGCTGGGTTGCCAGTTTATCCAGCACGGCAAAATGCGAGCGGATCGGCTCGAGCACACTGATGATCGCTTGCTTTGCACTTTGTGCGGCCGCAATTAAACTGATAATTTCCTGGCTTGCCGCCATCACTTCATCTGCTTTTGTATCTGAAGAAAATAAAGAGGCGCTTTCAAGTGACTCGGCCGGATTTGCACGTAATTCGGCAAAATCCTCCTGCAGAGATTGCCAAAGCTTGTCGGCTTTGGCTGTGCGCTCGCTGTCGTACTCTGATAAAGCCTCCTCTTCAGACAAGCCCAGCGCCTGCTGGGCTTCCTGATAGGCTGCCTGTGCCTTGTTGTACGCGGCCTGGATCTGCTCTGGGGAGGCTTTGTTACTGCTGACAATGTTGCTCACCGAATCCAGCGTTTTACATCCGCCTAATAAAGAAACTGCCAATAATAAGGCGATACTGCTGTGTTTGTTCATTAATAACTCCACTGAATGCCAGCTGAAAGAGAAAGGTTGGTATATTCTATATCTGGCACAGTACGGCGATTACCATCGGACTCAGAGATAGCGTCACGCTCTTTGTAGGAAGCATCCACGCCCGCCATTACGGCAATAGTCTTAAACACCTGATAGCGCACGCCCGCACGTGCCTGAATGCCCCAGCCATTAAATGTCTCACTGAGGGTTTTTTCTATGGTACGGGTATTTTGTACCCGAGTATAAACGGGAAGCGTGACTTCGGCATCGGCATACCAGCTAAATTTGTTAAAGGCATCCTGTAATTTGCTGTCATAACGCAGTCCCGCCGCCGCAATGATGCTCATTTGGTCTTCAGTGGTGGAAACCACAGACTGTAAATTACCTGGTAATCCTTCGAGATCGCCGCTATCTAAGTTGTTTTGTCCGGGTAAGTTAAAGCGGGCCACCGGATCATTCTCCCCACGGGGGGCTGACTGTAAAACCTGATCAAACTGGCCTGCCCCTGGCTGTGCAAACTGGAAGTCTGAGCGGGTAAAACTGGTGGTGAATACCCGCCCCCCCATAGTCACCTGCAACGCACGCGTCATATTGTAGGCGGCACTCAGGGCAATTTCGTTAGACTTTACTTTAAAGTCATTGGTCTGCACCGCACCAAATTGGTGTGTCACTGAGCTGTCATTAGGATCTGTGAAATCGTTGACATACCAGGTTTCGGTATCCAGACCTGTGTATATGGTTGCAGCGGTCCCAATATACACACCCCAGTCGTCATTAATACCTGAGTAGGAGAGTTGTCGTATTGTGGGGTTACTGACTGTGGCATCCTGGGTCAGACGACCCAGTCCGCTCAAATCATTGAGCGCTTCACTGTAATCGATTGATTCAAAACCAAGTCGAATTTCACTGTAGGATGGGTTAGGAGCGGCAGCCGCGGTGCCTGACACCAGACAACACGCCATAATGAGCGATTTATTCATAACATTAGACCTTGCGCAGAGTGGATCAAAAAGTAACGCAAGGAAAAACGCACCACTCCCTGGTTACAGATTTTTACATTGTTGTACAATAATAAGCCAGACGAAAGGATAGTCAAGGGGCTCTATATGACTTTAAGACACTGAAAGCCAACTGAAACAATATGAAAGATTTAATGAAAAAGCAGGCAAGATGTCGCAGACGCTCAACACAAAAGAGCCAGCTTGAAGCTGGCTCTTTAAGGCTGTTTACTCGGTCGCTTAAACAGCCTGCTGAATAATCACGCTATCTGCTTTTTTGGTGTACTGAGGCATTTTATGGAAGTTCAGGTAGCGATAAGTATCTGCTGCCGTGGCGTTGATCCGCTCGGCATATTCCTGATATTCCGCCGGGGTCGGTAACTTACCCATAATCGCCGCAACCGCTGCCAGCTCAGCTGACGCCAAATAGACATTGGCGCCAGTCCCCAGCCGGTTGGGGAAGTTACGCGTTGAGGTAGAAACCACCGTTGCTTTATCCGCAACCCGCGCCTGGTTACCCATACATAATGAACATCCCGGCGTTTCGATACGCGCACCAACCCGTCCATAAATACCGTAATAACCTTCGTCGGTCAGCTGATCTCTGTCCATCTTAGTCGGTGGCGCAACCCATAGCTGAGTGGGTAAACGGCCACCAAAATTATCGAGCAGTTTACCAGCCGCTCTGAAATGGCCAATGTTAGTCATACACGACCCGATGAAGACTTCATCAATTTTCTCACCGGTTACCTCGGACAACAAACGCGCATCATCCGGATCGTTTGGCGCACACAGAATCGGTTCTTTGATTTCTGCCAAATCAATCTCTATTGTATGGGCATATTCAGCATCGCTATCCGCCGTCATCAGCTCTGGATTGGCCAGCCACTCCTCCATCTTAGTGATACGACGCTCTATGGTACGGACATCGCCATAGCCCTCAGAGATCATCCACTTCAGCATCACAATATTAGAATTGAGGTACTCTTCAATGGATTCCTGAGACAGCTTGACCGTACAGCCTGCCGCAGAGCGCTCAGCCGACGCATCAGACAACTCAAATGCTTGCTCTACAGTGAGGTGTTCAACCCCTTCAATTTCCAGAATACGACCAGAGAACTCATTGATCTTACCCTTCTTTTCAACCGTCAGAAGGCCTTGTTTAATGGCGTAGTATGGAATTGCATGGACTAAATCACGCAGTGTGATCCCGGGCTGCATCTCGCCTTTAAAGCGCACCAATACAGATTCAGGCATATCCAGTGGCATCACGCCGGTCGCCGCCGCAAAGGCTACAGCACCGGAACCCGCTGGGAAGGAAATGCCCAGCGGGAAACGCGTATGGGAGTCACCGCCAGTACCTACTGTGTCGGGCAACAACATACGGTTTAGCCATGAGTGGATCACGCCATCACCCGGGCGCAGTGATACCCCGCCCCGGTTCATGATGAAATCAGGCAAGGTGTGGTGCGTATTCACATCAATGGGCTTAGGGTACGCCGAAGTATGACAGAATGACTGCATTGTCAGATCTGCTGAAAAACCCAGACACGCCAGATCTTTCAATTCATCCCGGGTCATTGGGCCCGTGGTATCCTGCGAGCCGACGGTGGTCATGGTCGGTTCACAATACTGACCAGGACGTACACCTGGCATATTACAGGCACGACCAACCATTTTCTGCGCCAGTGTGAACCCTTTACCTGAATCTTCAATTAGCTTAGGTTTGCAGAAAATCTCTTCCGGCTCCATACCCAGTGACTGCCGCGCCTTGTCTGTCAGGCCGCGACCAATGATCAGAGGAATACGGCCGCCTGCGCGCACTTCGTCGAGGATCACGTCAGATTTGAAGCTAAACGTGGTGATCACCTCATCGCTGCCATGACGCTTCACAACCCCTTCGTAGGGATAGATGTCAATCTGATCACCCATGTTCAGGTCGTCTACCGGCAGCTCAATCGGCAGCGCACCCGAGTCTTCCATGGTATTGAAGAAAATAGGTGCTATCTTACCACCCAGGCATACACCACCTACCCGTTTATTCGGTACAAACGGAATATCATCACCCATAAACCACAGCACTGAGTTAGTAGCTGATTTACGTGAAGAGCCCGTACCGACTACATCACCAACGTACGCCAGTGGCAAGCCTTTTTGCTTCAACGCCTCCAGCTGAGTGACCGGACCTACTTCGCCCGCCTTATCCGGAGTGATACCATCACGCTCATTTTTTAGCATGGCCAGTGCATGTAATGGAATATCAGGTCGTGACCAGGCGTCCGGCGCCGGGGAGAGGTCATCCGTATTCGTCTCACCGGTGACTTTAAATACGGTAACAGATATTTTGTCTGCAACTGCTGGTTTTTCCAGGAACCACTCAGCGTTGGCCCAGGACTCAATCACTTGCTTAGCAAAGGCATTACCAGCTTTGGCTTTTTCCTCAACATCGTAAAAAGCATCAAACATTAACAGCGTATGAGACAGCCCTTTTACTGCGATAGGTGCCAGTTCATCGTCATCCAGCAATTCAATCATTGGGGCAATGTTGTAGCCGCCCAGCATAGTACCCAGCAACTCTGCTGCATAGGCTTTGGTGATCAAAGGTGACGTCGCTTCGCCTTTGGTGATAGCTGCTAAAAAACCCGCCTTCACATATGCCGCATCATCCACCCCAGGTGGTACACGGTTGATAAAGAGATCAACGATAAACTCTTCTTCACCTGCTGGTGGCGTTTTCAATAACTCGATCAGTTCTGCCGTTTGTTGCGCATCCAGTGGTTTGGGAACAATCCCCTGCTCTGCGCGCTCCTCAACATGTTTACGATATTCTTGAAGCACAATATTGCCCTCTTGGTGACGTGAACAGATAATTAAATTTTTAAGTTAACAACTCCAATAAATTTACTTATCTATAAAATATGATGATTTATTATAAGGTCTTAGAGTATAGATGAAAATCAAACGGCCACTAAGTCGCCTTATGTTCGCTATAAATCACATGAATGAAGATAGGGAAAAACGGTGTTTTTATGAATGCTTAAGACACAAAAAAGCCCGGATATTTCCGGGCCTTTGTAAAACAGGTTAGGATTAACGCTGTACCTTAACACGCTCGATAGATTTTACTTTTGCTTCTACACGACGGTTTTCAGCATGGGCCTGTGCAGAGTCACCCATGTTTTTCAGGCGCTCTTCACCAAAACCGACCGTTGTGATGCGCATTTTATCAATGCCCTTATCAATCAGCTGCTTTGCAACTGAATCGGCACGCTTTTTAGACAGCCACTTGTTGTACTCGGCTTTACCCACCGCTGAAGTGTGGCCTTCAAGTACTACGGTTGTTTCAGGGTGTTCATTGAGGAAACTGACAACGGCCTGAATATCGTCAAGATACTGTTGAGATACACTGGAATTATTGTTCGGGAAACGCACCAGCAGGCTAACAGTGACTTCTTTATCTTCGTACAAGGTACAGCCCTGTGCATCGACGGCATCAGTCATTGGTGTGTTCGCGCACTGATCGTCCATGTCATAAATACCGTCTTTATCGGTATCTACAGGTGCAGCCACAACAACCACAGGCTCTGGCTCTGGCGCAGGTGCTGGCTCAACGGGCTTGCTGCTGCTTGAACCACCAAAGAAGTAGTTAATACCCAGTTTTGCACCTACATCTGTGTAACCACGATCAATGCCCTGATAAATCGCCGTTTCAAAGTTCGCAGCAAAGTTCTCGCTAAAGTGATGACGATAACCCGCACCGACGTTAGCAAATGTGTTGCTGTCAAACACATCGATTGACTTCAGACCAAACAGTGCATAGAAAGGGCCGCCATTAAAGTGGTAGAGACCATCAATACCGATTCTGTCTCCATCAACGGAATCAGTGCGAAGCCCTGACAAGTCAAAGTCCATGTCAGCATATTCAATACGACCACTCCAGTATTTACTGAAGCGATAGCCCAGCTCAGCGCCCCAACCGGTGGAATCATCAACAGTGACACCGGCCGCATCCCGGCTATTCTCCCACTCAGCGTTGTAGTAGTCGCCGAAAACGCCCAAATAAACCCCTTCTTTATGGTCATCCGCATACGCTCCGGTTGCCATCAAAGCTGTAACAACAGCGCTCAGCATTCTTAGTTTCATCATCCTTCCCTCTCTAAAATAATAGTGCAATCTGAAAATTACAGTAATAATAGTAGATTAAGTCTTAATATTTACTTAACACTATTTAGGAATTTTTTGTTAATTTTACATTCAGCTCTGATGACCGAACAACACCCGATACAAGCCCTGTTCGGCCACCAGACTGTGGTGATCGCCTGCCTGACTCACCACCCCGTCGTCCAGCACGTAAATTTGGTCTGCCTGGCGGATGGCACTGAGGCGGTGGGCAATGATCAGCGTAGTTCTGCCCGATAAGAAAGTATTGAGATTTCGGTGGATCTTCGCTTCTGTTTCGACATCCAATGCCGAAGTGGCCTCATCTAAAATAACCACTTTCGGATCCGCCGCAACCATGCGGGCAATGGCCAGGCGCTGCTTTTGTCCGCCAGACAACCGCACACCGTTGCGCCCGACCACAGTATCCAGCTGTTGTGGCATAGCCATCACAGTTTCGGCCAGCTCTGCGACCTTTAATGCGTGCCATAGCTGTTCATCGTCACATACTTTGCCCATGGCCAGGTTTTCCCGAATACTGGCATTGAACAAAATGGGCTGCTGTAACACAGTGACAACATGCTCCCGAATGGCATGAAAGCCAACTTCCTCTGCAGGCATACCGTTAATAAAAATATCCCCGGACTGCTTCTGATATAGTCCCAGTAACAGCTGCACAAGAGTCGATTTACCGCCTCCCGAAACCGCAACTAGGGCCGTTTTCTTACCGCTGGGTAAACTCAATGTGACATCATTCAGAACCGGCAGTCCATCCTGATAGGCAAAACTGACATGACGAAAATCGATTTGAATGGTTGGCTGATTGAAAACTTCGCTGTTGCTTGATTGCTGCGGCTCAGTACTGAAAGCCAGCACCTGGTTCAGACGTTGCAAGGCTGCGGTCGCGCCATAGTAAGCATATTGAATACTCAGGATCTCCTGAACCGGTCCCATCATAAACCATAGGTACCCAAACACCGCGAATATTTGTCCTACAGTCAGATCGGAAAAAACCACCATCAGCATCGCAATTGCACGGAATACTTCAAAACCCAGTAAGAAAACTGTGAAACTGAGGCGATTAACCGCGTCCGTCTTCCATTGAGACTGCACAGAATGGTGACGAAGTGATTTTGCCGCTGTAATAACCGTGTCGAAGTAGCTTTGCTCCCGGCGCATCGCTTTGAGCTGAGCAATCGCATCTAAGGTATCCACCAGGGCACTCTGAAACGCCTCAAATGCATTATTCTGGTGTTTTTTAAGATCCTTAACCCGTTTGCCGAATTGCCGGGAAAAGTAAATCACGGCCGGGTTCAGCGTCAGAATGATCAAACCAAGCACCCAGTCAATCCAGAGTAACACCACCGCAGTGCCTGCAATGGTCAAAATACCTATCAGAAAGCGAGAGAGTGTTTGGCTGATAAACCCGTCCAATGTCTCGATATCTGTGATACATCGTGAACTAATTGCCGCAGCGCCCTGAGTTTCATATTCCTTTAGCTGTACCTGTGCCAGATGTCCCAGCAGTCTCTCCCGGATCCGATAGGAAATGTCTTTTCCAATAATCGTGAACTGGCGGGACTGCGCGACCCCTAGTACCAGAGCGCTCAAGCGCATACAGACCACCGCGATTAATATCGATATGATATAGCCCGTTGCTCCCTGCCACTGCGCGGGCAACACCTGATTGAGGGTCTCGACCGCAGTACCTGGGTGTGCCAGCAGTACCTCGTCCACCAACAGGGGCATCATAAGCGGAATTGGCACGCTGACCAACGCTGCACACAGCGCTATCAGATGCGCATAAATCAAAGGCGTTTTATGTGTCAGTATCTGTCGTTTAATTTCCTGCCAGGTCAGTGCCTGACTGCTCTGTTCATTCATAGGTCAGGTACCACAAAACGTCTGGTAGGCTTGTTCATTGGACATTGTTGCCAGCCACTGCGCGGGATAAGTCTGATATAAGTATGGGGTTTTCAGCGCATTTAACCAGCTGGTGAAAGCACTACTGTTGTCCCCCTGATTAAACTCTGCAATAAAGTGCTCAACCATATCATTGCGTGGAATAATGGCAGGATTGACGGATTGCATTATCGCGTGTGCTTCACCAGGGTCGCCGATCCGCTCGCGCCATTTTGCTACCCAGCCCGATAGCATCTCCGGTACAGTATAGCTCGACAGTGGGTTAGTGTGCAGTGAATTAGTCAGCGCAGCAAACGTATTGGTGTAATCCAGCTTATTTTGCTGCATCAGGGAAAGTAGCTCACTCAGCAGAGCCTGATCAGACTCTTGCCACGTCAATAAGCCGAGCTTTTTGGTCCACATCTGCTGATAGCCTTGATTAAAATCGTCGGCAAACTGACTTAAAATTTCTGAAAAACGTTCAAGTGCGGCGTCTTTATCATCGACTAACAGCATCAGGGATTCTGCCAGGCGCCCACAGTTCCAGCTGGCAATATTTGGCTGCTGACCAAACGCATAACGCCCCTGTCGGTCAATGGAGCTAAATACGGCATCAAATGAAAAAGACTCCATCATGGCACACGGGCCGTAATCTATGGTCTCACCATTTATCAGGGTGTTGTCTGTATTCATAACGCCATGAATGAACCCCACCTGCATCCATTTTAAAATCAATGCACATTGCTTGCTGCACACATGTTTGAAGAAGTCGAATATACGGGCCTCACCCCTTGAGGTAATATCGCTGAAATGCTCGCGAATACACAAGTCGACAAGCTGCTCCATGGCTGCTGCATCTTTGTTCATCGCCATCAGCTGAAAAGTACCGACCCGGATATGACTGCGAGCAACCCGGCATACAACCGCACCTGGTTCCTGCGTTTGACGCATAACGTGTTGACCAGTAGACAAGACCGCCAGACAGTGGGTTGTTGGCACATCGAGCGCGTGCATGGCTTGGCTCATAATGTATTCCCGGATAGCGGGGCCCAGTGCACACAGGCCATCGCCCCCACGGGAGAACACAGTCGCACCAGAGCCCTTGAGGTGCATGTCATAATTCAGGCCATCAGACGCGGTGAATGACGCAATTAGGTGTGCCCGCCCATCACCGAGCTGTGGGTTAAAATGACCAAACTGATGTCCGCAGTAAGCCATGGCAACCGGCTGGATGCTATTCACCTGAGACAAGCCCGCAAGGTAGTTTTTTAGCTGTTGTTGATCGAGGTCGAGACCCAGGTCAGTTAACAACGCCTGGTTCGTCAGCAATACCTGAGCTTGTTCAAACTGATAAGGCTGCTGTGGCACCAGATAAGCCTCGCCTAATTCGGTGTAACGTGGGAAGAAATGACTCATGATGATACTCCTGCCAAATTGTCACCCACACTGTAAGCAACGAGCTGACTTAATGTTTGTAACGAATAACCGCTTTGATTACGTAACTCATTGAAGAATGTCTGTGTAGCGCGAAGTGACTTCAGGCTATGCAGGCCACCCGAGATCACCTCGTGCGCCCGCAAATAGGCTTCTACATCCCGGCTTAGAATAAAGGTATCTTTGCCAACTGCCCTCAGTGCATACGCCCCTGTATTTCCTCCCAGCCGGCTACCTTTCTTTTTAAGTAGTGACCACAATTCGATGATGTTGTCCTCGGGCCAATGCGCAACCAACTCGCTAAAAGAGCCATGCTCAAGGGCTAATTCATGGATCATCAGGCAGTTGTCGGCAATACTTTGTACTTTTTTATAGTTACGTACTATCCGTTCGTCCTGAGCACGCTGCTCATACATTTCAGGTGACATATACAGCAGCTTCTCAACAGAGAAATCCCAAAAGACTTCGCGAAACCCGGGCCACTTGGCGTTGATCACCGACCAGTAAAAGCCACTTTGAAATATTTTTCGAGTGAACTCCTCCAGCCATACATCATCGGAAAGCCGAGCGAGCTGTACTGATGATAATGGTTCGCTAAGTAATGATTCCAATATCTCCGTGCTCCCTTTGCGCTGACACGCTCGCTCATAAATATCTACAAAACTTTCCACAGCTTAGCCTTAATTTCAATTAGTTAGTTAATCACTTTTCCTGGCTTATTCGTTTTATTCAACAATAAGCGCTATAGTTTTATTTAGCCCAGTTTTCAGAGCATTGTCAGTGAAATACATTATTCTTGTTTTATTTTACAGTCTCTCTTGTGCCGCCGAAACAGTCCACATTACAACAGGTCAATGGCCACCATACGTAGACAGGCACCGTCAGGATCAGGGATGTACCGCTCAGCTTATCCGAGATGCCTTTGCTTTGCACGATATCCGAGTACGGTTTGTTTTTATGCCTTGGCAACGCGCATATGAAGAAGGGAAAAAGTCCGAGTTTATCGGTAGTGCCTATTGGTACTTTAATGAGAAAAGAGCCTCTGAATACGTGTATACCGCTCACCCCATTACCTCAGAAATTTTGTATTTCTATCACTTAAATGAGACACCTTTTAAATTTGATTCGTATGCGGATCTCAAACCCTATCGACTTCTGATAAATAAAGGACTGACCTACCCAGAGACGCTCTGGCAGGCAATCAAACAATACGATATCGAAACTTCTGAAGCCATTTACACAACCAAAAACTTACAACTTCTGCTTCGTCAGCGCACAGATATTATCATTTTAGATGAGCAGACAGGAAAGGTGTACGCAAAAGCCCTGCCCGATACAGATCAGACCCGTCTTGTACGCCAGCCTAAGCCTGCTTTTATCAATCGGGGGTTTTTATTAATCAACCCGCAGAGCAAGAAGTACGCACCACTGTTTAATGAAGCGCTTAGAAAGCTGCTAGCTGATCCCAGCTACCTCAGCCGCTATCAATCAAACTGCTCAGCCATTGAATAGTAGTGCAAAGTACAATGACAGCGAGCAACGCGAGCACATTTACTTTGCACAAGGGTGACGAGAAACCGAAGCACCGCTTCGCAGTTCGAGGAACGCGAGGCATGGACGCCGATAACACGCGTTACGCGCCGGGAGCCCTCCACAGGGATGATGAGATGAACACCTCAAGTGCAAACGGCGTCGCAATGCGCCAATATTGATTTGACGATTCAATATAACTCACAAGAGGTGTTCAGATGAAAGTATGTCTAATTGGAATTGATTTGGCAAAAAACATTCTTCAGGTCTGTGGGGTTAACCAGGCAGGAAAACCAGTTTTTAATAAAGCACTAAAAAGAAACAAGCTGTTGCCATTCCTGCTGAACTATCCAGACGCCATTGTCGCTATGGAAGCTTGTTCAGGCTCAAACTACTGGGGACGTGAGTTAGAAAAGCTAGGTATCAAGGTAAGGCTGATCCCGCCAATTCACGTAAAGCCCTTTGTTAAGGGTA